>JAFUAF010000041.1 GCA_017460805.1 Bacillota bacterium | reverse complement strand
TTTAGCTTCTCTATTGAGCATAAAAGTCATCTCCTTGCGTTTTTTTTGTTTCGCAACTTAATTATAACACAAATCTGATGACTTTTGTGCTTTTTTATTCAAAAATTTGGGAGAATGGGGACTTTTTCACTGGTCTCGAACGGTTCTCTGTCTCCGTGCTGTTTCTTCTATTTTTCATTTCATCACTCACTATCTTCACGATTCTCCTTGCTGATTTCGTAGTTTTAAAATTATTATTGCTCTTATTATTCAATTTGGTAATTACAAATGCTTTAAAAATATTGTAACATATAAGAATTTTAAATGCAATAAATTTCCCATAATTTTATAAAACACCAATCAAAATAATCAGACTCAAACAAGTTTAAGTCCGATCATTTAATTCGCCTACTCTATTTTACATATCTGATGTCCCTGCCCGTATCTATCCGCACCCTTTCCGCCTTGTCAAATTCTTCATCATTGGGTATTGCGGGATGAAGATAGGCAAGTTCAAGTTCGGGGAATTCGGCAAGGTATTCGCAGTTTACGGGCGAACCGTGGTTTACGTTTATCCTTTTAAGTTTTTTAAGTACGGTCAGCTTGCTTATATCCACATCGGAAGTATCATAAAATGTTATTTCTTCAAGATTCGGAAGAAGAACGACCTCGTCCGCGGGTACACTTTCCGTACTCACTATCGTTTGAAAACACGGCAGGGAGAAAAGTTTGTCTATGTCGTAATTTCCGAGACCGCGCGGTTCATACAAATAATGTCCCGTCATTTTGCCGTCTTTGTATTTAAGCATAAGTTTGTATTCGGGATCAAATCTGCCAGTGGAATATTTTTTTCTCTGTTTGTTTTCATGGATAACACAGAGTGTCACATTATCTTTTTTGTCGTCAAAATTTTCGCTTTTGATTACGGTATCAATGGCATCCGTGACCCTTTGAATATCCTCTTCGGGAGATCTTTTTGTCACAAGTACGGTGTATTCGCCTTGTAACTGCGCACTTTCCCACACTATCCCCGTGCCTTTCAGTTCTTTTTTAACTGCATACAAAAACTTGTCGGACGAATTGTAAGCACCCGTTATCAAAACCGCCGCAAAAATTGAAGTTAAAACAAGATTTATAATTATTATCGCTTTTTTACTCATAAGATCACCGCCTTAAACACTCAAAACCGCCGAAATACCCGCAATAATATAGAATATAAAGCCTGCCAACACAACTGCCGTAACAGCAAACCCCACCGACAGTTTTGAATTTGCCCTTATCGATCTTACCAGTGCAATAACCAGAATAACAGGGAATGTCAGCAGCTGGACATAAATTATCGGGATAAACAATGTCAGTATGGGTACATAAATAAGCATTGCCGACATTATAAACATACTTTTTACAGTCTTATATCTTTCGGAATCTTTAGGTGTCATGCAAAAATCGGCAAAGGCAGCCAAATGTGTTATAAACGCACATATTAATATCGGGAAAACAGCTTTTATTATCTCAAACAGACTCTCTAAATTTCTGCCGATAACTTCTTTTATAAATGTCATATTACCGCCTCCTCCCTTTTATACAGTAAACCATACAATGAATAAAATATGAGATACCTGATGCCGCCAGCGCTACAAGCAGTCTCACAAGTTTAAAGAAATATTTGTCAAACGGGTCTCCATATTGTCTGTATTTTTGTAAATCCTGCAGCAGCGTGTGTATAATATCATTCATATAAAGATAATATCCGTAAACCAAAGCAAGCAGAATAACCATGACCGCGGCAGTGATATATACACTCAAAGTTACAACCTTTTTTGGCTTGCAGACCGCCGTATATGCCACAAGCAGCATTGTACCAATAAACAGTGCCGTCGTTGATGTTTCTATGCCCTCATACCAGTATATATTGAATAAGCGACCCATAAACGGCAAAAACATAAGCACACAGCCGATCAAAAAAATATGTATATGATTTAAAAGGTCTTTTGCGGGAATATCGCGGTATCTGCGTTTGATATTCAAAAGCGTAAATATATCTATCAAAGGCAGCGACGTTGCCGCAAAATATATCATAGCCGAAAACTTGTCGCGCGAAGCCCTTTTCATTTGCGGCAGGAAAATAAGCGAGGTCACTATGCCCAAAGGCGCACAAAGTGTATACATTGGTATAATAAGTATCGCAATAAACAGCGGTGACGATGATGATTCCATACCCGCCGCGACCAAGTCGCTGAAAATGCAGATATAAACAAATATCAAAATATTTTGTATTATCTTTACCAAAAGAAAAATATCGATATTTTCAAAACTTCGCAGACGTTTTAAGTCTTTGTGTCCTCCCATGCAAAGTCCTATTGCTAAAAAGCAATAAATTACCGGAAAAAGAATTGCGATATGCCAAATCATACAAAACACCCCTTTCAAACAGGCAAAAAGCCTACCCTATTCCAATACAGAAACGCCTGTATTTCTGTAAGATATAAAATATACCCGATAAAAATTTTAATATCATAATCACTGTTAAGCCATGCTTCAACCGCATATCCGACTACAGATAAAGTTGTAAAAACAACAGCCGCCGTCAATATCCAATTACCGAAATAAACAAAGACGGCACTTTGAATAATGCAGAAACCCGAAGCAAAAAATTCTATGCCGTCAAAGAATAAAAGCAAAAACGGAAACAGCGCAATATTGTCAAGCAGCACAATGCCCCATGCCAACCTGCGCCACCGCTCAAGCCCCGATACCCGTGCGGGCCTGATGTCCGATATTACACGCAGTGTGCGTTTTAGGTAAGGCTTTAACATTGGTTTCTTTAAATGACGATATGAGACAGCGGGGACGGTTCTACTGTCCCGTATGGGACAGATAGAACCGTCCCCCTGTCTCTGCATACTGATCACCACATATCCGTCCCGTACTTTAAATATCACTTCATTGCTTAAACTGTTTGCAAGTACGGGCTCTGCATTGTCAAGATAAAGCCGATTATTTTTTTGCTCCAATTCTTCAAGATAATGATACCGCATATTTTTATTTATGCAGTACCAGTTTATTTGCCCGTACCGCAGTTCCATACCTTTTATTATTCGTTTTTCCCGCATATAATACCCCCTCAGACATACCTTCCCGTTATTATCATATATATAAGCAAAGAAGCAGGCAAAAAGCATAATATTCCAAGTGTAAATGCTGTTATAAAGGCTTTTGCAAAATATATGATATCTTTAGTTTTGACAGCTTCATAAGCGGATATTAATATCGCCAAAACTGCCGTTATCGTTCCCGCGATGCCAAACAAAATTATCAAAACCGCAAGAAAGCTTATAAACGTTTCAAAAAGCGTAAATAAACTCCAAAATATATAAGAGACAAATAACACAATTATCGACTTCCATTGCAATACGCAGCATTGTCTTGCCCATATAAAAAATTTATCCGACTTCACTTTCCCACCTTCTCCCAAAATAAAAATGCACCCTTTTGTATAATTATAAAATACAAAAAGGTACATTTCAATTTAACGTTTTATTAAAAATATCTTACAAAAATCTTAAGATAAATCCGACAATTGCTTAAAATCGGCCTTTAAAGAAGTATAAAGTTTTTTATACAGAGAATGGATGTTTTTATACTTGATATTGTTTTCGGGCGAGAATTTTATGCAGTTGTCGGGTTTGATAAATCGATCGCACGCCGAACGTACATCCTTGAATATGCCCGCGCCGACACCCGCAAGTATGGCAGCGCCGAGTGCGGGACCCTGTGCGCTTCCGAGCCGTTTTATATCACAGCCGTAACAATCGGCAAGTATCTTTGCCCATACATCGCTTGCGCTTCCGCCGCCGCAGGCTGTCATATCATTGGCGGTTATGCCCATTTCTTCAAGTATATCCTTGCAGTCGGCAAGCGAAAAGCTTACACCCTCCATTACCGCACGCAAAATATCGCCCTGCGTATGGCTTGCGGAAAGTCCGAACAAAACGCCGCGGCAGTCCGCATCAAGATGCGGTGTTCTTTCGCCCATTAAATAAGGCAGATAAATAAGCCTGTTTGCCCCGATAGGCGAAGAATTTGCAAGCTCGTTTATCTCGTCATAAGGGTCAGCACCGTTTTTCTCTGCGCGCGAAATTATGTCCTTAAAAAGCGTGTCCTTGAACCATTTTAAAGAAAGTCCCGCAGCCTGTGTAACGCCCATAACGTGCCAGCAGTTCGGCACGGCACAGCAGAATGTATGCACCCTGCCCTTTTTATCTATTTTCGGCTTATCCGTATGCACATAAACAACGCCCGATGTGCCTATGGTCGTAAAAGCCGCGCCCTCGTTTACAATGCCCGTACCGACAGCGGCGGAGGCATTGTCTCCTGCACCGCCCACAACGGGAGTACCCTCTGCAAGACCCGTTATATCCGCAATTTTCCGCGTAACATATCCCGTTACATCGCAGGACTCATAGACCTTGCCCAAAAGTGATCTTTCTATACCAAGCTTATTTAAAACCTCGTCCGACCAGCATCTGTTGGGTACATCCAGAAGCTGCGTACCGCTTGCATCCGAAACTTCTGTCGCGTACTCTCCCGTCAGCATAAAACGCACATAGTCTTTCGGCAGGAGGATATGACGGCATTGCTCATACAATAAAGGCTCATTATTTTTTACCCACATTATTTTTGATGCGGTAAAACCCGTCAAAGCAGGATTTGCCGTTATTTCGATAAGCCTTTCCGCTCCGACAAGTTCGGTTATTTGCTTACATTCTTTTTCCGTCCTCTGGTCACACCAGATAATTGACGGGCGCAGGACTTTGTTGTCCTTATCGAGCATAACAAGGCCGTGCATCTGACCCGAAAGCCCGGTACCCTTTATATCTTCGCCCTTTACGCCCGATTTTTCAATTACGGTTTTTACGGTTTTTATAACAGCGTTGTACCAATCTTCGGGGTCTTGCTCCGCCCAACCGTTTTGGGGCTGATACATGGGATATTCAACGGTCGAAGACGCTATCTCGTTTAAATTTTCGTCAAATAATACCGTCTTTGTGCCCGATGTGCCGATATCCGCACCAATTAAATATTTCATGTTCATCACTCCGTCAGCTGAAAAGAATGTTGTTTAATATAGTTTCAAGATATTCCTGTCTGCCGCTCTGCATTTGCTCGTTATCGTTTTTAAGGATATATTCCTCTAAACTTTCAAGGCTTGCTTTGCCGTCAACTATGTCTTTGCCTATACCCTTTGTATAGCTTGAATAGCGCTGTTTCACAAACTCGTCTATCCTGCCGTCCTCTATTATCTCATAAGCCTTTATAAGGCCTAAGGCAAAGGTGTCCATGCCGCTGATATAGGCATAAACGATGTCCTCAAATGTGAAAGAACCTCTGCGGACTTTCGCATCAAAGTTAAGGCCGCCGTTTGTAAAACCGCCCGCACGGATAACTTCAAGCATACAAAGTGCCGCTGTTTTTACATCCGTCGGGAACTGGTCTGTATCCCAGCCCAGATTGGGGTCGCCGCTGTTTGCATCTATGCTGCCGAAAGCGCCGTTTATTCTTGCAACAGTCAGCTCATGCTCAAAGGTATGGCCTGCAAGTGTGGCATGATTTGCTTCGATATTCAGTTTGAAATCCTTATCAAGACCGTATTTTCTCAAAAAGCCAAGCACAGTTGCGCTGTCAAAGTCATACTGATGTTTTGTCGGCTCCTTTGGCTTCGGTTCAATATAAAAATCGCCGTCAAAACCTATGCTTCTGCCGTAATCGACAGCCATGTGCATAAGGCGTGCCATATTGTCAAGTTCAAGCGCCATATCGGTATTTAAAAGGGTCTCATAGCCCTCTCTGCCGCCCCAGAAAACATAGCCCTTGCCGCCGAGTTTTACCGTAGCTTCAATCGCATTTTTTATCTGTGAAGCCGCATAGGCAAAACTATGTGCATTGCAGGATGTGCCTGCGCCGTGCATATAGCGTGGGTTATTGAAGCAATTTGCCGTACCCCACAAAAGCTTTATGCCTGTTTCTTTCATCTTTGTTTCGATATAGTCCACTATCTCCCAAAAATTCTTCTTTGTTTCCGCAAAAGTCGCACCCTCGGGCGCAATATCCGCATCATGGAAACAGAAATATTCAATACCAAGCTTTGTCATAAATTCAAAACCCGCATCAACTTTAGCACGCGCGATCTCCATTGGGTCGGTAAGTCCGCCGTAAGTCCTGTCCATTGTTGTTGTACCGAACGGATCGGCACCGCCCGCGCAAAGTGTATGCCACCAGCTCATGGCAAATTTAAGGTGGTCTTTCATGGGTTTGCCGTCAATTATCCTGTCTGCATCATAATATTTGAAAGCAAACGGATTTTTTGAGTTTTTGCCCTCGTATTTTACTTTTTGTACCATAGGAAAATATTCTTTCATAGCGTATACCTCTCTTTATTGTTTTTTGTCTTTCCAACTGAATTTTTCCGCTGCCGACTGACCGCCCTCGTAAACTACATCCGAAAATTTTGCGGTATTAAGGTTGTCGAGCTTATTATTGACCTTGTTTCCGTCAACAGCTATGCCCATATACACTCTCTCGCCCATCTTAACCGTGCGTTTTGCAAGTTCTTCCCACTCCTTGCCGTCTTTTGATGTGTAGGAGATAAAGGTATCGCCCTCACGTCTTAATTTCACATAATAGCCTAAAAATTCGCCTTTATCCTTGAACGGGATATCATTTTTAAGCGCAACATTTGCGGCCTTTGCCTTGTCAAGGCTGTCAAGGTCTTCGGCTATCTGGTCGAATACGCCGCCCGTTGTATAACGTCCTACCATGTATATACCGAAAGCATTTCTGTAATATGTGGTCGATTTGCCTGTCTGCGGGTCTGTTTCTTTCCATTCATAAGGCTTGGTATGCGAAAGGCCGAGTGCTATAGTCTTTGCATCCGAATTAAGGCTTTCGCGTATCATAAGACCCGAAAAAGCATGATTGTCAACTGCTGTGATACTGTCTATCTTTGCGCTTATCTCGCCGTCGCCAACAAGCGTTCTGTACATAAAATAACAGCTGTCGGCTTTGTCGCCTATTTTGCCGCTGCCCTTTACCGTGTAAACGCCGTCGCCCGATGCGTTGCCCTTTACAGCGGGTGCACCAATATTTCTCTGCGACCAGCCTTTTAAGTCGTATGTGTTGATATGTATCGCATTTGCATCGGACTGTGTCTGCAAGCCGTTTGATGAAAATGCCTTTGCCGAGATAAAATATGTGCCGTCGGCAAGACCTTTAAGTTCCGCTTCAAAAGGTGCTTCTTCGTCTACCGAAATGATCTCTGCGCCGTTATAGAATTCTACCTTTTCCACATCTTCGCTTACAACGGCCGTCATTTTGACCGAATCACCCAAAGTATAAATATCGTTGTTTGCGGGTCTTGAAAGCATTACGGACGGATTTTGCGGCGCATAGTTCATATCCACAAGCGAATTGAGATATACCTCTATATTTGTGTAGCCGCTCATATCCTGACATAAAAGTCTGCTGTCACTCTTATCTTTCGGGTCAAGTCCGTGTGCCAATTCCCACTCGTCGGCTATGCCGTCAAGGTCTTTGTCAAAGTCTTCGGGACGGTGTATCTCTTCCGTAAACGGCAGACCGCCGACCTGTTCGTCAAGGTTTGAAAATCTGCCCGTGTCGTTTTTGACCTCGGCGATTATTCTTGCATCAAGCGCATCACGTTTCGGGTATACCGCGCCTGCCTTTGCAAGCACAAGTTTGTATGCTTGTTCGGGTGTGTCGGTGTGGACGTGCTTTGCAGCCTCTACATCAAATTCTTTATCGGCAATGGTCGTAAATTCCTTTGCATCCTCGGCAATATAAATGCCCTTGCTGTTGTCCTCGCTTACTTCCTTATTGCCCTCAAGCACATTTCCGAAAACATAGAACCCGCCGGGCTTATTCTTCTCGCCGCAGTCTATAACTCTGTCGCGTACTTCGTCACGGGTACCGGGTCCCGGCTTTTCGTAGTTGTAAACAAAGTTTGTATTTGCGCGGCCGCCGCCGTAGCAGGTATTGAAGCCCCAGTTGTAAATAACATTGTTTCTTATATCAAAATTTGCAATATGGTCGTTGTCGTCCGCTTCGGGAGTACCTCCGCCCATACGCGGGTTACGCGAGGTATGGTTTGCAATAAGATTATGATGATAGGTCGTGTTTACGCCGCCCCAGATAGCGCCGTAGCCGTGGCGGCCTTTTGTGTGCCCCGACATTGCAAGACTTTCCGAGATAATAGACCATTGCACGGTCATATTTTCCGCGCGGTAAAGCGACAGTGTTTCATCCGTAGACCATGAAGCGGAAACATGATCGACTATCATATTTTTCATTCCTCTGCCCCACAAAGCGTCCATAGAATCGCCCCTGTGGACATTTTTTGCACCGGGTCTGAAACGCATATAACGCAGTATAACGTTTTCCGCAAGGCTCATATTTGTTTCGTAGCCGTAAAGTGTAATGCCGTTGCCCGGTGCGCTTTGCCCCGCTATCGTGATATTTTTGCCGTGTATTCGCATGGGTGCTTTTAAATCTATAACACCCGATACATTGAATACGACAATTCTGTTGTCCTTGCTTACAGCATCGCGGAAAGTTCCCTCTATCGGCATTTCCGTTTCGGGGTCGTAGTCTGCAAGTGTCGTTACCACATAGACCTCTCCGCCGCGGCCGCCGCTTGCGAACATTCCGCCGCCCTCTGCCCCCGGAAAGGCAAGTATTTTGCTTTCGGCATTTACGGCCGTAAAATTTCCCATAATAAACATAGCCGCAAGCAATGATGAAATAATTCTTTTTTTCATAAAAAACACCCCTCTTTTTATATTATTTATAATTAAAATACTTTATTTCCGAATAGCCGCCTTTTCCCTCGCCCTCATGTGCGCAGAAAATACCGTGTTTAACGCCTACCCATCTGCCTGCCTCGGCAATAAATGTGCAGACATTTTCAAAAGCGTTGCCGTCAAGTGAATATTGCAGGCTCGTTTCCCACAAAGGCTCGTTTTCGTCGCCTTTGCCTGCGGGTTTTACGATATTTCTGAAAAATACCCTGTCGGTTTCGATACCGTCTTTTATAAGGTTTGTTTCTTCCTCTGCAAAGGCCTGTTCTTTTACAAAGGTCTGTCTGCCCTGTTTTGATTTGATACGGAAAATACCGTTTTCCTTTTCAATATAAACCGCGGCAAAGGCAATGCCAAGATGCACCATACCCGCCATATCGCCGTTTTTCATATTTTTTACATCAAGCAAGGTGTCGGCGGTAAATTTTGGGAATGCCCACTTCTGCAAAAGAAGATTTTTAACATCGCAGATACATCTTTCTTTTTCTTTGTTAATTGCAAAAAGTTTAATGCCGTTTCCCGTCATTTCATACCAGTCAAAAGTATGGTTTGCGTTCCACTGCCATTGCAGTTTCAGCCTGTACGAGTCAAAATCGTCACTTGTCGGGATATAGCTTATCGGATACTGTGCTCCGACATCGGGCTTTTTGTAAACGCTTACGGGTGTGCCGTATTCTCCGTGCGGCTCGCCTATCACAGGCCAGTCGTTTTCCCATTTCATGGGCTGAAGATGAACTATTCTGCCAGCTGCATACACATCCTGAAAATGCAGAAACCAATCTTCGCCCGTTACCGTATCGACCCATGCGCCCTGGTGCGGGCCGTTTATTTCGGTATCTCCCTGCACCATTACATTTCTGTATTCGTAAGGCCCCCAAATGTTTTTGGAGCGCAGAACGACCTGCCAGCCCGTTTTTACACCGCCTGCGGGAGCAAAAATATAATAATATCCGTTACGCTTGTAAAGCTTTGGTCCTTCTATGGTCTCTTGGTTATTTACATTGCCGTCAAAAATATCCTTGCCCATATCTATTATTTTTGTGCAGTCGGGGCTTAATTCGGTCAGCCTTAAAATGCTTTTAAACCCGATACGGCTTTTTGCATATGCGGACACCATATAACAGCGGCCGTCAACATCCCAAAGCGGACAGGGATCTATCCAGCCTGCGCCTTTGAATATTTGTATAGGCTCAGACCACCTGCCCCGCGGGTCTGCCGCCGTTGTTACATAAATACCCTCGTCGGGCATAGGGAAAAATATGTAAAATTTTTCGTTATGATACCTTATGGCAGGCGCCCAGACACCGCAGCCGTGTATGGGGTCGGCATATCTTTTTTCCGGCACGTTTTCAAGTGCATAATTTATAATTTCCCAGTTTACCAGATCTTTTGAATGAAGTATCGGAAGCCCGGGCGTATTGCAGAAACTCGATGCCGTCATATAGTAATCATCGCCAACGCGTATTGCATCGGGATCGGAATAATCGGTATAAAGAATCGGGTTTTTGTAACTTCCGTTACCAAGGTCTGCTATCCATTTGTCCATTTTTTATTCTCCTTCTTCCGCATCTCTTGACAGATAAAATCTCGGATACCAGCCCGAATTGTCAAAATCATCAAAATTATATTGCATACTATCGACCAGATCTATATCTTCTGTCACTATATATATCTTCTTTTTTTCTTTTTTATTGTCGTCATTATCCGATTTATCGCTCATTTTTATCCCTCCAATGGTCTGTAGTCAAAAAAGGTGAATTTTGCCGCCGCATCCTCACTGCAATTGCCCTTGTTTGCAAAAACGCCCACAAGAGTGCCTGTATGACGCTTTCTGTCCCCCGGGACACCCTCGTCACAAAGGTAAATGCAGTTATCAAGTTTGCCCAGCAATATATAATTTATCCTATTATAACTATAATACCACTTTCTGGTCAATCCGTCCACACAAACCTTAATAAAAACGGGTCTGTTTTCGATTTCCGTATCGGTTATATGTTCCTCGCCAAGATTTCTGTTGATATCAAGCGAAAGAATATGTTTGCCGTCCTTTATCTTTTTTGAAACACAGGCATAGGTCACAGTCGAATAATAGCATAAAAGACCCGCCTTCTGTCCCTCTTTTGTCGGTGTAAAATCCATTAAGGTCTCTGCCGTATATTTTAACTCGGTCTCACGTCTTACCAAAATATTTTTAGCCGAAACGTCACTTAATTCGCCTGCCGTGGTAATAAGTGTCAGACCGTCTTTGTCCGTATGCCACTTGCTGTTGTCGGGATTTCTGACCCATTCCCAGTTGAGCGATAGGGGCTTTGTAAAGTCCTCATAAGTGTTTTCGGTATAGCCGTCTTTCGGCAGATTCGGCAAAGTTTGTTCCTTGCTCGGCCCTTTGCCGCCGTTTATCAAAAACCAGCCGTCTTCCGTCCATGTTACGGGGTCAAGAGCCGTTTCGCGTCCTATCGTGGTATAATTTCCGCCGTTTCTCCTGCCGCAGAGATATGTGCAGTACCAATCGCCGTTTTGTGTCTGTACAAGCTTGCCGTGACCCGTGCGCTGAATAAGGGCATCGGGGTCTGTCTGCCGCATAACGGGGTTATACGGGCAAGGCTCATATTCTCCGAAAAGACTTCTGCTCCTGCCGACGTTTATGCCGTGGCCGTAGCCCGTACCGCCCTCGGCAAGAATTGCGTAATACCAGCCGTCTTTTTTAAGAATATGCGGCCCTTCGGGACATCTTTCGCCCGTTCCCGCCCATACCTGCACGGGTTCTCCGATGACCTTTGTACAATCATCACTTAAAGGTACAACGGTTATGCCCGGTGCAATTATCATATAGTGCTTTCCGTCATCATCAACAAAATGTGATGGGTCGATATTGTCAACAGGCAGAATAACAGGCTTACTGTAAGGTCCTTCGGGCTTGTCCGAACACATCATAAGCTGCGATCGCATAGGCACATTATCGTCGTTATGCCTTAAAGTTGCAAAAATATAGAACTTTTTATTGTAATACGAAATATCGGGCGCCCATATCCCCCTTGAATCAAGTATATCCGACAAATCGAGATATTCATTCTCGGTTATGGCGTGACCGATAGTCTCCCAATGCACCAGATCTTTTGAGTGCGATATCGCTATAGCGGGAAAATATTGAAAAGTGGAATTTACCATATAATAATCATCATTTACGCGCACCACCGACGGGTCGGGAAAAAAGCCGCGTTTTACAGGGTTTTGATAAAACATGAAAAGCACTCCTTTCTGTTTGGTAACATTGTTACTTAACTCAATTATAACATATATTTTTAATAATGCAAGTCCTATTTTCTTATTGATAAAAATAGTTTTTATTGTTATAATTATTATAAAAGGAGGGATAGATTTTGTCAAATATACTCGATTATCTGGACTGGCGCGGCGACCTCAGCTTTGATGCCGACCCATTGAACAATGTGGATGCGCTTATTCTGGCACAGCTTAGCTATATAGTTTTTGACGGGATAGTTTCCGAAAGATTTGACGAGCAGATATCCATTAAGGATGCTTACGCTTTATACAAACCCGAAAAAGTTGACGAAAGGCTTGTGTTTTTCAGTTTTGACGAAGATATGAAGCTTTTAAAAAAATTAGCCGAAACAGAGCGTTTCGGCAATATAGAACTGTGCGGCTATGTAAACCGCGTTGACAGCAAGGAAGCCTTGCAGTTTTCGGCTATTACCTGTGTTTTGCCAAACGGGTCGAAATATATATCCTACCGCGGCACAGACGGCACTATCGCAGGCTGGAAAGAGGATTTTAATTTCAGCTTTATGACAGGCACTCCCGCTCAGGTATGTGCCACAAAATATCTCGACAGTTTTTCGCCAACGGACACGATCTATGTCGGCGGACATTCAAAGGGCAGCAATCTTGCCATTTACGCTTCTGTTTTCTGCAAAGAAAAGATAGCCGACCGCATAGGAAGAGTATTTGCCTTTGACGGCCCGGGTTTTCGTGAAGACGTAACGGAAACCGAACGCTACAAAAAAATGATAGGCCGCATAACAGCCATTGTTCCCCGCAGTTCGATAATAGGACAGCTTCTGAACTCTCATGTTGAAAACAAAATCGTTTTAAGCAGCGAGCACGGCATATTGCAGCATTTTGCATATTCGTGGCAGGTGCTCGGCAAACATTTTGAATGTGCCGATACCTTATCCAAATCAAGCACTTTTATAAACAAAGTCCTTGACCAATGGTTCTCGGAGCTTGATGACGATACCCGTCAGATCGTCTTTGACAGTATATTTGATGTTATAGAAGCCTCTGACAAGGAAACACTCAAAGATATACGCGAGCATAAACTTTCGTCCTACACCGCTATCTTGAGCGCTATCTCAAAGCTTCCTCCCGAAAGGTGGAAAACCACAAAGGATGCGCTTTCGCTGCTTGGCGAAACGGGTTTTGAAAAAATACTTGAAGAACTTGAAAAGGCGGCACGAAACACAAAACTTCCGTCGCCGCCTAAACTTCCCGTACCGCCGAAGCTTCCGACTCCGCATGTTATCCATCATAAGACGGAGCAGTAATAACCCCGTTTTTTCAAAAAGAACAGACTGCTGCTGATTGTTTAAAATACCATACATTTTTTAACATGAATATATGTATAAACAATGCAAAAAATAAAATTGCAGCTAACAAAAAATAAAAACGGAGGTAGATATTATGAGTATCAATCAATCCATCAAGTGTCGCGTTGACAGCTGTAAGCACAACGAGGGACATTTTTGTTCGTTAAGTGATATCCTTGTGGGCAACGATATGTGCCAGAACGCAAAAACGACATCCGAGACCGAATGCCGCAGTTTTGAAATGTAACTTATTAAAAAAGGCTGCGAAATGCAGCCTTTACATATTATTTTATTCATCTAATAGCATTTATTCATCCAAAAGCATAGAAAGCGAGATACGCTGTTTTTTAACGTCTACGCCGATAACTTTTACTTCGACTATATCGCCTACGCTTACGGCTTCAAGCGGGTGCTTGATATATTTTTTTGACATACGCGAGATATGCACAAGACCGTCCTGATGAACGCCGATATCCACAAATGCGCCAAAGTCAATAACATTGCGGACAGTACCGCGCATTATCATACCCTCGGACAAGTCCTCAATACCCATTACATCACTTCTTAAAATGGGCTTGGGCATTTCGTCACGCGGGTCGCGTCCGGGCTTTTCAAGCTCTTTTACAATATCGGTCAATGTGGGTACACCGACATTCATTTCGGCCGCAAGTTTCTTTATATCCTTTATCTTTTTGGAAAGGTCGAGCCCTTTATTTGTAAGGTCGGATTTTGAATAGCCGAGTTTTGTTAAAAGTTCCTCTGCTATGCCGTAGCTTTCGGGGTGAACACCCGTATTGTCAAAAGGCTCTTTGCCGCCGTCTATACGCAGGAAACCCGCACATTGCTCATAAGCCTTCGGGCCTAATTTGCTGACCTTTAAAAGCTGTTTTCTGTCGGTAAACGGACCGTTGTCCTGTCTGTATGTGATGATATTTTTTGCTACCGTGCCCGATATACCCGCAACATAGCCCAAAAGCGACGGAGATGCCGTATTCAGGTCGATACCGACGCTGTTTACACAGCCCTCCACAACACCGCCGAGCGCTTCGCCAAGCAGTTTCTGGTTCATATCATGCTGATACTGCCCCACACCGATACTCTTCGGGTCAATTTTAACAAGTTCCGCAAGAGGATCCTGCAAACGTCTGCCGATAGAAACGGCACTTCTTAACGCAACATCATATTCGGGGAATTCCTCCGCGCCGAGTTTTGATGCGGAATAAACGGATGCGCCCGCCTCGTTTACGATTATATAATAGATCTCTTTTTTAAGTGACTTTATAAGATTTACCGCAAACTGCTCCGTTTCTCTTGAAGCCGTGCCGTTGCCTATGGCGATGATATCTACACCGTGTTTGTTTATCATTGCGGTAAGAATTTTGTTTGCGGCATCTATTTTGTTGTGGGGAGGTACGGGATAGATAACGCCCGTATCGAGCACCTTTCCGAAACCGTCGATAACAGCCACCTTACAGCCCGTTCTAAACCCCGGGTCAAGTGCAAGCACTACCTTTCCTTTTATGGGTGCCTGCAAAAGCAGCTGACGAAGGTTTTCGCCGAATACTTTAATTGCGCTTTCCTCCGCCTTTTCGGTCAGGTCGTTTCTTATCTCACGTTCGATAGACGGCGCAATAAGACGCTTGTAGCTGTCGTCTATGGTATTTGTAAGAAATTCAACAACATCCAATTTTTTGGAGAAGACGATCTCTTTTTTAAGCTTGCTGTAAATATCCTCAACGGGCGCTTCCAGCTTAACGGATAAAACACCCTCTTTTTCGCCGCGGTTTACGGCAAGTACACGGTGTCCCGCCATTTTTTTTACGGGTTCTTTAAAATCGTAGTACATTTCATATACCGACTGCTGTTCGGGGTCTGCCGCCTTAACTTCAAGCACACCCTTGTCAAAAGTCAGTTTTCTTATTATTTTACGATAATCTGCGCTGTCGGATATCATTTCGGCAATAATGTCCGCCGCACCCTCAAGCGCCTGCTCTGCTGTCAGGACTTCCTTTTCCTCGTTTATGTATTTTTCGGCTTCTTTGATAATATCCTCATCCGAAAGCTGAAGCATAATAAGATCCGCCAAAGGCTGAAGACCCTTTTCCTTTGCGATAGTCGCACGGGTACGTCTTTTGGGTCGGAAAGGACGGTAGATATCCTCTATCTCGGACAAGGTTTTTGCGTTGTCAAGCGCAGCGGCTATCTCGTCTGTAAGCGCGCCCTGCTCTTCTATCAGCTTTTTTGTCTGCTCGCACTTTTCGTTAAGGTTTCGCAGATACATCAATCTGTCGTAAAGTTCCCTTAAAACCTGGTCGTCAAGCGAGCCCGTCATTTCCTTTCTGTATCGAGCGATAAAGGGGATAGTATTGCCCTCGTCTATCAGCTTTATCGTGTTTTCCACCTGTGTGGGTCTTAAATTAAATTCCTGCTGCAAAGCAAGTTTTTCATCAAACATAGTTTATCTCCATTCAACCAAGGACGGATATATCTCGCCGTCCTCTATTTTTAAAATGCCGTAGCACGCCTTTGCGCCGCCCCTCGGCAAAGAAATACTGCCCGGGTTCATGACCACAATGCCGCGTATGACCTGCAAAAACGGTATATGTGTATGTCCGAAAAGACAGATATCCGCTTCAAGCTCCAGCGCACGGTACAAAAGCGCATCCGCATTTCCGTATTTTATACTGTATTTATGACCGTGGGTCATATAGATCTTTTTTCCTTCGACCTCCTCCAACAGTTCGTCCGAAACTGCGGTATCGTGATCGCAATTGCCGGCTACATTAAGAACGGGCAATTTGAAGTTTTGTTTTATAAACGCAGCATCCTCGGTATTGTCGCCAAGGTGTATAACAAGGTCTATCTCATCGCCTATATCATAAAGAAGCTTGACCACTCTGTTTAAGCTGCGGTGTGTATCACTTAAAACAAGTGCTCTCATTTTATCACTCTTTTACCGGTTTATTCAAATTCTATACTGCGAAGTCTTTCGGCAACGGCTCGAAACGCCTTGCCGCGGTGACTTATCTTGTTTTTCTGCTCCATTGTCAGCTCCGCCATTGTCTTTTTGTACCTTTGTACATAGAAAATGGGGTCATAGCCGAAGCCGTTATCGCCCTTTGGCTCTTTGGTTATCTCGCCCTCGCAGCTTTCCTGCACGATAAGGGTATATTTACCCGGAAGCGCAACAGCCACGGCGCAGGTATAGCGTGCGGAACGCTGCGAGCCTCTTGCATCTTTCAGTCTGTCTATGATAGCCTGATTTTTTATGGTGTAAGGAGTATCTTCGCCCATATAGCGTGAAGAATATACACCGGGTTCGCCGTTTAAAAAATCGACTTCAAGCCCCGAGTCGTCCGCAATAGTGATCTCGCCGCAAAGCTTCATAACGGTCTCCGCCTTTTTAATGGCATTTTCCTCAAAAGTCGTGCCGTCCTCTTCCACATCTATATCAACACCCGCTTCCGTCATTGAGATCACCTCAAAATCGGGAGCAAGTATCTCGCGTACCTCTTTAAGTTTATCCTTGTTTTTTGTTGCAAATACAACTTTCATATTCCAAGCACCTGCCTTTGGATAGTGTTCAACTGTTCATTTCCTTTTTTTGCAAGTTCAAGCAAACTGTTAAGTTCGTCAACGGTAAATGTATTGCCTTCGCCCGTTCCCTGCAATTCAATAAACTCTCCCTTGTCGGTCATAACGACATTCATATCCACCTCTGCATGGGAGTCCTCCTCATAGCAAAGGTCAAGACTGGGCTTGCCGTTTACAATACCCACACTTATGGCGCTTACCATATTTTTTATGGGACTTTTTTCTATAACGCCGTCTTTTACAAGCTTTTCACAAGCCAGATACAAAGCGACAAAGCCGCCCGTGATAGAAGCTGTTCTTGTACCGCCGTCAGCCTGGATAACATCACAGTCTATCGTTATGGAACGCTCGCCAAGCAGCGACATATCCACGGCCATGCGAAGTGAGCGTCCTATAAGGCGCTGTATCTCAACGCTTCTTGCGTTTTGTTTGCCCTTTGATATATCGCGCTTGTTGCGCGTATTTGTTGCCCTTGGCAGCATGGAATATTCGGCCGTTACCCAACCCTCGCCGCTGAGCTTTTTAAAAGGCGGCACACTTTCCTCGACGGAAGCATTGCAAATTACCTTTGTATTGCCCATTTCAATAAGGACCGAACCCTCGGGATGAATAATGTAGTTTGTTGTCATCTTTACGGGTCTTAATTCGTCGTAATTTCTGTTGTCCGGTCTCATACGGACACCCCTTTCGTTTGCGCTGAGTACGCGCAGTTTTCCTATGTTAATATTTTACCATAGTTTTACTCAAAATAAAAGAGTTTTTTCAAATATTTTCATAATTTTTTAATATAATTATAAAAAAAGGAATTTGTTGCATGACAGAAAAAAAGACTGCAAAAACAGCATTTATTTATATCACCGCACTTATAGGCGCAGGCTTTGCAACGGGTAAAGAACTATGTGTTTACTTTTTTTCAAAGTCCGTCATAAGCGGCATTTGCGGGGTATTAATATCCGCACTTTTATTTGGGATATCCGCATACAAGACACTTTTAATAAGCAAAGAATACCGCATAAAAAGCTATAAAGGCCTGCTGTATTTTTTATTCGGCAGGCCTTTGGGAAACGGGATATATTTTTTCAGCGAATTGTTTTTTATCGTTATTTTTTCGTCAATGTCTGCGGCTTTCGGAGAACTTTGCGGCATTTTGGGGCTTATGCGTCCCGCAGGAAGTCTGATATTCTGTCTTTTATGCGCTTTTATACTGCATTTCGGCACAAAAGGGCTTTCGTTTATAAGCTGTATTCTCTGCCCCGTTATGGTCACGGGCTGTTATGTCATCGGCATAAAATATTTTCCGAAAAACATTTTTGACGGCGCAAATTTTGATATCGCCTGCATACCCAATGCGCTTATTTACACCTCTTATAATATCCTTACCGCCTCTGCCGTGCTGTTCTGCTGTCAAGACCTTGGCAAAAAGCAGATAAAAACCGCATCCGCAATTATTTTTATTATTGTTTTAACAGCTTCTATCTCGCTTGGCTGTGCCGTTGTCGGATGCAAAGCCGTCCTGCCCGTATATTCGCTTATAAAAGGCAGCAGGATATTCACACTTATTTACTGTATCATTCTTTTCTGCGCCCTGCTGACTACCGCTCTTTCAAACGCCGTATGCCTTAAAGCGGCTGTGCCCGTGCCGCTTATTTGCGCGCTTGGCTTTTGTCTTTCCCTTGTCGGCTTTTCGGGGATAGTGTCAAAGATCTATTTTTTATTCGGGATAATAGGCAGCGGCCTGCTTGCGGGAATATTGTTCTGTCCGCTTAAAAAAGATTGACCCAAACCAAAATTTGTATTATAATTAAAAAAAACACAAAGGAGAAATGCTTTATGGAAAATTGTTTATACTGCAAAAACAAAGCAAAACTTGACTCACTTATGATCCCTATTGCGGAACTTGGCGTTACAAAGTTATATTTATTCAGGGAACAGACCTACTACGGCCGCTGCGTTATCGCTTATAAGGAGCACGGCAAGGAACTTACCGACCTTACACCCGAAGAAGCCGCACTTTTTATCAAGGATATGCAGACAGTCGGCAAGGCTATCGCAAAGAGCGTGAACCCCGCAAAGGTAAACTACGGTATGTTCAGCGATACTCTTCCCCACCTTCATGTACATATCGTGCCCAAACAAAAAGACGGCCATACCTTCGGCGGCACATTCGAGATGAATGTAAATCCGCCTAAGTATCTGACCGACGATGAGTATAAGGAAATTATCGAGAAGATAAAGTCCAATTTATGATTTTTTCAGCCTGCGAAGTTCGTCCTTTTTATCCGCATCTATGCGGTAGGACTCGCAGGCTTTTTGTATGGCTTTATTATGTGTGAATTTATCCAGATCGTGTGTTAAAATAAAGTCCTTTGTCTTATCGTAAAACTTCACAAACGCTACGGAGTACGCCCATGCAACAGCCATTTTTGCATAGTAATCCTCTTGTTTTATTTTATAAAGCGTTTCAAGTGTTTTGTCGATATATTCGTCATTTATAAAATAGCTTAAAAGCATAACTGCCGCAAACCTTGCCTCATACTCCTTTTCCGATACCGCATAAGGCAGAAGAAATTCAAAAGTCTGCAGAAGAAATTTCTTTGTCTGCTTTAAACCGCCGCAGAAAATGTCGCACACGCCCCAACTGTCGATATAGGGGATATAGCCCTCCACCGCCGCTTTAAAACTCTCAAAATCGGGGTATTTTGCAAAACCGATAAGCATACCGCGTATGACGGTCTCTTCAAAATATTCGTTATCGACCATATCGGGCGTTACGCCTTTTTTGCTCAGTTCCTTGGCAAATTTACGCAAAACGGGTATTTTTATGCCAAGTGTTTTATCCTTTTCAAGCCCCGGAGTGAGCGATACATGAAAATCCCTGTGCTTTTCATCCGCGTTTTCAAGCAAAAAATCTTTTATCTCTTTCATTTCTCCACAAAATAAACCACATCGTACTGTGCGTTTACCCTTTCTTTTACCTCGTCGCTGTTATTGGCATCAAATTTTACGATAGTACAGCCGTTGTCAACGATAATACATTTGATTTTACCGCTTCGCGAAACAAGGTTTGCTATTCCCGCCGCATCAACGCTGTTTACCATCATGCGGCAGCCCTCGCCGTTTATGCTGATAAGCTTCATAAGGCCTTTAAGCACATCAAACCCCGTTATAACACCCGCAAGTTCATTGTCGTTGTTGACTACGGGCAGAAAATTTGTTTTATTGTCTTTCATTACCAGAGCACAGTCCTCAAGAAGCGAGTTTTCATTTATTTTATTGCAGCTCGATTCCATGATATCGCCGACTTTTGTATTTGAAAGCAAAAAATTAGGCGAGCCCAAAGCCTCGATATCATAACGGTTTATGACCCCGACGGGCTTGTTGTTTTCGTCCACAACTGGCAGTCTTTTATGCCTTGATTCCTTCATTATGGAAACAGCCTTTGCAAGCGACACATTTTCGTGCACAAAAACCGCATTTTTATTCATTCTTTCCTTTACAAACATTGTCTGCACCCCCAAAATGTATTATAAGGGAAGCGCTGATTAATTCACTTGAAGCAGATTTGAGGTAATGTTTTCGCAGACAAGGAAAAGACCCGATGGCGTAGCCGGAAGCTACGTTGAGGGGCTTTGACACAGTATGCGGGAACATTAACCAAATATGCGAATGATTAATTAATCAGTGTTTCCTAAGAAAAGTATATCACATTTTTATGCAAAAACAAACATTTTTTTACAAAATATATAAAACTTACCCTTGCAGGCTTCGCTGTGTTGTGGTAAGATATAAAGTACGATATTTTGCACAATTATCAAACCCCGGAGGATATATATGTTTGATTTTAAAAAAGAAGTTAATAAGTTCCGACCCATGACAGAGGTGGGCGACCTTGAAAATACAATACTTGACAACGAAGTGCAGGATGTAATGGATCTTTTGCGCATAACAAACAATGAGCAGAAGAAAACCGACAAGAAAAAAGATAAAAAGGAGTAAGCACCATGAAATGTCCAAAATGCGGTGCCAAGACCAGCGGCGGCGAACGCTGCCCCGAATGCGGTATCAGGCTCCGCCCTTATATCCATGCACAGGCACTTTCCGCACGGTGGTATAACATCGGGCTTGAAATGGCAAACGACAGAGACCTCAGCGGTGCCGTAAACGCACTCAGAAAAAGCATTGCCTTTAATAAATCCAACAAAAACGCAAGAAATCTTCTCGGTCTTGTTTATTTTGAAACGGGAGATATCGCAAACGCACTTATGCAGTGGGTGTTAAGCATAAACTTAAATCCCGAAAAAAATCCCGCGTCCGAATATCTTGCAGAATACGAAAAAAACGGCCGTCAGGCGACACAGCTCGAACAAAGCATAAAACTTTACAACGAAGCCCTTGAAGATGTGCGCGAACGCAATGACGATATGGCGATAATCAGCCTGAAAAAAGCGCTCAACCTCAATCCGCGTTTTATAGAGGCCAATAATCTGCTTGCGCTCTGCTATCTTATGCACGGCAAAAATTCACAGGCCGTTGACCTTATCAACACGGTTTTAAAACAGGATATAAACAACGAAAAAGCACTCAGCTATTACCGTCAGCTTTACCCCGACAAAAGCCGTCCCGTGCCCAAGAGCTACCGCAGTGACCCGCGAAATTCCGCATATTATATGCCGCAGACGGTATCGCGTTCATCAAGAAATACGCAGCGGACTCAACCTGTTATACCGATGTTCTTTTTCGGTTTTATAAGTTCGGCTGTAATTGTCGGACTGCTTGCCCTGCCTCAGCTTATGGAAGCCAAACAGCAGGAGCTTGATATGCAGGTCAGCAAATATAATCAGCTGAAACATGAGTTTGATGAACTGTCAAACAAGTACAACGAATCTTCCGCAAGTCTTTCGCAGGAACAGCCTGCCCAGGCCGATATGTCTTTGCAGGACCGTGTAAAACAGATAAACACTGCCGAAACGCTTTACAGCAACGACAACGCGACCGAAGCGGCAATGATACTTGTAAATATAGATACGACCGATTTTTCGCCCGAGATAATGGAGCAGTATGCCAAACAAAAACAGCTTATACTGCCGCTTGCAGCCGAGCAGTTCTATATAAGCGGCCGTCAGCAGATGGAAAACAGTGACAACGACACGGCTAAAACGCTTTTCAATCAATGTCTGAAATGCTGTCAGGAGGGCGACGAGATACGCTACTCTGCCCTTTTCCAGCTTGGCAAGATAGCCGCATCCGAAAATGACGAGCAGACCGCAAAAGAATGTTTCGCCCAGGTCGCACAAAATCATCCCGTACAGTCGGTCAAAAACGAAGCAAAACGCTATCTGGAGGAACACAATGTTTAAGCATATCGGAGGCATAGGCGATATTACGGTAACCGAACATAAAAGCGGCGCAAAGATCATCTGCATCGACAACGACGACAATAACTGCGTTTTTTCGCTCTGCTTTGATACACCCGCCGAAGATGATACGGGTATACCGCATATTCTGGAGCATTGTGTTTTGTGCGGCTCCGAAAAATATCCGTATAAGGACGCATTCAATATTCTTGAACAAAATACCGTCCATACCTACCTTAATGCGATAACTTACCCGCATAGAACGCTTTTCCCCGCTGCCTCAACGGACGAAAACTCCCTGCTTATAATGGCAGATGTATACTGTGACTGTGTTTTTCATCCCCTTGTTTATAAAAATAAGGGGATATTTTTGCAGGAGGGCGGCTTTTTTGACGGCGAGAGAATACAGGGCAGCGTTTACGGCGAAATGTCGGGCGAATATGAAGACGGGCTTTTCGGGGAAGAACAATATCTGAAAAAACAGTTTACGCATTTTTTGTCTGCGGGCACACCCGAAATGATACCTTTTGCAGATTACGGCAAACTGCTTGAATATCACAAAAAATACTACACTCCCGCCAACTGCACCGCTTTTATTTACGGAAAATGTGACAAACAAAAATATATTGATATCCTTGACAGATATTTTGTTTTGGGTACGGAAAAGCCAAAGCTTAAAAAACCTGTTTTACCCGATAAAATTTTTGTCGGCAGCAAGCTTTCTCTTGTACCCGTTTGTCTGACAAGCGAAACGGCAAAGCTTCACGCTTATCATATTATCTGCGATGCACTCGGCGAAAAACTGAACGACGACGGAGAGGTCGCTTATATAAAACTCGATATTTTTGACAGCAGAACGGACAATATATCTTTTTTTGATATCGACAGCCGTAAATTATACTTAAAAAGCGGAGATTTCGGATACAAGCCGCGCGGGATATTCTATAACACACTGCTTATGCAGTCAGACTTTGACATTGATGCTCTTGATTTTGACGAAATATTCAAAAAAGTCGGCCGCATGAGACCGCATGATATGTTGGCAAAGGCATTTTCATCCGATATCGGCAAATACGAATATGTCGATATCCCGTCCCCATTCATGCAGACTCCCGATATATCGGACAGCACACCGCTTACAAAATACCGCGCTCAAAAGGAAATGCCCTGCCGCTTTATTATTCCCGATTTGAAAGCAGACAAGCCGATTATGATCTTCGGGCATAATTCGGTTTTCACGGACAATAAAAATAAAGATATCATCAATATCACACTTGCCTTTGAACTGAATTTGCCGCTGAAAATGTTAAAAGACACAAGCAGCCTGCTTCTGCAAAAACATCCCGCTGTAAAGACAGGTCTTAATGACATAGGAAAACCCTGTTTAACTTTACAAACGTCTTTTTTTGTCAAAAAGCCTCCCGATATAAACGATATATTCGGCAAAAAAGGCGGAAAATCCTGCGATCTGCCCAAAACAGAACATCTTGCGAAACTTACGGCACTTTCCGCACTTGAGGAGTCCGCACTTGCATTAAAAACGATATATGACAGCTGCGAAGAAGCTTATGACATAAGAAAAGTGCTCTTTACACGTAAAAATTTGTATTATGCAGTCTGCACGGACAAAAGGAATTTCAAGGCAGCCGAAGAATTTGTAAACTCACTTGTTCTTCATCCCGACAATGATTTTAAAAGAGATTTTTTCATTCCCCAAAAAGCAAAAAATATAGTTTATACCAATAAAAACACCAGCACAATAAGTCTTGCTTTCGCTTCTTCTGCGGGATATGATGAAAATTTTGCCATGGCTGTGATACTGCAAAACACCTATCTTTGGGAGAATGTCCGCTGCAAAGGTGCATACGGCTGCGACTGCGAAGCAACGCCAAGCGGAAATATAGTTATTACCTCTTTTAAGGATATAAATTTTGATACGACCATAGAAACCATAAAGAAAAGCTTTGAATATCTGCAAAGCATAAAAGAAGAAGATATGCACAAATACAAGATAATGTGTTATAACGCGCTTTTACGTGCACAGCTGCCCATGAATATCAATTTAAATGCGCTTAAAATGCTTTGCGGGCAGCCCTATCCCGATATTTTCGCACTTACCGCGGACAGAATAAAAAAAGCCGCCGAAAAAACGGAGTTTTATTCGCTTGCGGCATACAAAAAAAATTAAAAAAACACTTTATTTTTAACTGATTTTGTAGTATAATGCACTTATAATTTTACAAAGGAGTTTTGATATGAGTTTTAAAAATGTACGCGCCATTCCCTCCCCCGAGGCGATACGTTCGCTTATCCCGATCAGCGAGGAACTGGCAAAGATAAAAAAAGACAACGACAGACAGATAGCAGATGTTATAACGGGAAAAGACAAGCGATTTATCGTAATTGTAGGGCCATGCTCCGCCGATGATGAAGAAGCGGTGCTTGAATATATGAACAAACTTAAAGAGGTGCGCGATCAGGTAAATGACAAGCTTCTTATCGTGCCGCGCGTCTATACGGGCAAGCCGCGTACCACGGGCGACGGCTACAAGGGCATGATGCATCAGCCCGACCCCACAAAAGAGCCCAATATGCTTGAGGGCATACTTGCCATAAGAAAAATGTTTATCCATGTTATCGAAGAAACGGGTATGCCCATCTCGGACGAGATGCTCTACCCCTCAAACCTGCCTTTTGTTGAGGACTTGTTAAGCTATATCGCTATAGGTGCAAGAAGTGTTGAAAATCAGCAGCACCGCCTTACCGCAAGCGGCATAGACTGTGCCGTGGGTATGAAAAACCCCACCAGCGGCGATCTGACCGTTATGTTCAATTCCATAAAGGCGGCACAGCACTCGCACAATTTCCTTTACAACGGCCATGAGGTACAGACCACGGGCAATCCGCTTGCACACGCCATTATGCGAGGCTCGGTAAACAAGCACGGCAACAATATCCCAAACTACCACTACGAGGATCTTATCCTTGCATACAGTAAGTTTATAGAGGGCAATTTTAAAAATCCGACGGTCATTGTGGATGCAAACCATTCCAACAGCGGCAAAAAGTATTTTGAGCAGCCGCGTATAGTAAAAGAGATACTCCACTCCCGCAGCTATAACGACTATATCCGCGAAATGGTAAAGGGCGTTATGATAGAAAGCTACCTTGTAGAGGGTAACCAGAACGGCAGCGAACCTCATGTTTACGGCAAGTCGATAACCGACCCCTGTCTCGGTTTCGAGGACACAAAGGAACTTCTTTTGGATATTGCGGACAGAGTATAATGAGACAAGGGGACGGTTCTATCTGTCCCCTGCGGGACAGTAGAACCGTCCCCTTGTCTCTGCATATTAAGAGGTAAATATATGTTAAAATGGATTGAAAATTGGTATCTGTCGATGTGCAATGGAGACTGGGAACATATTTATGGTATTAAAGTCGATACTTTAGATAATCCTGGCTGGATTGTTTCCATCGATATAATTGATACGTATTTGGAAAACATTAAATTTAAAACTATTTCTAAGTATATAAATGAAGATGATTTTCTTTTTTGTGAAAAAAAAGATGGCAAATTTTTAGGAAGCGGAGATATAAATAAACTTGAAAAAATTTTTGAAATTTTTAAAGATTGGGCAGAACACAGTCAGTAAGTCATGCCATACAGGGGTCGGTTCTGCGTATGAGTTGCAAACGGAGAAAAAATCCATTATACATTTGATTCATCTGGAAACTATACTGGAAAATGGTAGAAAGAAGGAATTATAATGAAACAACCTACAATTAGTGAAATAACAAAACAAATTCAGAGGTATATAAACGGGGAGCTTTCAAGAGAAAATGTTTCAGATTGGGCCTATACATATATTAAAAATGATAAATTAATTGAGGAGTTTGATTCAAAAGCGTGGGATTATTTGATGACTGTTTATGGAATGGATTTATTAGTTTCTCCTAATGTATATCTTCATTCTTTAAATGAGATTAAGGACTGGATAAAAGAGTGTGATGTTGAAAATTGAGAGGAGAGACTAATCATACAAGTCATACAGAGACCGTCCCCTGTATGACACAGCAGTCTCAAACCATCACTTATTATGTCCTATCATTCTTTTTATTTCAGAAATACAATTCAATATTGCACTCATATTATTACACTCTTTTTTTACAATAGGCGTTGTCCAATCCTTATTATGTATAAGTTGGACAATCACGCATCCAGCTTCATCACACTCTGGATACCAACCTATATCCAAAATATAGCCTTTGCCATATTCTACTTGGACTAAGTCTTCATTTAAATTCTCATATTGCAATTTAAGATCTTGACTAAAATCAATATTAAATTCATTGTAATTAACTTTTCCTGGTAAAAAAATTGAATTATTAATTTTCATGTTTAATAAACTCCGATATCAACAAAAATTTATTTGGTAAGTTTTTTGTACTCCGTTTCAGATATTGGATGACCATGTATTGAGTAAGGACGGGGGATGGTTCTCTGTCCCATCCGCTATTTAGGCGGTTTTTGAGGGAGCAGGCAGTCAGGCGACGGCTCCCGAATTTTTGCGCATAATATTCGGGTTCTTTGTCAACCAATGCGGTTTACAAAGAACCATTTCAATTAAACATCAAATTAAAGTACATTTTATCAAACTGTCCGTTATAGAGTTTTACCACACCGAGGGGGATATCCGTTCCGACGGTGGAGGCTTCTATGGCGGGCAGTTTTGCTTTATGGGCGAGAGCCGAGGCAAGTTTATCTTTCCCGCCGCCCATAAGTTCCTGTATTTCGTCTTCCCATGCAAAGGCATAGGCATTTTCGGTCAGATACACACCGCCGCCGAGGTCATTGAACATTGAAATTTGTTTTTGCCAATAATCTGCCGTGCGGGTGGGGTGGGGTACGGGAGTGTTTTCGTAGATGTTATTTAAAAGCGGTATGTCCGAAAATTCCGCTTTTTTTATTTCAAATTCCGAGGCTTTATATGTCTTTTTTGAGATATAAAATGCCTTTTCGTACCCGAAACGCGTGTAAAAATCAAACAGGCCTTTATTTGCGGGGATAAGCATAGAGCCGACCCTGCCGTTTTGCCTGTCTATGTCAAAACTCTTTTCAAGAAGCTGTGTCATAATGCCTTGTTTGCGCATATCGGGATGAGTAGCCGCTCCGTAAATATAGGTCAGTGTGCCTAAGCCCTTTATCTCATAGGCGGGCATTTGTGTCATGGCGGCTATTTTATTGTCTATCGTATAAAGCAAAACATCATCAATATTAAAAATGTTTTCAAAAAACCAATCGTTGAAATCCTTGTCTTCGCCGAAAGCCATATCCCAAAGTTCACGCACGTTTTGTGCATCTTCGGGGCGGGCAAAGCGTATCTCACTGTTTGGGTATGGCATAGTAGACCTCCGCCTGAAATTCGGGATAATAGGACTGTTTTGCCTTGCGCAGACCCTCAATGCCCATATCTTCTTCACGGTCTATATAGGTGTATTTTTCAAAATTATGCAGGGCAAACTGCTGATTTATCATCTGATAAGCACCCTGTATGGTGTGGTCGGCCTTTTCTATCTGCACGATAAAGGTATCGGGGAAACTTTCAGAGCCCAATGTAACGGCGATTATTTTGCCGTCAAGGCGCAGAAGTCCGCCGACTATGCCGAGTGCTTCGCGGTTTTTAAGCGCTATCGAAACAGCGCAGGTCTCGCCCAGAAATTCGTCGGGGTCGTCCTTGCACCAGTCCAGCTGATATTCAAAAAATTCCTTTGTGTTTTCGTCCGTCAAAGGCTCGTAGCTCCAGTTGCTGTAGGTCTGCATAAATTTGTTTATGTGGTTGCGCTTGCCGTGCAGCTTTTTGCCCTTTAAATACATCAGCTTTTCGGCGGAGTAGATATAATCCGCATAGTCAAGGCTTTGAACAAAGTCAAAATATCCGGGCATTGCATCCTCTATAAGCTGAATATGGTCGGGCGGCACCATGTCTATCCTTAGGGGAGCGGAAATGCTGTCCGCGTACTCTTTAAGCTTTTCAAGCGCCTTTTTGTAGTCGCCCTCGCCGATAGGCGCGGAGAAAGTGACTTCGCCCTCGTCCGTGTATGACATGAAAATAAAGCCGTCCTCTACCGCAAATTTTGTGTTGTAGGCGTGCGCCCAGATAAAAATATCGGTAAAGCAGTAACCGCATAAAAAGTAGTTTTTCTTTTTGTAAAATTTTTCGATTATCGGTTTGTCCGATAATTCTATTGATTTGAATTCAAGCATATATTCCCTCTTATTCGCTAAGTTTCTCCCATTCTGCATAAAGACCGTTAAGTTTTTCTTCAAGGGCGGTCTTTTTGTTGAAGAATTCCGCCGACTTTGATGCCGAACTGTAGACTTCCTCGCTTGCAAGCATAGTTTCACATTCTTCTATCTCGGCTTCGGTATCGGCTATTTGCTGTTCTATTTTGTTTATTTGGTTTTCAAGCTTGCGCTTTGCGGCCTGTTCTTCCTTTTGCTTTTTCCAGTCAAGGCTGCTTTTTGTTTCGGCGGCGGGTGCGGCAGTCTCCGTGACAACGGGGGTCGATTTTGTTTCCAGATAAAAATCGTAGTTGCCAAGGTAGCTGTTCACGCCGTCGGGTGTAAGCTCCAGCACACGGGTGGCGGTGCGGTTTATAAAATATCGGTCGTGCGATATGTAAAGCACAGTGCCCGCATAGTTTATAAGTGCGTTTTCAAGTATCTCCTTGCTGTTTAGGTCAAGGTGGTTTGTCGGCTCGTCAAGGATAAGAAAATTTGCCTTGCCAAGCATTATTTTGGCAAGTGCGACACGGCCTTTTTCGCCGCCGCTCAATGACGATATAGTCTTGAAAACATCATCGCCCGTAAATACAAAGGCTGCAAGTGCATTTCTTATCGCAAGATTTGACAGGGTGGGATGGGCGTCGGAAACTTCATCAAAGATAGTCTTTTCAAGCGACAGATCCTCCTGCTCCTGATCGTAGTAGCCGATAAAAACATTTGCACCAAGCACGGCACTTCCCGCATCGGGCGCAAGCCTGTCCATTATTATTTTAAAAAGCGTGGTCTTGCCTATGCCGTTTGCACCGATAAGGGCAATTCTTTCGCCTTTTTTTATCTCAAAATTTACGTTTTTGAATAATTTTCTGTCATCAAAGCCCTTTGCAAGCCCCTTTACACTCAGAACATCATTGCCGCTCTCCCTTTCGGGCTTAAAGGCAAGACGTATGGTATCGGGCAGGTTTTCGGGCGCTTCGGCAAGTTCGATTTTTTCAAGCTGCTTTTCGCGGCTCTCCGCGCGCTTTATGCTTTTTTCGCGGTTGAATGAACGCAGTTTTTCAATGACCTGCTGCTGATGCTTTATCTCTCGCTGCTGGTTGATAAAATGTCTGCGCGCTATCTCTCTTTCCGTCTCTTTTTGGTTTACATAAAAGCTGTAGCTGCCGAAATAGACCGTAGATTTTCCGTTTTCTATCTCAATTGTCTTTTTTGTGACACGGTTCAGAAAATAACGGTCGTGAGAGATTATAATAAGGCTGTTGGGGTAGTTGTTGAGATAGTCCTCCAGCCATTGTATGCTTTCTATATCAAGGTGGTTTGTCGGCTCGTCAAGCAAAAGCAGGTCGGGCATGGAAAGCAGAAGCCTGCCCAATGCAACACGGGTCTTTTGCCCGCCCGAAAGTGTGCGTATGGGCTTGTAAAATTCGCTCTCGTCAAAACCGAGACCTTTTATAACACCGCGTATGCGGCTTTGGTATTCGTAGCCGTTTCTCTGCTCCAGTTCGTGCGAAAGGTCGGAGTACGCCTGCATATTCCTTTCAAGCGCTTCGCCCGAAAGCGAGGACATCTCCTGCTCCAGAGCGCGCATTTTATCTTCTATTGCTATTACTTCGTCAAAAACGGTCAGAAGTTCGTCATAAATGCTCTTTTCGCTGTCTATTTCAAGCGACTGCGAAAAATAGCCGACCTTTGCGGTCTTTGGCAGGAATATCTCTCCCGCATCACAGGACATCTCGCCCGTTATTATCTTGAACAGAGTCGATTTTCCCGCACCGTTTACACCTATCAGCGCCGCCTTTTCCTTTTCTTCAAGGGTAAAGGTCACATTTTTTAAAACTTCCTCAACACCGAAGGATTTTTGTATGTCTTTTAAACCTATTATCATTTTTGTTCACCTAAGGCATCGCCTGTATCTTTTTGGGATATTTATATCGCAAAAATAATTTATTTCGGAAAGAAAACGGGATATTGCTGAAAAACCGTCATTATAAAAAGACTTTATGCGCTTTTCGCGGTCGGTTATTCCCTTGTAGTCAACGGGACAGACAAAAGTCCAATCCGCTGTTTCGTTATCAAAAATTATCCTGTAGTATTTGTCAAGGTCACGGCTGTCAAACCCTGCCTTCTCAAGCAGGATATGATGCTCTACTCCCTCGTCAAGAAGCCCGACTATCGCCGTATCTTCACTATAAGAGATAAGCGCAAGTTTCGGCTCTTTTGATTTTAAAATATCCTCGTTTTCCTGCGAATAAATTTTTATTTCCATATTTACCTCAATTTATGACTGTTTCGTCCGTGCGGTTTTCGGCCTTTCTTTTGGCCTCTTTTTCGATATTCATATTTTCCTTTTCGCGGCGGCGGGTAAGTTCTGCGGCTATATCATCCCATGTGATGCCCAGTTCGCACATCATTACCTCGGTGTGGAAAAGTACGTCACATACCTCGCCTACGACTTCGTCTTTTTTGTTGTCCTTTGCCGCGATTATTACTTCGGTCGCTTCCTCGCCTATCTTTTTAAGTATCTTGTCGATACCCTTGCCGAAAAGATAGCTTGTATAAGAGCCCTCCTGCGGTTCGGCTTTTCTTTTTTGTATAACTTCAAATTCTTGTGTAAGTGCGTCTTGTAAATTCATTTTTTTCTCCTTTTATTCCTTTGGCTCAAAATCTTCTATTTTACGATAAAAACAGCTGCGGTTGCCCGTGTGGCAGGCTGCGCCTACCTGATCTATCAGCAGAAGAACGGTGTCGCAGTCACAGTCGTATCGTATTTCCTTGACATACTGAAAATGTCCGCTTGTTTCGCCCTTTACCCAAAGGCTTTGGCGCGAACGGCTGTAGTATGTGCCTTTGCCCGTTTTTACCGTCAGGTCGAATGCCTCTTGGTTCATATAGGCAAGCATAAGTACCTCTTTTGTCTTGTAGTCCTGTGCAATTGCGGGGATAAGCCCGTCTTTGTTGAATTTAAGTTCCATAATTTACCTCTTATATTTATATTTCGTGTAAAAACACATGGGTATATGTAATTATATTGAAATATGTTCGTAATAGACATTTTTGCAGATATATGCTAAAATTTATTCTATGGAGTGCTGTCTTGAAACAATTCGGCGGTTAGTCTCTGTTCCGAAATACTGAGAGTTTCGTTTACATAGAGATCCGTTTTGCGGAAATCCGTGGTGCAGGGGGTGTTTATTATGCTGACAGTAGATACTTTTGTGGGTATCCTTGCCTTGTGCATAGCTTGCTATAGCATGGGTTATATGTTCGGTAAAAATAATGGCACAAAAAAATAACCGCCTAAGCCTGACAAACTGAAAGCGGTTACTTTTTTGTAATCAAATTTCAAAGTGGGGCTGACCGTCGATAGACGGCACTCCTTTTTGTAATTAAATGATAACATATAAACCGCAATATGTCAATATTCATTTTGTTGTATCCGTATATTTTACGTTATTTCAAATTCTTCTTCAAGGTATTTTATTGCCGTTTCAAGTGTGCTTTTTACGGCAATGGTTTCTTCTTTTTCATATCTTTTTTTATATGCCCTATAAATGCACCTGAAATTGTTTTTGCCAAAATCCAAACTCATTTTAACCTCACGGGTATACCCTTTTTATCAAGATATTTCTTCAAATCGGCGATATCCATTTCTCTGTAGTGGAAAAGGCTTGCGGCCAATGCGGCTTCTGCGCCTCCGTCTGTAAGGGCTTCGGCAAAATGTTCCATAGTGCCTGCGCCGCCGCTTGCGATAACGGGTATCTGCACACGGCTTGAAATGGCCTTTGTCAGCGGTATGTCATAGCCTGCCTTTGTGCCGTCGCAGTCCATGCTTGTTAAAAGAATTTCGCCCGCGCCGAGTTTTTCGGCCTTGACAGCCCATTCGACCGCATCTATGCCTGTATTTACTCTTCCGCCGTTTAAATATACATCAAAACCGCTGCCGTCGGCGCGCCTTTTTGCATCTATGGCAACAACAACGCATTGGCTTCCGAAACGCTCCGCAGCCTCGGTTATAAGCTCGGGTCGCTTTATTGCGGCGGAATTTACCGAAATTTTATCCGCGCCTGCGGAAAGTATTGCGCGGAAGTCCTCTATTGTCCTTATGCCGCCGCCTACCGTAAGCGGGATAAAAACTTCTTCCGCCGTTCTTGAAACCACATCAAGCATAATATTTCTTGCATCCGACGAAGCCGTTATATCCAGAAAAACTATCTCGTCCGCAAGTGATCTGTTATAGTAGGATGCAATTTCAACGGGGTCGCCCGCATCCCTTAAATTAACAAAATTTACGCCTTTTACGACCCTGCCGTTGTTTACGTCAAGACAGGGGATTATCCTCTTCGTGTGCATGTTTTACTCCTTTTTTCTTGATATGAGAGCCGACTATCTCCGACACATCTGAAATAGTGGCAAAGGCCGAGCCCTCGTCCTCTTTTATTATGCGTTTTAATTCACTTAATTCAATTCTTGTCACAACGCAGTAAAGCACTATCTTTTTTCCGCTGATAAGCCCTTCGCCCTCAAGCAGAGTGACGGTGCGCCCAAGCTGTCTGTATATCTCCTCGGCTATCCTTTCGCCGTTTTCGGTTATTATCATAACGGCCTTGCCCTGTTCAAGTCCTGTTTCCACCATGTCTATGACCTTTGATGTGATAAAGTAGGTGAGTATGCTGTACAAAGCCCTGTCGGGACCGAAAATAAAGCCCGCTATGGTATAGATGATAAGATTGAAGCCGAGGATTATCTGACCCGTTGAAAATTGGGTGCGCTTGCTCAATAAAAGCGAAAGCGTGTCCATGCCGTCAACACAGCCGCCCGCCCGCATTACAAGCCCAACGCCGACACCTAAAAACAGACCGCCGTAGGCCGTTGCCAATAACGGATCGTCGGTTATCTCTTCCAGTTCTTCAAAATTTGCAAGCGCAAGAGAAAACACGATCATTGCATAGGCCGCCTTGAATGCAAAGGTCTTGCCAAGCTGTCTGAGTCCGAGTATCAGAAACGGGATGTTTATTACCACGATATAAAGACTCAGCGGTACTTTTGTCAGATTGTTCAGGATAATTGAAATACCGACTATACCGCCGTCAAGTATCTGCTTTGCAACAAGAAATTCCTCAATGGCAAAGGCCGCTATTACAGAGCCTATCGTTATCATAAAATACGAAAATATAAGCTGTGACCAGTTTGTCTTTTTCTGCGGCATAGTACCGCCCGCCTTTCGTTATTATTGATATTTTTTGATGACTTCCGCAAGGTCAAGTGCGCCGTTGAATAAGGCTTTGCCTATTATAACGCCTGCCGCACCGATATTCTTGACATTTTCAACATCCTGCATGGTGCTTACGCCGCCGCTTGCGATTATGTTCATACCTGTTTTTTCAATAAGCTCTTTTGTGGCTTCTATGTTCGGGCCGCTCATCATGCCGTCTTTTGAAATATCGGTGTAGATAACGTCTTTTACGCCGTAGGCTTTCATTTTAAGGCAAAGATCGACAGCGGATATTTGGCTGACTTCCTCCCAGCCCGAAATTGCCGCCATGCCGTTTTTGGCATCTACCCCAAGTGCGATCTTATCGCCGTGGCGTTTTACCGCATCTTCCACAAGCCACGGGCTTTTTACTGCCGCCGTGCCTATGATAACTCGGGCTGCGCCTGCTTCTATGCGGTCGTCAATGTCCTGCATGGTACGAACGCCGCCGCCTGTTTCAATGGGTATGTCATAATTTTTTCTGATGTTTTTTATTATATCTATTACAAAAGTTTTGCCGTAACGCGCGCCGTCAAGGTCTACAAGATGAATGTAGGTCGCACCTTTGTCTATCCATGTTTTTGCCGCTGTGCAGGGGTCGTCGTTGAACACCTCGACATTGTCAAATCTGCCCTGTGTAAGGCGCACAGCTTTGCCGTCTATTATGTCTATTGCAGGATAAATCTGCATAAAATCCACTCCTTTAAAAAATCTATCAAATAATTATATCATATATATAGGAAAAAATCAACGGCTGAGTGAAAATTGCGGTGTATAATTATGAAAAAATTTACTTAAAGTTTACATTATACCTTTCCAAAACTATTGCGAATAATGTTGGTTTATGGTATAAATAAAGCAGAGAGAAATTCAACTGAAAGGTGGTTTTACAATGAAAAGATTTATAGTTACAGCAATGCTTGCAGCCATACTTGCGGCTCAGCCCGTATTTTGTTCTATGGCGGATGAATACGGCTTTATGGCCGAAAAAGGCGAAATAATAAGTTATGTCGGTACGGATGAATATATTCTTGTGCCTGCGGAGTCCGACGGACAGAAGATAACGGCGATAGGCGAAAAGGCTTTTGCGGAGCAGAAAGCCTATGACATACAGATAGAATCGGGTATAAAAAGCATAAAAAAGGATGCCTTCAGGGGTGCGGAAATGAGTACCTTAACGCTTTCAGACACGATAGAAAGCGTAGCGGACGGCGCATTTGCCGAGTGCAAAAATCTTTCTAATGTGACCCTTGTAAATTACGAAACACGTTTTGAAAAGGGCGCTTTGGCAAAGACGGGCAATATTGTTTTTTGGGTGAACTGCGAAATAAGCTGGGCAGAGGAACAGCGTCTGCTTGACAACCTTGTCGAAGCCAAGGGAGACGAGAATTTACAGATAGAAAAACTGCATGATTACGACATAGACCCGAACGGAACATATATCTGCACCGTGTGCGGACATAAATACGACCCCGTAACAGATGTTTTGCGCGAGGGCGGTGCACTTGACGACGGACGCGAACCCGGCGAAATTGATATGCCGATGGACGGCGGCGGACCCGATGCGAGCGAATGGGGCACGGGCGACGGCAAATGGGGCGAGCCGACTTTTAGTGATGTAACGGCAGATGCGTGGTATTTTGATTATGTTGAAACTGCCGTTGAGCAGGGTATCTTAAACGGAAAGGGCGACGGGCTTTTTGCGCCTGACGACAATATAACCGTAGCGGAAGTGATAAAAATTGCGGCCTGCGCACACGCAAACCTTACGGGTGCGACAATAGCGGACGGCGGCGAAAACTGGTACGACAAATATGTTGATTACGCAAAGACTTCGGGTATAATAGAAAACGGCGTGGATTTTAACTACACCGACCCCGCGACACGCGCGGAGATAGCTTATCTTTTTGCTCGCGCCGATGTTGACAAGCAGTTTATCAATCCCGATGTGCCTTTGACTGACATACCCGATGTTGACGAGAGCACGCCGTATTATAACGAGATACTGTCAATGTACAGACTGGGTGCGGCTGTGGGCAGTGATGAAATGCTTACTTTCCACCCCTATGATAATGTAAAGCGCAGTGAGGCGGCGGCAATGGTGGTAAGGATAATGAACCCCGAATACAGGGTAGGGCTTGCCAAGGGTTGAGTAAATCGACAAAATTTGTGTATTTTTACTACAAGGCGGATTTTTCTCCGCCTTTTTTTATTGAATTTATAAAAAACTCTTGAAAAAAATCGGGTTTTAAGGTAGTATATAAGTACAGGGTACTTTATTAATTGAAATACGTTGGGGAATTGTTGGCTTACGAAGTCGGGCTTTTAATAAAGCCCTCCACCCCTGCCATTAACTATAAAAAGTTACCTAATTACGAGTGGCGCGCAAGCGCGTCGCGGGAAGTCGCGCAGGAATCGCATCGCCGCTTTGCGGCTCAGCTCCCGGTTCTGCGCTCCAACACACTTTTGCAAAAGCAAAAGTGTGTTAAGAAAGTTGGTGTAAGTATGCAGTCAAGTAATTTACACGGCGGCGACCTGGACGAGTTGTCGCGTGTTTACGGTATAGACAAAAATAAAATAATGAATTTCAGCGGAAATGTAAATCCGCTTGGACTGCCCGAGAGTGTAAAGCGGGCTATAGCAAAAAACGTGGATATAGCTACGGGTTATCCCGATGTCAGCTACAGAGAACTGCGTGAGGCCATAGCGCAGTATACGGGCGCAAAGGCGGAGCATATAATCGCGGGCAACGGCTCTACGGAGCTGATAACGGGTTTTATAAAGGCGGTAATGCCAAAGAAAGCCGTTATACAGGAACCCGCTTATTCGGAGTATCTGCGCATACTGGAACAGGTGGGCTGTCAGACGGCTCTTTCGCCCTTAAATGCGGATAAAAACTTTATCCCCGATATAAACGATCTGCCTTTGACGGATGATGTGGATATGGTGGTCGTATGCAACCCCAACAACCCCACAGGTACATATCTGACGGCGGCACAGATAGCCGAACTTGCCGAAAAGTGCAAAAAGACAGGCGCTTTTATTATGATAGACGAAACTTATGTGGAGTTTGCGGATACAAAAAAGCATATCTCCGCTGTGGAACTGACCGACAGGTTTGATAATATCGGCGTTATCCGCGGTACATCAAAGTTTTTCGCCTGCCCGGGTCTTCGCCTTGGTTACGGCATATCGGGCAATAAGGCGATACTTGAAAAGGTGAACCAAAACCGAGACCTGTGGAGCGTGAACGTATACGCCGAGCTTGCGGGCAAGGTAATGTTCACGGATACCGATTTTATAGAAAAAACACGCACCCTTATCAATACCGAAAGGGCGCGTATGGAGGAAGAACTTGGCAAAATACAGGGCTTGAAGCTTTTCGGTACTCAGTCAAACTTTTTCCTTGCAAAGATAGAAAACAAAAATATCACGTCAAAGGATGTATTTTTAAATCTTCTTAAAAAGAATATCCTTATACGCGATGCGGAGAATTTCCCGTTTCTGGATGAAAGTTATATACGTTTTTGTATTCTTTCACCCGAAGAAAATGATATGCTGATAAAAAATCTTAAAGAAATTTTTAAATAAACAAGGAGGTATGGATCAATGGATGAACACAGCAAGTATGTTGACACATCCTATACTATGAAGGAGGCTATTGTTGAGGCGCAAAGGTGTCTTAACTGTAAAAAACCAATGTGCAGAACGGGATGTCCCATTGAAAATGATATCCCCGATTTTATTCACGCGCTGTCAAAGGGCAATCTGGGCGAGGCACGTCATATCCTTGCGGAAAAGACAAATCTTCCCGCTGTCTGCGGCCGTGTTTGCCCGCATGAAACACAGTGTCAGGGTCATTGTGTGCTCGGCAAAAAGGGCGAAGCTATACATATCGGCAAACTTGAGCAGTTTATCGCCGATTTTGATGCCGAAATGGAGCTTACACGCGAGAATATCCCGCCTAAGACACGCGGCAATGTGGCTGTTATCGGTTCGGGTCCCGCGGGTCTTACCGTAGCGGGCGATCTGGCTCATATGGGCTTTAATGTTACCGTTTACGAGGCAGAAAGCGAGCCGGGCGGCGTTCTTCTTTACGGCATACCCGAATTCCGTCTGCCCAAGGACGTTGTAAGACGCGAAACAAAGCGTATTGCGGAACTTGGCGTAAGCTTTATCACAAATGTGCTTGTCGGCGACGATATTACCCTTGACCAGATGTTTGAGCGCGGTTTTGATGCTATCTTCATCGGTACGGGTACAGCGCTTTCAAAAGAACTTAATATTCCCGGCAAGGAATTAAAGGGCGTTATCCAGTCTCATTACTTCCTGCGCATGGTAGCACTTTACCGCAGCGGCGAGCTCGGACGTGACGAAGTGCCCGTTGCGGAGGGCGACAATGTTCTTATTATCGGTGCGGGTAATGTTGCTATGGATGCTTCCCGCCAGTCGATAAGAATGGGTGCAAAAAATGTTACCGTTGTATACAGAAGCACATTCGAGACCATTTCCGCCGCTCAGATAGAATACGAGGGCGCTGTGGATGACGGTGTTAAATTTATGTGGAATTCAACACCTATCAAATATGTGGGCGATGCAGACGGCAAACTTATCGGCCTGAAAGTAAACCAGAACGGCACGGAACTTATCGTGCCTGCGGACAAGGTGCTTGTAGCTATTGGCGCAAAGCCCGCAAGAAGAATTATTTCTACCACAAAGGGTATTGAAGTAAATGAAAACGGTTATCTTATCACAAGCGAGCGTCCTTACGGCATGACTACGCTCAAGGGCGTATTTGCGGGCGGCGATGTTGTGCATCAGCCTGCGACCGTTGTACTTGCGATGAAAGAAGCCAAGAAAGTTGTTGAGGGTATAGCGGCTTATGTGGATGCCGTTAAGCTTCTCGGTCTTTAAAAATTATGAAAGCAAGAAAAATTATAGGCGGCCTGCTTGTTTTGGCAGGCGCAGCCTGCATGATATATGCGGTATACATCAACAGAAGTGTCGAGGCTCAGAAAGACGAATTAGTGGCACAGTATGAGGACTATATCAACTGGGTCAACGACAGCGAACTTGATGTGGAAGAAATAGAACAGGCAATGGCAGACCGCAGGGCAGAGGAAAACAGCGAGATAGCTTCGTCGGAAGCGGCGGCTCAGCCCGAAGTGCCGCAGGACAAGCTGCGTGAAATGAGTATACCAAACGGCATTATCGGCATAATGGAAATAGATAAAATAGACCTTGTGGTAACTATGGCGGAGGGTACGGACAATAAAAGCATAACCCTTTCCGTAGGTCATTTTCCCGGAACGGCTATGCCGGGACAGGTCGGCAATTTTGCCGTGGTCGGTCACAGAAGCTACCGCTACGGCGCATATTTCAACCGCCTTGATGAACTTACGGCGGGAGACCTTGTGCGCGTTAAAACCGTTGACGGCATTTTTACATACTGCATAGACTCTAAAAAGGTGGTAGAGCCTACGGAGCTTTCCGTACTCGACCCGACCGATGATGCCACAATAACGCTTGTGACCTGTACGCCGATAAGAACGGCAACACACAGGCTTATTGTAAAAGGACATCTTATATAAAAAATTTAACATAAAAATTTTTTTATAGTAATTTTTATGTTAAAAAAATAAATATTGAAAATAAATTGATAATGTTGTATAATGACATAAGGAGGTGCATACCGCTTATGTATAAAAAATTACAAATTTTATTTTCGTTTATAATTGTTTTTTGTGCGCTGTGCTTAAATGCTTCTGCGGCGGATATTTTGTACGGAGATGCCGATGGCGACGGTTCAATAACCGCTTCCGATGCGGCTTCGGTTTTGCAGTACACACTTAACGGAAAGTGGACGGGGCTGATACCCGTTGAATACTGTGATGTGGATGCGGACGGTTATATCTCGGCATCGGATGCGACGGATATACTTCAAAAGGCACTTGTGGAAAGCTATGTTTTCAAGGCGGGTACAACGGTATCGTCATTTAAGATACTCGACCGCAAAGATAATGTTTATTATACAGACGGACACAATGTTTCGGCAATGGAACGCGTGCTGACTTATGACGGCGACGACATAGTTATAAAAGGCGAGGAAGGCCGTTATAAAGTGCTTATTTTCGGCGATGCGGAAAATAAGCGTATGCTTGATCTGATAAAAGAATTCAATTCAAAGGGTATCAATGACAGCACGGATATCACGGCTGTATTTACCGACCCGTCAAACGATGATGAGACTGTGGAGACTGTGGCAAAGACAGGTGTGGGCAATGTAGTTTTTTGCTCATACAAAAAGAGCTATGCACAGCTTGAACAGCAGTATAGGGAACTTGTAAACAAGGACGAAAACACATCGCCCATAACGGTCGTGATAGATGAAAACGACAATATAGTTCTTGCGGCATACGGCAGCAGCGGCGTTTATAATGCGGTAAAAGTGTTTATAACGGGCACGGCGTATGTTGAAACGACGACGGAGACCACAACACAGACCACAACACAGACTACAACACAGACGACAACGCTTGTTTTGCTTGACAGGCTTATAAGCGACGGAAAGCAGCTCAGAAATACATCTTCAAGCGGCGAAAATGCTTATGTATGGCTTGCGGAAGTAGAAAATTATAATGATAAAAACAACGGCAGCAATATCTATTCATATCTTAATACTGCGCTTTTCCATGCAATGAACAGCGGCAATCCGCAGCAGTACTACAACAAGATAATAGGTTTTCTGGAGTCGCTTAAATATGATGACAGCAGTGACGATCTGGCGGAGCTGGTAACGCTTGGCAAAACGGTGCGCAGCAGTGCTTCAGTTGATGATACGGCGTATATGTGGCTTGCGCGTGTAAATGACGTAAACGAGCAAAACGATGATCTTTCGGTTTACAAAGACCTTAATACGGCGCTGTTTGGTGCGGTAAATGGCAGTTCGCCCGATGATTATTATGACAGGATAATAGGCTACATCACATATATGAATGTGCTTATAAACACACCGCCGACTACGACGGAGACCACTACGGAAACCACCACGGCGGCTGTTATCGAGACCACGACCGTTCTGCCGAACAGGGCGATAAAAGTGGGCGGCGTGCAGTATTACATAGGTCAGAGTGAAGAGGAACTTCCCGACCCGATACGTATAGACCGCGGTATAGAGGGCTGTTACTGGTATATTTACAACAAGGACTATCATCACTATACACAGGTCGGTGTATTAAACGGCGAGGTAAAATGTATCTACACCATGGCGGAAGATCTTAAATACCGTGATATATCATATAACGCGGATGCCTCAAAGCTGGCTCTGACATACAACGGAATGTATTTCTATTACAAATACGGTACGTATGACGGAGTGGATTCTCTTGTATACTTTGACGAGAATGACGGCAATAAGATTTACGGTCTTATGCTTGTTTCGTCGGACTATACCCTTAAAGAAATATATGACGATACGACTATACGCAGCGCCAAGAATGAAATACTTGATATGACAAATGCGTTTCGTGCCCGTCACGGACTTGGGGCGCTCAAATATGATGCAAATATAGAATCGGCAGCTCAGAAACACGCCGATTATATGTCAAACAACCATATTTTCAGTCACCTTGACGCAAACGGAAACAGAGTCGGTACACGCCTTGACGAAGCAAAGGTTTACTTCAACTATGCGTGCGAGAATATTGCTATCGGTGATATCTGGGCAACGGGTGCGGTAAACGGCTGGATAAATTCTTCGGGTCACAGGGCAAATATGCTTAAAAACCTTGAAACTATGGGTATAGGCATTACATATAAGCAAGGCAATTATTTTATAGACGAAAGCGATTACAGATATAGCTGTGATGTGGCTTATGTCGAAAACTTTGTTCATGTAGGGTAAAAAAGAAAAAAATATAAAAGGAGTGGTATTTTATGGCTATCACATTAAAGACTAACGGACTTGCACCCTTTGTAAGAGAGGGCGAACTGGAGAAGATGAAACCCTTTGCGGACGTTGCTGTCGATCTGCTTAACACAGGCGAGGGCGCGGGCAACGATTTTATCGGCTGGGTAGATCTTCCCGTTAATTATGACAAGGAGGAATTTGCACGCATTAAGGCTGCTGCAAAGAAAATACAGTCAAACAGCGAAGTGCTGGTAGTTATCGGTATCGGCGGTTCATATCTTGGCGGCCGTGCGGCACTTGATTTTATCAACGGCAATAACTACAACGCTAAAAAGCATCCCGGCTTCCCCGATATCTACTTTGTCGGCAACAGCATTTCATCCGACTATTTAAGCGATATTATAGAAATGATAGGCGACAGGGATTTCTCGGTCAATGTTATATCCAAATCGGGTACCACAACGGAACCTGCTATCGCTTTCCGTATCTTCAAGAAAATGGTCGAGGACAAGTACGGCAAAGAGGGTGCTAAGGAACGAATCTTCGCTACTACCGACCGTGCGCGCGGTGCTTTGAAAAACCTTTGTGACAAAGAGGGTTACGAGACCTTTGTTATCACGGATGATATCGGCGGTCGTTTTTCGGTGCTTACACCCGTTGGCCTTTTGCTTATGGCAGCTGCGGGCATAGATATTGATGCAGTTATGAAAGGCGCGGCAGATGCAAGGGCGGACTTTGACAACAAGGACGTTGAAAATAACCCCTGCCTTAAATATGCCGTTATGAGAAATATCCTTTTAAGAAAGGGAAAAACAACAGAAATCCTTGCTAATTACGAGCCTTCGCTCACTATGTTCGGCGAGTGGTACAAGCAGCTTTACGCAGAGTCCGAGGGTAAAGACCAAAAGGGTACCTTCCCCGTAAGCGCCAACTTCTCCACAGACCTTCACTCTATCGGTCAGTTTATTCAGGACGGCAACAGAAACCTGTTTGAGACCGTGCTTTGGATAAGAAATGCGAAGAAAGACATTACTATCGAGACCGATCCCGAGAACGTAGACGGTCTTAACTTCCTTGCGGGCAAGACCATCCAGGAAGTAAATTCCAAGGCTTATGCAGGTACTTTCCTTGCTCACGTTGACGGTGGTGTACCTACTATGGTAATAGAATTTGACAAGGCCGATGCCTATAACTTCGGTTATATCGTTTACTTCTTTGAAAAGGCTCTTGCTATCAGCGGCTATCTGTTAGGTGTCAATCCGTTTGACCAGCCCGGTGTTGAGGCTTACAAGAAGAATATGTTCGCACTTCTGGGCAAGCCCGGATATGAAGAAGCAAAGGCGGCACTTGAAGCAAGATTAAGCTAAGGGGGCTTTTCAATGGCAATGGATATAAATGTTATCAAAGATGCTATTATCAAACTGACCAAGGACGAAGAGGCGCGTAAGGCTTTCCAAGCCGACCCCGTAAAAGAGGTCGAAAGAGTTACGGGTCTTGACCTTAACGATGAGGAGATAAATGCTGTTATAAACGGCGTAAAGGCTAAACTCGAGGGCGGGGAAATGAATGATATTCTCGCTAAGATAGGCTCGTCTCCGCTGTTTGACAAAATAACTTCTATGTTCAATAAATAAAAATCAGGGTGCTGCAAATCAATGCGGCACCCTTTTTTGACGGATAAAACGAATTAAAAAGTACTGTTAGCCTTAAATTGAAATTTAACACATTCTCCAACCAAAAAAAACTGCAAGGCGAAAATACTGATATAATCCCCTTAGAGTAGACACACGAAAAAATAAAACGTGTATCAATACTCTAAGGGGGTTATTTTATTGGGAAGAAAATCAAAAGTATCACCGGAATTGAAAATAGCAGCAGTAAAAGAGTATCTATCCGGAAA
>JAFUAF010000040.1 GCA_017460805.1 Bacillota bacterium | reverse complement strand
TGCTGCTGCTGCTGCTTGAACCGCCAAGTGTTACAACGAAAGTCGAAACGCTTCTTGCGGGAAGCTGTGCCCAGAATGTGCTGCCGTCATTGTCCAGGTTGTTTGTGTTTGCGAGGTTCTCGCTTGAAGTTGTGCGCCATCTGTCAACGTCTGTGATCTTCTTGCCGCCGAGTGAGAACTGCTGTGAATAACCGTTGTCGCTGTTGTTTACGGCTACGATAGTGACCTGATTTTTGTTGTTTTTGTATGCGGAAACATATACGTTTGTCGCGGGCTGCTCCGTTACGTCAACACGAACATCGCCGGGGCGAACGAATTTTGAATACTGAGCCATGCAGTAGCCTCTCTTGGAAAGAGAACCGTCCTCTTTCATCGGGCTGTAGCTGCGGCGGATGTACCACCATACATAAGCGCTGAGGTTACCGACAACAAGACCGTTGTGGATATTTTCGGAAACCTGAAGAGCCTCGGGCCATCTGTCTGCGGAGTTTGCGTCGCTGTTGGGAACGTAAACTTCCGTCATCCAGATAGGCTTGCCCGAACTTTCAAGAGCGGGGAAGTCCATCCATGATCTGGGTGTGCCGTAGAAATGTGTGCCCCAAACGCCGATGTTGTTCTTAGCGGAGCTGTTATTTAAAATTGCATTGTATATATCTTTTCTGTACTGGAAACTTTCGGGAGACATAAGCTTTGCCTTTGTGCCGTTGGTTACCGTCTTGCCGTACTGTGCGGCGAAGCTTGCAAGGTCGCTTGGGCTCCAGTATGTCCACTCTGCCGCATAGTCGGGCTCGTTCTGGATAGAAACGGAGTAAAGGTTGATGCCCTGACTTTCCATATATTTAACATAGCTGTTAAGGTGCTTAGCGTAATCTGCCCATTTGTCTTTTCTGAGCTGATATTTGCCCGTTGAGATGTCGCCTTTGCCGTTTGTTCTCATGCTTGAGGGTGGGTTCCATGGTGTCGCGAACACCTTTGCGCCGAGAGCCTGAGCACGCTTTGCCGTAGGAACGGCACGGCTCCAGTCGTTTGAATTGTCACTTACATAAATTCGCAAAATGGTAAGACCAAGTTCGTCCTTGCCGTTACCGAATGCCTTTTGTACCTGATTGGCTGTCATATCGCCCTGTGATATCCACTCGGGAAGATTGATGCCGCCAAAACCGTCGATAGTCTGATAAGTCTTGTTGGTGTTAACTGTTACTACGCTTGCCGCACTTACATTGATGACCATATTAGGCACCATGATAATACCTGCAAGAAGCGCCGATACCATTCTCTTAAACGGTACTTTGATTTTCATAATTTTACCTCCTGATTTTTTTGTGTTAACCCTGTTTTGCCTTATCCTTATTATTACAGCGATATTCAAACCCCTTATTGTTTTTGGAATACTGCCGTTTCCCCATACCTCTATTTTAAATTACCCCTGCCCCAAGGTCAAGGAAATTTTAGGAAACTAATTTACGATAATTTTTTGTTTTTTTGTGGGTTTTTACCATTTTGCTCGGGGAGTATAAAATCGGCTGAATAAGCCTGTTTTGGGTGCGTTTTTTTGTTTTTTGACTCTGAAACTTTGTTATACAATTAACAAAAAGTAAGGTAAATTTGTTACCTAAATATGTTACAAAACCATTTTTGCCATTTATAATACTGACGGATTTGTATGCCGCCCGATTTGATAACAAATAAAAAAAAGAGACCCGATATCAAGTATCAAGCCCCTGTTTTTTTTGATCGGTTATTATTGATTATCCGGATACCATTCCGCAACCTTATCCGTCGGTATCTCAAAATGCTGGTAGTCCTTTCTGTCCTCCCAGGAACCGCCCCATTCAAAGCCGTGTTCGGTAAACAGTTTATAGCAAAGGTCGTTTTCGTCTATCTTATACGGAAAATCCGCCGTTCTGTCAAGGTAGGGCTCGCCGTTGGCGGGCTCGACTATCCTTTCGCCGTCAACCACCTTTGTATAAGGATTGTAGAGTGTGTTTATATCAACAGCCAGACCCAGTCCGTGTTTTGATATCCTTGTGGTATGCGAGATAAAGCGGAAATTGAAAGAGGAAGAATTATTGTCCGACATGGACTTCTCGTCATCCGCATCATATTCATCCACAAGCCGTATCTTTTCAATAGGATAATCCGACTCATACAAAGTTTTCAGAATATCCATAACATCATCCGCGATATGCTTGTTTACTATCATTTCGCCCTCGTGGGTTTCGCCGTCAAGGTCTTTGTGCAGCACATGAAGATAACGCAGATCTTCGCGCGGCAAAGTACAGTCCTCTTTGAACGACTTTCCGTCGATACGTGCAAAAATTTCGTCCGTTATTTCGGTTATGTAAAAAGACTCTTCAAGTTCATCGCCGGCCGCCGTTTCAGCTTCGGACACATCCGCGTTTTCGGCCTGCTGAACTGTCGGTTCAGTACTGCCGCCGCAGCCCGTGCATAACAAAGCAAGCATGACCGCACCCGTAAAAAATGCCGTTCTGTACTTTTTCATAAATATTCCTCCTTTTTGATATGCCGAGACAGGGGGACGGTTATGCTGTCTCCAAAAATGAATAAATGGGATAAAAATAATTAAATCCGAACCGAGACAGCAGAACCGTCCCCGCTGTCTCACAGCCCGCGAGTTCTTTTAAAATGTCGAAACATCTATTGAATTTATAATAACATCTTCAAGCGGTTTATCCTGTGCGTTTGTCTTTACCGCCGCAATTTTATCGAGACAGGGGGACGGTTATGCTGTCTCCAAAAATGAATAAATGGGATAAAAACAAGCAAATCCGAACCGAGACAGCAGAACCGTCCCCGCTGTCTCACAGCCCGCGAGTTCTTTTAAAATGTCGAAACATCTATTGAATTTATAATGACATCTTCAAGCGGTTTATCTTGTGCATTTGTCTTTACCGCCGCAATTTTATCCACGGTGTCTATGCCTGCATATACCCGCCCGAAAATGATGTATTCGAGACAGGGGGACGGTTATGCTGTCTCCAAAAATGAATAAATGGGATAAAAACAAGTAAATCCGAACCGAGACAGCAGAACCGTCCCCGCTGTCTCACAGCCCGCGAGTTCTTTTAATATGTCGAAATATCTATTGAATTTATAATGACATCTTCAAGCGGTTTATCCTGTGCATTTGTCTTTACCGCCGCAATTTTATCCACGGTGTCCATGCCTGCGTATACCTGACCGAAAACGGTGTATTCCATATCAAGATGAGGACAGCCGCCGTTATTTTCGTATTCGGCAATAAGTTCGTCGGGGTAAACATCGCCGTAGGTGACTGCCGTGCCGTCCGAATTTCGGAAGTACGTTTCGTTTTTCATGCCTTTGAGCATTTCAAGCCCCTGCTTTGCTTCGCTTGCCAGATTTTTGCACTGTACGATATAGAATTGACTGCCGTTGGTGTCGGGACCCGCGTTCGCCATGCACAGCGCACCGCGGAAATTGCGCAGTTCAAATGTGACCTCGTTTTCAAAATCGCTGCCCCATATACTTTCGCCGCCTGCACCCGTACCGAGAGGGTCGCCGCCCTGTATCATAAAATCGTTTATAACACGGTGGAAAGTCACGCCGTTGTAATAGCCGTTTTTGGCGTGTGTAACAAAATTCTCCACAGCCTTGGGCGCATACTGCGGGAAAAGCCTTACGCTTATATCGCCCATGTTTGTGTGCATGGTTGCCACTGTATCGCCTTTTTGCGGGTCTTGCAGCTGAATAAGCGAAACGGCATTACTCTGCTTTACTATCTGCGCGGTCTTTGTGTCCGCATCCCAGTTTACCTGTGCGCCTATCGCCTCGGAGAATGCGCGAAGCGGGATATAGAAATGCCCGTCTATTATCTGCTGCGGTACATCGGGCTTTATATAATTGTTTTCGCCCGTTTTGGTGTTAAGGCAGTAAAAGCCCGCATCCCCGCTTTTTATATCTATCGAATATCCCGCACCCTTGAAGTTTGCGGTCTTTGTGTCGTTGTTCCAGGTTACCGTAAACCCCAGCTTTTCAAATACGCCGCGCACGGGCACAAGTGTACGCCCGTTTGATATAACGGCCTGCGACTCAATGGCTGTGCCGTTTACGGTTATGTTTGCCGCCTGCACTGCGCAGGACATTGCAAGTGTCAGAAATAATGTTGTAACAAATTTTTTCATAGTTTTTTCATCCTTTATTTTTTTTACCTACTTTAAATTATGATAAATGTTGATTTGGGTCGTTAATAGTTCTTAAAGATTCATCCTTTTATAATTGAGTATACCTCTCTTTTGCCGATGCCCCTGTCTTTGGCAACGGCTTTCATGGCGGATTTTTCGTCCATGCCTTTATCGAGGTACATTTTAAAATGTTCTTCTATGCTTATTTGGCTTGCCTGTTCTTGTTTTTCTTCGGCAATATCGCTAAAATCGCGGCCTTCGATTATAATGACAAATTCGCCCTTGGGTTCGTTTTCTTCATAGAAAGCGGCAAGCTTGTCAAGGGGCAGTTTGTTCACGTTTTCGTGGCGCTTTGTCAGTTCCTTTACGCAGGCCGCGGGGCGTGAGCCGAGGGTGTCGGCAAGCTCTTTTAAAGTCGCCTTTAAATGGTGGGGCGCTTCGTATAGGATAATGGTCGCCGTCTGATTTTTAAGTCCCTCCAGCACCTGCTTTCTTGCGTTTTTATTGGTCGGCAGAAAACCCTCAAATACATAGCTTCTGCTCGAAAGTCCGCTTAAAACAAGAGCGGTCACGGCGGCTGTCGCACCCGGTACGACTGTTACGGGGATATTGTTCTCGTAACAGAGTTTTATCATGTCTTCGCCCGGGTCGGATATGCCGGGCATTCCCGCATCTGTTACAAGCGCGATGTTTTTGCCCTCGATAAGCCGACGCAGCAGCTGCGGGCCTTTCTCAGCCTTGTTGTGTTCGTGGTAGCTGGTAAGCGGCGTTTTTATGTCGTAATGGTTTAAAAGTTTGACGCTCTGCCGTGTGTCCTCGGCAGCGATAAGGTCACATTCCTTTAAGGTGCGCAAAACACGCAGGGTTATGTCCTCGATGTTGCCGATAGGCGTACCGCAGATGTATAATGTTCCTGTCATATTTTTATTCCTTTTCTTTTCAAGGGGCTGAATGTTGCTTGTAATTAGGTAACATTTAACAAATTGGAATTTGTCGGGGCGTTATTGGCGGGGACAGCGGACTTCTGCCCCTCTGCGCGAGGCAATGACCGAGCGAAGTCCGCAAACCCTTCCACCGCAAGCGGTCCCCCTACCCTAAAAGGGCAGGCAAAGACGACATCCCGTTTCTTCAATAGCCACAGCGGGAGTTTCGTGGTTCCCGATAGTCCGGTAACTGCGGTGCGCGTTTCTTGGCTCCCCTCGTTAGGGGAGCTGTCAGCCGCCATTTTATTGGCTTTTAACACAAAACTACAACGGCTGACTGAGGGGTTTACGCTTGCCATTAACTCCCCGACAAATTCCAATTTGTCAGAGGATAATGGCTGCCGTAAACCCCGTCAAATGCCAATTTTACATTGCTTTGATCAATTCGATTTCATAGCTTTTACCAAGTTCCATACAAAGTCGGTTATATGTTTTTTCAGCATTATTCAAAAAATCATTTATCTGTTCATCATTCCACAGCAAGCCGCTGTTTGGCTCATCCCAATTCAAAGCTTTGTCGTGCAGTTCTATCAAATATTCCAATTCATTTTTCAGTTCATCGGAAATCGGCAGAAGTGAAGAAGAAACCGGATAAGTGCCGAATTTTTCTTTTGCGGCTTGATTGGTACTCCATAAGCAGACCTCACTGCCCCAATCAAACATAAATTTCATTTTATAGAGCATAATTTTTAATTATAAAAAATATCGTTGACTTCCTTGGTGTACACATTCCCCGCGGCGTAGATTATCATTGGTTTTTCGACCTCAAGGTGTGGTTTGCCGTCTTTGGCAAATTCTATCAGCACCATTGACGGAGCTTTATCTATCGTTGCGTGTACAAAGCGCATGGCCTTGGGTTCAAGGCGGTTCTTTTTGCTAAGTTCAAAAATATCGGCAAGGCGGTTGGTGCGGTGTACCATATACAGCCTGCCGCCGTACCGCAGCATTTTAGCCGCGGCCTCAAACACATCGTTAAGTGTACACATTATCTCGTGCCTTGCTATGGCCTTGCCGTCAGCCGAATTCACGGCACCGCTCTGCGCCTTGATATAGGGCGGGTTGCAGGTCACAACATCAAACTGGTGCGAGTTGTAAAGTTTCCCCAGTTCCTTTAGATCGCAGCACTCCATAAAAATTTTATCGTCCAGTTTGTTGTATTGTATGCTTCGCCTTGCCATATCCACATTGTCGGGCTGTATCTCCACACCCACAAACTGCGAGCAGTCGGTCTTTGCCTCCATAAGTATCGGCACAATGCCGTTGCCCGAGCATAAGTCCATTACAATATCGTCTGCGCCTGCCTTTGCAAAACCCGATAAAAGCACGGCATCAAGCCCGAAACAAAATTTCTCGGGGTTTTGTATCAGCATATAGCCGTTTCTGTGCAGGTCGTCAAGTCTTTCTCCCTTTTTTAAAATATCCTTTTCCATTTTTTAATCATCCATCAAGTTTTTCAAATCGTCTTTAGAAATTCTCTCTTCTTTAATGTGCTTGCGCTTTACGACCTTAATTTCGGACGGGTCAAAGAACATTACCTCTTTTTCGTTGTTGCCCGTGTCCACAGCGGCCTTTATTATGCGGCGCAGTACGCTTACACTCAAAACTTCGCCCGTGCCGTAGTCGGTCTGTATAACATCGCCCTCGTGCGGCAGGTTTTTGTTAAGGTATTCGTAGGTGTCCTGCTCGTATTTAAGACAGCACATAAGTCTGCCGCAGATACCGCTTATCTTGGTGGGGTTGAGCGAAAGCCCCTGGTCTTTTGCCATTTTTATGCTTACGGGGTGGAAATCGCCCAAAAATGTCGCACAGCAAAGCGCACGGCCGCAGACACCTATGCCGTTTAGCATCTTTGCCTCATCGCGCACGCCTATCTGCCTTAATTCTATCCTTGTCTTGAAGATAGCCGCAAGTTCCTTTACCAGATCGCGGAAATCAATTCTGCCGTCGGCGGTAAAGAAGAAAATTATCTTGTTCATATCAAAAGTCATTTCAACATCCGTGACTTTCATGCCAAGATTAAGGTTGTCGGCGCATTTCTGGCAGGTCTCCTTTGCCTTTTTTGCCTTTTCCTTGTTTTCCTCGGCTACCTTTTTGTCCTTTTCGTTGGCGGCGCGTATTATCTTTTTAATGGGTGTGCCGAAATCGCTTGTGTCCACATCGCGGTTTTCAAGCTCCACCGTGCCGTATTCCACACCGCGCACGGTCTCGACTATAACGCCGTCGCCGCGCTTGAAATTATTTCCTGCGGGGTCAAAATAGTATATCTTGCCCGCACGCTTAAATCTTACTCCTATTACTGTCATATCTTACTTCTCCTTTATCTTATAAAACAGCTCCTCAACAATGTACTGCAAATCGCCGTTTGAAACTATACGGTTTCGCGCAAATTCCAGCGCATCACAGGCTTTCATCAGCTGTCGGCTGTCGAATTGTGCGCATATCGCATCAAGCCTGTCAAGTTCGGTGGTGTGTATAAGGTGCTGTGTATCATTCGTGGTCTTGTATATAAGTGCATCACGGAAAATATAGTACATCAATTTCAGAATAGTGTCAATATCGTCCTTGTGATCCTTTAAAATGGCGGCGCTTTTATCAAACAGCTGCTTTATGTCCCATTTTTTTATGTCCGCGCCCAGATCAAAGGCAAGCTGTGACAAGGCGGCAAAATTCTCGTCCGTGTCAAGCTCCAGCGCACGGCCGACAATGCCTTGGGCATAGTGCGAAAGCATTTCCGCCCGTCCCTGCGAAAACCAGCGGTCCGTAAGGTATTGCCTGAGCATGGGCTGGGGCAGGGGGCGCAGTTTGAACAAAATACAGCGTGACAAAATCGTCGGCAGAAATTTATTGAAGTTCTGGCAAAGCAGAAGAAACACCACAAAAGACGGCGGTTCTTCAAGCGTTTTTAAAAATGCGTTCTGTGCCTGCAAATTCATGGTGTCCGCATCTTTTATAATAAAAATTTTGTATTTATAGCTGAACGGCTTGGTCATAACGGCGGCATTTATGCTGTCTCTGACCGTATCGACCTTGATGTTTTTCTCCTCCGAAATATAGATGATATCGGGATTGTTGTTATCGTCAAAGGTGCGGCAGGATGAACAGCGACCGCAGGACACCTCGCCGCCCTCTTCGCAGTTCAGCGTTTTTGCAAAGGCGCGCGCCAGAGTGGTCTTGCCTATGCCCTTTTCGCCGTCAAAAATATAGGCGTGGCTTATGCGGCTGCTGCGTACCGCTGTTTTAAGGCTTTTTATCAATATGTCATTGTTTAAAATGCCGTCATATCCGTTCATTTATATACCTTTTTCGCTGAATAGCTTTTCTATGTTTTCTATTATCTCTTTGTGGATATCCTCCACGCTTTTAAGTGCATCTATCACCTTTATGCGCTGTTTGTTTCTGCGCGCAAGCTGCATATAGCCGCCGTATACCATCTGGTGGAATTTCTCGTTCTCGCTTTCCATGCGGTCGAGTTCCTTTTGGTTTTTCTTGCGCTTTATGCCGTCTTCGGGTTTTAAGCGCAGGAAAAATGTCATATCGGGCTCAAGGCCGTTGACTGCGTATTTGTTCATGTCCTTTACGGTCTTTATTCCGAGCCCGCGCGCAAACCCCTGGTAAACAAGGCTTGAATCAAGAAATCTGTCGCTTATGACTATGCCGCCGTCTTCCAGTACGGGCAGTATGTCGCTTGTGACGTGCTGCGCCCGCGCCGCCGCGTATAATAACGCCTCGGTCACGGCCGTCATTTCCGTGTTTTCCTTGTCTATTATCAGTTCGCGTATTTTTTCGCTTATCATGTTGCCGCCCGGCTCGCGCGTGCAGACCACATAAAAGCCCTTGTTTTTGAAATATTCTTCAAGCAGGCGTATCTGCGTGGTCTTGCCCGACCCGTCCGTGCCTTCTATGCTTATAAAAAGTCCCGACATAGTTTATTCCTCACTTTTGTACGGCTCAAGGGCGGTTTTGGCGGTCTCGTAGTCAAAGCCGCGCCTGAGCAGAAAATCCATATGTTTTTTATATTCCTTGGTATCGACAGGGCGGGTCTTTATGCGCTTTTCAAGCAGTTTTTCCGCCTTTTTCGCCATTATGCCCTCCGTGTCCGCCAGATACGGTTCGGCAATGTCTGCGCTTATGCCCCTTGCGGCAAGCTCGGTCAGAATACGGCGTTTGCCCCAGCCTTTCAGGTTAAGGCAGTCCTTGATATAGAGTTTTGCGTAATTCTCGTCGTCTATCAGCTTGTATTTTTCAAGCAGTTCAATGACCCGCTCTATTATCTGCTCGGAATACTCGCCGTACAGCTTTTGCCTTACCTCTTTTTTCGTCCGCGGCTTAAAATCAAGATAGCGCATGGCTTCTTCCCTTGCCTTGATAAAAACAAGTTCTTCCATGACCGTATCATACCGCTCTTGGGTCAGTTCCTCGCCCTCTTTTAACTTGTAGTATAAAAGGTCTACACCGTCTATGCCAAAGGCAAAGGCATTGTCTATAAAGACATTATATCTGTTCGGCCGCTTTTTCTGCGGCGTTATGGCAGTTATTTTCATATTTTCACTCCCTGCCCTATAAGTATATCACACTTTTATTTAAAAATCAAAAAATATAATAAAACCAGAATACCCAAAATTATTCTGTAGATACCGAAAGCCTTGAAATCCTTTTTCTTGATGTAGCCGATAAGGAAACGTATCGCAAGTATCGACACAACAAAGCTGACTATCATGCCCACGGCAAGAACACCAAACTGTCCTGCGGTAAACATACCGCCCTTTACGAAAAATTTGAGCAGTTTTAAAAGGCTTGCGCCGAACATAACGGGTATTGCAAGGAAGAATGTGAATTCCGTTGCCACAAAACGCGAACAGCCCGCTATCATACCGCCGATTATCGTGCTTCCGCTGCGGGAAGTACCGGGGATGAGCGCCAGTATCTGAAATGCGCCTATTATAGCCGCCTGTTTGTATGTAAGTTCTTCAAGCGCCTTGGCTTTGGGCTCTTTTTTGTTTTTTGTTTCTATGATTATAAACCAAACGCCGTAGATTATAAGTGTAAGCGCCACAACTACCGAGTTGAACAGATGCGCATCTATCCAGTCGTCAAGCGGCAGACCTATCGCCGCCGCGGGCAGACACGCCACAAGCACCTTGCCCCAAAGGGTCAGGGTCTGCTTTTTCTCGGTTTTTGACTTTGACGGCGAGAACGGGTTCAGTTTGTGGAAGTACAGGACTACGACCGCCATTATCGCACCAAGCTGGATAACAACGTCAAACATCTCTTCAAAGTCCTCACTTACTATCGTTCCTATAAATTCCTGCACAAGGATAAGATGCCCCGTGCTGCTTATGGGCAGCCATTCCGTGATGCCCTCAACTATGCCCAGTATAAGGGCGCGTAAAAAATCAAGCATAATTGCCTCCTTTAAAATGGTGTTGTTAAATTCCAACTTAACCGCAAACAAGGGGTTGCCGCAAATCAGCGCAGCAGCCCCTTGATTTTTTTATTCGTAATACCCTGTTACATTGTTTTTCTTCATCCAATCCAGTTTGCAGTCCATAAGGTACTGTACCGTGTCGGAATTTCTGTTGAAATAAGTCCTTAACAAGTGCCTTGTTGTGTACAGATCGTTATAGGTCAAAAACGGATAATCCACCATTGTGTTGTAAGTGCCCGTGTAGTGTACGGCATAGTTAAGGTTGTTGCTCGGCAGAACCCACTGGTCTCTTGTGTCCTCGACTGCAAGCAGCATTTTATCCGCAAGTTCAAGGTAGGGCTGATGCTTTGTCAGATCGTACATTCTATACAGAAGATTAAGCTCCGCAAGCTGATGATTAAGCGAAACATGGGTCTGTGTATGCGCCTTGTTGTGGCCGTAGTCCTCTACCAGTATACCGCCGTTTTGTGTGGGGTAGCTGTGGTCTGCGGCATGGCTTTTGAAAAATTCCCCGTAGCGCACAAGTGCATCCAAAAATTCCTCGTCATTGTACGCCTGATATGCGTATAAAAGATTTTCCGCAAAATCGGTGTTGAAACGTGTGTCGTAAAATCCGCCGTCTATGCTGAAATCGCTCATCAGCCACTCGGACTGCGGCCCTGTCTGCCAATAGCCCTGCGCGTTCTGATTTGCCATACAGATCTTCGTCATTACATAGCCTAAATCTTTGGTCGCAAGGAAAGTCGCGCTTTTAACAAAGGATGCGCCCGCATAGTTTGAAGGATGTCTGTATATCATATTCGGTGCATTAGGCTTGTAGTTGTATGGGATAGGGAAGTAGTAGCCGTCCCAGCAAAGTCGTCTTTCCTTGCTTAAATCGTGCTTGAGTGCCTCGAAATGCTTTGCGTTTGTCCAGTCGGCAAGCTTGTAGTTTGAGCGCAGTACCCAAATCTCGCCCATTACCTGCATATTGCGCGGGAATTCGTATGTCAGTCTGTAGCCCGAATCCTCTTTTGTGATAACGACTTTCTTCTCCTGCTCGGGTACACGCACAAGTGTGTTGGCTGTCGTGTCGTTCATATAGACAGCGGGCACACCGATTATAAGCGAGGCTTTGTCGGTGTCGATAAAAAGCGTTTCGTATGCCGTGTTTTCAATATTTGTGGACATATACCAGTTGTCGTTTTGATCGACATAGCGTATCTCTATCTTGCTGCCCGGTATGCTTAATCCCGTAACAAGCGGGTTCTGGTCGTTTTTCTTGAAATTGTAGCGGTGCATATAGAAAATATCGCCGTTTTCAAAAGTGACATTGCGCTGTTTCAAAACATAGTCGTTGTTTTCGACGGTCTCCTCTTTCCAGTCTGCCGTAAATTTCTTCGCCCATTGGTCTTTGGGTGTGCCTGCGATAATGTTGTGTACCGCAAGCTCCACGCCCGTAAGAGGGATACCGTTTGCATCAACGGGCGGTGCAAGGGTAGTGGTCTCTGTCGTTGTTTCCGTTACCGTTGCCTTTTCGGTAGTTTCTTCGGTGGTAGTGGTCGCCTTTTTTGATGCCGCACTGCTCGAACCGCCTTTTGACCTGCCCGATGATGTCTTTTTGGTTGTTTTTTCGGACTTTGCGGCAGTGGTCGCTTCCGTCGTCTCCTCAACGGTCACAGCCTTTGTTGTCGTTTCCTTAACAGTCTTTTTTGATGATGTGACGGCCTTGCTCAAAGAACTGCTTTTCGCCATTGCATTAACGCCGAAACCTGCTGTAAACATTGCCGCGGCACATATAAAAACCACCGCATATCCTGTTTTTTTGATATTCATACTTTGTCCCCTTTGTAAGAGCATACTCGCTCTCTATTTATTATAGATTAATTATATTTGATTATATCATATAAATAATGGTATTTTTATTACAAATATATTAAAAATAAAAAACAAATATAATAATTGAATTTTGCCGATATATGCCGTATAATAAGAATATACCCGAATAATACGCGAAAAGGGGGCGGAGATATGGACAGAAACATAGAAAAAATAGTGCAGGACTGTGTAAACGAGATACAGAACAAAATAAAGAACCTGACCAAACTTAATATAATGGTGATAGGCAAGTCGGGTGTGGGCAAAAGCACACTTATAAACAGCCTTTTCCGCGGCAATTTTGCGGAGACGGGGCTTGGGCGGCCCGTCACAAAGGAGATACGCCTTATAGAAAAGGCGGACTTTCCTCTGCGCATTTACGACACCCCGGGTTTTGAGCTTTCAAATGCACAGCAAAAAGAAGTCAAGGAAGAAATACTCGATATCATAGAAAAGGGATTCCGCGCGCAGGATATCAACGAGGCGGTGCATTGCATATGGTACTGCATAAACGTAAACGGCAACCGCACTTTTGACGAGAGCGAACTGTCATGGCTTCGTGAATTTACGCAAAGCCCCACTCTCGGCGCCGTTCCCGTAATGGTTATACTTACACAGGCCTGCCCGAAGTCCAAGGGGCTTGAAATGAAAGCCCTTGTCGAAAAGGAAAATCTGCATATCGCAAAGGTCGTTCCCGTGCTTGCTCGGGATATGAATTTCGATGATGAATACACCGCAAAGGCCTACGGCCTCGAAACGCTGATAGAGGTAATGAGCGAGGCTCTTTCGCCCGATTTGCAGGACACACTTCAAAATCTGCAAAAGGTCAGTCTGGAATCTAAAAAAAAACGCGCCCATGCGGTAGTGGCGGCGGCTGTGGCGGCGGCATTCGGTGAGGGTGCTGCGCCCGTGCCTTTTATGGATGCTTTTATGCTTGTTCCGACACAGATATCAATGATAGCGAGCATAACCGTTATTTTCGGCATGGATATAAGCAAAAGCCTGCTGACAAGCTTTGTTTCGTCCGTTGTGGGCACGGCGGGCGCAACGGTCTTCGGCCGCACCATAGCTTCAAACCTGCTTAAAGCCATACCGGGAGCGGGCACGATAGTCGGCGGCACCATTTCGGGTGCAACGGCGGGTCTTATAACCACGGCTCTCGGCGAAAGCTATATAAAAATAATGGAGCTTGTCTACATGGGCGAGGTGCGCAAAGAGGAACTTTACGGCCGCAAAGGCAAAAAACTTATGACCGATATTTTCAAAGAAAATCTGGGCAGGATAAAGAAAAAATAAAACAGCCGTGAAAATGGCTTTGTTACGGCAAAAAACATTAAAAACGGTTTTTTTGAAAAAAATTCTTATAATTTTTAAAAATTTGAGATTCCCCATTTTTTGAGAACGAATATCTATAAAAACGCTAAATAAGCGGCTTGTGCATATATTACCGACTGTGATACAATATGCTGAAAAATTGGAATTTGACGGGGAGTTGATGACAAGGACAGCGGACTTCTACACGAAGTCCGCAAACCCTTCCACCGCAAGCGGTCCCCCTACCCTAAAAGGGCAGGCAAGGACGACAGCCCGTTCCTTCAATAGCTGCGACGGG
>JAFUAF010000006.1 GCA_017460805.1 Bacillota bacterium | reverse complement strand
GCAGGCAAGGACGACACCCCGCTTCTTCAATAGCTACGGCGGAGGTTTCTTGGCTCCCCTTGCTCAGGGGAGCTGTCAGCCGCCATTTTATCGGCTTTTGACATAAAACTACAACGGCTGACTGAGGGGTTTACGGCAGCCGATTACACCCCGTCAAATTCCAATTTTGCAGTATACATAACAAGTGGCGACACACGGCTACTCTGCTTAATTGGCGTTATCATAAACATTCGGTCTCAAAAAATGGGGAAACTCAAAATTTACATAATATAAATTATGAGAAGCAAGGGAGCTTGCTCACTTGATTCGAGTAATTTAATGGCACGAAATCTATGATTTCGTGACGTTTATCGGAAGTTTTAACTTCCGATAATATTATTTTTCTGTACCGATGTTTGCATAAAACACTTGCAAAAAGGAGTATCTGTATTGTATAATCAAAATATAAGGTTCGGCAGTCCCTACTCCATTGCCGTATTTAATTTTGATGTAAACGATCTTAAATATATAAACGACCACTACGGGCACGAATACGGGGACAAGCTTATTATAAATGCGGCAAAAAGTGTTTCCGCCATATGCGGAAAAAACGTATACGGCTACAGAATGGACGGGGACGAATTTTTAGCGACTGCTTTTAACATATCGAACGAGGAAGCCGAGATAATACTGATAAAATGGCAGTCTGCACTTGCCGAAATAAATGCCGAAAGCACGGATGTATTTGTTTCCGTTTCATGCGGTATGGTATACGGCAGCGGAAATTACGACTTACGAAGAAGCCGATAAACTGATGTACGCCGAAAAGCAGCTGCTTAAAAGCCAAGGCACATCAGGTTTTGTTATCCCGAAAAAAGAAAATGATCAACAGAAAGGGGAAGATAATATGAATATAGATATACAATACCTGTTGTTTTTACAGGAGATAAGAAATGCCACGGGCGGCATTTTTGACGAAATTTTTAACATGATATCAAAAATAGCCGTTGATATAATGCCCATACTGCCGTTTTTGATATACTGGGCAGTCAACAAAAACTGGGGCTACAGATTTATGGGCACCCTCTGGGGCGGCGAGATATTAAACGGCACCATAAAATTATCCGTATGTGCCTACAGACCGTGGATAAGAGATGCAAGAATAGAACCCGCAGGCGACTCAAAAGTTGCGGCAACGGGCTATTCATTCCCAAGCGGACATACAATGTGTGCAACGGCGACTTACGGCTCTGTTGTGGCATGGCAGCACAAAAGGAGAAAATGGCTCGCCGTATTCTGCGGTATAATGATACTGCTCACGGGTTTTTCACGCAACTTCCTCGGCGTACATACCCCGCAGGATGTAATAGTCGGTTTTACCGAAACTGTGATCATAATCCTCATAGCAGGCACCATACAAAAAAAGACAGCCACGAACCCCGCCTTTGCAGATAAACTCACTATCGCAGGTGTAATTCTGGTCATAGCCGTTCTTATCTACATAACGGTAAAACCGTATCCAATGGATTATGTAAACGGCGAACTTCTGGTCGATCCGCAGAAAATGATGAACGATACATTCAAGGCAGCGGGCGGCTTTCTTGGTCTGCTTATCGGCAGTTATGCGGAAAGACATTATGTAAAATATAAGATACCCGTCGGTGCGGAACTTCTCCCCGCCATGGCCTGTGTAGGTACGGCGATACTGTTTATTTGGACACAATACCTTACCACTGTTACTTTTAAGGTGTGGTTCGGCGCACATTGGGGCAACTTTATATCATATATGCTTATGATGATATTCGCCGTTGCCGTATATCCGATATTTATAATGAAATATGCAAGCAATAAAAAATGACCCAAGCGGTCATTTTTTATTTATTATAATTTTTATTGAACATATATACTTGCCGTTTTTCGGAATGCTTGTATTATACGTATCACGCCCGAATAAAACAGACCCGACGAATATATCAGCACCGCCGTTCGTATGGATTTTGAAAATACAAGGCACAAAACCGCCATTATCGCATTGACAAGACCATGAAAGAAATTCAGTTTCCACGACGGAGCTTCAAGCCGTTTGGCTTCAAGTGCTTTTAAAACGCCCGCGATCCCGGCAAATCCATGTATTGCCGCAAGATATATCATTACATATATCAGCGGAACATCAGGAAGATAAAACGCAAACAGCCCTATGTCAAAAATCAGCACCGCACGGAATAAAACGGCCAGACCGCCTGTCATATGGCGGGCAAGCGTAAAATAAAACACCATCATCTTTACACCGTACAGCAAAAGAGCCAGCGATAGCACCGCCGTAATGTCAGGCAGAGCTTCTGTAGGTGCCGCAGCGTACAAAAGCGACACAGCCACCATAAATATCCCCGCAAAAAAAACGCGGATACGCTTTATTATCGTCATTTTACACCACCGCCTATTCTTTTGCTGAATCCCGCCAGCAGATTGCCCGAATCGAATATCCTGTCCGTAACCATGCTTTTTTGTGCCTTTGCCGCCGCAAAAAATCTTCCTGCCCCGGTCAAAGCCCTGTTTTTCGGCGAAGCATCCGTATACTCTTTTTGATACATATTGATATCAAACGGCACTATTTCTTTTCCCGAAAGTTCCTCTCCGAATTTCTTCCAGTCCTCGCTTGCATCAAACTGCCTGCGTTTCAGTATCTCTTTTATACGTTCTCCGTAAGACTGCATCATATCGGTATCATACATATTTTTTTCAAAGCCCGCCGTTTCTCCGCGGAGATAGCGCATAGCACAGACCATCTGCGAAAAAGCAAGGTAATACTCCGAAGGATTGTCCTTATAAAACTCCTTGTAATTACCCCACGCAGGCATATAAATATATCGCATAAAACTGTAATCGGGCAGATGTCCCGCTCTGCCGTGGCCAAGGTTCATGACCGAATTTTCCTCGGCATAATATACGGTACGGATATATTTGCGCTGTTCGATGTTATCGCCCGCCTTGACATTTTCATGGAATGTTATCTTTTTTCTTTTGTTGTCCTCGGTTATTTCATAAAAATCCGAATTGGCATTATTGATAACAAGCGAGGGCGTGCCCGCAAAGCAGCGGTGAGCCCATGTATCGGCAAGCACGTGCATAGCTATGCCCACAGCCTGCAAACTCCCTTTTTTTGCAAGTTCAACGGTATCTTTTACAAGTTCTCCGTTGGGACCGCATACCAGATGAAACTTATCTTTATACGGCCTGCCGCCTTTTACGGGCGAGTAGAGATCCGCGGGCAAAAAATGAAAAGACGACCATATTCTTGTGATATTCTGTCTGCTCACAATGTCATTTCTTGAATTCATAAGCTCCATTTGCAGCTGTGTGGTCGCCGCTTCGGGAGGCCCGCCGATCTTTTTCAGCAGGGTAAGCGAGCACATATCAACAAACTGTGCACTATAGCAGACTGCCAGACTTTCCTCATGCGAAAATCCCGCAATAACAGCGGCACAGTATGTGGCATAATAATGAAAATCTTTCTGCATCGTCATTTATCCTCCGCCGTATGTATCATTTTGCCGTCACTTTTCAGTTTTTTTCTGAGCATTCGTGCCACTACGGAAGATACCCCAAGTTCAAAAAAGGCAAAGCACGATATCAGGTCTATAACAGCCGATGCCATCATTTCGTGCATCAGTTTCTCGGTCACATCATCCGAAAAAGACAGTGCAACTTCGGATACAAACCCCGAAGCAAGCCCCCAGCCCATAACAAACGCCAGAAAAATATAAAAAGGGCTTTTCTTCCTGCCTGCGGCATCGGCAACAGCCGACCTGCCGACATACACCCTTACCGCAAGGTCTGCGACAAGGATCGACTGAAAGACCAGAAAAGTAAAATCATTCATAAAAGTATGTTCAATATTGGTCATTTCTTCTATCCCGTCTACTAAAAGAGCAGCAAGATCCACCCTATGCAGAACAAAGTAAAGGATCGCACGCAGCACACTCCATACGCCAAAAACAATGACCGCAGTCCCGCTGATATTCATATTGCTTATCATCTGTCTGTATTTTATTTGTCTTGGGTCGTTTTCAAGAGTCATGATTTTTCTCCTCCGTTCACGGCAATAAAATTATGTCCGCATTACATATTATTATATATTATTTTTCTTTTACGGTCAACACAAAAACAGCATATACGTCATACTGCGCCTTATTGCATCATTTTGGCACAGCAAAACAGCCTTCCGCTACAAATATCGTATATAAAACTAAGCATTGACATAATTACTCCTGTGGAGTAAAATAAAGAAAAAGACGGGTTATTCAAACCGGAAAGGGGTTATATTATGACATACGAAGAAATTTTTGAGCGTGCAAAAAAACAGCTTCTTAAAGCAAAAATAAGCGATGATATGCCATTTATTGCTGTGCAGTTCAACATTATAGGGGACGGTCACGGCTCATTCTATGCCGAAATATCGGACGGAAAAATCGATGTCCAGCCTTACAACTACTGGGACAACGATATTTCTCTTAACGTGTTTGGCGGAGAGCTTCTTTATGCACTTGAAAACAAGGCCTCGGACAAGCTCGGATTTTACGGCGACAACTATAAAATAGGCATATTGAAGCCGCTTCTTATGACAATACCCAAAGCAAGAAAAAAATCCGAAAAAAATTAGTGTTTATATTTAAAATATGTTTCCGCAATACATCTGATGGAGTTGAACTATAATGAGATGTATTATTTTAGCCGCAGGCTATGCTACCGGAATGTACCCTTTGACCGAAAATTTTCCCAAGCCGCTTTTGCCCGTAAAGGGTAAAAAATCATTGATTGGCTTATAGACGATCTTGAAGCCAAGGGATATATAAATGAATATATAGTTGTTTCAAACCACAAATTTCTGAACGAATTTGAAACATGGAAAGATGCCCCCGGCAGTTTTTTGTCATGGCTTTGCAAAAACACAAAGGTCTATGCAATGGAAATGCCGGGTAAGCGCTATGATATCGGCAGTATAGAGGGTTACGAAGATATCAGGGCAAATTACGACCCTGTTTTCTTAAAATAAAAGACCGCGATAAATTTGTCTTTGTCATAAAAAGAAAGGAAACGTAAAATGAAATTTTCTTTAAAAAAATGTGCTTTGGCAGCCGCCTGCATTGCGGCGCTCGGTCTGTGTGCCTGCGGAAACGGCAATGAAACCGCGCAGCCCGTTTCTTCAAACGAGATGCCAAAAGTAAATGATGCAAATATAGATCTTGAGGGTCTGAATAATTCGGCAGAAGCGATCAAAAATCTCGACCTTGATACAGATGTCAGCATAAGCGACAGCAAAACAGACGAGACCGAAAGCAGCGATACAAGTGATTTAAAGAAAGACGATACCGCAGCCGAACCCGAGGGAGAAAAAACAATATACAGTTATACGGACGTCTACAGAGCGGGCAATGACCTGACGGTTATACCCAACGGCGGCATTGACGGTTCAACCGTTTTGTACGGCGGCAAAGATATTGACGGGTTCCTTGACTATGTTGATTCCGAGGTTCTTGAAAGCGGCCGTTCGATAGACAGAGAGCTTTTTTGTGATGTTCTGGCAATAATGCTTGTTGACAAGGAGCTCAGCCCCGATATCGGCAGTATTGAAAAAAACATGATAATGGCACTCGCTATGGCAAACAATTTTTACGATGCCGACGTAAATATCAAGGAATGTTATCTTGATGCAAACAATGCCGCAGATTATCACTATAAACTTACCGCTTACGGCAAAGACGATACATGGACGGTAAATTACGGAAAGCGTACAATTTATATGAATGACGGTGCAACAGAGTATAGTTCCGATATGTTTAAGGACGAAAATCTGGCTGTATGGATGATCGCAATAGAAGAATATTATAATATCAAATAAGATAAAAAACAGGTTGTCTGCATTTTGCGGCAGCCTTTTTTTGATGCGCCGCATATTTTTATAAAGTTCCCCAAAAACATATTTTGCGGATCTCATTTCTTTATAATAGAAAAAAGTTATAGTCAAATCTGTTATTGGAAATGCAATTTTGTAACAAAAATCAACATATTCGCACAAAAAAGTTTTTTATTACGTGCTTTTTTTGTTAAATTTTATCAAACGCCTTGTATTTTTAACTATTATATGATAAAATATATACATAAATATTTTTCATACACAAGCAACACGGTACACCGTTTTGCCAAGAAACCGTGCTTTTGTATGTGCCGCTGCCGGTCTGATTACGAACAAACCATGGAGCTGACGGGATATGAAGAACCGCTTGCAAAAATCGGCGATTTTATAGTTTATATCGTTCTTGCGGTGTTCTCGTGCGTACTGTTTATCGGCACGTGTATACTCTGCACTACCGATATTCAACCCGTAACAAACCGGGGCATACCGCTTATTGCAACAGTAGGTTTTATTTTCTCGGTTGCACTTGGTATATTCTCTGTTAAGAAAATGTGGAAAAGATAAGAGGGCGTTATATGGAAAAAACAGATAATAATGAAAATGTCATATATCTTTTGTCAAAGAAAAACAAAGGACTTAAAAGATTTCTTTTTACACGTCTGCCGATATTTATTGTGCTGATACTTATAGAGGCGGCTATACTTGCGGCTTTCTTCGGCTGGTTTAAAGAGTATTTCCCGTACTTTGCGACCGCACAGACGATATTTGCCCTTGGCATGGTGATATATCTTTTCAACTGCTCAATGGATTATTCGGCAAAGCTTACATGGCTTTTCCTGATAATGATAGTTCCCGTACCGGGTGCGCTTTTCCTTGCATGGACAAAAAGAGACCTCGGACACAGAACGGAACAGTATCTGATAAACAACATTATCAAGGAAACAAAAACCATTATCCCGCAGGATGAAAAAGTGATAAATAACGAAGATATAACCGCATCGGGCACGGACGATCTGTGCAAGTATCTTAGTTTAAGCGGCTGCTTTCCTCTTTATGCCAATACCGAAGTAAAATATTTCCCTATCGGCGAAGATAAGTTTGCGGCTTTAGTCGAAGAACTTGAAAAGGCAGAAAAATTTATTTTTATGGAATATTTTATCGTCAACGAGGGCTATATGTGGGGCAGACTTCTCGATATTCTTTCGCGCAAAGCCAAACAAGGCGTTGATGTGCGTGTGATGTATGACGGTATGTGCGACATCCTTTTCCTTTCTTCGGATTACCCGAAAAGAATGGAAAGTCTCGGCATAAAATGCAAGGCCTTTTCGCCCATAAAACCGTTTTTGTCATCGCATTACAACTACCGTGACCACAGAAAAATAGCTGTCATTGACAATAAAGTCGCCTTTACGGGCGGTGTAAATCTTTCGGACGAGTATATAAACAAAAAAGAAGTTTACGGACATTGGAAAGATACCGCCGTAATGCTTAAAGGCGAGGCTGTAAGCAGTTTTACGCTTATGTTTTTGCAGATGTGGCAGATATTTGAAGAAAAACATGAGTGGGACGATTTTCTGAAAGACGGAATAAGCGTTGAAAGCAAAGGCTTTGTCATGCCTTACTCTGAATCGCCGATGGATATGTACAAGGCGGGCGAAAACGTATATATGGATATACTTTACCGCGCCACCGAATATGTGCATATAATGACACCTTATCTCATTCTGGACAACGAGCTTGAAACGGCACTTAAATACGCTGCCGAAAGGGGTATTGACGTAAAGCTTATTCTGCCCGGCATACCCGACAAGAAAGGCGCATACGCCCTTGCAAAGTCGCATTACAAGTCACTTGTAAATTCGGGTGTGAAAATTTACGAGTACACCCCCGGCTTTGTACACGCAAAGGTATTTGTAAGTGATGATGCAAAAGCAGTTGTCGGCACGATAAATCTTGATTACAGAAGTCTGTATCATCATTTTGAGTGTGCGGCTTATATGTACAAGACCGATTGTATATCGGATATTGAAAAAGATTTCCAATATACCCTTTCCAAATGCAGAGAAGTCACTTTGGAAACGATCAAAAACGAGTCTTTCTATTATAAAGCACTCGGCGGTATTATGAAAATAATAGCTCCTTTAATGTAATACAAAAAACAGGCTGTCACCCAAGGCAGCCTGTTTTTGATTGAAACACCCATGATAACCGTATATTTTTTCATAAAAAATCCCAGAAACCCGTTCCCGTTTCGGGATCGTATTTTCTTTTTATCTCTCCGCAGCTCACAGGTTTTAAATCTATTTCCGCAGTATAAAGCACCGTGATGGATTTTATATGACCGCCCGCAGATCTATGCTCGCCGCCGCTCTTATATGTAAATAAAGCGTGGGTATGATGAAAATAATTGTTGTCATTATCTGTAATAACATTGCCTTTTAATGAAATAAGTTCAAGCATTCCGCTTACGGTCTCGGTTTCAAAAGTACCGCTTTCGGGAATAAAAGTTTGTATCTCCGCTTCTTTGCAGCCTCCGATACCGCCAAACACGGCAGAAGTTATTTTCTCTTTTTTGCAGATATCTATAATGGTTTTTATTATCTCCTCGTTTTTATCAACTCTTATATAATAAGTATCGCCGTATTTTCTGTAATCCATAATAAAACACCCCTTTTTTTAATTTAACACATTTCTCCTGCCGAATTATAATTCTATTATACCTGTTGTATGTATAAAAATCAATCAATAAATACATATATTCAGACAGGCTATGTTTAGTATTCCATTATTGATTGACATTTTTTTGCATACATTATATAATAATTAAAATATCAATACGAAAAAAGAGGGGCATATAACTATGAGCGAAAAAGCAAGGGAAGCGGCAAATGCACAAACCGAAAAAGCATTGCAGGCAGCAGCGCATTTCGACCGCATAACCGAAGAGCCGATGAAAGTTCAGGAAGAATTTTTATTAAAGCTGCTTGATGACAACAAAGATACCGAATACGGCAGAAAATACGGATTTGCCGACATACATTCCATTGAAGAATATCAGAAAAAAGTACCCGTCACAACTTATGACGATTACGCCGAATATATAGAGCGAATGAGCGAAAAAGGCGAAAGGAACCTTATAACCGCCTATGAATTGGCGCTTTACAACAAATCATCGGGAACGGTGGGCGCTCCGAAACGAATACCCATGACAAAAAAAGGGTCTGAAATTTTTATGCTTTACACTTCCACATACGGAGAGGGCCGACTATTACAATGGTTCGGCGATGTTTTAAGCCGCGGAAGACGTATATCTCTTATACTTTCAAACCCCGATCTGCCGACTATGCCCGACGGAGTGCCTTACGGCGCACTTTCCGACACTATAGTCTTGTTTGTGAAACCAAGGTGGTCAAAGGTTTTCACTTCGCCAATGGCCGCCACCTTTGCAGGTGCGGGTGTGAATACACGCTATCTTCACGCAAGATATTCGCTTATCGACCCTCACCCGACAAGGCTTATCTGCTCGTTTATGAGTTTTGCGCTTGAATTTTTCAGGTATATAGAAAACAACTGGGAAATGATAGTTGACGATATTGAAAACGGCACAATAAACAAATCGGTCGAACTTCCCGAGGATGTAAGGGAGGAGCTGACAAAAGAGCTTGTGCCCGACCCCGAACGAGCTAAAGAACTGAGAGAGATTTTTGAGCAGGGCTTTGGCGAGCCCTTTGTTCCGAAGGTATGGAAACAGCTTAAATTTATCTCGGGCGCAGCAAACGGAACATTCAAGGAATACACGCGGAAAATGCAGGAACGCTATACTGGCGATATTCCCGTTATCCACAGGGGTGTAGCGGCTTCCGAGGGTGCTTTTACCGTTCATACCGCGCTTGACTGCTGCGACAGCGCACTTATCCCCGATGCCGTATTTTATGAGTTTTTGCCCGAGGGCGAAGAAAACACAGCCAAACTTCTTACCCTTGATAAACTTGAAGAAGGGAAAAAATACGAGCTTTTTATCACTAACCTTTCGGGCTTTTACCGCTACCGAATGAAAGACGTTTTTCTTGTGAAAGGCCGATATAAAAACACCCCGACCGTTGAATTTCAGTATCGTTCGGATAAGACCGTGAGCATTATGGGGGAAAAGACCACCGAGACCGCCATACGCACCGCCGCCGAAATGACAGCAAAACAATGCGGTTTTGAGCTGATAGAAAGCTCGGTATATCCCGATACCGACAATTCAAGGTATATCTACTTTCTGGAAGCGGCAAATTTGCCCGACGGACTGACGGAAGAACAGATAAGAGACACCCTTGAAGAAAATCTTGCCAAAGCAAACCCCTCAATGGGAGATAAAGTTAAGAGAGGACTTTGTGCGCCGACTGCCGTGCTTTTCAGTCAGCCCGAAACTTTTATCCTGTACCGTGAAATGCTTCAGATGAAAGGCTATTCGGTCGGCCAGGCAAAACCTGTTACCGTTATCACAAACGAGATACAGCGTAAATTTTTCTTTGCCCTTACAGAAGAATTTGAAAGTGTAAGATCCCTGCGGAAAAATAAATCCTGAAATGCACAAATCAACCGCGGCTGCCTATCGGAGCAGCGTTTATTTTAAGAAAACCATATAAAAAACGGGGATATTGTGATCCCCGTTTTTGGCTGTCGATAAAGTCGACAGCCTTGACGGAAGACTATAGGTCTTCCGTCAAATTTTTTTGCAGCCTTGTCTACGTGCATCAAAGATACACTTGCAAGTCTGTAAGGTAAGCAGACTTTGTCTGCTTCCTCGGCGAAATTCGATTCCGCCTGTGGATTAAAAGTCTGCGACGCCAAAATTACTTTTGCATCAATAGCTTACTTTAAATTCATAATTTAATTGCAAAAATAGCTTTTTTGACAGTCTGAAACGGGGATATTGTGATCCCCGTTTTTTTTTGCTGCATCTATTTTTATTTAATGGTAACCGTTTTGTCCAACGCATTCCATTCAACATCTGCTCCAAGTGTTTCGGCAACAAATCTTAAAGGTACAAGTATGCTGCCGTTTCTGTTTACGGCAGGACTGTCTATTGTTTTTTCATCGCCGTTTACTAAAGCCTTTTCACTGTTTTGAGTCAATTCTATAACTGTATCTTCAAGGCTTATCGTCACTTTCTTTTCATCTGCATCCCAATCCACACTATAGCCGAGATTTTCGCTGACAAAGCGAATAGGTACCATAGTTCTTCCGTTTATAATAACGGGAGCTTCACCGAGCTTTGTTTCTATGCCGTTTATTTTTGCAACGGGACTGTCTATTGCAAGAACGATATTTTTTTGAACTTCCTTAACTTGATTGGAAACAGCTTCATTGGATATGATCTCATTTTCGGTTTTTTCTTCAACAGTATTCTGTTTTGTGTTTTTTCCGCTGCCTGCGTTTACACTTGCGGCGCGTGAGCTTTTGCCGCCGCCCGAAGAAGACGATGATGAAGAACCGCCGCCGGATGAAGATGAAGAACTGCTGTTCTTTGTTTCCGAAGCTGTCGTTTCGGTATTGCCCGTTTCGGAAGTATTTATTTTTTCTCTGTAGTAAGAGATCATCTTGTTTCCGTTCACATCATAAAAATCAAGCGTTTCTATGCCATTGTTCTCACTTATTTTATACTTGCTGTATTTTACACCCTCGTCATCCGTATAAACCACATAAATGCCCTCTTTTTTGTCGGATGAATTATCGTATGTGTAAACAAGGTAATCGCTTGTAAGCATATAATTGCCGCTACCCGTTATATCAAGATATGTCTTGCCGCTGCCGTCCTCATTCAGTTCGATATACATATCGGCATTTGCATATTCGGGCATTGATCTGAAATCTGTCATATCACAGTTCCATCTGCCTGTGATATCCTTTAACTGCGCAAGCGACTCTGCACTTCTTTCGCCGCTGTAGTTCATGTTTTCGGTGCAGAAAAGGGCGATAACATTTTCTGTTGTCTTGTCGTCCGCAAGGTCAACGTCCCTGATGCCTGCCGCAAGCCAATAAGCATATTTGCCGCTTAAAAGATTAAGAAGATCGTCATATTCGCCGCAGTAACGGAATTCCGTGTGATAAGTTGTGGCGGGAGTATCGGGTGCAAAGGCAAAATATTGAAATTCGCCCGCATCTTCGTTGGTTTTGAATACATCAAAGGTAAAACCGGGATAATCGTTTGAATCCGCAGTTTCAAGATAGTAATATGTATGTGAGAAAACTGTGTTTCCGTTTTTATCTTTTCCGCTGATATTTGAACCGTCAATGGTTATTGTGGCTATATCGTTTGTAAAGTCGCAGAAAAACTGTGTTGTTTCGGGTGCTGCCGAATATTTGGCTATGGCTTCCTCGCCGTAAAGCTTGCCGCCGATAGAGCGTTTCATAGCGGCAACGGTGTCGTTTGCTGCGCTTTCGCCGACAACTGCCGCGCAGTAATCATGCCATATGCTGTCGTATTTGCTGTTGAATACGCCGTCTGTGAAGAACTGCAGGTATGTGCCCTGTAAAGCGTTAAGAACTTCGTAGTTTTCTGTATCGCCTATGACATCGGCTTTTGCTCCGTTTACAAGCACGTCTGCCGTGTTGTTGCCGGAAATTTCGGAAAGCAGGGTATAGCCTGCAACAGAACCGATATTCTTTCCGCCCGGGCAGTTTATGCTGCCGTTTGCCGTGCAGTTGTCAACCTTAAACGCTGCGGGATTTGGGAAAACGGAAGTGTAGGCTTCGTTAAAGAAACCGCCGCCGATAATGCCGCCTATACGCGAAGAATTTTCGCCGAGCGTCATATCAACATCGGCATTGCAGCCGCTTATTTCACTCATGCTTTCAAAACCGCCCGCATAGCCCGTGATACCGCCTATAAGATAAGCGTTCGAGCCTGCCTTTATAACAACATCCGAGGTGCAGTTTTCTATTTTGTCGCCGTCAAAGTTGCAGCCCGCAACACCGCCGAGACCCATACAGCTCTCGCCTGCGTTTATCGTTCCTTCTGCATTTACATTGCTTATTGTGCAAACTTCAAAACCGCCTGCGGCAATGCCCGCATTTGTAGTGTTATCGGCAAGGTTTAAAGTTACGTTTTCGGCGGTGCAGTCCGACATTTTGCTGTCCATGCCCGCACCTGCGATACCGCCTATCATACTTGTGCCCATGGAACTTGCCGTGCCGTTTACCACGCTGTCCGAAAGGTGTACGTTTTCAATGCTGCCGTCAAACAGATAGCCTATGCAGCAGCCCGACATCATGCTTGCCGATACATTTGCATTTGTAAAATTTACGTTTTTTATCACGCCGCCGCTTACACAGCCGAAAAGGCCGACCGTAAAGCCCTCGGGCTTATTTATGGCAAGGCCGCTTATTGTATGACCCGCGCCGTCAAATACGCCCGTAAAAGCATAATCGGGAGTGGGTGTTTCCGCTTCCTCGCCCGTACTGCCAAGGGGTACGAAAGTACCTATAGGCTCATAATTTTCGTAAGCTGACATATCTATATCTGCCGTAAGAACATAATTCGCCGACATATTGTTTCTTATCTCGTTAAGCTGTTCGGGCGTTGATATGCAATAGGGGTCTTCAAGCGTTCCGCTGCCCCCGTCAAAAGCGCACACGACCACATTAAAGTCGTTATCCGCAAAGAGATCTTCCCCCGCTTCTTCAACCGACAAAGTTTCCGTATTATCTGCGGTCTCCGTACTTTGCTCCAGTATCGGCTGTAAATCTGCCTGCTCTTCATCCCACGCATACACGCAAAAAGAATTTGCCATAATCGAAGATATTATCGCCGCAAAAGCGATACTTCTTTTAAATTTCATCCTTATACCTCTTTTCGTTCAATATTGTTAGTTAAGTCTAACTAACACAAATCGAATTATAGCACTATCTTTTTATTTTGTCAATAGATTTTTAAATATAAATCAAATATTTACAGCGGTCTTATTATCAAAAAATCAAATAATGAAAGATTTTACAGGCCGGGATCAACGTATAAAACCAACAAACTTTTTTACCGCAGGCGACGGGTCGTTTGCGTACACCAGACCGTAGGGAAGCGTGCGGTCTGTTTCAAGCGGGATAGTTACAAGGTTTGTGTGTATATCCGAGTAAACGGGCTGGGTTATAAGGATATAAGGCACCATTTCGCACATTGTGAAAGTATCGAGCCCGTAATACGCCGACTCGACTATATTTGCGGCTATCCCCGACACTTCATTCCTGAAATCGTCAAGTTCCCTTGAAACTCCCGAAACGGGCATAACAAGCGTTTCGTCTTTTAAATCATTCAAAGTCAGTTTTTCATATCCCGCATATTTATGGTTTTTTGCTACCGCACAGCATATCGGTGTGCGTGAGAGTTCAAGAAAATTACAGTTTCCGTTCCATGCGGTCGCATATATCCCCTCAAACATATCAAATTGAACTCCAAGCTTAGAAAAAACATTTTCCCGTTCTCTTGTGTCGCTTATCGGCACTATCTCTATTTTAAGATTTTTGAAATTTTCACTTACTTTCGGCCATATATCGGGCAGCATACGGCATTTGTACAAAAGGTTTGTGCCTACCCTTACCGTATATTCCAAACTTTTTGCAAGCTGTCTTGCCCTGCTCAAGGCTTCCTCGGACAACCGAATTATCGTCTTTGCATCTTCATATAATAATTTTCCCGCCGCCGTCAGTTTTACACCGTGATTTGTGCGGATGAATAGTTTAAAACCGCACATTTTTTCAAGCAGATTTATTTGTTGTATAACGGCAGGCGGCGAAATATAAAGTTCCTCTGATGCCTTGCCGAAACTGCCGAGCTCCGCTGTTTTTATAAACGTATCAAGCTGATGATTATACATAGTTTCACCTCGTGTTAAGTTATAACTTTACACCATATTAACATATTCTTTCTTCCAAAGCAAGGTTTTTTATGGTATGATTTAAGTATAGAAAAAATATAGGAGGTTTTATTATGCAGACTTACATCACTTTAAACGACAAAACAAAAATACCGCAGTTCGGACTTGGTGTATACATGGTGCCCGAGGGTGCGGAAACGGAAAATGCGGTTTATGAAGCTTTAAAAATGGGTATTCGCCACATCGACACCGCCCACGCTTACCAGAACGAAAGAGGTGTAGGCAAGGCTGTCAAAAAATCGGGCATACCCCGTGAGGAGATCTGGATAACAACAAAGTTATGGCCGAGCGAATACGGCGAGGGCAAGACTGCCGCTGCCATTGACAAAATGCTTGACAGACTTGATACAAAATATATCGACCTTTTGCTTTTGCATCAGCAGTTCGGCGATTATCTCGGCGCATGGAAAGACATGGAAAAGGCTGTCAAGGCGGGAAAAGTAAGATCTATCGGCATAAGCAATTTTGAGTCCGAAAGGCTTGAAGAATTGTGTGAAGCGGCAAATATAAAGCCCTCTGTTTTACAAGTCGAGTGTCACCCTTATTATCCGCAGAACGAACTTAAAAAGCGCCTTGCGCCCTACGGCACTGTAATTGAAAGCTGGTATCCCTTGGGTCACGGCGACAAAGGCCTTATCAATGAAGCCGTATTTACAAAACTTGCCGAAAAATACGGCAAGACCAATGTTCAGATAATACTTCGCTGGCATATCCAGCAGGGCAATATTATTTTCCCCAAAACCACAAATCCGCAGCATATGAAAGATAATTTTGATATTTTCGATTTCAGCTTAACCGACGAAGAAATGAACGAAATACGCAAACTTGACAGCGGAAAGCGTTTCTTCAATATGTCGCTTGAAGATCAGGAAAAGAATTTAGGCGCATGGAGCCCCGCCGATTAAAAATTATTTGAATAAAAATTACAGTAAGCTATAGCTCATGTTTACAAAACAGTCACAGCCACGCTGATAATCGCGTTTTCATAGCCTTCGCAAATTCAATAAAATCCGATTATTATTAAAGTGCATTTTAACGCTTGCGTTATCCGCAATTTTTTTGTATACTGTAATCGGAGGTCAATTATGAATACAAAACAAACGATCAGGCATATAAACGGAATTGAATATATACTCACACGAAAATCGGTAAAAAACGTAAATCTTCGCCTGCACAAGGACGGAAGCGTCCATGTCTCCGCCAATCCCCGTGTGCCGCTTTATTATATAGATAATTTTGTGTACGGCAGCAGAGATTTCATCGCCAAAGCCAGGGAAAATATCACAAAAAGCAAAGAAAAATGCCTTATCCCCACAGATTTTTGCGATAAGGCAGAGTTTTATTTCCTCGGTCGGCAGACTATAATTAAAGCTGTTTCGAAGGGCGAAGTCAAGCTCGATAATAATATTGTTTATATACCCGCAAATAACGGGGAAGCTGTCAGAAAACACCTGCTTAAATGGCTCAATGCACAGGCTGCATTGATCTTCAAACAGTATGTACAGGAAACGTATCGGGAATTCAGACAGCACTATAACATTCCCTATCCGGAAATAACCGTCCGCGCAATGAAAAGCCGCTGGGGCTCATGCAGACCCGATAAAGCCAAAATAACACTTAATCTGATGCTGCTCGCCGCCCCGCCCGAATGTATCAAATACGTGACAGTCCACGAATTCGCCCACCTCCTCCATCCAAATCATTCAAAGGATTTCTGGAATGTGGTCGCAAGGTTTGTACCGGATTATAAGGACAGGCGTAACGCACTGAAAAGCTATCAAACAATATAAGCGGGCTGAGTATGTTCCAAAATCATGCCACGGATTCCGACAAAGTCCAATGAACGCTAATCAACTTCCGCCAAATTTAAAAACTCCAATCAACTCTAATAAAGTACCATTAAATTTGATTGGAGTTTTTTTGATTAAGATACGCAGGATTATTGATCGATTACGTACAGCAGCTTTTCATCTCGCTTTTTATTAACTATTTTCCAAAAATCAATCTCTAAAGAATAAATCCCTTGTATAAACCTTATCCTGCACATCATCAAGCACTTTATCATATCTGTTTGCTACAATAGCTTGAGATTTTTCCTTAAACTCATCAATATCATTAACTACCAATGAGCCAAAGAAAGTGCTTCCATTTTGTAATGTCGGCTCATACACAATAACTTCAGCGCCTTTTGCCTTTATACGTTTCATGACACCTTGTATGCTGCTTTGGCGGAAGTTATCGGAATTAGATTTCATAGTCAATCTATAAACGCCGACTACTACATGATGTTCACGGTCTGATGAGTATTCTTCATTTGTTCCGTAAGCACCCGCTATATTCAGAACTCTTTCGGCAATAAAATCTTTTCTTGTTCTATTGCTTTCTACGATTGCAGTCATCATATTCTGCGGCACATCTTCATAATTTGCCAACAGTTGCTTTGTATCTTTTGGTAAGCAATAGCCGCCATAGCCAAATGAAGGATTATTATAGAAATCTCCAATACGAGGGTCCAGACTTACGCCTTTTATGATATCGGCAGTACTCAGCCCTTTCATTTCTGCATATGTATCAAGTTCGTTAAAATATGACACCCTCAAAGCAAGATATGTATTGGCAAAAAGTTTAACAGCCTCTGCCTCTGTAAAACCCATTATCAGTGTTTCAATATTTTCTTTGACAGCGCCCTCTTTGAGCAGTTCCGCAAAATCAAGTGCAGCTTTTCTTAATTCAATATCATTGTTGTCTGTGCCGACAATTATTCTTGACGGATACAGATTGTCATAAAGCGCTTTTGACTCCCTTAAAAATTCGGGACTGAAAATTATATTTTTTGTATTGTATTTTTTACGAACATATGCTGTATATCCAACAGGTATTGTACTTTTTATTACCATTATGGCATTGGGATTGATTTTTAAAACCGTTTCGATAACAGTCTCAACAGCGCTCGTATCAAAGAAATCCTTCTTACTGTCATAATTTGTCGGTGTTGCTATAACTATAAACTCAGCATCGGAATAAGCTTTATCGGCATCTATAGTTGCAGTAAGATCAAGTTCTTTCTCAGCAAAATATTTCTCTATATATTCATCTTGTATAGGACTTTTTCTGTTGTTTATTAAATCAACTTTTTCTTTGATAATATCAACTGCCATAACTTTATTATACTGCGCAAGCAAAGTTGCAATACTCAATCCAACATATCCTGTTCCGGCTACTGCTATTCTTCTATTCATAATACTGTGCCTACCTTAAATTTTCTATTCAGTAATGGAGTACATCCACATATTTTCCGTCAATTACATCTTTCAAATACTGTCCGTATTGATTTTTCATCATATCTTTGCAGTTTTCAAGCACTTCATCCGCACTTATCCAACCATTAAGATATGCTATCTCCTCCGGACAAGCTAATTTTCTGTGCTGGTGCTGTTCTATTGTCTTTACGAAATTGGAAGCATCAACAAGGCTTTCGTGAGTACCTGTATCAAGCCAAGTAAATCCCTGACCTAACAGTTCAACATTCAGCTCGCCTTTTTCAAGATACAGTCTGTTAAGGTCGGTTATTTCAAGTTCGCCTCTTGCAGAAGGCTTTAAGTTCTTTGCAAGTTCCACGACCCGATTATCGTAGAAATACAGGCCTGTTACGCAATAGTTGCTCTTCGGCTCTTCGGGCTTTTCTTCTATACTTATAGCTTTGCCGTTTTCGTCAAACTCAACGATACCGAAACGTTCGGGGTCATCGACATAGTAGCCGAATACGGTTGCTCCCTTACCTGTTTCTGCATTTTCTACAGCAGCTTTAAGTCTCTTTTTAAAGCCGTGGCCTGCAAAAATATTGTCACCAAGTACCATTGCGGCAGTATCATCACCAATAAACTCTTCACCGATAATAAATGCCTGTGCAAGTCCATCGGGACTTGGCTGAACAGCATAACTAAGGCTTATGCCAAACTGTGAACCGTCGCCCAGAAGTGTCTCAAACCTCGGTGTATCCTGCGGTGTAGAAATAATAAGTATATCCTTGATTCCTGCCGTCATCAATACCGATAACGGATAGTAAATCATAGGCTTGTCATAGATAGGCAAAAGCTGCTTTGATGTTACTTTTGTAAGCGGGTAGAGACGTGTGCCCGAACCGCCTGCTAAAACTATACCTTTCATATGCAAACCTCCTTAAAACTTGAATGTTTCCTTGATGCCTTTCCAAAGCTTGTCCTTTTCGGAAAGAATTGGCTCCATACCATCGGGAATAGGCCAATCTATACCAATATCGGGATCATTCCAAAGAACACCGCCCTCATCACCCGGATGATAGAAGTCGGTACACTTGTAAACAAATTCAGCTTCATCGCTAAGCACAACAAAACCATGTGCAAATCCCTCGGAAATATAAAACTGCTTCTTGTTTTCGGCGCTTAATTCAACCCCGAACCATTTGCCGTATGTTTTGGAGTTTGCTCTTAAATCCACAGCCACATCAAAAACCGTACCTCTTACTACGCGAACCAGCTTTCCCTGCGGAAATTCTTTCTGAAAATGAAGTCCTCTCAGGACACCTTTTGTGCTCATAGACTGGTTGTCCTGTACAAAGACCATATCAAGACCTTCCTCGTGAAAATCGTTTTGATTGTAAGTTTCCATAAAATAGCCCCTGTTATCACCGAAAACCGATGGTTCAATAACATAAAGCCCTTCTATATCACATTTTGTTACTTTTATCTTGCTCATTGCTCTATCTCCTTTAAGTATCTACTCAGCGCATCCTGCCACGTTGGTAATGGTGTAAATCCCATTTCTACAAGTTTGCTTTTGTCAAGTCTTGAATTGAAAGGCCTTGCAGCTTTTGAAATTCCGTATTCAGCAGTAGTAACAGGCTCAACAATAGTTGAATAGCCCGCCTGACGATAAATCTCTTTGGTAAAATCGTACCAGCTTATAAAACCGCCCTCATTGGTAGCGTGATAATAACCATATTTTTCGGTTTCCGCCATATCTACAAGCAGTCTTGCCAAATCAAGAGTGTATGTCGGCGTACCGATCTGATCGTTTACAACACGTACTTTATCATGTGTTTTGCCTACACTAAGCATCGTCTTAATAAAGTTTTTTCCATTCAAACCAAACACCCATGCAATACGCACAATAAAGTATTTATCTAAAGTACCGCTGACGGCCAATTCACCGCCAAGCTTGCTTTCTCCATAAACATTAAGAGGCTTATAGTCCTTGCAATCAGCTTTCCAAGGTTCCGTACCTTGACCATCAAATACATAATCGGTGCTTATGTAAATCATTTTTGCATCAACAGTTTTGGCTGCTTCCGCTATATTTTTTGTTCCCTGCTCATTTATTGCAAAAACTTTTGCCTTGTTTTCTTCATCTTCGGCAGCATCAACAGCAGTCCATGCAGCGCAGTGAACAATACCATCGGGTTTTACATTCTCTATTACTGCGCTTACAGCATTTTTATCTGTGATATCAAGAGCAATATATTCCGCTTTGGTTACTGCGGAATTATCATTTATACCGCTGTATTGCGGTGCAATATCACTTCCGACCGCATTATGACCTCGCTTTGCAAGCTCATTTACAACGTCGTGTCCAAGCTGACCGCCGACACCTGTAACAAAAAATTTCATAATCGATAACCTTTCTTTATATTTATATGTTACTTAACATAGGTAACGATTTTATTTATACAACTATCTGTTTTAATTATTATTCTTTTTTCAACACGATCCAATAACAAAATTTTTATCATATCTATAATCATACATATAATATAAATAATAATTGCGTATACTGCCAAAAATAAAACTTGCACTATTGTATTAAGATTAGATGCCGCCCATTTCAGCGGTATATCCCTATAAAAAGCTCCAATGGTACAGGTATGAATGTAGTATACCGGTAAAGTATGCTTTGCTATTCCGAAAAATCTGCTGTTATCCTTTTTTTTGTATGACATATTAAAAAATATATAAACAAAATTAACCGAAGCAAGCACTATAAAAAATTGATTGTAAGAAAACAGTTTCCATGCGTATCCGTATTTTTTCATACAAAACATTAATACACAACCTAAAATTGTCATTGCCGTCGATATCAACCATATCCAAATGTGTGCATTTTTAAATCTGTAAAAACTGTGCTTATTCATCACTCTGCCAATACAATATAAATACATAGCAAAAATAAGTGAATATCCATTATTAAGCCCAAGACAATTTATGTCACATGCATATCCTATGATACAATTAACAATTGTCAAGAACAAAACAAGCAAAATCGACTTCTGTTTGCTTATAGACCCCATGCCGGCATTGATTACGGGAGATAGAATAAATAACATTAAATAAACTATAATAAACCAATATTTAAAAAACGGAAATATTAAAAACTTTATATTTTGGATGTTCAATTTTTCCATACCTAAAGCAATTGAAATAAGAATGAGTATATCTCCGTAAATATAAACATCCAAAACCATACGCAATAGCTTTTTTAGTGAAAATTTTATTCCGTAATATCCGCTTATTAAAAAAAATATGTTAACACCAATTATAACGATTGAGTTAATTGCGCAAAGCAAAAGGCTATAGTTTCCTCTTATCGCTTCTTCGCCTTTTAGCTGTGCCTGCAGTCCAAGCCCGTTTATTACAAGATGATGCGTAATAATAAATAACATTGCAATTATTCTAAGAATTTCGACATTTACATTTCGTACTTTACTCATTGTTGCTACCTCTTATTTAAATACCGATAAAAAAAGTCTGTATTCTTTAGTCAAAAGCAATACTATTATATAAACAATCCCCAAATAAAGTATTTTGGCAAGACATGATAAGAGAATATTATCAATTATCCCCGATGGATAAAAATAAATTGAAATAAGCATTGCTAACAAAATAAATATCTCAGGCAACAGATTTTTTATGAATGTTATGATTTTATATTTAAACCCAAATTTTATTAGCATACCAAATGCTGTTATAAAATGGAGTACATATGCTATTGCAACGCACATAGACAACACCTGAATGTTTTTGCCAACAAATATGCCAATAAGAATTGCTACTACAGTAATTACCGTATTTATACAACTATTTATAAACAGCAATTTCGTATTGCCTATAGCTTGGAAAATTGCACCTGCACTTGAATTTATCATCTGCGGAGTAATTGCAATTGCCAGCCAGCTAAAACAAACAATCGACTCTTTCCATCGAGAACCATATAGTATGCTTATTATTTCATTTGAAGCAAGCAGACAAACAGCCGTAACATATATACTGATACAAGCCAACAATCGGACTATTTTAGTGTATTTTCCATAAATAATACCAAGTTGTTTTTGATAATCCGAAAGAATGGGATGTAAAACCGGAGAAACAACACCAGTCAAGTTATTAACAGGATACAACATTAATGTATAAGCTTTATTGTAATATCCCAACTCAGCTTTACCCATAAACTTACCAGTAAGTAGATTGTCCAAATTTCTTGAAAAATAATTTACCATGTTAAATGCAAATTGATATCCCGAATAATCTATTACTTTTTTTATACTTTTGTTTTCAAATTTAAATTTGAATTTTGGTTTTGTTGTGATATAATTCCAAACAAATGTAAAGAACGCGGTTAATACCGCTTGAATAGCCAATGCATAATATCTTAACCCCTTTATAGCCAAGAATACTGTTATCACAGCAGTACCTATATACACAACAACAGTTCTAACAGCAATACTAACAAATTTTTTATTTCTATTCAGAATTCCGTTGGGAACCATATTTAATGCGTTAAAAAGCAATGCTATACTTAATAATTGTCCTAATGGTATATAGACACGATCCCCATAAAATATAGCGATAGGAAATGAACACACGGAAAAGAGCAACATTAAAATTACAGAAACATATACCGTAAATGAATAAATATTGTTGATATCATTGCCTGTCAATTCCTTGTTTTGAATTATTGCAGCCCCAAATCCCATATCCGAAAAAGTGGTAAAAAAAGTAGAAAATACCGTTATAACTGCCACTATACCGTAATCTTCCGCCGAAAGAATTCGTGCAAGCACCGCATTTACAAACAACGACAAAAACACTTTGGAATATTTACCTGAGGCATTGATAAGGGCAGCCCTTTTAATATTCATTATATATCCCTTTCAAAATAACTTTTATTATCCTTAATAAATTTTAAAAACCAAATTTTAAGTATATTTGCTCATATATCAATTCCTTTTACAGAAACTCCAAATGAACGATTTACAAGCAGGCGTTTTATAATCCACATTATTATAAAAACCTTAAAATTGGGTATTATATTAAAAATCATGGCATAGGTATAGTCAGCAATCGAAAACATAAACAGAGCCGATGCAAAATACATATATATCAGCACTTTCCAATCCACTCCATCCTTCGGAATATATTTTTCCTTTCTAATATATTTATAGGCATACGAATAAATAATTCCGTCAAGTACTGTTAATACTGTTAACCCGATATAACCGAAATCATATATATAATATCTAAATGCACCATAAACATTTCCGACATTTACACCATTGGAATATCGAAATTCCAAATGAGGAATATATTGCCATTCGACTTTTCCAAATTTTCGTCCAAGATAATTAACCAAAGTTTGGAAAGTTTCTTTTCCCCATATTGTTGAACTTGGTTCAGGTTTTTGTAAATACATATCAAACAGTTGAACCGAACCGCCCGCATACATTGTAATATACTCTATTGTGCTTGATTCACTTTTACGTCCTACAATTGTTCTTGAAGACGAAAATAAGAATAGTAATATAAAAAACACAACTGTCAAATATTTTACAAACTTATGACTAACTTTGATTCTCCACCTATGTCTTTTTTGTGCACAAATATAGACTGCAAAAATTACTGCACCCAAATACATCAGAACATCTCCACGGCCAGCATTCAGTATTTTGTCTATGCAATATAATATGCCGGGAATCAAATAGAATAATTGATACCCATTTTTCTTGCCGGTTTGGATATTATTAAAAAATACATATGTCATAAAAAAAGCAGAAGATTTAAGTATAGTTTCAAAATTTGCTAACAAAGAGGGCTTTGCAATTTTGTCAAGACTCCACGAGGAATTTTCCATACGATATTTTTCCATTGTGTCGGTCCAATTGCTTAAACCGCCTGTTTGATTTAATACCCATTTATACTGCCAAATAACAGTTATTGCCCCAATTGCAATAATAACAACAAATACAGTTAGGCTTATATTAATAACCAATATATTTCTTTCTTGATTATAGATATTAATATACTTATTGTTTGTGTTTTTATTGTTTGTGTTTTTATTTTTTAAAATTGGTAAAAGACGCCCTATTTTTTCTCCGAATATAAATAATATTAAGCCATACAAAATAGTTGCTACTGTATTGATATGCAAATCTATTTTCCAATTATCAATATTGTAAACTGCGCATAATGTAGAGAACAGCCACATGAAGCAAACGATTACAGATGGTGCTAGTACATCTTCTTTGAAGGAGTAAAAACTAATTGACAAAAGCAAAAAAATCCCCACAAATAACATATATATCATATTGTAATTCTCCTATTTATTCATAAGCTTCATTAAAATACTAATTGATTTTTTCATCTCATTGTTTTTCCATTTGAATTTTTGATATCCCAGTTTTTTAACCATATTTGTAGAAACGTCCTCAAAATGATTTATTTTCAAATCAGGGGAATATGTCATTTTTAAACCTGCTTTTGAACATTCGTAGTGAAGGATATCTTCTTCCATATAAAGGAATGTATCGGGATTAAAACAATTTTCGCGCACTTTTATAAAATCCTTAGAAAAAATATAACAAGCGCCATGTAAAACAACGTTTTCCATGGTTTTTGTTCTGTCTATATTATTGGTGTTTCTTTTTCTAATTCTCAATTTAGATTTAATAAAGCAAACCAATTTGTTCTTATAATAATAGAACCATGGATACTTACAAAAATTACCGATTCTATTATTTATTTCGTTAACATCATCTAATGAAAAACCTTTTAAATGAGCTGGGTTTTGATGTGTATTACTCAACGGACAAAAAATATCAGGGCCTAAGACAGCAAACCGATTTTTCCGATATACACTATCAATTAAATTTAAAAAATCTTGTTGTTCTATAAGAACATCATTATTTATTACAATAATATAATCGGGATTATAGTTTTTCACAAGAAAACGATACCCCAAATTATTACCTCTTGCGAATCCTTCATTCTCCTCATTAAGTAATACATCCACCTTTTTTTCTGTACAGTATTTATCTTGAAGACGTTTCCCGCTTCCATTAGGTGAAGAATTATCCACGACAGCAATTTTAATATTATATTCATCAAATTTATTAAGCAATGTAGAAACACATTCAACCGTCATTTCATACGCCATATAGTGCAACACTACAAAACCATAGGTCTTTGTTAAATCTGCAGATTCCATTTTCAAATTCTCTCCAGCAATATCTTTGCATTTGTCTCCAATAATTCGACTTGATTAAGTACTTTTTTTCTGTATTTATCAAAACATGGATAATACTTATCATAGTTTTCAAGCAAATCATTTAATTTTTCAATGATTCTATCAATATTTTCCTCTTTATCTTCAAACTTAAACTCATCCGCTATTGGAACGTCAATATCGTTTGCGGCAGCCCCGTTTCTTGATGTTATGATATTGACACCCATTGTTACCGCTTCCCTTGGAATACGTTCCGGGCCTGGAAAATTCCCGAAATCCATATATATCTTCGAACGAGACATCAACTCAATAATTTGGTCGGAAGTCATTTTTTCTATTGCTTTAAATTCGGCATCAAGCTTTTCCATTTTCGCTTTCGCAATTATTTTTTCGGTAAATTCCCTTCCTTTTTTGGGATTAAACAAAATTATATTTTCCCGTTTTTTCCCGAGCATCGTCTTTGAACGTTCAAAAAAAGAATGGTTAAGAGGCCCGCACAAATACAGTGTTCTTTCTTTCAGCACACCATGCTTAATCGCATATTGATATGCATATTCACAATTATACGTATGAAAGTACTTTCCTCCATCTTCAAAATTGTATCGGTACGAGTGTATCTTTCCTTTGGCGACCAGAATAATAAATGCCACAGGGAACAATATTTTCGGCCAATTGTTTGCAACCATTCTTTTTCTTGTCAGTGTGACCGGTTGGGTATCCAAATAATTATCCAGTGAAAGCCACCAAATGCATATTTTGATATGTTTGAACATTTTCAGTAAATATGTTTGAGTCTCGGGAACAATCAAAATATTTTCGTCACTATCTACAACTTTATCAGCAGCCTTTATCCCATATTCTTTGAATCTTCCTGGACATTCATTAATATGGGGACTAACGTAATACATACTAACCTCCTGCCCCATAGAGGCGAGTGTTCTCGCCAATTGGTGAAGTGTTTCAGGTCCGCCAGTCACACTTTTACCTAATGAAACAATATAAATCATTTTTAACTCCCTTCTAATAATAATACAGAATTTTTATCTGTATTATTTATTAGCCAAATCTATTAAATAATACAGCAGATTTCAGTGCAATCGTGCCAATCAAATTTTGTCGTTCGAAATCCTTATTAAAAATAATTCTTAATTTATATTTAAAATTTTTTTTGTAATCCCTTAACATAATAAGAAATTCTTTTTCATAATCATCAAAATATTCGGAGTAACCTGCCAATAAATTATGCGCATGATTTTCATATAAAGCCTTTCCGTAAAAAAAATCCTTTATTTTTCTTTTGTGGGTTAATATGATGTTGCCTCCACTCGATACCGAATTATCATACCTTACATAATCCATCAGACATTCATCACTATAATAAACTTCTCCTGTAATAAAGAGCAAACAACCTGTCCAAAAATCATGCGACCAATATTTCCCTTCGGGATAATTCGGCTCATATTTTGTCAATATTTCTTTTGCAGCTCTATTAAACAACATAACACATCCCGCTACATAATTTTGACATAAGGCACCTATTCTGCTAGTAGGTCTGTTATCTTTTGAAACAGGACCTATTGGCTCTAGATTTTCTGTAACACTCATCCTATTGGAATAAAATAACAGCGGCTTTTCTGAATTGTGTTTTTCAAGTTCGGTTATACCCTTTATCAATTTATCATCATGCCAAATATCATCCTGATCTGAAAAAGCATAATAATCCGCTTCCGATGCCGCTTTTAGTGCCTTGCAAAAACTTTTTGCAAATCCGACATTTTCGCCCTCTATGATTTGTATGGTATGATATTTATTATTCAATTCCTTCAAAACACCGATTGTATTGTCTGTGGAACCATCATCTCTGACTACCATTATTATTCTAACATTTTTTTGTCTGTAAATAGTGTCTATCTGTCTCTTTATATATTTTTCCCCATTATATGCAGACATAACTACACAAACGGTTTTAAGATCGCTTTCCATCGAGTAAATCAACTCCTAAAAATTATGACCTCAGTCTATTTATATAATATTCTTGAAGCAACATTGCCGTATCATCTATCCTGTAGCCGGCCGAAATAATCTGTTCGGTAACATCTTTACGCTCCAAATCGGAATTCATTATCTTATCAGCCCATACTTCGGGGGGATCGTCAAGCGAAATAAAACATAAATTATTCGAAACTTTTGCTTCTTCCGGCACTACCTTATCGGATGTAAAACAAGGCAAACCATTTGCCTGCGCTTCTATCAGTACCAAGCCAAGTCCTTCGAATTTAGAAGGAAAAACAAATATATCCATTGCCGATAAATAATTTTCTGTATCCCTATGGTACCCCGCAAAAATGACCTTATCATATATATTCAATTTTTTTGCATATTCTGCCATATCTTCCTTAAGTTCACCCTCACCAACCAAAAGCAGACATGCATTTTCATTTCTGTCGTAAATAGACTTGAATATATCAAATAAGAATTTATGATTTTTCTGATGCGTAAATCTACCCAAATGTCCTACAACAAACTTTCCTTCTATTCCTAATTCTTTTTGTGTTTTTTTTCTTTTCGCTACATCAAATTTTAATTTTTTTATATCCACCGCATTATGTATTATTTTTACATTTTTATTACCAAACAGCCATTTACCCGCATCCTTGGAACACGCAAAAAAATCTGTTGCATAAAAATTCAAAAGCGGAATAAACAACTTTGCCAATACAAGCTGCAGCCTTGATTTTGTTTGAAATCCTATATTATGAGAGTGTGCAATTCTAATATTGATACCATATTTTTTGGCGTAATATAAAACTAACCAATTTTTACTTGACGAATGTAGATGAACAATTTCATAGTCATTATGTGTTTTGAAAAAATTTTTTAATGCTTTTTTGTATGTTAAGTAATCCAAAGGTGTTCTAAGCCATATATCTTTCAGTTTATATAATTTGCCATATTCGGCAATGGTATCTTCCAAAGAATACTTATTCCCATCATCTAGCAGCAAAAAATCAATTTTTATCTTATCATGATCCATATGTCTGATATTTTCAACAACAAATGTTTGAATCCCGCCGTGAAGCATTCTGTCAATAAAGTATAAAACTCTGACAGGTGATTTAATATTTTGTTCCACTTTTTCTCCTTATCGACTTAGTCACTTTCACTCATTTTACTAAATTACATAATAGTATCAATGGTTTTTGAATACATGTCAAAAGCTCATAACCCACATTTTTTAAGCATAACAGCCTTATATAATAATTTATTTTTTTAAAAATTTCTTTGCACTTTTCTTTACAAAATCATATATGCCTATTTTGCACATAGTTTGTCTCATAAATTTCATAGCAGCAATTTTGACGTTATTCGGATAATATTTATCCAGACAATCTTTAATATCCATGGTATTTATATCTTCAAAAAAACTGTCTCTGCGCTCGTGTTCAGCTGGAGAATTAAACATTTCTTTAAAATTATTTATCAGTTTTTCCGGTTCAATTTCAACAAATGTCAATTTATCTTCTAATTTATAAAACAGAGTTTCCGCTTTTTTTGTTTGAAGCAATACTCTCGTCACGCCTTTGTTATTATCAAGCTTTTTATCATATTTATAAACTTCAAAGCAATCCCATATTGTAAAATCACTCACGCGATAACGTTTTCTGTAATTACATTTATAACAAGATGGTCTGTCACATATATTTGAAAAAAAAGCTCTCAAATACTGATCGCTTTCAACACCTTTATTATATATTTGCTCACCAAAACTATAAATACCCAATTGAGAATATCTGTATCCGTATGGGTTTTTATCCCTGAATTTAATATTATCAATATGTTTACTTTGCTTTTTTGATTGTAATTCAAGATATTTTTCCCAAAGCAGCGGAGACGGAACCGCCCTGCATACAACATCTACCAATATCAAATTATCATATGGTTTTCTTAAATAGTGATACAGACCTTCTATCTGACACGGCGTACCGCTGTAACATACAAGTTTATCTTCTTTCAAAACTTTTTCCACAAGCTTATATGAGTCGTTCGTATCACTTTGCACATATTTGCTATTCCTAAAACGGTACAGTTCTTTTTTATTATCAACAAATGTATGTTTAACATAAAAGTTTTCATCAAACGCAGCGCCAAAAACCACACCGTCATTTTCTAACACACACTCTGCAATGGCAGTAAAAAAGCCACCTGATGTGCTTTCCGACAAAACCTGTTCATCTTTATTCTGCACAAGGAAAGCTTTCTGGACTTTTGGCGTATCTGGCTCAACATTTATTTCAGGACAAACTTTTTCACACAGTCCACAGTCCACGCAAGTGTCTTTATTTATATTCGGATACAAAAATCCTTCCTTATCGGCTGTCATTTGTATACAGTTTTTTGGACAGACATTCGCACATGCACCGCAACCGCAGCAATCTTCTTTTCTATCTATATGTATCATAAATCGGTATTCCCCTCATCATTAACAGCCCTAAGCAGGTAATCATACGACTGTTTTCTGAATTCATTCAGCTTATTGTCTGCTTGCAAAACATCCATTTCAAATATTTTTTCATCTATTTTTTCGTCACCGTTGAAAATTCTGTTTTCCATTGAAACAATACTCAGTAGAGAGTCAAGTCTGTTGTTTGTGGAATTTTTTCCATTTTTTCTGTATCTTCTAAAAACAAAAAAAACCTTTTTAAACAAAATAGAGAACACAGTACAATGGAAAGAATCCGTACATACATATTCGGCATTTTTTATAAGATTCAAAAAATCAAACGAATCTATATCATAGGGTTTATAATCTGCATACTCTTCGTCATACTTTACAAATTCATCCAGATGCACCAAAGCAACAATTTTGCAACCGGTTTTATCTTTCAGCCTTAATGCAAACTGTCTGTCCTCACTATTGTTGCCCAAAAAATAGCAAAGAATGTACTTTTCGTTGTATTTAGGTTTTACCTCAATATTCTTCTGCCACTCTTCACCCGTAAACAACAGCGTTGGGTCACAGACTACCGGAACCTTTCGGCCGCTTATTTTACCTACCAATTTTTGTCCCGACTGTTCCCTTACACCAATATGCTTTATTCTTTTCAGAAAAACTCTTGCCTTCTTCTCTATGTCTTTAGGAAGTTCCGATTGTCCGAAACTCGTTGCATATGCAACCGTATTTACCCCATCAGCTACCCAATTAAGTGTATAATAATCACCCATTATATTCGCAGGCAACCAAAGCTGGTCACTTCCAACCAAAACAGCCGAATATTCGGAACTTTCTTCAGCAAGCTGCTTTTTGCTCTGATATTTTTTCGATAAGCGATATTTTTCGTTCAAAAACTTTTCAAATCTTTCACTTCTGCTGTCAGAAAGTTTAGTATAATTGTCCTTAATGAGTTTGCGCCTAAGTACATTTTTAAACATTCCGAGTTTTGTAAGAATCAAGCCTTCTGTAATAGCTGCCTTCATAAAATAAGCTGTTTTTGCTTTTTTTATTTCTTTATTAAAGCCGGAAATATCTATAGTTTCATTATCAATACCAAGTTTGTCCAACGCCATTTGTGTCGCTAAAGCCTGCAGCTGACTTCCATAATTTTTTTGAAAATAACAAGATACTATTCCTACTTTGCTCATTTTTACTCCTTGTTAAAGCTTATCCTTTAGATTCAATTCTTCCAATACATTCAAACGATGTTTCGAAAACTCGTCTGCTTCTTTCAAACCGGCTGCCATATCTTTTATAGAGTATTTCCACCTAAAAAGTGCCGAAATTATTCTGTGTACCCAAGCTGCAGGCAAAAGAAACGGGTGTTTTTCGAGATATTTATATCTATGTTTCAAGCTTTTAACTGATGGAAAGAATATTTTTCTCATACCGGATATGGAATCGTCTTCGGGCTTTGCTGCTTGAACGGCAAGAGCATTGTCAATTTTGCCAAATATACCGCTTTCGAGACTATACTCCACAAAGCGTTCTGTTTTATCGTTAGATATTAACTCAACATTATCGATTTTTATTCCAAAATAATTTGTCATAACTGTCATAATGTATCTATATATATTGAAATACTTTTGCGTCCGGCAACCATCTTCAACTTGCTTGAATATGATCATTTCTTTATACTTTGATATAAAAAGCGCTATATCAAGCAGATTTCTTATGCCCGCGCCACTGCCAACGTAATGTTTCGCTGTATGTACTATAAGATGAAGCAAAAATTCTGTAGGCTCAACAGAGCGTGATCCGTTATACATGAAAATGCTGTTATGGTATTTATTGTCCCATTCAGGCGCATCAACACGGAATTCTTCACCGATTGTCGTAAATATTTCCCAATGAATAATACCTTTACTGCAAACAATGCCAAACGCATCATTTTCTATTTTATAGTCTTGGTTTTTAAATAACTCTTTTACCCTATTTACGTCCTTTTGCTGTAAAAGAATATCGAAATCACCCATAGTCCTTAATTCCGGTACCGGGTAAAATGTTCTCATAATACAGCCTTTTAGACCTATAAAACATATATCGTATTCTTTTGCGAGTTTGCTTATTCTGACAAATTCCATATGCTGTCGGCTTGTTAAAGCAATAGTTTCAAAGAAATCTCTTTGCCATTTTTCAAGCAATTCCGGCAATGGTTTATTTGTTTCGTCAAGTTTATCGACTGCTGTGTAAAGTAACCCTGCAATATTCTGAACGATGGATTTTTTATAAATATAATCCCAGTTCACCGTACTTTCGGGATCTTTTGGTATATCATCAAATATCGCTGCCCTTGATAGTTCAACGATATACATGTCGTTTGAATTCATAATCAACACACTTTTAACTTAAAAACGAATCATGACCTATAAATGTTACTATATTTTTCGGCCATGGTTTTTGTATTATATATGGTTTCTATATCGTTAGCTGCATGGTTTAATATATTGCTTACATCACAATTAAGTGCTGTTTTTATTGCACCTACAAAACTTTTTTCGGAATCGCAAACATAACCATTTTCACCAGATTCTATTACATCATGATTGCCTATCACATCACTTACTACACATAATTTTCTCATATACATTGCTTCAAGTAAACTGATGGGCAACCCTTCCCATAACGATGTGAGAACAAAAACACTTCCTCGCATTGAATATTCAAGAGCGGTTTTTCTGTCTACCCAGCCTGTTATTTCAATATTGGGGGATGTTAGTTCGTTTCTGAGTTCGCCATCACCTATCCAAACAAACTTCACATCTGGGAGCATTTCTGCTACTTTATTGAACAGTTTTGGGTTTTTTTGATAACAAATTCTCCCGAGTGTAAATACGCTAAATTGTGTGTTTTCAATTTCAATTGACTCTATCAGTTTATTCAAATCTTCAATGTTGACTCCATTGTTTACGTATACCGCCCTTTTAGTGAGCTTTAGAGTTTCTTTATGCTCACCCTCGCCACAACTTATTGTTGTACAAGTTCTTCTTGCGGATATCCATTCAATAGCTTTGTATAATAATCTTTTTGGTATACTTTGATTTTTCATCAAAAAACTATATCCATGTGGAGTGTAAAAAAGTGAGACTTTTTTGCCGTCAAATGCAAAACGCCCCAAAACCCCTGCTTTTGACGAATGCAAATGTATCACATCGGGATCAATATTTTTTGCAATGTTTTTTAGCTCGAAAAAGGCTTTAACATCACTAATCGGGTCTATTGCTCTGCCAAAATTTTTTACCTCTATAAGATGTATTCTTTTATTAAAATACTTTTCAAAATCGTTCGGAGTCTGCTTTCTTATCGAAAATGCAATATATATATCGAATGTATCAGCCAATCTGTTAGCTAAATCAACAATATATGTAAATACGCCCCCGCCAAAAGCCTCAACAACATAAAGTATTTTTCTTTTTTCAGCCATTACATAAACCTCATTGTGGATTGTACACTCATAATATTTTCCCAAAGTATTTTAATTTAGGTAATCCACCTAATTTCTTGTGCCATCGGGTCAGTATATCCAACAGCACAATCTATATCAGAATATAGTATATCACAAAACAAAATCCCCTGTCAATAGTACATAATGACAAAATTTCAGAATAACATAATGACAAAATTTCAGAATAAAATTTCAGAATTTATTTTCCATACTATAAATGAGCAAATGGCAAATATTGCACAAAAATAAAGGACAACCTCAACATTTGGTGTATAATGGAATTAAGCAAACCAACCATCTACAACCGAAAGGAGGATGTCCTATGCTTAAGAGTATACACCATTATGAAACGATTTACAACCTTTTTAGGCAATTAAATTTAGGAAGTTTTCTATCGGATGTATATCTTGAGCATATCGCATTCATTATCACATTGGTTTTTAAGCCAGGATATAGCGGCAAAACGGTTGACTTCGACTCTTGTAGTGATGAAAAGATGCAGGATCGCATAAACAAAAACCTCTCGGAAATTGAAAAAATCAATTCCGATATTGCCGAACTCTACTCCGATTATAAAGGCGGTATGTTTACACAAAAAGACTTTCTTATAATCAAAAAAGAGTTTAAAAAGAAAAAAACTGCTGCTGAAAATGCCGTATTGAAAATTAAAGAAGAAATAGAAAATTCAAAACAGGCAAACGCCGATAACTCCGCTCTTATAGAGGAATTTAAACAATTCCGAAACATAACGGAGATAACAAGAAATATCGCCGTAAGGCTGATAAGGCAGATAAAAGTCTATGAGGACGGCTCTCTTTATCTTGAATTGGACTGTGAGGATCATTTGTGTAAATATATGCAAAAAGCGGAAATGATAAAACTGTTATCAATGAGGGAGGCAATCTGAAATGGCAAGAAAATCAAGAAAAAATATTACTGCCGACAATGCCGTGCAGACAGTTGTAAATTATAAGGCGGCTGCTTATATAAGATTATCGGCTGAAAACGAACTGACTTTAAATGCAGGCAGTATCAACAATCAAGAAGAGTTTGTAAGGAAGTATATATCCGAAAAAGAGGATATTGAATTATACGATGTATATATTGACGATGATATAACGGGTACAAACTATAATCGCCCCGAATTTCAGCGTTTAATGGCTGATATTATCCGTAAAAGAGTAAACACGGTCATAGTCAAAGACCTGTCAAGGCTTGGAAGAAACTTGACCGAAACGGGCGAACTTATAGAAATGACATTTCCGAGAATGAATGTAAGGGTCATTGCGATAACCGATAAATACGATTCCAACAATGGAACAGGCGGCTTGTCGGTAGCGATCACAAACCTTATGAATGAGTATTATGCAAGGGATATTTCCAAAAAGATATGCTCGGCATTGCGGACGATGCAGCAAAACGGTATTCCGACAGGCAAAGCACCTTACGGTTATAAACTTGTAAAGGATGAAAACAACAATAACAAAATGGTTATTGATGAAGCCCCTGCCGCTGTGGTAAAGGAAATTTTCGATTTATTCATAAGCGGCAAAACAAGGCGTGAAATAGCCGACATTCTCAATGAGAAAAGCATATTGACACCGTATTGTTACCGATTAAGGAATAAGCCCGAAAGTCTTATTGACAGGAAGTATTTGTGTTGGACTTCCTCAAATATAAACAATATACTTTCCAATGATACATACACGGGCAGATATACGACGGGCAAGAGAGTACAAGCGTTTTATAAAAATGAGGGCAGACACTTTGTGCCACAAAGTGAATGGACGGTATTTGAAGATCACCACGAACCGATCATATCAAAAGAAGATTTTGCAAAGGCTTGTGAAATTGCAAAACAGTACACGATAAAACACAAACCGAGAGAACAAAAAACAGCTAATATATTTGCTAAAAAAATATTTTGTGGCTGTGGTTCGGCTTTGGTTTATGCAAAAGGTCCGAAAAATTCATATTATCATTGCTACAAAAAGTACACTTATGGCAAGGAACTTTGCGGTGCGGCGAATATCACTTATGATTATATTGCTAATATCGTGCTTAACGCTATAAAAGAACAAATGGACTTTCTTTTGGAAGAGGACAAGGTTATAAAAGAATTAAGCAAAAACAGCGAAACTGCCGTTAAGAAAAATATGCTGCTTTCAAGACAAAGCGAAAGACAGCATAAAATGCAGCAGGCTTGCAAGCTGAAAAGTGAGTTGT
>JAFUAF010000039.1 GCA_017460805.1 Bacillota bacterium | reverse complement strand
CTGCCTCCGCCAATAACCATAAAAGTTACTTATAAACAGTGGCGCGCAAGCGCGTTGTAGTGGTCGCACGGGAATCGTATCGCGCTTCGCGCTCAACTCCCAGTCCCGTGCTCCAACACACTTTTGCAAAAGCAAAAGTGTGTTAAATTCCAATTTGTCCGCACAAAAGAAAGGCAGAAAAATGAACGAAGCAATAAAAAATATGCTCACCCGCCGAAGCTGCAAGAGTTTCAAATCGGATGCGGTTTCGGAAGAGATAATAGACCAAATAATCGAAGCGGGATTATACGCCCCAAGCGGTATGAACAGGCAGGAGTCGATAATAATTGCCGTAACGGACAAGGCGGTAAGGGATAAACTCTCAAAGCTGAACGCAAAATACGATTGGGCGAAAAGACCCGACCCGTTTTATAACGCACCCGTTGTGTTATGTGTGCTTGCATCGAGAAATATTCACACGACCGTTGAAGACGGCAGTCTTGTAATGGAAAATCTGATGCTTGCGGCACATTCGCTTGGCCTCGGCAGCTGTTGGATACACCGCGCAAAGGAAGTCTTTGAAGACCCCGAGGGCATTGAGATACTTGAAAAACTTGGTATCTCCGCCGATGAATACGTCGGTGTCGGCAACTGCGTTATCGGCTATCCCGATAAAATGAACACAGCAGACAAGCCCAGAAAAGAAAACAGAGTCTATAAAATTTAAGGGTAAGTGATGAAATGGAGATAAAAGACGGAAAGGACTATTTGCCGCAGATCAAAGAGCTGATAGCCGAATACACAAAACGTCTTGGCAGAGACCTCTCGTTTCAGCATCTTGATGAAGAACTGAGCGACCCCGCCAAAAAGTACACCGCACCCAACGGCGAACTTCTTGCTGCCGTGGAAAACGGCAAGGTCATGGGCATGGTCGCCTACCATAAACACAGCGATATAAGATGTGAAATGAAACGTCTTTATGTCAGACCCGAAACCAGGGGCACACACCTTGGCGAAAAACTTGCAAAAGAGATAATCGCCCACGCAGAAGCCGCAGGTTTCAAAGAAATGGTGCTCGACACTGTAACACCGCTGAAAGCCGCTGTTGGGCTGTACAAAAAATGCGGTTTTGAAGAATGTGAACCATATTACAACAATCCGATGGATGATGTAATTTATATGATAAAATACTTAGGATAACCACAGGAGGAGCTATGAAAGAATTAGCAAAAAATTACGACCCGTCCTCGTCCGAGGACAGAATTTATGCGAACTGGCTTGAAAAGAACTATTTTCATGCCGAGGTAGAACCCGACAAAGAACCGTTTACTATCGTTATCCCGCCTCCCAATATCACGGGACATCTTCACATGGGACACGCCCTTGACGAAACTTTGCAGGATATCCTTATCCGCTGGAAGAGAATGCAGGGCTATAACACCCTTTGGCTGCCCGGTACGGACCATGCGGCTATCTCGACCGAGGTAAAGATAGTAAATCAGATGCGTGAAGAGGGCATCACAAAGGAAGATATAGGCAGAGAGGGCTTTTTAAAGCGCGCATGGGAATGGAAAAAAGAATACGGCGGAACTATTTTAAATCAGCTTAAAAAATTAGGCTCGTCCTGCGACTGGCAGCGTGAACGCTTCACAATGGACGAGGGTCTTTCCAACGCCGTTTTGACGGTTTTTGAAAAACTCTACAAAAAGGGCTATATCTACAGAGGTTCAAAGCTTATCAACTGGTGCCCCAAGTGTCAGACGACCATATCCGATGCAGAGGTAGAGCATGTTGATAAAACGGGCGGTTTCTGGCATATCAAATACCCGATAAAGGGCACGGACAAATTCCTTGAATTTGCCACCACACGTCCCGAGACCATGCTCGGCGATACCGCTATCGCCGTAAACCCCAACGACGACCGCTATAAGGATGTTGTGGGCAAGGTTTGTCTTTTGCCTTTTGTTGACAGAGAAATTCCCATTATCGCCGATGAATACGTTGATATGGAATTCGGTACGGGTGTTGTTAAAATTACTCCCGCACATGACCCCAATGACTTTGAGGTAGGCGAAAGACACGGCCTTGAAAAGATAAATATTCTTAACGATGACGGTACTATCAACGAAAACGGCGGCAAATTCTGCGGTATGGACAGATACGAAGCCCGCGACCTTATCGTTAAGGAACTTGACGAAATGGGTCTTTTTATCAAGAAAGAGGAAATTAACCACGCCGTAGGTACACACGACCGCTGCGGCAGTGTTATAGAGCCTCTTATCAAGCGCCAATGGTTCGTTAAAATGGAAGAGCTTGCAAAGCCCGCGCTTAACGCATACTACAACGGCGATCTGAAATTCGTACCGGACAGATTCGGCAAAATTTATACACATTGGCTTGAAGATATACATGATTGGTGTATCTCGCGACAGCTTTGGTGGGGTCACAGAATACCCGCTTACTACTGCTCCTGCGGCGAAACTATCGTAAGCAAAACAAAGCCCGACTGCTGCCCCAAGTGCGGCAAAACGGACTTGAAGCAGGATGAGGACTGCCTCGATACATGGTTCTCGTCGGCTTTATGGCCTTTCTCGACCCTCGGCTGGCCCGAAGAAACGGCGGAATTAAAACATTTCTACCCCACAAGTGTGCTTGTTACGGGTTATGACATTATCTTCTTCTGGGTAGTAAGAATGGTATTTTCCGCTATGGAACAGATGGGCGAAGTGCCGTTCAAGACTGTGCTTATCCATGGCCTTGTGCGCGACAGCTTAGGCAGAAAAATGAGCAAGTCTTTGGGCAACGGCATCGACCCGCTTGAACTTATCGCAAAGTACGGCGCAGATGCGTTAAGACTTACACTTGTTACGGGCAACGCACCCGGCAACGATATGCGTTTCTATGAGGAACGTGTTGAAAACAGCAGAAACTTCGGCAACAAGCTTTGGAATGCCGCTCGTTTTGTAATGATGAACCTCGGCGACGAAGAACCCGTAAAGGGCGAACTTACACCCGCCGACAAGTGGATAATCAGTAAGGCAAACACGCTTGCAAAGGATGTTACAGCAAACCTTGACAACTACGAGCTGGGTATTGCCGTTCAGAAAGTTTATGATTTTATTTGGGATGAATACTGCGACTGGTATATAGAAATGGTCAAGCCCCGCCTTTACAACAAGGAGGATGCTACAAGAGAGTCCGCATTATGGACACTTAAAAATGTACTTGTAACGGCGCTTAAACTGCTTCATCCGTTTATGCCGTTCATTACGGAGGAGATATTCACTTCCTTACAGAGCGAGGAAGAAACTATCGTACTTGCAAGCTGGCCTGAATATTCGGAAGAAAACGATTTTGCCGATGACGAGCAGGCTATCGAGCGTATCAAGGAGGCTGTCAAGTCTATCCGTAACCTCCGCTCGGGAATGAATGTTCCGCCGAGCAAGAAAGTCAAAGTAACGGTAGTGAGTGAAAATGCCGCTGTCCGTGATACATTTGAAACGGGCAAGGTATTCTTTGCAACTTTGGCTTATGCAAGTGAGGTCGCTGTTCAGGCAGATAAAAACGGGGTAGGCGAGGATGCGATATCAACCGTTATCCATGACGGCGTTATCTATATGCCTTTTGCCGAACTTGTGGATATAGAAAAGGAAAAAGAGCGCCTTACCAAGGAGAAAAAGCGTCTTGAGGGCGAGGTAATGCGTGTGGAGAAGAAACTCGGCAACGAGGGCTTCGTTTCAAAAGCACCGCAGAAAGTTATCGACGAGGAAAAGGCAAAACAGGCTAAGTATACACAGATGCTCAAAACTGTTGAAGAACAGCTTGCCAATCTTTTGAATAAGTAAAAAAATAAAGGGGAGTCGGTCTCGGCTTCCCCTTTTGTTTTATTTAGCTATAGTTCAATTTTTCCGCCTTGCCGTCGGGGTATGTGATAGTGACATTGCTGCCTTTGACGGTATATTTATATATCCCGCCGCTATAAACATTTACATAGCCCGCGTATTGAAGATGCTTGATATTTTCGCCGTTTTCGCCCGTAATATCAAAGCTGTAGACGTGACCGCCGCCGTCGGCACCGTTTGAGGCAAGGGTGTATGTGCCGGGTTTGTCGGACAGCTCAACTATAATGTTATTGTTTATGTTTTTTGATGTTATTTTTGTTTCGTCCGTATACGTAAAACAATGATCGTTGTCAATAAGACTGTGCTTATAGTTATAATCTGTCAACTGTATCTCGTCAGCATAAACATTAAAACAAAACACAAAAGAAAAGAAAACAGATAACACTTTTTTCATACAAATCGCTCCTTTTGGAAATTTATTCTTCTATTTTATCTCCGTTTGGCATTATCAAGGTCAGATGACCGCCGTAGTTATGCAGTTTATAAATATCGCCGTTTTCGTTTTTAAAAGCATCAATAAAGCCGCCGTATTTTAAATGCTCTATAACATTTTTGTCGGCATCGGTTATATCTATCCAATAATAACCGCCGCCCGTTTCTTCGGAAAATTCAAAATATACCGTGCCTTTGTTGTCGGGCAGAATTGCCGAGACATTATTGTGTTCAAGCGTGACTCTGTCGCCGTTCGGGAATACGAAAATTTTCTTGTTGTCTTTATAGCAGTATTTGTATTCATCGCCGTTTTCGTTTACATAAAGCTTGTAATAGCCGCTTTTTTGCATGGACTCGGCAGGTGTGCCGTTTTCGTAACGTACAAGATCGGCGTAGTCGTAATAATAGTCAGAATTATTGTATGTTCCAATGAATTTCGGCTCGTCTTTTCTTTCTTTGATAAACTTTACAACCTTTCCGTCGGGGTATTCAAAGGCTGATGCGTCGGGGTCGAGAATTATTGCATTTTCTCTGCCGTAAATATCGGTATAGATACATTTATCACAGATATAATGATAGTATCTTTCTGTTATTTCGCCGTCGGGTGTTTCTAAATAAATACCGTCTGCGTAGGGGATGTTTTCGTCATACATCGTGCCGTATTTATATATATTTCCGTCACTGCCTATTTGGTAAGCCAAATCCTCCGAATCGTTAAAGGTTATCATTGTGCCGTCGGGTTTTATGTAGGCGCGGCTGCCGCTGTTATAGGTCAGCTTATTCCCGCTGTCATCGGCATAAACGTATTCCTCCATATCGGGATAACCGTATTTTGCGATAATATTATGCTCATTGTCGGTTATTATCATTTTATCATACGCATAATGATACAGATTTCCGTCCTCGCCCTCATACATACTTTCCCATGGCATGGGATAAAATTTGCTTTGCGCGGAGATGACTATCGGGTTGCCGTAATCGACAATATATCCAAAGGCCTCCGCAATAAAACGCAGAGGAAACATGGCTCTGTCGTTCATTATAACGGGCTTTGTGTCAAGCTGTACCTCAACGCCGTTAAGATAGGCAATATTGCTGTCTATCGTCAGTTCTATGACGGAAGTGCCGTTTCTGAGTGTGACTTTTTTCTCGTTTTCATCCCAGTCCACAGTCCCGTCAAGCGCCTCGATAATGCCCCTTAGCGGAACAAGCGTGCGATCAACAACAAGAACGGGCGGTACATCAAGTATGACTGTCTCGCCGTTTACAATAAGGTTTCGCTGCCCTATCTTTAAAAGTATGCGCTTGTTTGCGTTTGCCGCTATTTTTGCTGCTTCTGAGGTGGTGTCTGTTGCCGCTGTTTTTGATACTTCGGCGGCGGTGCCTGTTGTTTCTTCCGCATAGCTAAAACAGCATGATGCCGCGGAGAGCATTATAGTCAAAGCCGCAATTAAAATAGGTTTTTTCATTTGTATCAACCTCCCTTTCATATATATAAACATATAAAATATAGAAAATGGGTACACAGGTCAGAAAAATTTTTTTATTTTATTTTAAAGTGTTTTGCACGTTGTGTCAATATGCAAAAATCTTTTGGGGGCTGCCATTTTTGATTGCATTGGAGGGTAAAATTGGAATTTAGCGACGATTTGCTAAAGCAAATCGTCGCTGGAGCACGGGACTGGGAGTTGAGCGCGAAGCGCGATACGATTCCCGTGCGACTTCCCGCAACGCGCTTGCGCGCCACTGTTTATAAGTATCTTTTATGGTTATTGGCGGAGGCAGCGGACTTCTACACGAAGTCCGCAAACCCTTCCACCGCAAGCGGTCCCCCTACCCCTCCCGGGCGTGAGCCTAAAAGGGCAGGCAAGGACGACACCCCGTTTCTTCAATAGCCACGGCGGGAGTTTCATGGTTCCCGATAGTCCGGTAACTGCGGTGCGCGTTTCTTGGCTCCCCTCGTTAGGGGAGCTGTCAGCTGCCATTTTATCGGCTTTTGACATAAAACTACAACGGCTGACTGAGGGGTTTGCGGGCTTCGGATAGAAGCCCTCTGCTATAGCCATTATCTCCCCGTCAAATTCCAATTTGTCATCAATCAATGTGTTTCAAAAAACGGCAAAACTCAAAACAAAAATTTGTGTTGTAAAATTTATTGTATAGTGTTATAATTAAGTAATAACAAGGGGCTGATAAGTTTTTCAGCCCCATTTAGGCGTTTACAAAAGGAGATAAATTATGTATGCAATAATCGGGCTGGGCAACCCCGGCAGACAGTATCAATGGACAAGGCATAACGTGGGCTACGAGGTAATAAACAAGCTTGCCTACGATTATAATATAGATATGAACAAGCAGAAATTCAAGGCGGTATTGGGCGAGGGGCGCATAGGCTTTGAAAAGGTTCTTCTTGTACAGCCTGTCACATATATGAATTTAAGCGGCGAAAGCGTAAGGGAGATAGTGTCTTTTTATAAGCTGGAGCCCGAGGATATAATAGTGACCTGTGACGATATAAATTTGCCCCTGTCACATATCCGCATAAGGGAAAAAGGCAGCGACGGCGGACAAAAGGGTCTCAGAAGCATTATGTATCAGCTTGGCTATGATACTTTTACCCGTGTAAGGGTAGGTATCGGCGAAAAACCAAAGGAATGGGACTTGGCGGACTATGTTTTAAGCAAATTCCGCGAGGACGAAAATGACGATATAATCAAAGGTATAACCGATGCCGCCGATGCCATAACAATGATAGTAAAAAGCGGTGAGACCCGTGCCGCCATGAATAAATACAATAAAAAAGGCTCAAAGGAAAAGCCGAAGAAAGAAAAAACGGAAGAACAACAGGATAACAAAGAAGAATGAAAGCATTAACGGCGAGGGATCATGGATATAAAAAAGGAAGAAATATACGCCATGGCGTATCTGTATTGGTTTGGATTTTGCAAAGAAGCGGAGTTTACAGCTTTTATTGATAAATATTTTGAAAAATACCCCGAAAATGTTTTGCTGCTTGAACTTGAATGGTGCGGCGGTGAGCCGGAAAAGGTATTAAAGGTCATTTGCGACTACCGTGACGATAAAGGATTTGATTGGGATATTTTTATGCGTGAAATATTTGCGGGGATAAAGAGAGCATATTCAAGGTGCGAAGATATAAGGCTTTTTGACAGCCTGTGTTGGAATCTTTGGGAAATGATAGATAACTATGATTCGGTGCTTGGCGGTATTCTATATAAAGCACTTTATAAAGAAAGCAAAAATGACGGTAATGTTCCAAAAAGAATGGCGGAAAACTACGAAAAGGCTTTTGAAGAAGCGGAAATTTATTTTGGAGACAAGCGAGGTAAATAATGGAAATAATAACCAAATGTCTTGAAAACAACATAGAAATAAATCAGCTCAGGCGGTACATAAACGATGACAAGACCCCCGTATATGCAACGGGTATGGCGGACACCCAAAAGGCACAGGTCATAGTGTCTTTGGGCAAAAAAAGCAACCTTGTCATAGCGGAAAATTCGTTCAAGGCGAAAGAGATATACGAAGACCTGTCATATTTCAACAAAACAAGTGTCTGCCTTTATCCCGCAAAGGATATAATTTTCTATAGTGCGGACATCAAAAGCCGCGACATTATAAAAACACGCTTCGGCATAATATCACGCCTTATCGCGGGCGAGGAGCTGACGATAGTCGCAACGGTCGAAGCACTTTTTGACAGGCTTGTCATGCCCGAAATATTCAAAAGTTTTGTACTTAGCTATAAAATAGGCGACGAGATAAAGACAGACGAGCTTGCAAGGCGGCTTGTGCTTATGGGCTATGAGCGCTGCGAGGCAGTCGAGGCGCAGGGGCAGTTTGCCATACGCGGCGGCATAATCGACGTTTTTTCGGCTATAGGCGAAAATGCCTACAGAATAGAACTGTGGGGCGATGAGATAGACAGCATCCGCATAATGGACAGCTTTTCACAGCGTTCCGTGGAAAATGCGGATTCCGTTACACTTTATCCCATAAGCGAACTTATCTACGAGGACGAGACCCTTAAAAAGGCAATAGCGGGGCTTCGCAAATGCCTTGGCGCAACGGGAAATACAAAATTGCAGGAAACACTTGAAGAGGCGATAGAACGCCTTGAAAACGAGAAATTTTTCCCCGGTGTTGAAAAATATATAAACTGGTTTTATGACGAAACGGCGCATTTGCTGGATTATATGCCCGCCAATACCGTTGTTTTCTATGACGAGCCGAACCGCATAAAAGAACACGCGGAAACAGTACTAAACGAGTTTACCGAGAGTGTCGAGGGTCAGATTCGTTCGGGGACTATGCTGCCGCAGCAGATGAAAATGATATACGGCTATGAAGAGGTCATTGCAAAGACTTTGCGGTATAAGACAGCACTTTTCAGCGCACTTATGGCAAGTCTGCGGGATTTCAAGCCAAAATCCACCCTTGATTTTAAAATAAAATCCACGCCCGTTCTCCGCGGTGATGCGCGTATAATGTTTGACGAGTTGGAATTTATGTATAAACATGGCTATACCGTGCTTATACTCGGCGGCGGTTCTGCGCGCTGTCAGCGTATCTACGAGGAACTTATCGACCGCGAGATGCCCGCCGCTCTGCTCACCGACAAGGAAAGCTACAGCAAGGGTGTTATCTATATCGGCAAGGGCGCTTTTACGCACAGTTTTGAATATATAGACGACAAATTTGCCGTTATCAGCCTTAACGAGCAGGAGAAAAAACAGCGCAAACGCCGAGGCAAAAAGGACAAGGCGGCTGTTATAGAAAATTTCAGCGAGCTGAAAATAGGCGATTATGTGGTTCACGAAAACTACGGTATAGGCGTTTTCCGCGGCATCGAGCAAAAACTGATAGACGGCGTTGCAAAGGATTATATAAAAATCGGTTATGCGGACGACAGCAATCTATATATAGCGCCCAACCGTCTTGATCTGCTGCAAAAATACATAGGCAGCAGCGAAAACGGCCAAGGCCCGAAGCTGAGCAAGCTTGGCGGCACGGGCTGGGCAAAGGCAAAAGCACGCGCAAAGAAAGCCGCAGGCATACTTGCAAAAGACCTTATCGAACTTTATGCAAAACGACAGGCGGCAAGGGGCGTGGTCTACGGCAAAGACACACTTTGGCAGCGGGAATTTGAAGAGGGTTTCCCCTACGAGGAAACTCAGGATCAGCTTGATGCAATAGCCGATGTAAAGGCGGATATGGAGCAGGGCAAGGTAATGGACAGACTTATCTGCGGAGATGTCGGCTTCGGCAAGACAGAAGTTGCTTTGCGTGCGGCTTTCAAGACCGTGCAGGAGGGCAGGCAGGTCGCATATCTTGTGCCGACCACTATACTTGCAAATCAGCATTATCAGACTTTTACACAGCGCATGGAGGGTTATCCCGTAAATGTCGATCTTCTGAACCGCTTCCGCACCCCAAAGGAGCAGAAACAGACCGTTGCGGGGCTTGAAAACGGAACGGTAGATGTAGTTATCGGCACACACAGACTTTTGAGCAAGGATGTAAAATTCAAAAATTTAGGCCTTATTATCGTTGACGAGGAACAGCGCTTCGGTGTGGGGCACAAGGAAAAACTGAAAAGCCTTAAAAGTGATGTCAATATCCTTACTTTGACGGCTACGCCTATCCCGCGTACTTTGCATATGAGCCTTTCGGGCATAAGGGATATGAGTCTTTTGACCGAGCCGCCCGGGGACAGAATTCCTATTCAGACCTATGTAATGGAGTATAATACCGAATTTGTGCGTGATGCCATTCACCGCGAACTTGCCAGGGGCGGACAGGTATTCTATCTGCACAACCGTGTACAGAACATAGCGGACACCACGCTTAAACTTGAAAAACTTGTGCCCGAGGCGAATTTTGCCTATGCTCACGGACAGATGAGCGAGCGCGAGCTTGAAAATGTCATGCTTGATTTTAATGACGGCGCGGTGGACGTGCTTGTCTGCACGACCATAATAGAAACGGGTCTGGATATGCCCAATGTAAACACGATTATTATACAGGATGCCGACAGAATGGGTCTCAGCCAGCTTTATCAGCTGCGCGGACGTGTGGGCAGAAGCACAAGAACAAGTTTTGCTTATCTGATGTATAAAAAAGAGAAAGTTTTGCAGGAAGTAAGTCAGAAGCGCTTGCAGACAATAAAGGAATTTACGCAGTTCGGTTCGGGCTTTAAAATTGCCATGCGCGATCTTGAAATTCGAGGCGCGGGTAATCTTTTGGGCAGCGAACAGCACGGGCATATGGACAGCATCGGTTATGAACTGTACTGCAAACTGCTTGACGAGGCTGTGCGCGAACTTCGCGGCGAGGAGCTTGAAGAGGCATTCGAGACCCTTATGGATATAACGGTCAACGCCTTTATTCCCGACAGCTATATAACCAATATCGACCAGAAGATAGAAATTTATAAAAAGATAGCGCATATTAAAAACAAGACCGATTATTATGATGTTCAGGACGAGTTGGAGGACAGATACGGCAATATCCCGCGTTCTGTAGTCAATCTTCTGGATATAGCGTATACAAAGGCAGTCTTTCATTCTATGGGTGCACTCAGCGTTTCACATAAGGGCGAAAACGGCATAGTTATTGCTTTTAAGGGCGATAAGTGCAAGATAGATATTGAGCGGCTGATGCAGCTTATAAAAGAGGGAAAGGGCAAAATAAGCTTTACCAATAACCCCGCTCAGCCCTATATCACTTTAACGGGGCTTACTCCCGCCGCAAGACTTGCCGAACTGAAAGACTTTGCGGAAAAACTTGCGGGCGTGGAGCAGAATAGTTAAATTGGAATTTGACGTGGAGAATGATGTAGCGTGTGCGCAGTATAAAAAGCTGTCCCTTTAGGCTTGTGCCGCTTCAGCGGAAAGTGGCGCCGCTTGCGGCGTCGAAAGGGTGCTTCCTGCGGGGCTTTTCTACCCTTCAGTCGCGCTTCGCGCGCCAGCTTCCCTAAAGGGACGCCAAGGACGACACCCCGTTTCTTCAATAGCTGCGGCGAGAGTTTCTTGGCTCCCCTTGCTCAGGGGAGCTGTCAGCCGCCATTTTATTGGCTTTTGACACAAAACTATAACGGCTGACTGAGGGGTTTACGACTGCCATCAACGCCCCGTCAAATTCCAATAAGTAGTTACTTATAAGCAAGTGGCGCGCAAGCGCGTTGTAGTGGTCGTTCGGTCATTACGGCGCGTAGCCGCACGGGAATCGTATCGCGCTCAACTCCCGGTCCCGTGCTCCAACACACTTTTGCAAAAGCAAAAGTGTGTTAAATTCCAATTTGCCGTAATATCGACAACAAATATTTTGACCAATATTTTTGGAATTTTTTTTGCAAGCAGCTTTACATTATGTATTGATTTTGTTATAATGAAATCAGGTAAAAATTTTGGATAAACCATTTAAAGAGAAGGAGAATCACAATGAAAAGAAAAATACAATTATTTGCGGTCATAGCCGCGCTGGGTATGGCTTTTGTCGGATGCAGTCAGCCGGAATTACCGCCTAACCCCGAACCCCCCGCGCCTGTAGAACAGCAGCCCGAGGAAAACACCGAAGAGCCCGCCGAGGAGGAAGAGGAAGAATTTGAACCCGTTGCTCCCGAGGATATGCCGTCAAGAGTGAGCAAGGTAACAAGTGCTGCGGATGTGCCGCTTATCGACTTGAACAACGGCGCACAGATACCCCAATTTGGCTTTGATGCCGAATTAAAGTCACTTTCAAAGGATCAGTCCGAAGAGGGCAGGGCAGCACTTAACGAAGCAACTGCCAAAAATGTGGCATTGGCTTTATCTTTGGGCTACCGCCATATCGACACGGCTCACAGCTACGCAAATGAAAAGGGTGTAGGTCAGGGCATTATCGACAGCGGCGTACCCCGTGAAGAAATATGGATATCAAGCAAACTTTGGCCAAGCGAATACGGCAAGGGCACAACTATGGAGGCAATAGATGCCATGCTTGAAAGGCTTCAGACCGATTACATAGACTGCCTTTATCTGCATCATCCCGCAGGCGATTATGTAAGCGCGTGGAAAGATATGGAAAAGGCTTATAAGCAGGGTAAGATACGCGCTTTGGGTCTTTGCAATTTTGAGGGAGAGTCGGACGCTTTTGATCTTATAATGCAAAATGCAGAGATAAAGCCACAGCTTGTAGAAATGGAAAGGCATCCTTTTGCGCAGAGAGAAGAAGCAATGGCTATTGCGGCAGAAAACGAAATGCAGCCCGAAAGTTGGTATGCTATCGGTCATGAGGATGAGGAATTGCTTGAAAACGAAATCCTCACATCTATTGCAGATGCACACCAAAAGAGCGTTAAACAGATCATACTCCGCTGGCAGATACAAAGCGGCGCTGTTGTCACTATGGGTGCGGAAGATGAAGCTTTAATGAAAGAATATATCTCGGTGTTTGATTTTGAACTTACTCCCGAGGAAATGGAACAGATAAAGACACTTGATAAAGGTGATGCGGGCAGACTTGCAAAGCTTGATTATAAGCAGCTTGGTTCTGTACTGACTACACCTGTTACGGATTAAAATTTAGTAAAAAAGGAGCTGTGAAGAAAAATGTTATTTCTTCACAGCTTTTTTACGTTCGTACAAAAAGAAGGACTTCCAAACCCGTTTAAGGCGGAAGTCCTTCTTTTTGTGGGGCTATTTCTTCACAGCCCCTTTTGTGTTTTAGTTATATTTTAAAACTCTTACGCTTATTACGTTTGCGATATTCTTGATCTTTTCAACCGTTGCTTCATCAACGGGAGCGGTATCGAGGATAGTATAAGCGTAATCACCCTTGGAGTTATTTGTCATGTGAGAGATATTGATGCCCTTTTCGCCGAGTGCGCCTGTAGCTGCGCCGATAATAGCGGGAACATCCTTGTGAAGAATACAAATTCTGTCCTTGCCTGCAATTCTGGGTGAAGAGCAGTTAGGATAGTTTACGCTGTTTACGATATTACCGTTTTCAAGGTAATCCATAAGCTCCTTAGCTGCCATAGCCGCACAGTTGTCCTCTGCCTCGGGTGTGGATGCACCAAGGTGGGGAAGAGCGATTATGCCGTCAACACCAACGGTTTCTTCGCTTGGGAAGTCCACAACGTAACGTGCTACCTTGCCGCTTTCTATTGCAGCGATCATATCCTTGTTGTTGGCAAGCTCGCCGCGTGAGAAGTTGAGTATTCTTACGCCGTCTTTGCACTTTGCAAGGTTTTCTGCGTTGAAAGTTTCCTTTGTGTCGGGTGTAAGAGGAACATGAACTGTGATATAATCGCTTTCGGCAAAGATCTCGTCCATGCTTGCAGCCTTAACAACGTGTCTGTCAAGATTCCATGCAGCGTTTACGCTAAGGTAGGGGTCAAAGCCGTAAACTTTCATGCCAAGTGCAACAGCTGCGTTTGCAACAAGTACGCCGATAGCACCAAGACCGATGATACCAAGTGTCTTGCCGTAGATCTCGGGGCCTACAAACTGTGCCTTGCCCTTTTCAACAGCAGCGGCAACACCCTCTGTGCCCTTTAAGCTCTGTGCCCAGTTGCAGCCGTCTACTATCTTTCTCGAAGAAATAAGAAGACCTGTTAAAACAAGCTCCTTAACAGCGTTTGCATTTGCACCGGGTGTATTGAATACAACGATGCCTTTTTCCGCACACTTGTCAAGCGGGATATTGTTTACGCCTGCGCCGCAGCGTGCAACTGCCTTTAAAGTTTCGGGCAGTTCCATATCGTGCATTTTAAAGCTTCTTAAAAGTATACCGTCGGGGTTTTTGCAGTCGTCGGAAACAGCATAGTCCGATGTAAGCTGTTCAAGACCCACGTTGGAGATTTTGTTGAGTGTTAAAATATTATACATTATTTTGCCTCCGCATTATTTGTTGTCAATTTCAAACTTCTTCATAAATTCAACAAGCGCCTTTACGCCCTCCATAGGCATAGCGTTGTAGATGGATGCACGCATACCGCCTACGGTTCTGTGGCCTTTCAGGTTTACAAAGCCTGCTGCTGTAGCTTCCTTGATGAATTTTGCGTTAAGGTCTTCGTCGTCTGTTACGAAAGGTACGTTCATAAGAGAACGGTCTTTTGCAACAACTGTGCCGCGGAACATCTTGCTCTCGTCAAGGTAGTTGTAAAGTATCGCTGCCTTTTCTTCGTTGATCTTCTGCATAGCAGCTACGCCGCCGATCTCGTTTTTAAGCCACTTGAACACAAGGCCTGCAACATAGATAGCATAGCAGGGAGGTGTGTTGTAAAGAGACTCGCTGTCAGCATGGATCTTGTAGTCAAGCATTGTAGGTGTGATATCCATAGCATTGCCGAGAAGGTCTTCGCGAACGATAGCGATAGTAACGCCTGCGGGGCCTACATTCTTCTGTGCGCCTGCAAATAAAAGACCAAACTTGCTTACGTCCATAACTTCCGACATAATATTGGAAGAAATATCGGCTACAAGAGGAACATTGCCAACCTCGGGAAGCTTGGTGTAGCGTGTACCGTAAATTGTATTGTTGTAGCAGATATAGAAATAGTCGGCATCCTTTGTGAATGTTGCAGGGTCAAGGTCGGGGATATAGCTGTATGTCTTGTCCTCACTTGAAGCAACAACATTTACATCAAGGTACTTGCCTGCCTCTGCTGCGGCTTTCTTAGCCCACTGACCTGTCTTTACATAGTCGGCCTTGCCGTTTCTTCTGAGGTTAAGGGGTACCATTGCAAACTGTGTATGTCCGCCGCCCTGTAAAAACATTACCTTGTAGTTTTCGGGAATGTTCATAAGTTCGCGGATGTCAGCTTCCGCTGTCTTGATGATCTCGTCATATACCTTTGAACGGTGGCTCATCTCCATAACGGACATGCCGCTGCCGTTGTAGTCAAGCATTTCTTTCTGTGCCTGTTCAAGCACGGGAAGGGGAAGCATTGACGGACCTGCCGAAAAATTGTAAACTCTGCTCATTTTAAAACCTCTTTCTTATTGATATTGGGGAGTTACCCTTTTATTTATAAAATTTTCAAACTAAATACTATTATACTACTTTGTTTAAATAATGTCAATATTGGGATTTACAAATTTATATTGAAATATAAATGCGGCTTTGTTATAATTACATGGTAAATATAGTTTTTTATTTTGCTTTTATGAGGTAATATATATGAATGTAAATAATGTATCACTTGAAGCGGTTGCGGTCAAAAAAGAACAGTATCCGCAGACGGGTATGCCCGAGGTGGCATTTGCGGGTAAGTCAAATGTAGGCAAAAGCTCGCTTATCAACTGCATGATAAACAGAAAGGCCCTTGCGCGCACCAGTCAGAACCCCGGCAAGACCCGTACCATAAATTTTTATAATGTGGAGGATAAGCTTTATTTTGTAGACCTCCCCGGCTACGGCTATGCCAAAGCGCCCAAGTCCGAACAGCAGAAGTGGGGAAAAATGATAGAGGGCTATCTTCTTAAAAGAGAAGAATTAAAGGCGATAATCATGCTTGTCGATATCCGCCACGAACCGGGCGAAAACGATCTGATGATGTATGATTGGCTTAAACACTACGGTCATAATATAATCATAGTGGCGACAAAAAGCGATAAACTGAAAAGAAGTCAGCTCGACAAACATAAAAAAATGCTCAAAAACGCTTTCGGCCTTGAAAAAGACGAGATACTTCTCCCGTTTTCAAGCGAGACCCGCAGCGGCAAGGAAGAACTGTGGGAGATAATAGAACGGGTCTGCGGGATAGAGGAGACGGTAGATGGGTAAATTGGAATTTGACGGGGAATTGGAGGTTGCATTATAAAGGCGTCCCTTTAGGGAAGCTGGCGCGCGAAGCGCGACTGAAGGGTGGAAAAGCCCCGCAGGAAGCACCCTTTCGACGCCGCGAGCGGCGCCACTTTCCCTAAAGGGACAGCTTTTTATACTGCGCACACG
>JAFUAF010000005.1 GCA_017460805.1 Bacillota bacterium | reverse complement strand
CCGTGGGCAGTCTCCGTTAAGGTATGGCAAAAGCCTCGTGTAGATGCTATGCGCGGTTCTGTTGCGGCAAGGTGCGGTTCAAAGTCCGTTAAAGCGCGGTTTTAAGTCCGTGCAGTTGCGGTTTTGGTGTCGGTATATACATCAAATGCGTTCTCGCCTATATAATTCAGCCGAACACCATTTACTTCCTCCGGCAAAGTTCCGCCCGTATAATCATCCGCACAGTCAACTACCATACCGTTTATAAGATCGACAAAAATTGTTCCGTTAGGCGTTGTGTACGGATAATAAGTGTCGCCCGTGGTTGTTTCGGTCGTCGTTTCTGTTGTTGTCTCTGTGGTTGTTTCGGTAGTGGTCTCTGTGGTTGATTCGGTAGTGGTTTCCGTTGTGGTTATTAATTCGGCAGGCATTTTATATGTACTTACAAGAACTTTTTGCAAGATCGTTGCTGCATCACTTGCGGTTATTATACCGTCTGCATCCGTATCTATATAATATAGATAATTATCGGTCTCTTTTTCTATGGGAAGCGTGAAAGTTGATACAAGAACTTTCTGCAAAACCATTGCCGAATCACTGGCTGTCAGCACTCCGTCTACATCGGCATCACCTATTACAAATCTTTCGTTATCAAGTGCTGTCAATGTGAAATTATCATAGTAAACGACATCTCCGCTGCTAAAGCCAATGATATATGCCTTGTTATAATTTGGCGAAGAAATACGTTCTTCGTCTATTGGCATATCATTTATAAAATATCTTATATTTCCTTTTGCTTTGTTTACTTCAATCGACAATGTACCCCAATCGTCAAATGCTGAAATATAGTTTCCGAAGTTTTCGAGATAATTAACACTTGCTGCTTTGGTGGTATTCAAAGTTAAAGGGCATTCGTTTTCCTCCAGTTTGGTTATTTTAAAATCTACCGATACGATATAATGCTCCGGGGTATAAGGAAATTCACAAACATACGGCCAACCTATCTCTTTTGCAGCTTCGTTGGATGCAACGGTGGTTTTATTTGAGCCTTTTATATGTGCTGTTGCTATACCGTCACTTTCAATAACCGTATGGAAGATATTTGTGATCAAGTCATTTTCAAAATTCTGAACAGCAATAACTGCGCCCTTATTCTTCCTTTCATATCTTCCGAGAGTAACCAGTTCAACAACATTTTGCAGTGCCGCATTTACTTCCGCATCTGATGCTTCGGTATTTTTATAGACCTTTTCGGCATTATCCAACGCTGTATTTATTCTGTTTTGTGAATCCTCGGTCAAATGGCTTATATCCATTGCTTTTATGTTGTCTATCTCGTCAAGAAGTGCTTTTTTACTACTATATTTCAAATTTTTTATTGCGAAATAAATATTATCGGCAAGTGTCTTATAATTTTCTTCATCCTTATCGGCAAGAGCCTTTTTGCCTTCCTCAACAGCGTTATTCATTGCCTCAACACTTTCCCTTGTGTAAGGAATGGTATCTGTAAGTTCGGCTTTTTCTATTGCGGCTTTAAGATACGCTTCATCCGACATAATAAGTGTGCCAAGTGCGGCTTTTAATACGGCAGCTGCATTATCGACCTGTGCTTGTGTCGGTGCAGTAAGGTTATATATATTTTTTGCCTGTGTAAGTTTTTCTTGCAGGGTCTCCCAATCTTTTGACGAGAAAAACATAGGGTCGGCGTTTTCCGCATTTTTTATCAATGCTTTCAGTTCCTCAAAATCAACATCATACTTATCCGCTTTGCCTTTTATAATTTCGTTTGCATAGTTTTCAAGGTTTGTATAACCGTTTTCGGCAATATTTGTGCTGTCAAAAGTATTGGGGTCAAGTCCGTTTGCCTGTTCCCATTCATCGGGAATGCCGTCATTGTCGTTATCGGCTTTTTTTGCACCGTGCAGCGGCGAATAACCGCCCACATCCTCGGGAGAGTCGATAAGTCCATAGCCCGAAGTATGCCCTGTCTGCATAGTGCCGTTTATAACATCATTTACAATTCTTTGGTCGGTATCGTCCCTGTAATAGCTTGCACCAACTTTTTCCAATACCGTTTTATAGGCTTCTTCCACTGTTTGAGTATTTACGGGGAAATCATTTATGTATTGATCGTTAGGCCAAAGAGTTTCCTTGTCATCAGTAAAACCGTCTGAAATGCTTTCGCATTTTGTTCCGTAATTGATATTTGTAACTCCAAGCCAGTTGTTTTGGCTTATATTGTCGCGGCCTTCCATTATATTTCCGTCAACGTGTATTGTTGTTCCGCTTTTCTTCGAGCCTTGCCATACGTCATAAAAACGGATGTGTTTTGCTATTGATGACGGCTTGTAGTAGTTGTTTACAATATTTACCCTTACGCCGTTTTCACCGCCGTAGCCCGCTTCATCACGCCAGTTGTAAAATACATTATTTCTGATATCCACAAGGCTTTCATAGTCGGGCGTATCATTGTAAGAATGTACGGTCGCGCTTGTGCCTATCCTCGGCATACGGCTTTTGTGCGAGGATATAAGGTTATGGTGGAAACTTGCATTTATACCGCCCCAAATACCGCCGTAGCCATGGGCTCCCTTGCTGTGATTTGAATAATTAAGGCTTTCACTTATAATGCAGTATTGTGCGGTAAAATCCTTGTTTTCGTAAGCAGAAAGACACTCATCCACAGACCAGCTTACCGAGCAATGATCAACAATGAAATTTGTACACTTTCGCACACCCAATCCGTCCTCCTGTGAATAGCAGGTGTCGCCGGGGCGGATACGAAGATAGCGCAAAATTACATTGTTGCACGCCGAAAACAATACACTTTCCCCACCGATACAGATACCCTCACCGGGAGCAGTCTGCCCGAGTATCGTTATATTGTCTATATTTTTTATTTCCAATATCTTATCAAGTTTAACAGTTCCCGCAACATCAAATACAATTATCCTGTTGCCCTTTGATACCGCATCACGGAAAGAGCCCGCACCGCTGTCTTTTAAATTTGTAACGTGATAAACCTCGATATTATCCGCCGCACGCGCTCCGAGCGAATACATTCCGCCACCCTCTGCACCGGGAAAGGCGATAAGTTTAGTTTCGGCATAGGTTTCAATATTGCCTACCGAAGATAGTAATAATATAGTTGACAGTAAAATACTGATATTTTTCTTGATTTTCATAAAAACACTCCTTACCTACGTTATTCAAAATAAAGACCTCCTTTATGCAGATTAGCACATAAGGAGGTCTTTTTCAATATCATTGGCTCGAACCGTCGTTTTCACGGCTTGAACCGTCATTTTTTAATATAATTTTTGTTTTATAAATGCTGTTTTCGATTGTTGCCGTATATTCACCATCATATTTGGCGGTAATGTCTTTTATTATTTTTATACCCCAACCATGATTTTTAGTTGATATTTTTTTTGCTTCATATAAAGTTGTTTCCTGTGGACAATTGTTAATTATGGTAATTATTATCAGATTTCCTTGGACACATATTTTTAAAGTGATATTGCGGGTATCCGTTTTTGAGGATGCTGTGATAGCGTTATCTATTAAGTTAAATAACAGGCTGCTTATATCCTGAGGTTCGATGTTTATGTCTTCCAGGCTGTTGTATGAAAAATTAAACTCTATCTTTAGCTCTTCAATTTGCGTGTACTTAATGTTTAATACGGTATCTATCGTTTTATTGCCGGTGTTAAACTTTCGCCTGCTTTTTGTAGGAAACTTGATTTTATACAAATACTTCTTCAGTTCATCATAATTGTTTGATTCCAGCATCAATGTCATCACAGAAATATGGTTATTAAAGTCGTGAAAGTTCTTGGAATTCTTATCATACAATTCGTTGAGGTAGTATAATTCATTTTCAAGAAAACGATTTTTTAATTTTATATACTCTTTCTCGGATAGTATCTGATTACTTTTAAGGGCAGTTCCGGCAAGATTGATTATAATAAGAATTATTACTATAAAAACCATAAACATTAGTGAAATGCCGATTTTAAGCGCATTAATACTATTTTGATTTATAAGTCCCATAATTCCTATTATCATATAGTTATAAGCGCAGTTATTGCCTACACCAAAGATAAGCGCACCGCAGATAATCATAAATGCTATTTTTGATTTCATCGTGCGCCAATTTCCTTGTGTTTCAAAGGTGCGTCTATTTTGTTTTCTTCTACAAGCTGCTTGTTGCGCTTTAAAATTTCCTTTAACGATGGTTTCTGTTTAAGTTCTTTCATATAAGCGTTTTCGATAGCACCATTGACCAATGTTGCATCTTTACGCTGATATAAAACCTTATAAGCACCGTCTTTTTCTTTTTTTACCGCAAAAGCTATCCCTTGCTTTTTAAGCTGCTTGCATATATCTTTCAGTTTATCCTTTTCTTGGATATATTCTGTAAGTTCCAGATCGCGTCCTTTTCGTACAAGCTCCTTTACACTTTTTTTGCCTGATTCGGCTTTGTTTTGATTTGACTTGTCCCTTATGTGAACATAAGATTTTTTTAGGACAGAAAACATCCAGCCAAAAAACTTTGTAGCGCCGTTCTTTAACACTCCGCGCCCCTGTTCTTCAAGCATTTAAGTCCCTCCTATAACTAAAAATGTTTTCCGTCAGTTACATTTGTGGGCGATCTCACCCGAATTTCCTTAATTGTCATTTCTTTTTTCGCTCCTTTTTAGGTTTAGGCGGTTCAACTAATTCTTTATAGCTTAATATTTCGGAAAGCGATTTTTTCTTTGTCGAATCCGCCTTTTTCACTTGTTTTTCTTTCTTTGCGGCAGATAAATCTTTACCTGTTTTTGTATTGGCGGTTTTGCCGAGAACCTGAAAATCGTCAATGGATTGAACAACATTAAAAACAGATTTTTCCCTTTCGATAATGCTGTCAAAGTTTTCTCCCTTGTCCAACAAATCGGAACACAGCTCATTTATAAGTTTCGTTACTCTTTCCATCGACCTGACACGTTTGGCGTATCTTGTAATAAAGTCCTTTTTATCCCACATACGCTTAAATTTTTCGGTTGAGTAAACTGTATTATCATTTTCTTTACAGTAGCTTGATATTTCATCGGCTTCATTTTTGAAATGATTAGTGTAATCAAGCAGTTCCAATAAAAAAACGGCTTGTGCGCTTATATTTTCAAGTGCATCAAACCGTTTTCGCAGTGTTGGTGTCATAAAACTATTTACATCAAACATAATCAGTCCTCATCTTTGTATGAATAACCACCATACATATCGTGCCGTACTTCTGCGCCGTAGTAAAGGTTCTGTGTACTTGCGTTATAGATAGCCGCGATAATGTATTTACGGATATTGTAAATCTTTGTTGTGGTATGTGATAAGCATTCCAAAACATACTCGATCTCGCCGTATGTGACCTTTAAAAACCTGCTTTTAACTACTTCCGCAGGTATAAGGCTGCCGCTTATGCTTACAGGTGCAGTATTAAAGGCTACTGTCTGAACCATAATTTCGACAATTTCGTCAATCTCCTGCATTTCATAAGGCTTCTTGGATATAACAAAATCGTCATAGCTGATGTTGTCCTTGATGATCTGCTCGTATTTTTTATAAACAGACATATCTGCCGTAGGTGCTGTTGAACATCTATCAATCCTATCAATCTCGCTCTTACTGTTGGTTCTTACAGTAGTATTGGATTGATTGATAGAATTTTTATATATAGTATTTTTAGTATTTATATTATCAGTATTTATATGCGTGCAGTTTTCCGATGGCATTTCAGCCGAAATCAGTTTTTGAAATGACGGCAAAAAGCCGTTTATAAGCTGTTCCTGTGAATTTGCAAGAATACCGTTCATTTCTGTCTGCTTTTCCATAAACTGTGCCAGCGCATCCGAAAGGGCATCAACCTTGTCATTGAGTTCGGAAAATTTTTCGTCTGTTTTTTCGTCAAAAGACTCCGCAGGGTATTCCTCGTCAAAAGAAAAATCTTCATCATCGTCAAAATTTTCTTCATAATCGTACTCCGCAGAAGCATAATCAGCCGTATCCGCAGCATCTTCGGCAGCCGAGACCATATCAAAAAATTCATTTAAGCTGATAGTAGTGGTATTATCCTCTGCCGCAGCCATAGGGTTCTCATAAACATCATATTCGTACTCGCAGAATGTGCCGTTGGCGGAGCGATCCTGTCTGCGTACTATGTAGCCTGCACCGATAAGCTCATTTATGCCGTTTCTGACAGAAGAAACACCGTCTTTTACGGAATATGCAAGTCCCTGAATAGTGACTTTGTAATTGTCGGGCATTGATAAAATGACCGATAATAAGCCGATAGCCTTTAAGCTGATGTTGGCATTGCGTAAGTGATGATTTGACATACAAGTATAATTTTTATCCTTTTTTATTCTGAATATAGACATATAGCTTGTCCTCCTTGTTTATTCCATTATGTATTCGTTAGCTTTTTCAGGTACGGCAGAGAAGATATTGCCGCGCTGGGTAACATAACCCTTGTCAACAAGACCCTTTAAAAGTTTTAAAATTTTTTTGTAAGAATCTTTGACAGAAAAATTTGAAAGGTACTCCGCAGTAGCTTCTTTGGCTTCGGGAATGTTTACCATTATGGAAAACAAGCCCAATTCCTCAAGCGTGAGTTCCTTGTCCATTTTTAAAACCATTTCTTTAAAACCTCCATTTTTCCCACTAAAAAAAGCGCAGACTTATAAAAAGCCTACGCTAATAAAACAGTTACAATATTTAATTTTGGTGCGGAGTATATCGCCTCACTTTCGATGAATAACGACAGCTATTTTTTGTCGCTATCATAACATTAGTAATTTTGGGATTGATATTTTTATCGTTAAAAGATGGGAAAAAGAATTGAAAAAACGATATGACAAACACCAAAACCCTTGTGTTTAT
>JAFUAF010000004.1 GCA_017460805.1 Bacillota bacterium | reverse complement strand
TTGCAAAAGTGTGTTGGAGCGCAGGACTGGGAGCTGAGCCGCGAAGCGGCGATGCGATTCCTGCGCGACCCCTATAACGCGCTTGCGCGCCACTGTTTATAAGTAACTTTAATAGTTGCTGGCAAAAGGATATAAGTCCGCTCCATGCCAATAACTATAAAAAGTTACCTAATCACAAGTGGCGCGCAAGCGCGTTGAGGGAAGTCGCACGGGAATCGCATTGCGCCTACGGCGCGCAGCTCCCAGTCCCGTGCTCCAGCGACGATTTGCTTTAGCAAATCGTCGCTAAATTCCAATTTAACTGCATCCGTTTTTAATGCTTTTAACAATTTTTTGACAAGTGTGTAATTTTATGTTAATATATATGTAAAATATTGCGAAAACGTAACAAAAACTGCCCCGAAAGGATGATAATTCTTGAAAAGGAGAAAAAGTTTTTTGTCGGTTTTTTTGCTGTCTGCCCTGCTTTGTCTGCAATCGGGCTGTGGCAAAAAAGTTACGTCGGTATCTTCCGATGAAAACGGCTATGACAAGCGCAGGCTTGAACTGACAAAAAATGCCGCCAAAACAGAGGAACTAAGCAAAAAGGAACAAAAGGCCAACGAAAAGCTGTTGGCTTATAAGGATGAACTGCTTGAAATTTACGGCGGTTACACCTATTTTCCGTATGATATGCCCACACTTAACGACACAAGGCTTACAGGCAGCAAGCTGTACAGCCTTTGTGAAAGTCTGCCAAAAGGCGGCGATCTTCGTTCACAGGACAGTACGGGTCTGTCTATGGAAAGGCTGCTTATGCTTATAGGCGAGCGTGAGGATTTTCATGTTTGCCTTGAAGACGGTTTTTGTTACGGATATATGTATGATGCGGATATAGGCCCTTTCCCCGAGGGCAGTATAATGCTTAAACAGGGCATGGAGGATGGAAGGCTTTCGGATGCCAGACTTCTTGATATGTATACCCTGCGTTCTTTGACGGAGTACCCCGACCCTATCACAAAGCTTGACAAGGTGCGTGTTCAGACCGACTGCATAAACCTTGATGAAAAGCTTGTACAAAATATTTATAAAGAAGATTTTCTTAATTACATAGACGAAAATATCTCTTTTGTGGAAATTCGACTTTCATACACAGCCGATAAGGAGAAAAACGAAAAGCTGACAAAGCTTGTGCGTGATGCTTATTACGAGGCTAAAAAGAAAAATCCCGATTTTATTGTAAAAATAATTGCCGTTTCGGATAAAGATATAGAACTTGATAAGGAAGAGGTTAAAACTGCCCTTGAAAGCGCCGTTGAACTGCGTGAAAGCATAAAGGACGAGTCCGACAAAAATTCTCCCGTTGATTTTATTATCGGTTTTGATATTGCGGGTACGGAGGACGGCAACAGACCTTTGAAGGATTTTGAAAAGATACTGACGGGCGAAAAAATAAAAGAAAGCGGGCTGAAACTGTATTTAAGCGCGGGCGAGAGCCTTGCGGCGGAAAATACAAATATAGCCGATGCTTATTTATTCGGTACGCAAAGAGTCGGTCATGGTCTTAATTTAAGCCGTTTTCCCGAACTTATGGACAAATACAGAAATGATGATGTATGTATCGAGATCTGCCCCATAAGCAACTGCCGCATGGATTATACCGCCGATTTGCGTCTTCATCCCGCCGTGCAGTATATCAGAAACGGAAATCCCGTGGTACTCTGCTCCGATAAGGCAAGATATACCGAATATAATGCACTCGCGGACGATTATTTTGCGGCTGTGATGTGTTGGGACTGCGGTTTGGCGGAACTTAAAATGTTTGCAAAAAATTCTGTGGAATACAGCGGTCTGTCCGATGACGAAAAGTCAAAAATAATGGAAAAATGGCAGAAAGACTGGGATGCCTTTATAGAAACTTTACAGTAAAAGGACGGTTAAAATGCGGCTCACTACCCTTTGTTATATAGAAAAAGACGGCAAGTATCTTATGCTTCACCGCGTAAAAAAACAAAACGATTTCAATAAAGATAAGTGGATAGGCGTAGGCGGCAAGTTTGAACAGAACGAGACCCCCGAGGAATGTCTTTTGCGCGAAGTATACGAAGAAACGGGTCTTACCCTGCACTCCTACACTTTCCGCGGCCTTATAACCTTTATTTCCGATAAGTACGAAACGGAATATATGCACCTCTACACTGCCGATAAATTCAGCGGTACAATAAAAGAATGTGACGAGGGTATTCTGGAATGGATCGATAAAAAAGATGTGCCTGCCCTGCCGCTCTGGGAGGGCGACAGCCTGTTTTTGAAAATGCTTGATGAATATAACGGCTTTTTTTCAATGAAACTGAGGTACGAAGGCGATAAACTTGCCGAACATAATGTGATAAAATATTAAAAGATGGTGTTATCGTGAACGTCAAAAATATTTGGACGTTCACGATATGATGGGGCTCATAAATAATTGTACTCAAGCGAGCTTAAGTCCAATTATTTAATTCGCTTACTATATATTCAGATTACTGCATAAAAAAGGACTGAAGCAAATTGCGACAGTCCTTTTTTTTTACGAGAATATATCAACAGTTTTGGTTTCGCCGTTCCACTCTACCCTGCAGTCCATTGCTTCGGCAACGGCACGCAGCGGCAGATATGTGCGGGAATCTATTATCTGTGCGGGAACATCCACTTCCACCCTGCTGCCGTCTTTTACAATGCTGTCGGCATCAATGGTCACGGAAATATCGCCCTTGCCCTCGGCTGTCATTGTGACTGTTCTGCTTTCGGCATCCCAGTTTACATCATAGCCTAAATTTTCGGCTATAGCGCGTATAGGCACAAGCGTTCTGCCCGAAATAAGCACGGGCTCGCTGTCCGGGCGGATACGTCTGCCGTCCACATTTATGGAAATGGTAAATTTTTCGGCTTCAAGGTCGCTTTCGGGTACGTTGTCGCCTGCATATACCGAGGTGTCAAGTATGTTCAAAAGCGCTTGTTTTCCGCTTTCGGCGCTGTCGGTTATCAGATCGAAGTGATAAAGATTTCCTCCCGCGGTGCACATATAACTTAAAACTGTGATTTTTGTGCCGCCGAAAGTATGGGTATTCATCTCTACCTCGCGGTAAAGCGTGTTGTTGCGCATTTCCGTATAGGTCTCAAGACTATCAAACTCCACTTCCGACACATTAAGCTGTGCCGCCTGCGCGGAAAGACTTGTACGCGGATTGGAATAGAGCATATAGTCGTTTATATCTTCCTTGCTGCCCGCCATTATATCAAAATTCGGCTCGTCCGTGGTATAAATATATATCGCGCCTTTGCTGTTTGGCTGATAGAATGTATAACTGCCCGTCTGTTCCGTGTTTTCCCAGCCCGTGGGATAACCGAAAGTCAGTTTCGTTATATTTTCATCTTCCGCAAATACGCTTATACATTGTCCTGCAAGCATTACAGCGCTTAACATGGCCGCGATAACTCTTTTGCTCTTCATATAAAAAACCCCTTTAAACATCATATTCCCCAAATTCTTCAAGCTCGTCAAGATCGTCTTCGTCCGCGGCATCATCTATGATATCCTTTACAATAGCCACAGAGTTAAGTATCGCAAGCAAAGATACCATTACCGCAAATATTTTTGCAAATAATTTGTCGGACTCGTCGCCATGTTTAGCCCTGTCCGATACCAAAAATAAAAGTATGGTCGAAGCCATGAGCATTATGCTTCTTAAACCGCTGTTTACGGATCTTAATTCCGCCAATGTCTTTTTATTCATAAAAATACCTCCCTCGTTATATTTCGATACTACTATTTATTTTATCATATACCATGCGTATTTTCAAGATTTTAAATTTTTTGGTTTTATCATAATTTTTAAAATTTCTACTATACAATTCCTCAAAAATCTGTTATAATAAAATTTAGTTTGAAATTTTTAACTAAGAAAAGTTCGAGAAAGGGTAAGGTAAAATATGAGATCACCTGTTACCGCTCCTTCACAGGGAGAATTACAGCGCCAGAACGATTTTATGCTTAAAATCAAGGCGATAAACGACCAAAAAGAAAAAAGACCGCGTTTTATGATAAACACTTTCGGCTGTCAGATGAACGCGCATGACTCCGAAAAACTGGACGGAATGTTAAGACAAATGGGCTATGAGCCGTGTGATGATGAAAAGGACGCGGATTTTATAATCTATAATACCTGCTGTGTGCGTGAGAATGCCGAAAACAAGGTATACGGCAATCTCGGTTATTTAAAGCACGCAAAAAAGGACAATCCCGATATGAAAATTGCCCTTTGCGGCTGTATGATGCAGCAGCCTACGGTCATTGAGACCATAAGAAAAAAATACCGCCATGTGGATATAGTTTTCGGCACATTCAATATTTACAAGCTGCCCGAACTTATTTACACCAATATCGAGAGCGCTTCACCCGTTTTTGATATCTGGGACAAGCACGCGGATATAGTTGAAGACCTGCCGACTGTACGAAAATTTAAGTACAAGGCAAGCGTAAATATAATGTTTGGCTGCAACAATTTTTGCAGTTACTGTATAGTGCCTTATGTGCGCGGCCGTGAAAGAAGCCGCCGCCCCGAGGATATTATAGCCGAGGTAAAAGCACTTGCCGCAGACGGTGTAAAAGAGGTCATGCTGCTTGGACAAAATGTCAACAGCTACGGCAGAGGCCTTGAAGAAGAGATAAGTTTTGCCGAGCTTTTAAGGCGGGTAAACGAAATCGAGGGTATAGAGCGCATACGCTTTATGACAAGCCATCCTAAGGATTTGTCGGACGAACTTATATCGGCAATGGCGGATTGCAAAAAGGTCTGCAATCATATACATCTGCCGTTCCAGGCGGGCAGCAACGAAATTTTAAAACGTATGAACCGCCGCTATACAAAGGAGCATTACCTTGAACTGGTGGATAAGATACGCGCGGCTATTCCCGATATTGCAATAACGACCGATATAATCATCGGCTTCCCCGGCGAGACCGAAAAGGATGTTGAAGAAACGATAGATGTTGTTAAAAAGGCGCGTTTTAACGGTGCATTTACCTTTATCTATTCAAAAAGAACGGGTACGCCCGCGGCCGAGATGCCAAATCAGGTACCCGAAGCCGAGGCAAAGAAAAATTTTGACAAACTGCTTGAAGCGGTAAATCCCATTGTTTACGAGCTTAACCAAAAGAAAGTCGGCAATACCTATAAGGTGCTTGTTGACGGTGTAAGCAGCGATCCCTTATTCGTCACGGGACGCACGGAAGATAATACTTTGGTGCATTTTAAGGGATGCAGCGAACTTATCGGGGATATAATAAACGTAAAAATAACCGACTGCAAGACGTTCTACTTAATTGGAGAACAGGTCTGAGAAAGGAAAAAAATATGAACGAACTTGGAACTATTTTTGAAAAAACAAGAGAAATTGCAACTTTGCTTTTATCCACGGACGAGGGAAAGGCGCTCAATGATGCGCGCTATATCTTCGAGGGCGATAACACGGCACAGATGCTTATGTCCGATTACAGCCTTTACCGCCAAAATGTGCAGAACAGAATGGCAGAGGGCAGTTTAAGCGAAGAAGAACTTGAAAAAGAAAACGAAGTTCTTGCCGCAAAAATAAAGGAATTGCAGGAAAACGAGGTAATAAAGCAGTATTTTATCGCCGAGCAGAATTTTAACAATATCGTAAACCATGTAATGAATGTATTTAACGCAACTATAGCGGGCGAGGCTGATTTTGCGGGCGGATGCAGCGGAAGCTGTTCGACCTGCGGAGGATGCCATTAAGCATAGATCAGTATTTTATAATTGGCGAAAGCCGAAAGGAGCAAACACAAAATGGCAAAGGTCACACCGATGATGGAGCAGTATCTGCAAATAAAAAGCAAATATAAGTATGCTCTTTTATTCTACAGGCTTGGGGATTTTTACGAGCTTTTTTATGACGATGCCATTATTGCTTCAAGGGAGCTGGATATCGTGCTTACGGGCAAAAGTGTAGGCAATGATGAAAAAGCGCCCATGTGCGGTGTGCCTTTCCATGCGGCGGACAACTATATCGCAAAGCTGGTAAACAGCGGGTTTAAGGTGGCTGTCTGCGAACAGGTGGAAGACCCGCGCACAGCAAAAGGCATTGTAAAGCGCGAAGTCATAAGGGTAATAACGCCGGGTACGATAATGGACACAAACGCGCTTGAAGCCGACAAAAACAACTATATAATGAGCATTTTTAAAAATAAGGTGGGTTTTGGTGTTTCGGCCTGCGATATAACCACGGGTGCATATTTTGCGACCGAGTTTGACACAACGGGCTTTAACAAGGTAATTGACGAGATAGCAAAGTTTTCTCCGTCCGAGATAATATGCAGCCATGCTTTTACGGACGAGGATATCTCGCGTATAGACAATATTTTTTCGGTAAAGCCGACCTATTTTGACGAATACAATTTTGATTTTCAAAACAGCGATATAAGCCTGTGCAACCATTTTGATGTGCTTAATCTTTTCGGTTTCGGGCTTGAAAATAAAATTTGTGCGGTATCGGCGGCGGGCGCTCTGCTTGCCTATATCAAAGAAGCACAGAAAAACGGTATGGAAAACATCCGTACCCTTAAATACTACGAGCGCTCGGGCGGCATGATACTCGATATCAGCTCCCGCAGAAATCTCGAACTTACGGAAACCGTAAGGGATAAGGCAAAAAAAGGCTCGCTTTTATGGGTACTTGACAGTACAAAGACCCCTATGGGCGCAAGACTTTTAAGAAACAGGCTTGAACAGCCGCTTACAGATAAACTGAAAATAGATCTCAGGCTCGATGCGGTCGGGGAGATGAAGAACAAAGCCCTTGAACGCAGCGAGATACGCTCGTCTTTAAAGCAGATATACGATATAGAGCGTATAATGGGCAAGCTTGTCTACGGCAATGTACACGGCAGGGATATGGTGGCGCTCAGGTCGTCGCTTGCTTTGCTGCCCGAACTTAAAAACACGCTTTTAGGCTTTGAGACCGACTATATAAAAAATATTTTATCCAAATGGAACGACCTTGAAAGTGTATATGCGCTTTTATGCGACAGCCTTTGCGACGAGCCTCCCCTTGGCATCAAGGATGTGGGCATTATCCGAAAAGGCTATAATGCCGAACTCGATAAACTTCGCGATGCTATGGAAAAAGGCTCGGAATGGCTGCTTGAAATGGAAGCGAGAGAACGCGAAAAAACGGGTATTAAAAACCTTAAAATCCGCTTTAACAAAGTTCACGGCTATTATATAGAGGTCAGCAATTCAAACCTTTCACAAGTGCCCGACACCTATATCCGCCGCCAGACCCTTACAACGGGCGAGCGTTTTATCAATCCCGAATTAAAGGAGCTTGAAGAAATGCTGCTGACAGCGGAAGAAAGGCTGACGACCCTTGAACAGGAACTTTTTGCACAGGTAAAAACGACCGCTGCGGCAAGCTATAACGATATTATGGCTATGGCAGGCCTTGTGGCGGATGTGGATTTTATACAATGCCTTGCCGAAACGGCCGATAAATACAACTATTCAAGACCTGTTATCACAACGGACAATATAATAAAAATTCAAAACGGCAGACATCCCGTTGTGGAAAGACAGGAAAACTGCCAATATATACCAAACGACACGACCGTAGATGCGGCGGAAAACATGGTATCAATCATTACAGGTCCGAATATGGCGGGTAAATCCACATATATGCGTCAGGTGGCACTTATCGTGCTTATGGCGCAGCTGGGAAGCTTTATCCCCGCGGACAGCGCCGAAATAGGCATTGTTGACAGAATTTTCACCCGTGTGGGTGCATCGGATGATTTAGCGACGGGTCAGTCCACTTTTATGGTGGAAATGGTGGAAGTCGCGAATATCCTTAACAATGCAACCGAAAAAAGTCTGCTGATACTGGATGAGATAGGACGCGGAACATCAACTTTTGACGGCATGAGCATTGCCTGGGCGGTAACGGAGTATATTGCCAAGGTGATTAAGGCAAGAACGCTGTTTTCCACTCATTATCAGGAACTTACGACCCTTTCCGAACGTGTCGCGAATATAAAAAATTACTGCGTAAGCGTAATGGAGCAGGGCGATGATGTCATTTTCCTGCGCAAGATAAAAGAGGGAAGCGTGGATAAAAGTTACGGCGTACACGTTGCAAAGCTTGCGGGCGTACCCGAAAAGGTGGTAAAACGTGCAAATGAGGTGCTTAATATCTTAGGCGATACGGGCATAACCATGCTTACCGACGAAAAGGGCGTTTATATAGAACAGACGGATTTTGATGCCAAAGCCGCCGAAAAATATGCGGAACTGGCAGATCACATAAAAGGTCTTGACCTTGACGAGATATCACCGAAAGAAGCCTGGACGATTTTGAGCAGTTTGCAGGCAAAGGCCGCCGAATAAGGTTTTTTTGAAAAGGAAGAATAATTATGGCTAAAATTCATGTATTGGATAATTCGCTTATAAATAAAATAGCCGCGGGCGAGGTAGTGGAACGCCCTGCATCTGTTGTAAAGGAGCTTGTGGAAAACTCTATAGATGCGGGAGCGGCGAATGTTGCCGTTGAGATACAAAACGGCGGTATTTCTCTTATAAAAATAACCGACAACGGCAGGGGCATACCCGAAGATGAGATAGAAACGGCGTTTTTGCGTCATGCAACAAGCAAACTGAATACTTTTGACGAACTTGGAAATATAATGACTTTGGGTTTCCGCGGCGAGGCTTTATCGAGCATTGCATCGGTGGCACAGGTGGAAATGATAACAAAGACCAATGATGACGAGGCAGGTACAAAAATTTGTCTCGAAGGCGGCAAAATAACCGAAAAGCAGCCCTGTGCCGCAACAACGGGTACGGTATTTACTGTCAGAAACCTGTTTTTCAATACCCCCGCAAGACGTAAATTTCTTAAAAAACCGTCGGCGGAAAGCGGTCATGTTTCGGATGCGGTATACCGCATAGCTTTGGGTCATCCCGAAGTTTCTATAAAATTTGTAAACAACGGCAGCACCGTTTTTCAGACAAACGGAAACAGCGACCTGTCGGCGGCGGTGCTTTACCTTTACGGCAAGGACATGGCGCAATCGCTTGTACCCGTCAGCCTTGAACGCGACGGTTACAGAATAAGCGGTCTTATCGCAAAGCCCGAGCTTAACAGGGGCAACCGCAGTTACGAAAATTTCTTTATAAACGGCAGATATATCAAAAGCAGCCTTGTCAGCCGCGCTGTCGAGGACGCATACAAGGGCAGACTTATGGTCGGCAAATTCCCTGTGTTTATGCTTGATTTAAGTGTGCCGCCGAATACTGTGGATGTAAACGTACACCCCACAAAACTGGAAGTGCGTTTCCAGAACGAGAATTTTATCTACGATCTGTTATACAGCGCGGTTTTCAATACGCTTAAAAAACTGGTGCTGATACCCAAAACACAATGGGATGCGCCGAAAGCAAAGCCCTATGTGCCGCCAAAGACGGAAGAACCAATCAAAAAGGAAGAACCCGCAAAAAAGGAAGAGTCCGTACAGATAAAAGAGGAAACACCCGTTAAAGAAACATCGGAGCCGATAAAAACGGAGCTTCCGCAAAAACTTGTGGACGAAGATCTGCTTTTATTGAAAGAGCCGCATAAAAAGGGCGAAAATGCAGATCTAAGCCTTAAAATGATGCAGGCGGTGGAGCGTATCGCAAAGTCCGCCGAAAAAGAAGAAAAACAAGAAGAAAAAGCAGAAGAAAAAATAGAAGTAAGACCCGAAGAAAAGCCTGTTTCGGAAAATAAAGCGCAGGAAATACCGCCTGTTATTCAGACAGAAGAAAAACCCGCCGTAAAACCGCATGAACAGCAGGATTTTCTTGATAAAATAGAAGATATACATCATTTTTTCAACAATTACAAGATAGTCGGTCAGCTTTTCAACACCTATTGGATAGTGGAACAGGGCGACAGTATGTACATGATAGACCAACACGCGGCGCATGAAAGGGCCTTGTATGAAGAAATACTCGCAAAACTTGCAGAGGGTGAGGACAGACCCGTCAGCCAGCTTTTATTGCAGCCTATAGCAATAAATGTGACGGCGGCGGAAGCGGCTGTTATAGAGGACAACAGGGAACTGCTTGAAAACTTCGGTTTTGATGTAGAGCCTTTCGGTGCAAATGCCTATGCTTTGCGCGCTGTGCCTTATATCCTGAAAGAACCGTCAAATGCGGGTTTTTTTACGGAAATACTGGATATGCTGAAAGAACAGCCCGTTTCCACACCCTATCAGGCAAGACTTGATGCAATAGCCACAATGAGCTGCAAGGCGGCGGTCAAGGGTCATGACAAACTTAGTTATTCCGAAGCAAAGGAGCTTATAGAGCGCATTTTAAAGCTTGAAAATCCTTTCAGCTGTCCGCACGGCAGACCCACGATAATAGAAATGTCAAAGTACGAACTTGAAAAGAAATTTAAGAGGATACAGTAATGGAAATACGGCTTGCGGGCATAGTAAACGACAGTATAGTGGACGGCACGGGCATAAGAATGACGGTCTTTGTGCAGGGCTGTGAGCATAACTGCAAGGGCTGTCACAATCCGCAGACACACGATTTGAACGGCGGTTATATGGCAGACACCGACGATATACTTGAAAAGGCACTTAAAAATCCTCTTTTGGAGGGACTGACCTTTTCGGGCGGAGAGCCGTTTTTACAGCCTTTGCCCCTTTGTGACCTTGCAAAAAAAGCACACGAAAAGGGTTTTAACATATTCTGCTATACGGGTTTTTTATATGAGGACATTTTAAAAGATGAAAATAAAAAAGCTCTGCTTGAACAGGTGGACTATCTGATAGACGGCCCGTTTATAGAAGCACAGAAAAGCTTGCTTCTCAATTTCCGCGGCTCAAAGAATCAGCGTATTATAAATGTCAAAAAAAGCCTTGAAGCGGGAGAAGTCATAACGGAAAACTTTGATACGGAGGAAATTTGAATTGATAGATATTCAAGGAGTTATTACGACAGTAATTAAAATAGTTTCCATACTACTGGTTTTATATGTTTTTGAGATAACCAAAGCTATATCATCGACCGTTCAGGGCGACACCATGCCAAAGGAAAAGGGTATGCTTACACCCAATATCTTTAAATATTTTGAGCCTATCGGCTTTTTGCTCACTTTTTTCTACGGTTATGGTTGGGGACAGCCTGCGCCAGTTTCTTCACGCTTTTACAAAAACAAAAAAACGGGTACACTTATCACTCATCTGACACCTATAATCGTTTCTTTTATTTTGTCTGTGGTTTTAAGTATTGCCGTAAACATTATAAATAACAAAACAGGTTACGATACCGAGGTCAATGCGCTTGGATATTTAGGGTTATTTCTGCTTTTGCTCTCACAGTATTTTTTAAGAATAGCAGTCTTTAACCTTATCCCCATACCGCCGATGTGCGGCTATGAGATACTAAAATGCTTTTTGTCGCCAAATGCGGCTTTCCGCTACGGACAAAATGCGCATCTTATACAGATGGCGTTTTTGTTTTTATGGTTTTTCGGGCTTATAACACCGATGCTTGACAGTTTTATAAATATTATAACAAGTTTTATATAAAAACAGAAAGAAAAAAACGACCGTGTATTATTGACAATTCTTTGCTTTTATGATAAAATAATATCGAACAGAGAATATGGTATAAATATATTGCATATCATGTTTAAACTGTGCATATTGTATATTTGGAGATATATCTCCATGATGAGTGGTGTGACGGTTCCGACACCACGGTAAAATAATAAATGACCGAGCGATGAGAGGTGTGACGGTTCCGACACCTCGTTAAAATAAAAATTGACCGAGCGAAGAAATGATACGGTGGGATTTTTCTCACCGTATTTTTATTGATGAGGTATTATAATGGATTTTGTAAATCAGATAGTTAAATTGGATAATTCTTTTTATCGGGCATATCCACATTCTCAATACCCCGAAATATTGTATAAACAAAACAGAGCGTATAATTGTTTTATATTTGAATTATGGGATGATATTTTTGTGTGCATACCATACCGAACAGAGGTAAAACACAAATACGCCTACAAATTTAAAAACTCCGCAAGGTCAAAAGATCACAAATCGGCATTGGACTATACAAAGGCGGTCATTATAAAGGATACAAGCTACATAAGCAGTTCTCCTGCGGTCATAGACCAAGACGAGTATAACGAAACAATGAATAACATAAACAAAATAGCTATTGAGATAAGAGAATTTGTAAACAGTTACATTGATTATCATAAAAGCATGGGAAAAATAAGTCTGCAGGAATATAAAAGAAGATATTCATGCTCACCATTACAGTATTTTCATAATGAGTTAAACATTAGATAAATTGCAGGGAATAAAAATGGATATAAATATAAAAATAGAGGCCTTTGAAGGGCCGATGGAACTGCTTTTGCATCTTATTGCAAAAAACAAAATGAATATTTACGACATACCCATTGCCGAGCTTACAGACCAGTATTTAAGCTGTATCGACACGCTTGATACAGGCAGTATGGACTCTATGAGCGAGTTTTTGGTAATGGCGGCGACTCTCATCGAGATAAAGTCGCGTATGCTTTTGCCCAAGCCCGAAAAGGAGGACGAGGAAGAGGAAGAAGACCCAAGAGAGGCACTTATCAACCGTCTTATCGAGTACAAGCGTTTTAAGGAAATGGCGGACGAGCTTAATTACCGTCAGAAGACGGCGGGCTACAGCTACTACAAAATGCCCGACAAACAGCTTATCGAGCGCATCAGAAAAGATGTGCCCAAAAGCATGGACGACATTTTATATGGTGCGGACATGGATATGCTTATGGCGGCTTTTGAGGATGTTCTGCGCAGACGCGAGGTCAAGACGGATAAAGTCCGTGCGGGCTTCAACTCCGTAACAAGGGAGCTTTTTACCATAGAGGACAAGAAAAAGCACATACAAAATCTGCTTGCCCTTAATTCAAAAATAACTTTCAGAAGTATTTTCCGCAAAAAGGCAAGCAAAAACGAGATAGTGGTGACCTTTCTTGCCATGCTTGAACTTATAAAAATAAAGCAGATTTTCATAAACCAAAGCGGACTTTTCGGTGAGATAGTGATAACACCATACAGCGAGGCGGTGACGGCATGAGTATAGAACAGCTTAAATATGCGGCGGAAGCCATACTTTTTGCGGCGGGCGAGGCTGTGGATATAAAAGACCTGGCATCGGCGCTTGAACAGGATGTAAAGACCATGCACTCCATTATGCAGGAACTTATGGACGACTACGAAAACCGCGGCATAAGTATCATTCAGATAGACGACAGTTATCAGATGTGTACCCGCGACGAGTATTTTGACTCTATCAAAAAGCTTTATCAGGCGCCCAAAAGAAAAGTTCTTTCAACGACCTTGCTTGAAACGCTTGCCATTATCGCCTACCGCCAGCCTGTGACCAAGGCGCAGATAGAGGAGATAAGGGGCGTAAGCGCAGACCATGCCGTAAACAAACTGGTCGAATACGAGCTTGTGGACGAGGTCGGCAGGCTTGATGCGCCCGGCAAACCCATTTTATTCGGCACAACGGATGAATTTTTGCGTTACTTCGGCTTTAAAGCGGTGGAGTCCATGCCCGAACTTCCCGAGGCAGGCGAACAGCTGCGCATGGAGATACAGCAGGAACTGGATTTTATAAAAGAATGATCAAAACAAAAGAACACTTATATACGAACTTCTGACGGGAAATTCTATATAAGTGTTCTTTTGTAAAATTAAAAATAATATCACTTGTAATTTTTTTAAATATTTATTATAATAAAAACAGAGAATGGAAAACAAATTAAGGGATGGAAATATTTTAAGGGAAGGATTTTTTTATGAGACAATTTCAATTTGAATTTGACAGTACGCACGAATTCAGGCGCGAAATAACAAAGCTTGACAAATGGTGCAGCACCCATATCTGCACAAATGCGGTATTTACGATTTTTTCCGAGACTCCCGACAGCGGGGTAATAAAGGATATATGCGACTCAATAGAGGATATAATGCCTTATGCACTGTATATGGGATGCTCCAGCAACGGCAATATAGTGGACGGCGCTTTGTCGAAAAAACCGATAGCAATAACCTGCACCGTATTTGAATACCCAACAACAAGGCTTAAAATGCTGCAATACGATTTTGATGCCGACTCACAGCAAAGCGTTGTAGAGGAACTTAAAAAAGAGGTTGCCGATATGGGCGGTGTAAAAGCCGTTGAAATGCTTATGACGATAAGGGGGATGTCTCTTTCGGTATTGTGCGATGGTCTGGCATCTCTTCCTCCGGAAGTGGAGATATTCGGCGGCGGTGCATTCAATCTTGATATAAACAGCAATGTTGCCTGTGTTTTTACAAAAATTAAAGGGCTAAGCTCTTCAAGCATTGCCTTTTTACTTATCGCAGGCGAAGATTTTCATATAAGAACAAGTTATGTAACGGGTTGGAAACCGCTTGGACGCGATCTTCATGTAACAAAGGCAAAAGGAAGTCTGTTGTGTGAACTTGACGGCAAACCCGCTTATGATACCTATTACAGATATCTTAATATAGGAAACGACGAAAATTTCTTCTTCAACACGCTGGAATTTCCGTTTTTGTACCACTGTAATGACATAGATATACTGCGTGCGCCCACAGCGGCGACCGATGACGGTTCTCTTGTTATGACATCGGACATAGCCGAAAACGTAACTGCACGTATTGCCTACGGCGACCCATGGACGATACTTGACAGCGTAAATGAGGAAAGCATGAACGTCAGCAAATTCTCTCCGGAGATAATACATATTTATTCCTGTGCCGCAAGACGTACCTTTTGGGGCAACCACGAGGCTTCAAACGAGACGACGCCGTTTAACAAGATAGCGCCCGTTTCGGGTTTTTACACCTCAAGCGAGTTTTTAAGGACAAACGGGTTTTTAAATCAGCATAATGTTACCCTTGTTATAGGCGCAATGCGCGAGGGTGAAGCGGTTGAGAGCAAAGTAAAAAAATCTCCTGCGAAAAACGAGATATCGGGCAAGATATCCATGGTAAGCCGACTTGCGACTTTTATAGGCGCTGCCACCGCAGAGCTTGCCCAAGCAAACGAGCAGCTTGAACTTATTGCCGTATCCGACGGTATGACAAAACTGTTCAACCGCAGCGAGATACAAAGACTCATCGAAAAGCAGCTGACCGAAAAGAAAATGCCGTTTACGCTTGTTATGCTGGATATAGACAACTTCAAGCACGTTAACGATACCTACGGTCACAAAGAGGGCGACAATATACTTATTTGTTTTGCAAAACTGCTTAAAGAAAGCGTGGAAGAAATAGAGCCGCGCGGATATGCCGGACGCTGGGGCGGTGAGGAATTTATGCTGCTGCTCCCCGGAAGAAATACCGACCGCGCTTTTGAGACAGCCGAGGTAATAAGGACAAAATTTGCGGCAATGGAATTTACGGCTGCGGGACACATTACCGTCAGCATAGGTGTGACCGCCGCTATAGATAAAGAGCAGATAGACGAGTTGTATACAAGAGTCGATGCCGCGCTGTATTCCGCAAAGGAAACAGGCAAGAACAAAACGGTCATAGGATAAAACCTGCATATATTTGTTAAGTCTGCATAATTCCGGTAATAAAAACTTAATAATTTATCTAAAAATTTACATTGACCCAAAATTGGTTTTATGCTACAATAGTTTGAGAATAAAAGTAAATTTTTGAAATATTTTTTCTGAAAGGAAGTCTTATATATGAAAAAACGTATTTCTTGCCTTTTGCTTTGTGCGTTGACAGCGGCAAGCGGTGTGCCCGCTTATGCACTTACACAGGAAAGCAATGTAACTTTTACGGTCGGAGGTATGAAACTTATAAGCGACAAGTCTGCCGTAAATATCGACGGCAAAAACTATCTTCCTCTTCGTGCAATTTTTGAGATGCTCGGCGGCGAAGTAGACTGGAACAGCGACAAAAACGAGGCCAAGGTCGATCTGGACACTACCCGTATAATAATAGATGCAAACGAGATGAAAGCTACACTTAACGGCGAGGAAACAGACCTTGATATACAGCGTATCAACGGCAGTATCTATCTTCCCGTGCGTCTTCTCGGCGAGACACTCGGTTTTAATGTAAACTGGGATGCAGAAACAAGAAATATCGACATTACACGCGGCGACAGCGATTATATTATACTTGATACAAAGGCATATATAGACGAGGACACAAAGATACTCACTTTTGAGGAAGCAAAGGAACTTGCGGAAAAGAAAAACTCCAACTTAAAAAATATCAATGACAGTATCGACTATATCAAGGATACGAGAGATAACCTGGGTCAGACTCTTGTTTCGCTTGACTCGGCTTACGGCACAATAAGTTCCATGCTTATCACAACTATTGAACAGGCGGGTTCAGCCCTTGATGTACAGATGCAGCTTCAGCAGAATATAGAAAGCAGCATCACGGTAGCACGTAATATGAAAAAACTTGATGTGACATCTTCTCTTACAAGTGTAAACGAGCAGCTTGTAAAAGACGGTATCGAGATAACCCTTATCAGTCAGATAAATGCCATAAAGGGCTCGGAAATACAGCTTCAGCTTCTTGAACAAAGCATTGCTCTCGGCGAGGAGAATTTGGAAAATCTCCGCCTTAAAAACGAGCTTGGCTACGCAAGTGATGTAGAACTTAAAAAGGCGGAACTCAAACAGGAAGAGGACGAGAAAAACCGTACCCTGCTTGAAGAAAGTCTTAAAAATCAGAAAGAAATTCTTAACAATACACTCGGACTTGATGCAAACGAAAAAGTCTATGTTATCTATGATGCACGGGTAAAGGATTACGACGGTTTCAACGTTGAAACTTTTATTTCCAAACAGAAGATAACGGCACCGAGCATCAAGGTGCTCCAGGGTAATGTGGACATTGCGGAATATGCTCAGAGAACAAACACAGCTCTTGTAAACGAGTCCAAAAAGGGTGTCAGAAACGATTATAACACTGCTGCCCGTGCTCTTGAAGACGGCAGGGATACACTTGAAAAGAATATCCGTTCCACATATCACAATATCCAGCAGCTTGCTTTAAAGGACAAGCAGCTCAAACTTGATGTGGAGCAGGCTGTTACCGATTACAATTCGGCTGTGTCGAGCTATAATGCGGGCATGGCTACGGAGTTCCAGGTAAAGCAGGCAAGACTTGGCGTACTCAACGCAGAAAAGGCAGTTGAAGACAACAAGTTAAATTATATCATGCTTACAGAAACATTTGAAAAACCCTATCTTATTCAGAAATAATAAAATTCGGGAGCCGTGATACAGCTTAATGCGGCTCCCTTTTTCTGTCATATACATTTTTCTTTAATAAAATTCTTCATTAAAAATTAAGACTTTTCGGCAATTCTACTATTGAAATATGTAGTTTTTTGTTCTATAATAAGTGCTGATACAACTTTTTTGTGGTATTTTCAGAGGTGTTAATATGAGTGACGAACTTTATAAGGCAGGTATAGATATCGGCTCAACGACCATAAAACTGGTGGTCATGGACGAAAACGATAATATCTGTTTTAAAGATTATCAAAGACATTTATCAAATATACAGGAGACCCTTTTATCGCTTATACGCTCCGCACATGAAAAAATGGGCAATGTGCGTTTTTGTGCAAATATAACGGGTTCGGGCGGTCTGTCTATCTCAAACTGGATAGGCATACCCTTTATACAGGAGGTAGTGGCTGTTTCGGGCGCTATCGACAAGGTGATACCGCAGACGGATGTCGCAATAGAAATAGGCGGCGAGGATGCCAAGATAATTTATATCACGGGCGGCCTTGAACAGCGTATGAACGGTATCTGCGCAGGCGGTACGGGCAGTTTTATCGACCAGATGGCATCCCTTTTGCAGACGGATGCAATGGGTCTTAACGAGCTTGCAAAGCAGTACAAAGTCATTTATCCCATTGCCGCACGCTGCGGCGTGTTTGCAAAAAGCGATATCCAGCCTCTTATAAATGAAGGCGCGGCAAAAGCAGACCTTGCGGTGTCTATTTTCCATGCTGTTGTAAACCAGACTATAAGCGGTCTTGCCTGCGGCAAGCCTATCCGCGGCAGAGTGGCCTTTCTTGGCGGCCCGCTTCACTTCCTTACCGAATTAAAGGCAAGGTTTGTGGATGTGCTGGGTCTTGAGGGCGACGAGATAATAGAGACCGACAATTCCCATCTGTTTGCGGCTATGGGTGCGGCTTTCAACTCAAAGGACGATAAAATTTTCACTTTCGACCAACTTATAAAAAATCTTACGGGCGAAAAACACCTCACCATGGAAATTTCGCGTCTCGATCCGCTTTTTAAGGACGAAAGCGAATATAATACATTCAAGGAACGCCACGGCAAGGCGATAGTTAAAAAAGGCGATCTTGCCAATTACAAGGGCGATGCCTTTTTGGGTATAGACTCGGGTTCCACCACAAGCAAGCTTGCACTCATAGGCGAGGACGGCTCTTTGCTTTACTCTTTCTATGCGGGCAACGAGGGCAACCCGATAAAAATAATAATGAGCTCCCTTAAGCAAATCTACCGTATGATGCCCGAGGGTGTAACTATAAGAAAGGCCTGTGTTACGGGCTACGGCGAGGGTCTTATCAAGGAAGCGTTTATGATAGACCTCGGCGAGATAGAGACCGTTGCACATTACAAGGCTGCGGCATTCTTTGACCCCGAGGTGGATTTTATCCTCGATATCGGCGGTCAGGATATGAAATGTATCCGCATCAAGGACGGCGTTATCGACAGCGTGCTTCTTAATGAGGCTTGTTCTGCGGGCTGCGGCTCTTTTATCGAAACTTTTGCAAAAAGTCTTTCCCTGCCCGTGCAGGAATTTGCAAAGGTAGCTTTGTTTGCAAAAAGCCCTATCGACCTGGGTTCGCGCTGTACGGTTTTTATGAATTCGCGCGTTAAGCAGGCGCAGAAAGAGGGTGCGGAGGTCTCCGATATTTCGGCGGGTCTTGCGTACTCCGTAATAAAAAATGCGCTCCAGAAGGTAATAAAAATAACAGACCCCACGGAGATGGGCAAGCATATAGTGGTGCAGGGCGGTACTTTCTACAACGAGGCCGTTTTGCGCGCATTTGAAAAAATATCCACACGCGATGCTATCCGCCCCGATATAAGCGGCATTATGGGCGCTTTCGGTGCGGCTGTCATCGCAAAAGACAAGTATGTTCAGGGCGAAAATTCTACCCTGCTCTCGGCTGACCAGCTGGAGGAGCTTGAGATAACGACTTCTCTTACCCGCTGCAAGGGCTGTACAAACAACTGTCTTTTGACCATAAACCGTTTCAACGGCAACCGCCGTTTTATCACGGGCAACCGCTGTGAGCGCGGTCTTGGCAAAGACCCCTCAAAAAGCTGTGTTCCCAATCTTTTTGACTATAAATACGACAGACTTTTCGGCTACAAGCCCATCGACCCCGACAAGGCAAAACGCGGTGTTGTCGGTATTCCCCGTGTACTTAATATGTATGAGGACTATCCGCTGTGGTTCACTTTCTTTAACGAACTTGGCTATAGTGTAAGACTTACGCCGAAAACAAACCGCCGAATTTACGAGCTTGGTATAGAATCCATACCGAGTGAGTCCGTGTGCTATCCCGCAAAGCTTGTACACGGTCATGTTAAATTTTTGATAGACGAGGGTATAAATTTTATTTTCTATCCCTGTATCGCTTACGAGCATCAGGAGATACAGCACGCGGACAGCTGTTTCAACTGCCCGATCGTTACAAGCTACCCCGAAAATATCAAAAACAACCTTGAAGAGATAAGAACTAAAAATATAGATTTCCGCAATCCGTTTTTCAGTCTTGCAAATACAGAGCATTTTATCAAGCGTTTGCAGGAGGAATTTTCCGATATAGATAAGGATGAGGTGGAAAAGGCCGCAAGACTTGCCATAAAAGAACAGCAGCGCTACCGTGAGGATATGCGCAGAAAAGGCGAGGAGACCCTTGAATATCTTAAAGAAAACGATATGACGGGTATCGTTGTTGCGGGCAGACCTTACCACACCGATCCCGAGATAAATCACGGCATCCCCGAACTTATCACGGGTTACGGCGTTGCAGTGCTTACCGAGGACAGTGTTGCTCATCTCGGTGACGTTCAGCGTCCTTTGAATGTGCGCGACCAGTGGGCTTACCATTCGCGTCTGTATGCGGCGGCAACTTTCGTCGGTACACGCGACGATCTGGAACTTGTCCAGCTCAACAGCTTCGGCTGCGGCCTTGATGCCGTTACTACGGACGAAGTAAGCGACATTTTAAAGGCACACAACAAAGTTTACACACTTTTAAAAATAGATGAGGTATCCAACCTCGGTTCTGCGCGTATCCGTATACGTTCGCTTTTTGCCGCTCTTGACGAAAGACGCAGCAAAAATATCAGAGCGCGTGCGGCTCAGACGGCAAACAGCCGTGTTATCTTTACAAAAGAAATGAAGAAAAACCATACGCTTATCATGCCGCAGATGTCGCCGTTCCATTTTGATATCGTGCAGGAAGCGTTTAAGGCATCGGGATTCAATGTTGATGTTATGCCCGCTTACGACCGCGACTGTGTGGATATCGGCCTTAAATATGTTAATAATGATGCCTGCTATCCCGCGCTTATAGTTGTCGGACAGGTGCTTAAGGCTCTCCAGAGCGGAAAGTATGACCTTAACAATGTTTCTGTGCTTATCAGCCAGACAGGCGGCGGCTGCCGTGCAAGCAACTATATCGGTTTTATTCGCCGTGCGCTTAAAAAGGCGGGTATGGAGCATATCCCCGTTGTTTCCATAAGCACACAGGGTCTTGAAAAAAATCCCGGCTTCAAGATCACGCCAAAGCTTGCTGTAGGTATGCTGCAAAGTGTGCTTTACGGCGATCTGCTCATGCGCTGTGTTTACCGCGTGCGTCCTTACGAGCTTGAAAAGGGTTCGACAGAGGCTCTCTATCAAAAATGGAACAATATCTGCAAGGATGCCGTAAAACGCTGCAAATATGGTGAGTACAAGAAAAATATCACTAAAATCATAGAAGAATTTGATGATCTGCCTATCGACGAGACCCTTGTCAAGCCGAGAGTCGGCGTAGTGGGCGAGATACTTGTTAAATTCCACCCCACCGCAAACAACGATATAGTCGGTCTTTTGGAAAAAGAGGGCGCCGAGGCAGTTGTGCCCGATCTTCTCAACTTCCTGACATACTGCTTCTACAATTCCACCTATAAGGAAAAGTATTTCGGTATGAAACATTCGGCAACGGTCGTTTCCAATATCGGTATAAGGGTGGTGGAGGCATACCGCAAGCCGATGAGCGAGGCACTCAGAAAGTCAAAGCGTTTTGAGGCTCCCGCAAATATTGCCGAACTTGGCGAAATGGCAAAAGATATCGTAAGTCTTTGCAATCAGACGGGCGAGGGCTGGTTCCTTACCGCCGAGCTTGTCGAGCTTATCCATACGGGCGTCTACAATAATATTTGTACGCAGCCTTTTGCCTGCCTGCCCAACCATGTAACGGGCAAGGGTATAATCAAAGAGCTTAAGCGTCAAAACAAGTTCAGCAATATCGTTGCTGTGGACTATGACCCGGGTGCAAGTGAGGTAAATCAGATCAACCGTATCAAGCTTATGCTTTCCGTGGCGGAAAAAAATCTTCGTCATATCAACGAAGAGAAACAAAAAACCGCCGCAGCAAACGAAGCCTGAAACTAAATAAAGCATAAAATATGTTTAAAAACCATATATATAGTTTTTTCGCTTGTTTAAGCCAAAAATTTTAAATAAATTTTAAAAAAGCTATTGACTTTTGATTTATTCTGTTGTATTATAATTGATGTGCCGCTTATCGGGCGGTGCATCAATTTAAAATATGCAGAGGTGTCCGAGTGGTTTAAGGAGCCGGTCTTGAAAACCGGTGACTCAGCAATGGGCCGTGGGTTCGAATCCCACCCTCTGCGTTCTTTTTTTGAAAAAAGTTTAATCAACTTATTTCGGAAGACATTTGGAGATGTACCCAAGTGGCTGAAGGGGCTCCCCTGGAAAGGGAGTAGGTCGTGAAAGCGGCGCGAGAGTTCAAATCTCTCCATCTCCGTTCTATAGAATAACAGCTTTAAAAAATTTTTTAAAAAATTTTAAAAAAAGTGTTGACAAATGAATTTGTTTGTGTTATTCTATTATAGCTGTCGCAAACGACAGTGCTTGTATTTTGAAAACTGAATAATCAAAGAATTAATACTCAATCCCTTGTTATCTTCCATAATTCAAGGATAAAATTAACTTAAGCGTTCCGTAGGACAAATTTTTAGCGTATGAGCCGCAGGAGCGAAGCGACACAGGCGTAGCGTTAAGAAAATTTGAGCGAGTGAATTTTATCAACATAAGAGGAAGATAACACCAATTCAAGTTGAAGCAACAACTATAAAAACACCAAGTCAGCAATGAGCTGTAAAACTTTTTATGAGAGTTTGATCCTGGCTCAGGATGAACGC
>JAFUAF010000003.1 GCA_017460805.1 Bacillota bacterium | reverse complement strand
TAAATAGTTACTTATAAACAGTGGCGCGCAAGCGCGTTATAGGGGTCGCGCAGGAATCGCATCGCCGCTTCGCGGCTCAGCTCCCAGTCCTGCGCTCCAACACACTTTTGCAAAAGCAAAAGTGTGTTAAATTCCAATTTTACTTCCCGGCGCAAAAAATGGGGAAACTCAAAGTACATATTGATTGACATTTTATATTGATAATGATAAAATCGTAATGAGGGAAGTGTAGTCTTTTTGTTTTTTAAGAGGGTGATCTTATGAGGGGAACGGGTTTTAAAAAGGCTAAGGGTGCAAGAAAGGCGTTTTTGATATTTAACACGCTGTTTATGGTGTTTTTGTGTGCGGCGGTCATTGTGCCGATACTGAAAATACTGTCGTCGGCGCTTGGCAACAAAGGCACTTACGGGCTTGAACTGCTGCCGCGTCGGATAGACCTTATACCGTTTGAAAGAGTGCTTGGTATGTACCGTACAAAACGGGCATTTCTGGTGTCGCTCGGCACAACTGCGGCTGTAACGCTTATCGGGCTTATTATATCAAGCATTTCCGCGTATATACTTATGCAGCGGGATATGCCGGGGGCAAAGCTGTTTGGATATATGCTGCTTGTGACTTTGGTGTTCAATGTCGGTTTTATACCCGAATATCTTGCTATGAAGAAACTCGGGCTTCAATATTCGTATCTGCCGATAGTGCTGCCGCTTTGCCTTAATGCGGCAAATATCTTCCTGCTGAGGAATTATTTTGAGCAGCTGCCGCAGAGTATAATGGATGCGGCGGAAATAGACGGCTGTACGCCCATAGACAAGTTTTTTATGATAGTGCTGCCGCTTTCGCGTGCGCCGCTTGCGGTGATAGGGCTGTTTTTTGCCTCCGCCGCATGGAACGAGTATATAAGGTTTATACTGTATTCCCCGCCAAATGCGGAAAATTTGCAGTACGTGATAAGAGACTGGACTGCTCCAGGCTGTTTGGGCGTGGTCGCTCCGGATTGGCTGAGAGGACTGAATTATCAGTCGTTTATATGTGCAAATGTTATTTTGGGAGTTTTGGCGGCGGTCGTTTTCGTGACGTTTTTCATGCACTTTTTTAAACTGCCGAAAGATGTTGAGCTATTGGAGAAATAAAATCTATGAACACAGGCATTATTGCGGAGTACAACCCGTTTCACAACGGGCATAAGTTTCACATACAAAAGACCCGTGAACTGACGGGGTGCGAAAATATAATAGCGGTAATGAGCGGGAATTTTGTCCAGCGCGGCGAGCCTGCGGTCTTTGACAAGTTTGTGCGGACGCGGCAGGCACTTTTAAACGGTGTTGACATGGTGCTTGAACTGCCTGTGGAGTATGCGTCGGGCGCGGCGGATGTGTTTGCGGGGGCGGCTGTTGAGATACTGCATAAAAGCGGCATTGTCGATGCGCTTTGTTTCGGAAGCGAAGCGGGCAGTGCGGAAGAGCTTGAAGAGGTATCGGCTGTTTTTGCGGACGAAACGCAGGAATTTAAAAATCATCTTGCGGGATTTCTGTCGGAGGGGATGTCCTATCCCGCGGCGCGTGAGGCTGCGGCGGCAAAGGTTTTAAATAAGGAAATTTCTTTTATAAATATGCCGAACAATATCCTTGCATTGGAGTATATAACGGCGCTTAAAAGACTTAATTCGACTATAAAGCCCTACAGCATAAAAAGAGAACAAAACGGCTATAACGACACGGAATTAAGCGGGGAATTGTCCTCGGCGGCGGCAATAAGACGGGCGCTTTCCGAGGGAAATATACCAAAAGAAGCCGTGCCCGAAAATACGCTTTCGGACTATAATACGCCGTATTTTCCTAATATTGACGGATATTCCGACATATTCGGCTATATTTTAAGAACAGTGCCGACAGATAAACTTGCGGAAATTGCGGATATGACCGAGGGGCTTGAAAACAGATTTTTAAAATATGCACATCTTGGCAGTATCTCTTCAATTACGGATGAGGTCAAAACAAAACGCTACACCCGCACAAAGCTGCAAAGGGCGGTGCTTCACTGCATACTCGGCATCACAAAGACCATGCAGCAAAGACCGCCGTCATATATCCGTGTGCTTGGCATAAAAAAAGACAAAATGCACCTTTTGAGCGAATTGACACAAAAAAGCGCTCTCCCCGTTGTTACCCGCGTAAAGGAAAATGAGACCCTGCTTAAAACGGAGATATCGGCATCGGATATTTATCATATTCTGACGGATAAAGCCGTCGGCAGCGAATATACAAATCAAATGATTTTATCGTAAATTTTATTACAATAAATGCTTAAAACTCTTATTTAACGACTTGACAAAAAAATTGTATAGGTGTATACTTATAATATCGGTTTAATTAAAAAAACAAGGAGGATATTATGAAATTAAGAAAAGCAATTTTATGCGCAGTTGCAGCTGCTGCAATGAGCACAGCATGCTACGCACAGGACATTAACGTAAGTCTTAACGGCAATATCGTTTCTTTCCCAAATCAGCAGCCTGTTGTTGTAGAGGGCAGAACGCTTATTCCTTTAAGAGGCGTATTTGACAATATGGGTTATTCTATCGACTGGGACGGCGAAACAAAGACTGTTACCCTTAAAAAGAACAGTGACACACTTAAGATCGCCATCGGTCAGGCAAGCATTGACGTAAACGGTGCTTCAACTGCTATCGACGTGCCTGCACAGATCATCAACGGCAGCACAATGCTTCCTCTTCGTGCTATTGCAACCGCTACGGGTGCAGAAGTACTTTGGGATGCGGACTCCAAGACAGCTACTATCCTTGACGACAACATGGCAAAGAATATGCCCAATGAAGTACAGGTACTTCTTAACAGCCAGGAAGAGGCTGATGCAGTTGCGGCTTATTCGGCAGCTATAAAGGAACTTAACGATTCTTCTGTTGCATTCACGGATTATTTCGTTGCAGCTTCCGAGAACGAGAATCTGGATCTTAACGATTTAAAGGCAAAGGCTCAGAAAGCTTATGACGATGCTGTTGCTGCGGAAAGCAAGATAAACGGCGTTAATATTCCTGCTGAATACAGCGATACAAAGACTTCCGTTCTTAAACTTATCAGCAGCTATAAGAATTTTACAAAGCTTATCGTTGACTTTGCAAACGGCGATATTTCACCTAATGATTACCTTGCAAAGCTTAACAGCGTTATGACAGAATATGCACAGAATGCGGCTGCATATCAGTCTGTAGTGGAAAGTTTACAGAAATAATACTTAAATTTCGGCGGAGAATTTTCTCCGCCTTTTTTGATGAAAATAAAGCTTCAAAAATCAAAAACAAAAGAAAACGAAAGAAAAACAAAGAAAACAAAAGAAAATATAATTATATTTTAAAATATACGCCAATAAAGGGTATTGCAAAATTATGGATATTGGTTTACTATAACAATAAATTAGCACTCAACTTTAATGAGTGCTAACAAAACAGATAAATTTTAAGGAGGAAATATATATGAGTTTAAGACCATTGAACGACAGAGTTATTTTAAAACAGCTTGAAGCTGAAGAAACAACAAAAGGCGGTATCATCCTTACAACACAGTCCAAGGAAAAGCCACAGGAAGCAGAAGTTATTGCGGTAGGCCCGGGTGCTGTTGTTGACGGCAAGACTGTTCCCATGACAGTTGAAGTCGGTCAGAAAGTTGTTTACAGCAAGTATGCAGGCACAGAAGTAAAATATAACGGCGAAGAATATATTGTAGTCAAGGAAAGCGATATCCTTGCTATTGTAGAATAAGGAGGCAAAGCATAATGGCAAAGCAGATAAAATACGGTATTGAAGCAAGAACAGCTTTAGAGGCAGGCATCAATCAGCTTGCTGACACAGTAAAGGTAACAATAGGCCCCAAGGGCAGAAATGTAGTGCTTGACAAAAAATTCGGCACACCCCTTGTAACAAACGACGGTGTTACTATTGCAAAGGAAATAGAGCTTGAAGACCCGTTTGAAAATATCGGCGCTCAGCTTGTTAAGGAAGTTGCCACAAAGACAAATGATGTTGCGGGTGACGGTACTACAACAGCTACAGTACTTGCACAGGCAATGGTACACGAGGGCCTTAAAAATATTGCGGCAGGTGCAAATCCCATTATTTTAAGAAAAGGTATGGACAAGGCAACAAAGGCTGCCGTTGAGGCTATCAAGAACATGAGCCAGAGTGTAGAGGGCAAAAAGCATATTGCTATGGTAGCTTCTATCTCCGCAGCGGACGAGGAAGTCGGCGCAATGATAGCAGACGCTATGGAAAAAGTTTCAAACGACGGCGTTATCACAGTTGAAGAGTCCAAGACAATGGACACAGAGCTTGAACTTGTTGAAGGTATGCAGTTTGACCGCGGTTATCTTTCCGCTTACATGGCTACAGACATGGAAAAAATGGTTGCAAGCCTTGACAATCCCTACATTCTTATTACAGACAAGAAAATTTCAAATATTCAGGATATTCTTCCTTTGCTTGAACAGATAGTACAGATGGGCGCTAAGCTTCTTATCATCGCAGAAGATGTTGAGGGCGAGGCTCTTACAACACTTATCGTTAATAAGTTAAGAGGTACATTCAATGTTGTTGCCGTTAAGGCTCCCGGCTTCGGCGACAGAAGAAAGGAAATGCTTGCAGATATCGCCGCTCTTACAGGCGGTCAGGTAATTTCAAGCGAGCTTGGTCTTGAACTTAAAGAAGCTACGGTAGATGTACTCGGCCGTGCAAAGACAGTCAATGTGACTAAGGAAAACACAACTATCGTTGACGGCGCAGGCAAGAAAGAGGATATCGAAGCAAGAGTTGCACAGATCCGCGCAGCACTTGAAGAAACAACTTCCGAATTCGATAAGGAAAAATTACAGGAAAGACTTGCAAAGCTTGCAGGCGGTGTAGCAGTTATCAAGGTAGGTGCAGCTACGGAAGTTGCTCTTAAGGAAAAGAAACTTCGTATGGAAGATGCTCTTGCCGCTACACGCGCAGCTGTTGAGGAAGGTATCATCAGCGGCGGCGGTTCTGCTTATATCCATTCTATCCCCGAGGTAGAAAAGGTTTGCGCATCCCTTGACGGCGACGAAAAGACAGGCGCTTCTATCATTCTTAAGGCACTTGAAGCTCCTCTTCGTCAGATCGTTGCAAATGCGGGTCTTGAGGGCGCAGTTATCGTAAATAAGGTTAAGGAAAGCGCTAAGGGTGTTGGTTACAATGCACTTACAGACGAGTATGTAAACATGGTCGAGGCAGGTATCATCGACCCCACTAAGGTTACAAGAAGCGCACTTCTTAACGCTAACAGCGTAGCAAGCACAATTCTTACAACAGAGTCGGTTGTTGCCGATATCAAGGAACCCGAGCCTCCTATGCCCGCAGGCGGTATGGGCGGTATGATGTAAAAACATCATTGCAAAAAACAATTTGTTCTGAATTTAAAAACCGCAGGAATCAAAGCCTGCGGTTTTTGTTATAATATTTATTTTATCTTTTAAACATATCGGGATTTTTGGCTATCTGTTCTTCTATTACTTTTATATCTACGGGTGGCATACGCTGTATGCTGTACATATAGCAGGCTGAATTATCGGCAGACGGGATAAAGGTTATACGCACCAAGCGCCAGCGATAACCGCCCTCGGGCGTTTTTATGCGGAAAGGCTGCTGTACAAAGGAACAGTCATCTTCCAGTATCCTGTCGCGCAAAGTATCAAAGTTCATAAAATCAAGGTATCTTTCCCTGTCCTTTTCATGCACCTCAACATTTGCAAACTCTATCGTACCGCGTCTTAAAGACACCGTGCCGTAGACCTTGTTAAAGCCGACATTCGCATATATTATTTTTGAGCTGTCACTATCGGGATAAAGCATTGTTATGCGCTCAAAATTATAAAACAGTGACCGTCCTATCTTGTTTATATCATCGGCGCGCTTTTCCACACCGTCATCGCCGAATACCGTAATATTTACGGCAAACATCATCTTTTCGGCCGTACCCGCAAGATATTTTGTGGAAAACGAATAGCAGATATCGCCGATGATATAATCTTTTCTGATAACCGTATCCGTCTGCGCCGCCGTAGCAAACTGCCTTTTTGTGTCGTAATAGAAAGCCTTTGTACGGTCGTTTATAACCCGTTCCGTCTCCTCTAAACTATAAAGATTTATTTTCTTTATTTCGTCTTTATAGGCCTCATTTGCATAAACAATAGTAAGTTTCTCCTCCGTCATTTCAATGAGAGCAAGCGGATATAAGGACTCATAGAAATCCTTGTTCATCTCGCTGCAGTAGAATTCTTCCAAAGGATCGGGGCTTAAAATATTTATCAAGCCCGCCTTTTTGTAATATCTGCGCTCACGGAGTTTTTCTATCGACATATTTTTTTCTTTGATATAGGTCTTAAAATCAGCCGCACTCATAGGTTTGGCATAATAAAATCCCTGCATCATCTCGCAGCCGATATTTTTCAAAAATTCAGCTTGTTCGGCCGTTTCCACGCCCTCGGCAAGAGTATGTACACCAAGTATTTTTGCCATATTTACCACGGACGCAATAAGCTTCTGCGAACGTTTTTCCATACTGCTCAAAAACTTCATATCCAGTTTTATAACATCAAATTCATAGTCTTTAAGCACATTAAGCGAAGTATAGCCGCTGCCGAAATCGTCAAGCCATATCTCGAAGCCCTCGGCATGGATGCGGTCAAAAATATCCCTGAATACCTCGACATTATCAAGCATAACGCTTTCGGTTATCTCGAAGAACAGCGCCTTTGATGGCATTTCATACTTTTTGATTATATCCATTATACGCTCAAAAAGGTTTTCCTCATCAAAATCAAGCCTTGATAAATTAACGGTAACGGGCATAGGGTCTATGCCCGTTGAAACACGTTCTCTGTATCCGATACAAACACGTTCTATGATCTTAATGTCAAGTTTATGTATAATACGGTTTCTTTCAAGTGTTTCGATAAAAAGCGAAGGCATGAGCATACCCTCATCGGGGTCTATCCACCTTGCCAACGACTCCGCCGCACATATCTCTCCTGTCATTGCTCGTATTATAGGCTGAAAATAGGGCATAATGTTCCCGTTTTCGATTGCTTTGTCAAAATTTTTCATTACAAATTTTTCATTTGTATGACTCATTCACTCACCCCCCTGTGGATAAGTATCCGTTTTCTCTATATATAGAATACTATATATTTATAAAAATGTCAATCACATAACTATCAATTACGAAAAAAAGCGGATGTGAGGTCATTCTCTCGCATCCGCAAAAATTGTCCTAAATGATATGTATTTTGTCCTCATCAATTTTCGTGCAAGGCTCTTTTTCTTCATCGGGCATACCGAACGACATTATGGCTTCAAGTCTGTAATTGTCGGCAAAGCCAAGCACCTCCCTTGCATACTGCTCCGAAGATACATTTTCTATACTGCTTTGGCGCAGACGGCATTGTATCCAGCAGCTGCCTATCCCGAGTTCGGTCGCCGCAAGCTGCATATAGATAAGCGCAAGCGAACAGTCCTCTATCCACGCATCAGCCTTTTCGCTGTCGCCTATAACAGCCACCGCAAAGGCCGCTTGGTCAAGAAACCCCGAACCCGCCGATTTTACGCCTTTCAGCTTTTTAAGTATTTCTTTGTCCTTTATCACTATAAACTCCGCCGATTTTAAATTTCTGCTGCTCGGCGCAAGAAGCCCCGCACGGACTATCTTTTTGATATTATCCTCGGAGATAGCCTCGGAAGTGTATTTTCTTATGCTTCGTCTTTTTTCGATAAGTTGTGTAAACTCCATAATTACTCCTCGATCAATTCATGTTCGGAAAAATTGCCTTTCCGCTGCGGATATCCTCTGCGACCTTTTCAATGTATCCGGTATTATTTTCCGAATAAAACGGGTCTGCCGTTATCTCAAACGGTATTCTTTTTTCTCTGCCGACCTTTGTCAGAAACATCACTATTGCGGCAGATATTGTAAGCCCCATATCTTTAAGCGCACTTTCGGCACTTTCCTTGACATCTTCTTCTATTCTGAAATTTACCTGTGCAGTCATATAGAAACACCTCCTTGTATATACAAGGTCAAGCGTACACTATGCAATTCTTTAATTTTCATCATTAAGGTCTATCATATATTTGGCATACAGATATTGATCGGTTTTGATATCTTTAACTGATATCCCCGATATTTCGTAGCTGCCGCCAACCTTGATCTTGGTTATAAATTCCGCAAGGCTGTCGGCAACAGGTTGTTTTGACGGCTGAAAATCAACATCCTCATCCTCCGTAAAAATTTTTCCGGAAGAGACCTCATATAAAATATGATAATCATTATATAACGTATACCCCACGGGTATATATTTTGTAATATCCGCATTTTCGCTCCAATACTTTGCCCGCCACATAAACCCATTATACTTGCGGTATAAAACATCCTTTTCGGTTTGTCCCGAAAGTTTTACGATCGGAAAAAGTACGGCATCATCCGAGCTAAGTACGCTGTCTTTGGGCTCGGTATAAGCACCTATTAAAAATCCATGCCAATATATATTGATATAGTCCTCTATGTCCTGCGGCAAGTCAAAACCGAATTCTTGCTTAAATACGCTTGTATCGGTTTTGCAGCGGCGTTTTATCGGCTTTGCAAAATCAAAAAGTCCGCTTGCTATATCCCTGCTGACATTATTGTAAAAATCCTTGAATTCCGGCAGGTGACTTGTAGCTATATTTGCAATATTGCTGAGATAATAAAAGTTTATTGCCTCTTTTACGGACAGCTTATTTATCATCATAAGTTATCATCCACCGCCAATGCTTCCACAAGTTCTATATCCTCATGTCGTTCCATAAAGTTATTGAGGGTATAGTTATTTGCAAAAAGCAGTATCGGGCGGCTGAAATGGTCGAAAACAAGTGTGCAGCGTGAGCCCTCATATTGTTTGAGTTCATCCGCAGTCTTATTTCTTACCCACCTTGCAACGCTGTAATCCATAGGCTCCATGCGTATTTCGGAGTTATACTCGTTTTTAAGGCGGTATTCAAACACCTCAAACTGGAGCGCACCTACCGCACCGATAACAACATCATTGTATTCCGTTCTGTATATCTGAACGGCACCCTCCTGTGCAAGCTGATCGACGCCTTTCTGGAACTGCTTTGCCTTCATTGTATCCACGGGGCGCACTTTCATAAAAAGTTCGGGCGGGAAAGTCGGCAACGGTTCAAAGAATATCTTCTGCTTGCTGTCCGTCAGCGTATCGCCTATCTGATAGTTGCCCGAATCGTAGATACCGATAATATCGCCCGCAATAGCTTCGTCAACAGTCTCTCTCTCGTTTGCCATAAGCTGTGTGGACTGGTTGAGTTTCATCTGTTTGCCCGTTCTTGAAAGGGTAACACTCATACCTCTTTCAAACGTACCCGAGCAGATACGCAAAAAGGCAAGTCTGTCGCGGTGAGCGGGGTTCATATTTGCCTGTATTTTGAAAATAAAACCCGAGAAAAACTCGTCTGTAGGCTGTACTTCGCCGTCAATGGTCTTTCTTGCGCCCGGAGCGGGAGAAAGTTTTAAGAAATGCTCCAAAAACTCGGTAACACCGAAGTCGGCAAGGGCAGTGCCGAAAAATACGGGCGAAAGCTTGCCCGCCGAGATCAGCGCCTCATCAAAATCGTTGCCCGCACCGTCCAAAAGCTCAACTTCATTGCGCAGATTTTCAAGATTTTCGTGGAATAAAATATCGTCAAGACGCTTGTCGTAAACGCCGTTTTCGTCAAGTTCTATTGTTTCTTTCTGTTTGTAAAGGTGTATCTTGTTTTCAAGTCTGTCATATACGCCCTCAAAATACGCACCGCAGCCGATAGGCCATGTAACGGCAACGCTGGGCAGACCGAGAGCGTTTTCAAGTTCCTCCATTACGGAAAGCGGGTCGTTGGCTTCGCGGTCAAGCTTGTTTATGAATGTAAAAATGGGTATGCCGCGCATACTGCACACTTTGAACAGTTTTTCCGTCTGCGCCTCGACACCTTTTGCGGCATCTATTACCATGACGGCGGAGTCAACGGAAGTAAGTATACGGTAGGTATCTTCACCGAAGTCGTTATGACCGGGAGTGTCCATGATAGAAACTATCTTACCCTCATATTCAAACTGCATTACGGACGAGGTAACGGAAATACCTCTCTGTTTTTCTATCTCCATCCAGTCGGATTTTGCCGAACGTCCCTTACGCGCCTTTACGGTACCCGCCTGGTGTATTGCGCCGCCGTGCAGCAGCAGTTTTTCCGTCAGGGTCGTTTTACCTGCATCGGGGTGTGATATTATACCGAATATTCTTCTTTTGTTTATCGCATTTATATCGGGCTTTGACATTTTTTATGCTCCTTTAAAAATTACTTTCATTAAATATTGCTTTCGTTAAATATTGTTTTTGAATATTACTTTAAAACGTCACTTTTATGATAATAACATTTTAAAGTGTGACTTGTCAATAGTTTAGATGATTTGAGTTTTGGATGATTTTAGTTTTTTATTTAATGCCGGATACTTATTCTGTGTTATTACAAGTATTGCTGATACTTAATATATTCTTAACTATTATATACATTTTTTTGTAATATCTGTTTGCTAAAATATAATTATAACGTAATGAAAGGAAAATTTTATGCTCTCTACCTACTACCCGACCGTCATTTACAACAATATCCCATGTCAGCTGCTGTATGCCGACAAAGAAAGCTACTATTACACAGGCCGTGAGGGTTGGCTGCTTATCGCCGACATTTCCAAAACAAAAGCGGACAAACTCATCCCGCTTGGGTTTGAGTTCAAAAAAGACTGTTTCATGCTTGGGATAGACGACGAAACAGCACATAAACTTGCCTCAGTATACAACACCGAACAGAAAATGATAAACAAGATCACAAAAGCCCTTTTTGTCCCTGTGATCTGGTTTATCTGTCTTATATTTTTATGGAAACTGCCGATATATGCGCAGATAAACCTGCTTCGGCTGCCCGAAAACACCGAGACCGTATACCGCGCAAAGGTGCATATCTCCGATGTTTATTGGCTTCATGTTTTGGGAGATAAAGTCGTTAAATGCGAAGAAGGCTATGAATACGCAAAAAAATATATTGAGGAAAACAATCCGAAGCTCATGCGGTGGCATATCGGTATTTACGAATACGGCGGAATGTCGGACATAAGCATATACGATGCCGAATTTGACCATGAATGGCTTGCTCTGCCCAAGACCGAAAAAGATAGGTATATAAGAATACGGTATTTTAAAATGTTCGAGGATCCCACGCCGATAGATTTGATAAGTCTTGTGATGGCATTTTGGTTTTTCTGTTCCGCTGCTTGGCTTGTAAAGCTGTCTTTTAGGGATAATAAATGATAAGTGTGAAAAAATGCCGAAAAATGTTGACAATAAAATTCAGACGTGCTACAATATATATTTGATAAATATAAATTATAAAAAATATTGGAGGCATTATGAACGAACAACAACAAAACGAATTTCAGCTTGACGACGGTACTACGGGCAGGGGGCTTGCAGCACCGCGGCAGGCAGCAACGGCATCTTACAGCTACCACAGCAATATTTCGTCCGCTGCGGACGAAAGCAGCAATTTACTGCTTGGACTTATAGGCGCTGTTATCGGCGCTATCCCGGGCTGTATTTTATGGATAGTTATCGGATACATAGGCTTTGTGGCGGGCATTGCGGGCTATGCGATAATGTTCGGTGCTATGTTCTGCTATGAAAAGCTGGGCAAAACATTGGACAAAAAAGGCATAATAATTTGTGTCATAGTAACATTGATATCCATTTTATTTGCAAACGTACTGGGCTACGCAATAGAGATTTATAAGTATGCCGCAGAAGAGGGCATGGAACCGAGTTTCTTTCTTGTACTTATAAACACGCCAATGATGATAAAAGAAGCAGGCATGCTTGGCGGTTTTTTGCTTAACCTTGCTATCGGCTACGGTCTTACGGTGTGGTCGTGCTCAAAATTCATATCGTCAATGTTTAAATGACTTGTCGGATTTTGACTATATTTTAACAAAAATTTCATAATTGTTTTCTTGCATTTGGATGTATTTAGTATTATAATAGAAATCAGATAACGAAATATTGTTAATAATACCCATAACATTGTGAGTATTTTAACATATTTATTACACAAAGGAGGAAACATTTATGGCAAACAGATTTGTATTGAACGAAACTTCTTATCACGGCGCAGGCGCTATAAAGTGCATTGCAGACGAAGCGATCGGCAGAGGCTTTAAAAAAGCTTTTGTATGTTCCGATCCCGATTTGATAAAGTTTGGAGTAACAAAAAAGGTTACGGACGTTCTTGACGGCGCAAAGCTTGATTATGAGATATATTCAAACATCAAGCCCAATCCTACTATAGAAAACGTGCAGACAGGTGTTGAGGCATTCAAAAAATCGGGCGCAGATTATATTATCGCTATCGGCGGCGGTTCCTCCATGGATACGGCAAAAGCTATCGGTATTATCATCAAAAACCCCGATTTTGCAGACGTTGTAAGCCTTGAGGGTGTTGCACCCACCAAAAACAAGGCAGTTCCCATTATTGCGGTTCCCACAACGGCAGGAACGGCAGCGGAAGTTACAATAAACTACGTTATTACAGACACAGCCAAAAACAGAAAAATGGTTTGTGTTGATGTTCATGACATCCCCGTTGTTGCAGTTGTCGATCCCGATATGATGAGCAGTATGCCAAAGGGTCTTACAGCTGCTACGGGTATGGATGCGCTTACACACGCTATCGAGGGTTATATCACAGCGGGCGCATGGGAACTTTCCGATATGTTCCATTTAAAGGCTATCGAGATAATCGCAAAAAATCTCCGCGGTGCTGTTGAAAACACACCCGAGGGACGCGAGGGCATGGCACTCGGTCAGTATGTAGCGGGCATGGGCTTCTCAAACGTAGGTCTTGGCATAGTTCACTCTATGGCACATCCTCTGGGCGCACTTTACGATACACCTCACGGTGTTGCAAACGCTATCATTCTTCCTACGGTCATGGAATACAACGCAGAAGCAACGGGCGATAAGTACAAATATATCGCACAGGCTATGGGCGTTGAAGGCACTGACAAAATGAGTGTTGAGGAATACAGAAAGGCGGCTGTTGACGCTGTTAAGCAGCTTTCCAAAGATGTGGGCATCCCCGCAGACCTTAAAGAAATAGTAAAGGAAGAGGATATTCCGTTCCTTGCTCAGTCTGCTTATGATGATGCCTGCCGCCCAGGCAATCCCAAAGAGACTTCCGTTGAGGATATCACAGCACTTTATAAATCACTTTTATGATCTAAAAAAGCAGTGGATGATGCACTTGTTTCGGTGCTTCATCCGCTGCTTTTGCGTATTGAACGGGCGATTATTGTGTTGTAAAGGCGTAATAAGCAAAGCCGCCGAAACCCTTTGTATCGGGGTCGTCCCACCAAGCCTGTATAACGTAAGTTTTATTCTTTTTAAGCTCGGCAAAGTCCATGGAATTATTGTTTTCGTGTCGGTTATATGAAATTTCCGCTTCGGGTCTGGCATCCGTTTCGGAGGCGTATTCCTTTATATTAAGGCGGTCGGGCTTATATCCCCATTTCAGCATATATGAAGCGGGTGCGGAATATTCCGTTATTTCAAGCGGCGGCACATCATGCGCCTTTCCCAAAGGCGACATACTGCCGTGACCGACAGAAGAAGTGCCGCACACCCATTCTCCTCCGCAAAATTTCAGCGCATACTCGTTTTCGGTGCTTGAAAGCGGGTCGATAACGGCAAGTGAGGGCGGCTCCGACAGCGGACTCATTTCTTCGACATCAAATTCCGTATAGAAATCATAGGTATCATATTCGGTTTCGTTTTTAAAATCATAAACGGATTTTTTCAGACGGTAATGCCCCGGGTCAAGTTTGCCGTAAAGCTTGCTCCAATCAATGTAGAAGAACTGCTCGTCATTTTGCTGTATGGCATATGCAAGACCTGTGTCGGCCTGTTTATCAGACAAAACCGCTTCCCATTCTCCCGCTGCGCTGCTTTTTTCAATATAAAGCGCCGCATCAAGCTTCAGTTCTTTTTGAACCGCGTCTTCGCTTTTCTGGGAAACGGCAAGTACTCCGTCAAACGGTGTCACATCGTCAAGATACATATATATCCCCGTTTTGTCGTCATAATCGATCCCGTCAGCTGTCGGGCTGTCGGCGGGGCTCGGGGTTTCGGCTTTTGCACAGCCGACCGATATTAACATAATTGCTGCCAGCAGTGCAGGATATTTCTTTATTTTATACTTTTTATTCTTCATTTTTTTCTCCATAGATTTTTTGGATTTTTTATTTCGGCATTTAAGAAATATGGTTTTACGGTTTTTTTGAATTGACTGCCTTTATCATTGCCTCATTGGCTTCTTCGTCCCATACGGTTCTTTCGGGACCGAGTGTACCGTACATTGTGTTTTCAAACGAATATGTGATCTTTGCGGTCTTTATCAGTCTTTCGTTGTCGATATCGTCTTTGAAGGTGCCGAGACGATCGTATATTTCCCGGGTTATCTCATAGTTATACTGTTCGCGTCCTTCGCGGCTTGTGTATATTATTTCGGCGAAGCAGCGCCCCGAGTCGGGAGAGTAATATGCACTCCAGTTGTTTCCGTGTTTTTCGTTTTTCATTTTGTCCTCCTTGGATTTTTGTTTGTCGATATACAGATCATTTCGTATTGCCATAATATAGAATTATATCACAACCTTTCGATATATGCCATAAAATTTATTGTTACGGAAAATATATCTGCCGTTTTTTTCGCCTTTAAACAAAGGCTTGAAAAATGTTGTTGAATTTGCGCACAAAAAATACAAGAAAACCGCAGCATTGATTGTGCAAAGTGCCTTCGAGGGCAAAGACGGCATAAAAAAACAAAAAATATTATGGTGAAAATACTGTCTGCATATTGACAATTTGAGGATTTTTTGTTAATATTAACCTATAGTAACGGTTCGGAAATGTTTTTGAAATAATAATGCAGCAAAATTTCGGGAAAAGGGATGACAGCTTATGACGAATGGCGTATTTTTGGATAAACAAGCGGATAAGCGGCATGACTATGTCCTTTTTGCAAATAAATATCATGTATTTTAAACACTCCTGAGGATAACTATGTCCTTCGGGGTGTTTTTATATACGCGAAATGCCAAAAAATGTAAATCAAATTTGCGGCAGGGATATTTCCGAAAAATTTTCAAAAACAAAAACTTCATAATTCCGAGAACGGAGGTAAAAAAATGAAAGAATGGCGAGATACTGCGATAGAGCGAATGACGGCATTATACGGTGAAAACAAAAAGATAACAGACGGCAGTTACGACAAGTCGCTGGCGGTCAAGTGCATCAACGGAACTTTTGTAGGTCAAAAGGAAGAAAATGTCATTGCCTATAGGGGCATTCCGTTTGTAGGCAAACAGCCGACGGGGGAGTACCGCTGGAAAGCTCCGGTGGAATTTTCGGAAGATGACGGTGTTTACGAGGCATACCACTTCGGAAAAGTGCCTCTTCAGGGCGAGGATCTCAGACAGATCGGTTCTCTTTACCCCGCAAGCGAGGAGTGCCTTCATCTGAACGTATGGAAAGCGGCAGAAGAAAGTGCGGAAAAAAAGCCTGTTATCGTATGGATACACGGCGGAGCTTATGAAGTCGGCTCGACAGCCGAACCGAGAGAGGACGGCACTGCGTATGTAAATGAAAATCCCGATATCGTTTTTGCTTCTATCGAGTACAGACTGGGTATTTTCGGATTTTTCCATATGTCACATCTGCCCGGAGGCGGAGAGTACCCCGATGCGCAAAATCTGGGACTTATGGATCAGATGATGGCTTTGAAGTGGATACACGAGAACATTGCCTTTTTCGGCGGCGATCCCGAAAACGTAACTATTATAGGCGAATCCGCGGGTGCGGGAAGTGGCTGCCTGCTTCCGCTGATAGAGGGCTCACACGCATATTTTAAGCGCGTTATTGCCCAAAGCGGCTCCGTAAGCATGACAAGAACAACGGAAGATGCAATAGAATGTACGAACAATTTTATGGAAAGCATCGGCCGCAAAACCGTTGCCGATCTGCAAAATATGAGTGCCGAAGAACTTTTAAAGGCATCCGCTGTCATGTCAATGTGTATGTTCCCCGAAAAAGACGGGAAATACCTGCCGACAGACCCCTATGATGCGTATTTGAAAGGTGCGGCAAAGGATATAGACTTCCTCCAGGGCTGCAACAAGGACGAATTGTGTTATGTGGTGTCGGGAGCGGGAGTTGAATATGCGCATATGTTCGGTGCCGAAGGCAAAGTGAGGAAGATGTCACAGCTGACCGAGGAAGAAAAAGCATTGGTCGACAGCTATTGTAAAGAAACATGGGCGGATAAGCCCGAATACTCGGGCGAACTGCGTCTGGTAGAACAGATCGCATTTGTTGCCCCGATGTTCAGAATGTCGGAGAACCAGACAATGGGCGGCGGTAAATCATACAGCTATTTCTTTACGCCCGAATCTTCCCTGCCGCTGATGAGGTGTGCACACACCATAGAGATAGCTGTTGTATTCAATCATCAGGAAGAAACGCTTATCTCGGGAAGAAAATTTGACGAGACTTTTGCAAAGACCGTGCGCAGAATGTGGATACAGTTTGCAAAAACAGGCGATCCGTCACTTACCGCAGATATTTCTCCCGACGGCAAGGAACATATTTGGCCTCGGTATGACACAGAAAACAAGCAGATAATGATCCTGGACGAATTTAATATTCATCCCGAAAAGGCAGCTGAACGGGATATAGTGGACTGGGACAGAACGTATTTCCTGACTAAATACTATTTCATCTGACAGGCAGACAGCGGACTTTATAACGTATCATGCACGGATATTAAAAAGATGTATCGACACGGTAATTTTGATATACGGCAATTTATTATTTCTAAAATTTCAATATTCAATGAGGTATATTATGGAAACAAGATTTAAAAAGAGATCGCAGTTAATAGATATCGGAATTACAGCTGTGGCAACGGTGCTTTCGGTGGGCATTATGCTTTATGGAGTTATCCGTTTCGGACTTCGTTATGCCTGGCCCGAATTGGTGCTTAACTTTTTTTACATTGCGTGTCTTGTTATGATGGCGATGTACTTTTTCAAGCGCCTTGACACACAGCGCTTCAACTATTGGACTTCGCTGTGTGCAGGGATCACCATACTGCTGCGGGATATTCTCTTTGCGCCGTCGATGGATAGTTATCCCATGCATTTGATTTGCCTTACGCTTTCGGTGATCCTGCTGCTTATGTTTACCTATTTTTATGCCCGCAAAGATTGGAAGAGTTATACCAAACGCAATCTGTGGATGCTTTTTATCATTGATATGGTCATTGCGGGATTTTACACCTATATCATTTGCAGCAGTCCCCGCGAAGCGGATACTAATTATTTGCTCACGGAGATATGGATACGACCGACTATCATATACGGAATGGTGGCTTGTTTCGTGTCTGAAAAAGAAACCCAAACGAAAGAAGATTTATAAAAAATTCTATAAAGAACAAAATACGGAGATGTATAAAACCCTGCATCCCTGTCAAAAAGGAGGTAATACTATGAAACAAACTGTTATTCTCGGCAACATTATCACTATGGACGAAAAGAGACCTTTCGCAAAGGCGGCATTGGTCAAAGAAGGTTTATTTGCCTATATCGGCGATGCCGAAGAGGTAAAAAAACTCGGCGGTGCAGATGCCGAGGTTTTGGATTACGGTGAAAACTACATTTACCCCGGTTTCCTTGAGTCGCATTGTCACGGTCATTTTGCAGGTGACCGTGCTGTCGGTCAGGCAAACCTTTCACAGTGTATCGGAACCGACTACGCAAAATACCGCGAGATAATCAAGGAATTTATAGAAAAAAACCCCGATAGCGAATTTTATAAAGCCGCAGGATGGGCAGAAAGCGACGAGTATGTTGACAAGACATATCTTGACGAGATATGCTCCGATAAACCTTTGATAATGCAGACGGGCGGCGGACATTCCTGCCTGTTCAATACAAAGGCTCTGGAATGGGCCGGCGTTGACAGAGAATATGCTAAGAGGTTTGGCCCCGAATTGGTACACGTCTATGAAAACGGCGAACCGGACGGTTACCTTTGCGAAGATCCTTTATTTGAAATTTTACCTAAGATACCCACATCACTTGAAGATGCAAAAAGATATTTGCTCGCCTGGCAGGATATAGCTTTCAGCCACGGTTTTACCGCCGTTGCCGATGCGGGTGCAGAGATACTCTATCCCAAATCACCCGAAGCATACTACGAGCTGGAACAGGAAGGAAAATTGAAACTGCGTACTTATGCTTATCTTATGGTTCCCGATAATCCCGACGATCCGACAGCGGAAGTTGCACGTATCGCCGCAAAAAGGGCAAAGTTAAGCAACGAATATTTCCATGTTGTCGGAGTTAAGACATTCCTTGACGGCGTAACGGAGGCACATACGGCATGGCAAAATCAGGATTATCTCGATCAGCCCGGATATCACGGTATAGAGCGTTTTAACGATCACGACAAAATGGTTGAGCTTATCACCGCAGCAGATGCCGAGGGTCTTTCCGTACACGTTCACTCCGAGGGCGGCGGTGCGACGCACTTTATGCTCGGCTGTATCGAAGATGCGGAAAAAATAACGGGCGATATGGATCAGCGCAACGTTTTGGCACATCTGCATTTTGTTACCGACGAGGATATCCGCCGTATGGGAGAAACGGGTTCAATACCTGCCGTTCCTCCGCTTTGGACAGCAAAAATAGATCTGCCCGGCGGTTACGAACAAGAAGTCAGATATGTAGGCAAAGAATTGGCTGATGCGGCTTACCCTATCAAGTCCTTCTATGATGCCGGTGCTAATGTTGTTTTCCATTCGGACTATCCTGTTTCTCCGATGTTTGATATAAAATTGAGTATTTATATGGCGGAAAAACGTGGGCTTCCGCAGTCGATACTGAGCGGCGACACGCAGCGCAATTTGAAGGAAAGCATTACCCGTGAACAGGCTCTGCGTGCGATGACCATAAACGTAGCACGTCAGTGGCGTCAGGAAAACCGCATGGGCAGCATCGAGTTCGGAAAACTTGCCAATATGACGGTCTTTGACTGCGATTTTCTGCATGATGATATTGAAAAGGTCGCACAGGCAAACATTATTGCGACCATTGTTGAGGGCGAAGAAGTTTACAAAGCGTAAAATAAGAATGGTTTATCATGAAAACGATTTGAAATACAAGTTAAGATTTTGAAGTATATGCGCACTATAACAGTTTTTTCGGACAGGAGGTCATATAATGAAACAAACTATTATTCTCGGCAATATTATCACTATGGACGAAAAGAGACCTTTCGCAAAGGCGGCATTGGTCAAGGACGGTTTATTTGCCTATATCGGCGATGCCGAGGAAGTGAAAAAACTCGGCGGTGCAGATGCAGAGGTTTTGGATTACGGCGATAACTACATTTACCCCGGTTTCCTTGAGTCGCATTGTCACGGACATTTTGCGGGTGAACTCATAGTTGGCAGAGCGGATCTTTCTCAGTGCCTTGAGACCGATTACGCAAAATACAGAGAGATCATAAAGGAATTTATAGAAAAAAATCCGGAGCGCAGTTTTTATTTGGCATCGGGCTGGATAGAAAATGATGAGTACGTTGACAAAACTTATCTTGACGAAATATGCCCCGATAAGCCCTTGATAATGCAGACGGGCAGCGGACATTCCTGTTTGTTCAATACAAAGGCACTTGAATGGATAGGTGTAGATAAAGAATATGCCAAGAAATACGGCCCCGATCTGGTTTACGTTGATGATAACGGAGAACCCACAGGTTATCTTTGCGAAGATCCTTTGTTTGTGATTTTACCGACACTTCCCACTACACTCGAAGATGCAAAAAAATATTTGCTTGCATGGCAGGAATGCGCTTTCAGCCACGGTTATACCGCCGTTTGTGATGCGGGTGCGGAAGTTCTGTATCTGAAGTCTCCCGAAGCGTACTATGAGCTGGAACAGGAGGGCAAGCTGAAACTGCGTACATATGCTTATCTTATGGCGCCGGGCGACCCCGAAGATCCGACGGCGGAAGTTGCACGTATCGCCGAAAAAAGAGCAAGATTAAGCAACGAATATTTCCATGTTGTCGGCGTTAAGACGTTCCTTGACGGCGTAACGGAGGCACATACGGCTTGGCAGAATCAAGATTATCTCGATCAGCCCGGTTATCACGGCATAGAGCGTTTCAGTAACCACGACAAAATGGTGGAACTTATTGCGGCGGCCGACAAAGAGGGTCTTTCCGTACACGTTCATTCCGAGGGCGGCGGTGCAACTCACTTTATGCTTGGCTGTATAGAAGATGCGGAAAAGATAACGGGCGATATGGATCAGCGAAATGTTTTGGCACATCTGCATTTTGTTACCGACGAGGATATTCGCCGTATGGGTGCTACCCGCTCCATACCCGCGGTTCCTCCGCTCTGGACAGCAAAAGAGCCCGCCGTTTATGCTCAGGAGGTCGCGTATGTGGGTCAGGAATTGGCAGATCAGGCTTATCCCATCAAGTCTTTCTATGATGCGGGTGCAAATGTGGTTTTCCATTCGGACTATCCCGTTTCTCCGTTTTTTGATATAAAGCTCAGCATTTATATGGCAGAAAAACGCGGCTTCCCGCAGTCGATAATGAGCGGAGACACACAGCGTAATTTAAAAGAAGCTATAACCCGTGAACAATCTCTGCGTGCAATGACGATAAATGTTGCATATCAGTGTCGTCAGGAAAACCGCATGGGCAGCATCGAATTTGGCAAACTTGCCAATATGACAGTCTTTGACTGCGATTTCCTGCATGATGATATTGAAAAGGTCGCACAGGCAAACATTATTGCGACCATTGTTGAGGGCGAAGAAGTTTATAAAGCATAAGGAAAGGAGAGGAGGATATGGGAGAAACAGTAAAACAACCCGAAACTTTGGATGATGTAAAAAAGTTGCTGTGGGAAATGTACGGCGGAGAGAACAAAAAAATTACGGACGGAAATTATGACAAGTCGCTTGCAGTCAAGTGTATAAACGGCACTTTTGTAGGCAAAAAAACAGAAAATATCATTATGTACAGGGGTATTCCCTTTGTCGGAAAACAGCCTGTCGGCGAACTGCGCTGGAAAGCTCCTGTGGATGCTGCCGCGGATGACGGCGTATATGAGGCGTATTACAATGCAAAAAGCGCCTACGGAAACGGGCAGCTGGAAACAGGTTCGCTTTATTATATGGATGAAGACTGTCTTTATCTGAATATCTGGAAGTCGGATGATGTGTCCGACAAAAAGAAGCCCGTTATGGTATGGATACACGGCGGTGCTTTTGAAGCGGGCGGCACTGTTGACCCGATGTTTGACTGTCATAATTTTGTGAAAGAAAATCCCGATGTAATCGTCGTTACCATCGCATACAGGCTCGGCGTTTTCGGCTTCCTGCATCTGTCACATCTGCCCGACGGCAAGGATTATACGGATTCACAGAATTTAGGACTTCTGGATCAGAAAATGGCGCTGAAGTGGGTCCACGAAAATATTTCGGGTTTCGGCGGCGATCCCGACAATGTGACTATCTTCGGCGAATCCGCAGGAGCGGGAAGCTGTACCCTGCTTACGCTGATCGAAGGCTCTCATGCTTATTTCAAGCGCGTAATTGCCGAGAGCGGTTCGGTGAATCTGACAAGATCTACGGAGGAAGCGATCGGATGCACGGAAAAATTAATGGAACATCTCGGCTGCAAGACTGTTGCGGATCTTCTGAAAGTCGATGCCGAAAAGCTCCTCGAGACAGCTACCTCGCTGCTGTTTTTGTATCAATTCCCCGAAAGAGACGGAAAGTACCTGCCGACAAATACCTTTGAGGCCTGTGCAAACGGTGCAGTGAAGGATATAGATTTTCTTATCGGCTGCAACAAGGATGAAATGAACTTTTTTGTATACAGCTTTGGACCGGAAGGCTGGGATGAATGGGTCTCCAAACGCAAAAACGGAAGGCTTGCTCAGCTGTCGGATGAAGAAAAAGCGTTGGTAGACAGTTTCCGGAATGATGTGAAGGGAGACAGCTACCAGCCGGACAGCAGCCTGTTCAGTCAAAGCTGGTTCAATGCACCGATCATCAGATTGTCGGAAGAGCAGACAAAAGCAGGCGGCAAAGTGTATACCTATTATTTCACGCCCGAATCTCCCGATCCGGTCATGAAATGCGGTCATGCGATAGAGCTTGCATCGGTATTCAATCATCCCGAAATGTCTGAAGATACGGGAAGAGTCTTTGACGAGACTTTCTCCAAGACATTGCGGAAAATGTGGGTACAATTTGCAAAGACAGGCGATCCGTCTTTGAGCGCCGAGCAGTCACCGGACGGCAAAGCAAAGAAATGGCCGCTGTACGATACTGAAAACAAGCAGGTCATGGTTTTTGACGAATTTGATATCCACCCGGAAAAGGAAGCCGAGCGAAAGATCGTGGATTGGGAGAGAACTTATTTCCTGACCAAGTATTATTACTTTTGATAGTTTCAAAGAAATAAATAGGAGAAAACAATATGTTCAACCGTAAAATCATAAAATTATTTGAGTCAAGAAGAGTAAATCTTGATGCACGTTTAAGGCAGGATTATGTAAAAAACGGCATTGCGACACTTCCTTGTCATATTTCCGACTATAATGATATAATAAGCCCATACAGCGTAAACGGTTATGAGACTCTGAACATGGAGTTTGCCGATTATCTTAAAACGTGTGTGGAGTTTGCTTCGCCCGAGATACCGATAGTGCTGAATATAACCGGGGACTGTTTGTCGGATAAGGAGAAAAAAACCATCAAAGAAACCATAAGAGAGACTTTTGAGTATGAACTTGGTATGGTGGAAAAGGAAGAAAAACGACATACAAAGGTGTTTATTCTTATGACCGTCGGTTTGATCCTTTCGGGGATATTGCTGTATTTTACGCACTCTTTGGATGAAGAATCGCGTGAACTTTTCTTTATTCCGTTTTGGTTTATGGGCGATACATTGTGTGATTATATCTTCCTGACAGGGTATGATATTCGCCATAACAGACGAATGGCAGGACGGCTTGCAAGCATAAAAGTCGTCTTTTCCGACAAATACGAAGAACCCAACTACACAGATGACGATGTAGACAAACTGTATTCGGAGATCGAAAAAGATGTGAAGGAAACTATTCGGGAAGACGGAGAATAAGCAACTGTTTTTATAATAAACCAAGGGCTTCCAATCAGATCGGAAGCCCTTTTTTGATTAAAAAACGCAGACGAAAGAAGCAGCGGGATTTTTATTATCGGGTTATGTTGATATTGTGTTTTTTTGCCGTTTCAAGAAGAACGGCGGTTTATCGGCTGCTTATTTTTTCGGTATAGTTTTGAATTTGGCTGTTATCCACAAAGCGTAAAAATAAAATTTCAGAATTTAACGGTCGGTTTCAAGGCCGGTGTAATATCAAAATCCTTATTCAGAAATCCTCTTGCTCTCGCGCCCATAAGAAAACCCATAACATCATTTTTGGGCATATGCGGGATAATTACAGGGAAAAGCGTAAATTTAGCCTGTCCGTAAATTTCTGCAAGAATTTTTGCTTCTTTTATATCGTTTTCATCAAAGTATTCCGACAATATATTTTCCCAGATCTCAAGTGTGGTTTTGTACTCAAGCCCTATAAAATGGGGTGTACGTTCGGGTGTTGTACGTCCGAAAAGTTCCATTACAAGACAGGTGGCGCCAAGGTCGAGAAGAGGGTGTCCGAAGCCCATATCCGCAAGGTCGATAAAAAGAAGCTCGTCGGTTTTCTCCGAATACATAATATTTTTGGGGTGGAAATCGCCGTGTATTATAGCCTTTCGTGAATCAAGACAGTCATAAACCGCCATAAGCTTATCTGTTTCTTCTTTTGAAAGAAACTTTTCCATACGGCGCACACGCTCTTTGAACAAACCGCGCACATCAACAAACTTATTTGTATCAACGTCGATTTTGTGGAGGTCTTTTAATAAACGACCCATTCTTTTACCCATTTCGGCTGCACATTCGGGGTTTTCTTTTATAAATGCCGAAAGCGTTTTCGCACGCAGCATTTCATAGACCGCGCCGTAACTTTCTCCTACTTTTACAACATCAAATGAAATTGCGGTAGGCACACCCGCTACAAGGGCATTTTTGGCGATATTCTTTTCCTCCTGCACAACTTCAAGCGGAACGCCCGGTGCAAAGACCTTGATTATCGTTTCATCATCAAGCCGATATACTTTTCCGACAGCACCTTCGCCTATCATTTCACAGCCTGCCACTGAAAGTTCACGCATTTTCTTTTCCGGTACTTTTTCCATACACGATACCTCCCGTTATTTTTTTTACCGCCGTCATATTTTAAAATTCCGGCAGTCAATATAGATCATATATAAATTATATCAGAAAAAACATTTTATTTCCATAGATTTAAGAAATTATTTTTTATATTATGTTCTGTTACGGCCGCTGCGAAAAAAAGGTAATATGACAGATATGCAAAAAATTCGATAAATAAAGATTTCGGCCCGATCGAGTTGCGGAGAAATGCCGCAAAATGCAATAACACCGTATTTTGCTTTTTTGATTTGATCAGTGTTTCCTAAGATATATTTTAGAGGTACAAACATAACAAGAGGTATGTTTGTATATGCTATATATAATCGTGAAGGATCACCCGAAACAACGGAGAAAAACAAGTTTGATGATGTTGCGAAAGGCAGCTATTATGAAAACGCTGTTGCGTGGGCATTGGCAAATAACATAGTCGCAGGCTATGACGATAAGCACTATGCTCCAAACGAATCTATATCACGAGAGCAAATGGCGGCTATTCTTTGGAGATATGCAAAGTTTAAAAATTATGATGTGTCTGTAAGTGAAGATATGAATGTTTTGAACTTTAAAGATGCAGAACAAATAAGCGCGTATGCGGCTCCGGCAATTCGGTGGGCAGTAAAGGACGGCATTATAACCGGATTCGAGGATAATACAATGCGTCCGAAAGAAAACGCCAATCGTGCTCAAATGGCAGTAATATTTAATAAAATCTCCAATCTCATAAACTAAACGATCAATAGAATGATCCTCTTGGAGTATTTGTAAAGTATCATACAGGGGACGGAGGTATGTTTGAGGTACACACCTCGTAAATCTGTTAAAACATTAAAACAGTTAGTTTACTTCTGTCTCAAAATAAATCAAACAGCGGGAAATGTGATAATAACCAAAGACACATTTTCCGCTGTTACTTGTATGAGTGTTTTTATAGCACATACATACATTCTGTTTCGAATTATTATAAGAATTATTTTTACCGAAGCTTGCCATACCATTAGCAGACCTTTCGCTTTAAAAAACGTAAATTTTCAAAGTCTAATTGTTCGCAAATTTCGTTGAAAAGTATGACAGGATCGTCCTCGGGAAGAATGTATTGTAAATTTAATGGTAAAATGAGTTGATTTGTTGATGTTTTCACGATATAATTAACCTGCTTTCGTATTGGATTTTTTTCGTAACTTAATTATACCCCGAAAGCAAAAAAGACTCAAACCTTTATGGAATGAGTCTTTTCTTGTTTATGGGAATGTCTTAACGCGACAGCCCCCTTAGTTTTTATACCTGATCAGCTATTTTCAGTATTGCTATTACATCAAGCATATCCTTTTCACCATCTTTGTTACATCGGCGCGTTCAAACTGGAACGATAAAAATTGACTGCCGGGATCTCCGCTTAAATGTTTTAAGTAGAGTTTTGCATCGGTTTCGCCGACAATGCCGTCACAGTTTACGTCACCGAGGAGCAGCTCCTGCTCCCACCTTGCATAAAGTGTAAAATCGGAAGTTACGGGTGTATTAAAATCATATTTTTCGGTACATTCAGGGTCGGTGAACCAGCCGCCGAAATACATTCCCTCACATTCGGGAACTTCAACATCATCATTCATTGGATCTCCTTCTAAGATATACGGTTGGCAAAAATTGTAGCTATATCCCTGTGTGTCGAATTTCACCTCATATATACCGCATATAAGTTCCACATCGTCAAGAGTTATCATTTCGTCGTTATTCATATCGGCACGGTAAAGCTGTGTTTCATTAAATTTGCTAATGCCGAAAATATGGTTTAAATAAAGCCGCGCATCTTCTTTGTCGGTTTTGTTGTTCATATCCACATCACCTAAAAGGCAATATTGCGCAGTCAGTTCCACATTTCCCGTTACGGTTATCTCTTCGCCTGCATAGCCCTTATCCCATTTTTCAAATAATTTACCCGACGGAGTTATAAATCCGCTTTCGGGCAGGGTATATTTATTGCCGTTTTCGACCTGCACGCTTAACATTGTGCCGTAACCCTCGCCTTTATTGAAACTTACCTTGTAGATCGTTTTAGGTACGGTGATCTCATTACTTGGCAATGATTTGCCGAGTATGTGCATTTTTGCAGATATGATCTTGCCCTCATATTCATCTTTGATATACAGTCCCATACCTGTTTCGCCGTCTATAAGATTTCCGTCGGCATACCATGTGAAGTTATAGTCGCCGTCAAAATATGCTGCCAAAAGTTCGTCATTTTGCGCACATATTATATCTATCTCGTCCTTATCGAGTTTGAGCGTTGTGCCTGTCTTTCCCGTGCTGCCTTTTTCAAACGGCAGTTTTTCATAATACATCGGGTCAAATGTGTATGTTATAAAGGCGGTGTTGGCATTTGGCATTTCGACCGTCTTTGCGGGATTTTGGTTTATATAAAACTTTGTATCCTCCGAAAATCTGTATTCGCCGCTGCCCTGTGTCTGTAAGTTAAGGGTAACTGTATAAGATCTTCCCGATTGAAATTCGGTGTCATTGGGGCTCCAGCTTCCGGTTGCATTGCAATGGTCAATAAATGTTTCTCCGTTTTGACCGATAACAAAGTCACAAGGCTGAGCGGGAGCTTCGCCGAGATTTGGCAGGGCTATCTGCTTTCTGACCTCGCGTATATAGCATATCCACTTTGGATAGAGCGTTATGTCGCCCAGTATCGGTTTTGTTTCGTCAAAGGGGATAGTACACGCCGAATTTGTGTACCAGCCGTCAAACACCCAATTATCGTTACTCTGTCCCGCGGGAGGGCTGAATTTGCACGTTGTATCGGAAAGGTATTCGCCGTGTCCAATAATTCTGTTTGGCATTGTGCCTGTTCCGCCGTTTGCGTTAAAACTTACGGTATGCAGCTTTGTTCTTGTCCATATAGGCGAAAAAGTTTTGTTGGAATTTATGGTCATTTTACTTCCGACAATGTGTGCGATATTTGTTTCGTCATCGTTCCAATGATTGCTGAAAACAACTCTGTAACCGTCTTCTTTCGGTTCGGTAAAATCACACTTGGGGAAAGTAAATTCCGAATTTTTATCGACCTCTATCTCAGCCATATCACCGGAACCGCCGTTTGGGTTAAAAGTGATATAATAAACATCGGGCTTTGACTTAAAGGTATAGCGCACGGAAACACTTGTGTCGGTCGTTTCGGTAACACCGTGTTCAGTACAGTATGACATATCCGTATCGGAAAGCGATACATATTTCAAACCTTGCGGCATCAGGCAGGAACTGTCTTTCGGAACCAGATTTACGGTAAGGAAATATGTCTGGTCTTTTTCAAATTTTGTTACCGCGTTATCCGTGCCTGCCGAAGTCCATTTTGCACTTGATATTTTATAATTCACGCCTTCGGGAACTTCGGGCAAAACAGGTGCCTTTCCCACAACGGGTGTTACATCATTTATAAGCTGCAAACGCGGTACCTGCGTCTTGTTTTTTCTTGAAAACACAACCGTACCTGCAATTCTGAATGAATAGATGTGATCCACATAATCCGCTGTACGTTCGGTGCCGTTTATTGACAGGATATTATCTTTATATCTGACAAATGTTGAGACAGTAAGCCCCGAATCTGCGTTTGTAGGAGCACCGAGCCCTTTATATATCGTACCTGCGCTGATATATCCTTTGAGATAAGTGCCGATGCCGGCTATGGAATATGCCAAACCATATATTTCGCCGCCGTTCATATAAATTGTACCATATTCCGAAATGCCATAAGTCTTGGATTCGGACGAGCCTAATGTTCCGCCGTTCATAACAATAGTAGCTCTATTACATACAGCAGTATCATGACCTGAATCTGTTGTTAAAAATCCGTAGTTAAGTTCAAAATAACCGGAATTATCTACCCCATAACTGTTGGTACAGTTTATAATACCGTTATTCATAATAAAACTTCCGTTTTTGCTGACGCTCACACATCTATAGAAGCTTTCCTGCGATGTGTCGGTATTGATATATCTTATCGTACCGCCGTTTTTGCTGTCAAGAATGAACGAACCATCTACCTGAAACAGCATTGTGACAGATGATGAGGCTGTTCCGTCAACGGTCAGCACATGACCGCCGAGGTCGAGATAAGTCTCATTACTTATCTGTATATTTTCACCGTAAGTCCATGTATAGTCTATACTGTTGTTTAGTTTTACATAACCGCCTTTATGACAGTATGTACGCAGTTCGGAATATGTGCTTACAAGATAAGGATCTTCTTTTGAACCTCGTCACGTAACGGAAGCAAATGCCGATACGCACATAAGCATTATTGCCGCAGCGGTAAATAAAACCGCAAATATCGCTTTTATCCTGTTCATTTTTATTTCCCCCTTTTGCTCTTTTCTTTATTTTTTAGTTTTCTTTGTTCAAGACAGCTATAACATCAAGCATATTGTATTTTTTGTTGCTGTCCATATCCGCACGTTTAAGTTCTTCGTCCGTAAGAAGTTTTGTGCCTGATATATGCTTTAACAGCAGCGCTGCATCTATATCGTCTATATTGCCGTCGGCATTTATATCGCCGTTTGCTGTGGGAACGACACCGCGGTATACTACGGTCACGTCTGTGGGATCTATATATTTTCTGTAGATCTCCTCAAATTCGGACATATCGACACCGTTCCATTTCAGTGAAACGGTGGGATTCCCGTTTTCGTCCTGTGCAAAAGAGGCGTATTTTTCTTTCAGAGTAATATTTAAAAACACATAATATTTCTGTCCTGCCTTTGGATGCACAACAGGCTGATCGGGCATTTTGTAATAAAAACCTACAACCGCATTGTCTATACATTGAGTCATTTCTTTTGAAAAAGTCATATCCGTATCGACGGGTTCGACACCCTGCGTGGGCGGAACAAGGTCATATAAAGTCAGACTTTTAACCGTTGCTTTGGTAACGACAATTTCATACCATTCGGTAGTTTTTTCTTTATAGCCGTCGCTTACTTCGGCACATATCCACAATCCGTCGTATTCCTCACCAACATTGGGTATCGTTAATGCAGCATCATAGAAACCGTAAGGGGACTGAGATTTTGATGTATAGTATTTAACATCAAAAGAGTCTATATCTCTTGGTATCGTTTGCTTTCCGATGCGTGCGGCTATGTACCATTTTATATCATCGGCGTGATAGAATTCCAGCTTATAAAAAAGCGGCTGACCGCAGGTCTCACTTTCGGGATTTGTCGCACTTATATCTATTGTCGGACTGCTTTCCGCAACATATTCTCCGTAAGGTATGGCTTTGTTGTAATTTACGGAAACTATCCTTGCGTTTTCTTTATCTTCCGTACCTATAATCACGGCACCTTTTTCGGTCTCGCTTATCCAATTATTGATATATCTTTTCTTTCTGTCTTCGTCACCGTCTCTGTCCTCAATACTGATCTTTCCCGTTAATTTGGAATTTATCATATCAAAGCAATTAGAAGAACCCATTATGGTAAATGCGTAACTGTTCGGGTTATCGCAGGTGACGGTGGTATTTACCATTTTAAATGATGCTCTTGATTGTATAGCCGTGGTTTGGCATTGGCTGTGGTCGTTTATTGTACAGTTGTAGAGTTCAAGCACACCGTTGGTCTGAAAATCACCGTAATTATAGTTTCTTAAAATAACGCTGCCTTTATCACGCAAAGTTGCGTCTATGGTCATATCGCGAAATATCACATTACCTCTGGGCATATACATCAGCAATGCGGGATGTCCGTCATTGCGTTCGGGAGCATTCATAACTATCCTGCCGTTTTTCATTTCCAGCTTGCATGATGTTGATGTTGCCGATGCATAGATATATATAAACAAAAAATAATCAACCTTTATGGTATGTCCGCCAAGGTCGATATGCTTCGTCCCTTCGGGATTGAGGTTCCCCGTTTCCTCATTAATGGTTATATCGTTGGCGATCCTTATCCATCTTTCGCCGCTGTACTTTGTCAGTTTCACCAGTTCACTGCCATCTTTTACGATGTACGGGCTTGACTCGCTGCCGCTGCCCGCATACGCAAACACCGATATCTGCATCAGCAATACCGCCATGACCGCAAAAATGACAGTGATTATCTTTTTAATTCTGCCCATTTAAACAATCCCCCCTTGTGATTTATGGTCTCCTTTAAATTTGTCTCCTTGTTTTATTATACCATTTATTCACATCCGAGTCAACAATATCCACATTGACAACAAAATATTGTATAAACTCATAATCTGTGTGAAATCCGCATACATCGTGGAGCCTATCCGTAAGTTTTGTTCTTTGGTATACGGGTATAAATCCCTGTTCCTGAACGCTTGCAAAGTTCATATTTCTTAGTGTATTTAAAATTTCATCGCAAGTAAAATCTCCGCCTAAGCTTTTTTCAAGGTATCTGTAGATCACAAGTCCAAGGAAACACGTTAAAAAGTGGGCTTTTATGCGGGTTTCGTTTTGCAGAAAAACGGGGCGCGCTTCAAAATCCGTTTTCATAATTCTGAAGCATTCTTCTATTTCCCAGCGTCCCTCACTTACTTTTAAAATATCCGAAACAGGGTCGTCTAAAAGGTCTGTTGCTACGGCATAAAGACCGTCATAGAGTGCTTCCTGTTCTGCCTTTTCTTCATCAAGATAATATTATATATCCGCCTTTTCACCGTCTTTTGTGACAGCAGTCTTTTCGATAAAACGAGCAGGGTCGGTGGGATTTTTTCGGTTTCTTTTAATTTCTCCGTTTTTTATCTTGCTTTTTGCACGTTCTGCCTGATTTTCGCGAATAGTTCGCTGATAGCGCGCAAACTTTGGAGAATAGGTTATTATCAGCCTTTGGTGCAATGTCTGTGGTGTGTAAGGTTCTTCTTTGTAATACAACCCACAGTCATTTTCGGAAAGTTCCGTTATATCTATGGGAGTATCATCGGAAACTCGCTTAAATCCCGTTTTATCCAATGCCCAATCTTTGTCCTCGGTTTTCAATTATTTGATAGACTGAGTAACGATAAAAGCCCTCTTTCCGAGATGATTGTAATTTCTTATTTTTTCGGAGCCGAGTCCTGCATGGGTATAGTATCAGAATACCCCGACATTTCGGGGTGAAAGGTGCTAAAAAATATGGTTAATAATTATATCGGCTATGCAAGGGCATCGTCTGCACAGCAAAACGCGGGCAGGCAGATAACAGCCTTAACGAAATACGATGTGCCCAAATCGACTATTTACACAGATAAGCAAAGCAGCAGGAATTTTGAATACACCGATTATTATCGCATAATATTACATTAAAAATGCAGCAATAAAGCAGGCGAAAACTTATATGTCCGATTGGTAAGGTATTGGAGGTTTTTTTTTGTTGATAAATTACAAATTATTTGTTATAATTATATTATAGATAATATTTCGGGAATTTTTTTTGAAATAATACGATAATTAAAATATTTAAAAAAAGGGGCTGACAAGTTATGAAAAGACTGTATTCTCAAGCAAGCGGCATAACTGCGACCTTTTTTACAGGCAAATAACGGCATATTAAAAGCATACTCTATGTGAGTTCAACCGTAATGGCATTTTAGTGGCGATATTGTGAAGGTTTGAGGAGGTTTTAACTTCCGAAAATATCTGTCAGGGTGTGCTTTTGTTGTATTCATTGTATATATTTCATTTGTAAAATACATTTAAAAGAGAGGGGCTGACTATATGAAAAGAAAGCTGAAAAAAATGATAAGCGCGGCGATGTCTGCTGTTATGCTTATTTCTTCGGTGTCGTTTACCCATGCCGAAGAACCGTCGGGACCGTCATATTTTGACTTTGAGTATGCAAACTATGATGTGAACGAGAATGGCGGCGAATTAAAGGTAAAGATAAAACGCTATGGCAGCACTGCCGAAAGTGCGGATGTGGCATTCAAGGCGGCGGATTTCCTTTCGACCTACGGCAAGGATTATGAGATACTTGACGAGGACGGGAATGTGCTTGAAAAGGTGAGCGGCGTTAAGCCCGACCCAAGCGAGTTTGTTTATGACGAAAGCATTTCGGGTTCGGGATTGTACGTTATGCCCGATGAGACCGTTTCGGGCGGTGCACTTGATGTGTATGAACAAACGGAAGAGGCAGATCCGAACGAGCCTTTGGATCCGGCAGAGTTTGGCGGTTCTCCGCTGTTATCGGCGCAGGCACAGTATCTTGACTTGCCCAAGGCAAAGGACGAGGAAGAAGTTACGCCAAACGATCTGCAAAAGTCCGTTGAAGAAATGTACAAATATTTCGGCGAAGCGGAGGGCGCAGATGGTATCGTTCACTTTAAGGCAGGCGAGGCCGAAAAGGAGATCACCGTTGTTGTCAAAGATAACAATATTGCGGAAAGCGACAAAATGTTTATGCTGGCTATTTTAGGGGCAGAGGGCGAAGATGTTGAAATGAAAGCCAATGCAACGACCTATGTTTCCATTATAGACGACGAGGAACACGAGGAAGCGTCCGTTTCGATAGATACAAAGGTGATAACATTAACGCAGGACAAACCGACTGCGGAAGTTACGGTTAGAAGAACAAGCGGTTTGCAGTATTTTACATCGGTCTATGTTTCAACGGTAAATATAGACGACTGCCGCGGTGCTTACGAGGAATTTGTGGGCAAAACGATTGCTTTTGTCCCCGGTGAAACCGAAAAAACCGTGACCGTGACCGCAAAAGAATTTAACAAAAAGACAAAATTCGGTGTTAAATTAGAGGGTTATGACGATGTGCGCATAGGCAATTCCCTTGCGACCGTTTATATAAACGAAGCTCCCGAAGATACCGAAATACATACTCCTGCCGAAAGCCCCGTCACGGCTTATTCCGCCGACGAGGACAATGCAGCTGTCGAGGCTTATGCAAGCGGAAAGTATTTAGGCAGCAGCTATACATACAAGTATGTTGGTTGGGACTGGGAGACCGGTCCCGGTTCAAGCGGTTATAAAGGAGATTATGAAGGAAACACCAAATATGTTACACAAACAGGCAAAGGAAATTATTGCTTTTATGTTACCCAAAACCCTGTAAAAACATTGGGTATCAAGAATTTTTCACTTAATGCATTCGTTACCGGCAGCGGTTACGGAAGGTTTGAGACCGATATAGATAAAACGTGGGAAGGCTCAATAGACGGAGTAACAATGGGAAATTCTTCTCCCACGTACTATAATCTTTCGCCGAATCAAAATTACAAAGAACTGTACCTTAAAATAGGTGTCAGAAATACCAGTAACGGAAACCCTTCTTCTCTGTTTTTCAGCGAAAGTATCAGTGTAGACTGGGCAAGATACAGCTTTTCGGAAATCAAGCCCAATCAGGAGGTGCAGAGAAAACTTATCGACTTTATCACAGGTGATAGCGGTACGACCTATTTTGAAGGCGAAACAAGCAAGACCGTAAAGCTTAACGGTATTAATATAAAAACGACATCGGGTGATGATGTATCGGGTTTTTATACAAACAACGGCAGCCAAGTAGTCTTTACTGCACCCGACAGCGTAACAAAATATGGTTATTTGCTTGATAAAGTATACTTTTTCAGTGAGATTTTCCATTTGACCTAAAGAATTAAGCGAAAGCCTCTGAAATAGCGTATCTCAAAGGCTTTTTAGAAGATATTTGAGATTAGATTTTTATAATAATTTGGCATAAAATTTCATAAATTTTATAAATTTGGTGTCAAATGGGTGTCAGATTAAATTAGTTGAAATGACAGATTTTTTTCAATCTGTT
>JAFUAF010000038.1 GCA_017460805.1 Bacillota bacterium | reverse complement strand
CTTTAGGGAAGCTGGCGCGCGAAGCGCGACTGAAGGGTGAATAAGCCCCGAAAGAAAGCACCCTTTCGACGCCGCGAGCGGCGCCACTTTCCGCTGAAGCGGCACAAGCCTAAAGGGACAGCTTTTTATACTGCGCACACGCTACATCATTCTCCACGTCAAATTCCAATTTACCTCTGTCGCAAATGAAATTTGCGGCACAAAAATTTAGCCGCGGATTATTACTACAAATTTAGTTGATTTTTATTCGCGTAATATGTTTGGCCCCACTTTTCTAAAAAGTGGCACGGTCATTGCCCCGCGTAGGGGGGGGGCGGGGTGCAGGGGCTCGGTCATTGCCCCGCGTAGGGGCAGCGCCCCTGCAAATAAAACTCCCCGTTAAATTGTCATTTACCGCTATAATTCCCGTTAAAACTCAAAAAAATTATTATCTGTACAAACTATGAAAACTGTGTTATAATAAAACAGAGTATGAAAATTTTAGGGCAGGAGATGACCTTATGAAATTATCCGAGTTATTACAAGATGTAGAATATAGAATAATAAGCGGCGGGGTCGATACCGACATAACCGCTCTTACCATAGACTCCAGAAAGGCTTCGGCGGGCACCCTTTTTGTGTGCATCAAGGGTTTCAGCACGGACGGCCACAAGTACATCCCGTCTGCGGCGGCAAACGGCTGCACGGCTGTACTTTGCGAGTGCGATACCGATATCCCCGAGGGCGTAAATGCTGTTTTTGTGCCAAAGGGCAGCAGGGAAGCCCTTGCAAAGATCGCATCACGTTTTTACGGCGAGCCCAGCAAAAAATTCCGCCTTATCGGGGTTACGGGCACCAACGGCAAGACCAGTAGCACCTATTTTATGGAAACGATATTACGCGGCCTTGGCAGAAAAACGGGTGTTATCGGTACGGTGGGCGTGACCGTGGACGGCGAAAAACTGGACGTGGAATTTGCAACATCCACCACACCCGACACGATAGAATTGCAGGCAATATTTGCCGAAATGGCAAAACGCGGCGTCCGGGACGTTATAATGGAGGTTTCTTCCCACGGCCTTGAACTTCGCAAGGTGGACGGCTCGGACTTCGATACCTGCATATTTACAAATCTTACACAGGATCATCTTGATTTTCATAAGACAATGGAAAACTACTGTGCCGCAAAAGCACGGCTTTTCAAAATGTGCAAATTCGGCATAATAAATGCGGATGATAAATGGGCAAAAGAGATAGAAAAACAGGCCGACTGTAAATTTACGACTTTCGGCATGGAGACAAACGCCGATCTTAAAGCCTATAATATAGAATATTTAATGGATAAAGTTAATTTTAGTGTTGATATAGACGGCAAACCCGTTGATTTTGTGCTTCATGTACCGGGCAGATTCAGCGTATACAATGCGCTCGGTGTGATAGGTGCGGCGCTTTCTATGGGCATTTCCGCAGAGGATATTCAAAAGGGCATAGCAAACATAAAAGGCGTGCCCGGCAGAATACAGAATATCCCCAATGACCTTGGCATCAATGTAATAGTGGATTATGCCCATACCCCCGACGGCGTGGAGAATATCCTAAATGCGGTAAGGGAGTTCACAAAGGGCAGGGTCATTACCGTTTTTGGCTGCGGCGGCGACAGAGACCGCACCAAACGCCCCATTATGGGCGAGATAGCGGGCAGACTGTCCGACTACTGCGTTGTGACCTCGGATAACCCCCGCTCGGAAGAGCCTATCGACATTTTAAAGGAGATAGAACCAGGTGTAAAGTCTGCTACGGAAAATTATATTCTGGTCGTTGACAGACGTGAAGCCATAATAAAAGCCGTAAATATGGCACAAAAGGGCGACAGCGTTGTCATTGCGGGCAAGGGTCACGAAAATTACGAGATATTCAAGGACAAAACAATACATTTTGATGATGCGGAGGAAGCAAGAGCCGCACTGGAGGCAAGAAAATGAATTACAGATTATCCGAAATAGCAGATATGACAAACGGCAGGCTTTTGGGCGAGGATGCTGTTATAACCGGAATTACAAAGGACTCGCGCGCGGCGGGAGAGGGCGATATGTTTATTGCACTCAAGGGCGAGAGATTTGATGCGCACGATTTTGTCGATCAGGTGGCTGAGGCGGGTGCTGCGGCGGCAATGGTGCAGCGCGAAGTCGGCGCGGATATCCCGCAGCTGCTTGTGGAGGATGTCCGTCTTGCTCTGGGCGATTTTGCAAGGGAACACTGCAAAAAATTCTCCGCCGTAAAGGTAGCTGTTACCGGCAGTACGGGCAAGACGACTACAAGAGATTTTATTGCCGCCGTGCTTGCCGCTCATTTTAAAAACGTGCTTAAAACACAGGGAAATTTCAATAACGATATAGGTCTGCCCTTTACCGTTCTGGGCATGGACGAGACGAATGATGCGGCTGTTATAGAAATGGGCATGAACCATTTTGGCGAGATAGAATATCTGACGAATATCGTTTGCCCCGATATCGCGGTAATTACCAATGTAGGTACTGCACATATCGAAAACCTTGGCTCGAGAGAGGGCATTTTAAAGGCTAAGTGTGAGATATTCGACGGAATGAAAGCTGATGGACTTAAAATTTTAAATGCCGATAATGATCTGCTTTCAACAATAAAAGCGGAAAATACATATTTCTTTTCTGTTAAGGAAAACGGCGGCGATATCTATGCTTCAAACATTAAAAGCAAGGGTCTTAAAGGCATAAGCTGTACTATAAATACCAAAGATATAAGTTTTGATATAGATATTCCGATACCGGGTGTCCATAATGTAAGCAATGCGCTTGCGGCTGCCGCTGTGGGTCTGCACTGCGGTCTGACGGCAGAGGAGATACAAAAAGGCATTGCGGGCTTTACCCCGACTTCGGGCCGTATGGATATAATAGAAACAAAAGACTATACCGTTATCGACGGCGCGTATAATGCAAATCCCGATTCTATGGGCGCAAGCCTTGCCGTACTTAAACAGGCGGACGGCTTCAAGTGCGCCGTGCTTGGCGATATGCTGGAACTTGGCGGATTTTCCGAAAAGGCACATAAACAGGTGGGTGCCGATACCGAAGGCCTTGACCTGGTTATTGCGATAGGCGAACTGTCCAAAAATATTTGCGAAGTTTCGCCCGCAAAGTCGCTCTGGTTTGAGAATACGGATGCTTTTATAGAGGAACTCGATAAAAAAGAGATCATACCAAAGGGTGCAAATGTGCTTGTTAAAGCCTCTCACAGCATGGGCTTCAAAAAAATAGTCGAAAAACTTGTGAAATAAACAGGAGATAAAAAAATGTACACATTGGAAACAGGAATTTACAGCCTTTTTATCGCTTTTGTGATAAATATAATTTTATGTCCCATTATAATACCCTTTCTGCACAGACTGAAATTCGGTCAGCCCATAAGGGAAGAGGGCCCGCAGAGCCACCAGAAAAAATCGGGCACACCCACAATGGGCGGCGTTATGATACTTTTGGCTATGTTTGTAAGTGCGGCGTTTTTCTTAAAGGGCAATACCGATGCCGCGGCAGTGGCGGCGATAACCATGCTTTACGGCCTTATAGGTTTTATTGACGACTATATCAAGGTGGTTAAAAAGCATAACCTTGGTCTCAGAGCCTGGCAGAAGATAGTATTTCAGATACTTGTAACGGCGGGCTTTGCGTGGTATATCTTAAAATACGCACAGCTTGGTACGCAGGTCTATGTGCCTTTTATGAAAGGTTTTCAGCTTGACCTCGGTATACTTTATGTGCCGTTTTTGTTCTTTGTTATGGTGGGTACGGTCAATGCGGTAAACCTGACGGACGGCCTTGACGGTCTTGCTTCGGGCGTTACTTTGCTTGTGGCTGTGTTCTTCCTGTTTGCGGCACTTATGTCGGGCAGCGGACTTGTTCCCGTCTGCGGTGCGGCAGCGGGCGCTTTGCTCGGGTTTTTGCTGTTTAATTCAAACCCCGCAAGGGTCTTTATGGGAGATACGGGCTCGCTTGCACTTGGCGGCTTTGTGGCAAGTACGGCGGTGCTGCTCAAACTTCCGCTTATGATACTTATTGTCGGCGGTGTGTACCTCTGCGAGGCCTTATCCGTAATTTTACAGGTAGGATATTTTAAAATATCGGGCGGCAAAAGAATATTTAAAATGGCGCCCATACATCATCATTTTGAAATGTGCGGCATGAGCGAAACTAAGGTCGTGACGCTGTTTTATATAGTAACTGCGCTTTTGTGCCTTGTGGGTTATCTTGGCTTAAAGGGCGTTTTCGGCGCATAAGAAGAAACGGAGGACGGTATTTATGAAAAATGAACATTATTATATAATGCACAAAGATACCGTTGTCTGTGAGTATAAAAACGGCAGTACAAAGGTGATAAACAAAGCACTTTCACCGCTGTTTTTCAGGTTTTTCGACTCGTTTGAGGACTGGCTTGTTTCGCGTGCGATAGACAGTCACCGCCCCAATTCCAGACTTTTAAAAAAAGCGTTGAGACTTGCGGGCAGAGATGATATTTCGGCTGTTATTGCGGCTTATGCGCTTACCATAACCGATAACTATTGGGTAAAAAAACCAAATGAAGAGATAAAATACAATGACATTCGTTTTAAGGAAAATATGTTTGCAGAGCTTGCATTAAGCGGCAGTTATGACAGTTTCAACAAAGCGGCGGCAAGCGGTGCAAAACGCCCGTATACACCCGATCTGACAAATACGGGAAGCTACGAAAAATGCTGGCGTATGGAGAACGGACGTTGGTGTATGTATAAAAAAGCCAATGAAAGCGAGGCTTTTTCGGAAGTGTTTGTGTCAAAACTATGCAGGGTGCTGGGATTTGATGCCGCAGAATACACTTTTGGCAAAGACTGTGTAAAAACCTTTGATTTTACTGATAATGCATCTGTTGACTTTGAACCTGCATATAATTTCGTGTGGGATAATGACGACATGATCTACAATATTGATAAACTTCGGACGCTGTCCGAGGATAAAACGCTTGTGAGGGATCTTATGCGTATATTTTTTATGGATGCGCTGACGGCAAACCCAGACAGGCATACCTTTAATTATGGCGTTCTGCGTGATGCCCAAAGCGGCGATATAATTTCGCTTGCCCCAAATTTTGACAATAATATGGCGCTGACTGCAAGAAATGATATGTCCGATACAAAACGGGAAAACGATTTTCTTATAGGACTTTTTAACGAGACTTTGGAATATGTCAAAGACTTTGAAGTGCCGAAAATTACGCGGGAGCTTATTTTATCGGCTCTTGATGAATACGAGATATCAGCCGCGCTTAAATCAAAAATCGCGGATTTTATATACAATGGTTACACACAAATAAAAAGGAGTGACTTTTAAAATGGAATACGAAAATAAAAAGGTGCTGGTCTGTGGATTGGCAAAAAGCGGCGCGGCAGCGGCAATTCTGCTGAAAAAGCACGGTGCGGATGTAACGGCGCAGGATATGAAAACGGAGGAGCTGCTCGGCGAGCTTCCGACGGAACTCGGAGGAATGGGTATAAACCTTATTCTCGGCAGAAATCCCGATGATGAAGTTTTAAGCTTTGATATGCTTGTAATGAGCCCCGGTGTACCGCTCGACCTGCCTTTTATCAACAAGGCGCGTGAGGCTGGCAAAAAAATAATCGGCGAGACCGAACTCGGATTTTTGTTTACAAGGTCTCCGTTTATCGGCATTACGGGAACAAACGGAAAGACCACGACTACGACCCTTGTGGGCGAGATAATGAGAAATGCGGGCAGACTTGCGGGTACTGTCGGAAATATCGGTACTCCGCTTACCGAGTGCGCGGAGGGTACATCCCCCGAGGATTGGTTTGTTGCCGAACTTTCAAGTTTTCAGCTTGAAACGATAGAAACTTTCAGACCCAAGGTAAGTGCGATGCTCAATATCACACCCGACCACCTTAACCGCCATAAAACACTTGAAAACTATATTCTTGCCAAGGAACGCGTTTTTGAAAACCAGACCGCGGAGGACTTTACCATACTTAATTATAACGACCCTGCCACAAAGGATATGGCAAATCGCACAAAGGCAAAAGTTGTGTTCTTTTCGCTTGATAAGGCGCTTGACGAGGGTGTTTATTCCGATGAAAAGTCAATGTACATAAAATGTCTCGGCTATGACGAAAAGGTAATTGATATAGATGAGATGAATATTATCGGCGGCCATAATGTGGAAAATGCAATGGCGGCTATCGCCTGCAGTGTCTGTGCGGGCGTTTCGCTTGACGTGATAAGAAAGACCCTGCGCGAATTCGTGGCAGTCGAACATAGAATAGAATTTGTAAGGGAAGTAAACGGCGTTAAATACTATAACGACAGCAAGGGCACAAACCCCGATGCTTCAATTAAGGCCGTTATGGCTATGAAAAGCCCGATATGCCTTATTGCGGGCGGCTATGATAAAGGCAGCGATTTTGAGGAATGGATAGATACGTTCAAGGGCAGAGTAAAATATGTCGCTGTCATAGGTGCAGTTAAGGAAAAAATATGCGAGACCCTTGATAAGGCAGGCTTCACAAACTACGAAAGAGCCGACGATTTTAACCAGGCTATGGAGTTCTGCACTAAAAATGCAGTTAAGGGCGACTGCGTCCTCCTTTCCCCCGCCTGCGCAAGCTGGGATATGTTTAAAAGCTATGAACAAAGAGGCCATATCTTTAAGGATTATGTAAATTCGCTTGAAGAAAATTGATCCTAAGCCCTTTCAATACGAGAAAAAAATATAATTTTATGTCAACTTGTCCGACTTCTTGCGCATCGCTCCCCACCCCGTCACGAGCTTGCTCGCGAAAGGGGGGGGAGCGATGCGCAAGAGAAACGGCGAAGCCGCGTGAAAACTTGTTTTCACGGTCGGACGAACGGCGAAGAAGATTTTCGTAGAGAGAGAAATATAACCCCTAAAGAGATAATATCTTTGTTCTCGCCCCGCCGCACCGAGGCGAAGCGCAGCGAAGCCGAGGTGGCTTGGGCGAGAATAGAATGAGCTTGCTCGCGAAAGGGAGGAGCGATGCGCAAGAGAAACGGCGAAGCCGCGTGAAAACTTGTTTTCACGGTCGGACGAACG
>JAFUAF010000037.1 GCA_017460805.1 Bacillota bacterium | reverse complement strand
GTAAACGACAAAAGTCTTTGGACTTTGGGCGTTTACTTGCGCCGACTGCGAGCCGCAAAGCGGCTTTATTCCTTGTACGCAGTCGTGTGCATGCCCCGCAGGGTTATAGTAAAGGACATTTTTAAATGTCGTTTACTATATATTTTCTTAAAGCATATATCTGACGTTACACAGACTTCACGGGTGTTTACTCCCCTTGCCCAAACCGACAATTACAGATCAAAAAGGTATTTAAGAATATCAACAAATTTTATTTCTTGTTTTGAAGCATTCTTAATTCCGAGCATACGCGCGGTAGCATTGTCCCTAAGTTCAAAAAAGCGGTCTGTCTGCGGTGTTCCCTCTAAATACTCATAAGCATGAGGAACACCCGGTTCTACATGAAGTTCCGTAAAAACCCCTGCCTGCGTAAGCTTTTGGGCATAGGATATATCTTCGTCACAGAAAAGGTCAAGGCTGCCGACTATCATAAATGTTTGCGGCAATCCTTTCAGCTGTTCGACCGTTGCAGCAGCAGGCGAAAAATATATCATTTCATCGTCGGCAAGCTTATTTTCCTGCGCCGCGATCAATTTTCCCCATCCAAAAACATTATTTTCCTTTGTCCAGACAAATTCGCCCGCAAACTGATTATTGTAAATATCATCTTTGCCGCCCGTGCGGTAATCGAGCATAGGATATATCAATACCTGTCCTTTCAGAGGCACTGTACCTTTGTCACGGTTATAAAGAGCAAGACGCGCGGTCAGTCCTCCGCCTGCACTTTCTCCCTCGATAACTATATTATCCTTGTCTACATTTAATTCATCTGCGTGTTCATACACATAAAGCAATCCCGCATACACTTCTTCAAGTTCCGTAGGATACTTGTAAGCAGGGTCTAAAGAAAGGGTATAGTCGGGAGAAACGACAGTTGCATTGCTTGCATCTGCCACACCTTGAATCTTTGACTCGTCCATACCGGTAGTACCGAAATGATAGCCCCCGCCGTGAATAAAATAAATAAGCGGCGTTTTCTCTTTGTTTTTCAGCTTTGCGGGACGGAAAACATACATATTCAGTTTCGATTTGCCCTGTCCGATATCAATAGTCAGTTTTTCCGCATTTTCAGGTTCTGAATTCTCCACACCCAGATCTTTGTTTGAAGTTCCGACGGGCACCGTCAAACCAATCACAGGCTCATATCCTTTTGCCAGAAGATGTGCTGTCCTCGAATTCTCCCTTGCCTCATTGTTTATCTTTATCATATCCATTGTCAAACTATCCTTTTCCATGTTATACCTCCTATTAAATAAAGTTAATTTTTCTCCCGCAGAAAATCACTTTTCTTGGTATTGCCGAATAAGCAAAAATAATTTTTTATGTATTAATAATTTGCTTTACATTCTTTTCCTCATTATGTATTTTTTTATTATAATATCTTTTTGAAGAATACATAAATTACAAATATATATTCGGCCTTTTTCATATGATCCCAATATAAAAACGCACTCCAAAAGACATAATTCTCCTATAGAGTGCGTTTAAAAGGCCTGATATTTACTTGTAAAAAGGACATAGCTATGCCTGCTGATCGATTGATTGCTAATACATAGTTTTGCATAAACGGTCAACCCCTTTTTTAGATTTTTACCGTACCCTAATATTACCTATAGCATAATTTTAATAATAAAATAATAAAATGTCAATACACAAACAATATTTTTACCATATTTTTTTCTGCTTTTTAAATTTTCAAGGGCATTTTAAACAAAACTTATATTGATTTGCCAATCATTTTTGCACAAGGATCCGCAAAGTTCCTGTTCCGAAAATTCAGCCGCACGGACCATCATTTGTTTTACCCGACTTTTTGCCATAGTTTTATCAGTCAACCAGGTTTTCGGGATTTAAGCATTTCAGCTCGTCAAGAACAAAAACACCGTCTTTTCTGATAAGTACATCATCAAAGTATATCTCACCGCCGCCGTATTCGGGTGTCATAATAAGCACCAGATCCCAATGGATATTGCTGCGGTTTCCGTTATCCGCATCATCATAGGCATTGCCCGGGGTAAAATGTATACTGCCCCTTATTTTCTCGTCAAACAAAATATTTTTCATTGCCTTTGTGATATAGGGATTTACACCGATAGCAAATTCACCGACATATCTTGCGCCCTCGTCGCTGTCAAAGATCTGATTTATACGCTCTGTATCGTTTGATGTTGCTTCAATTATCTTTCCGTCCTTGAATTTAAGCGATACATTCTCAAAGGTAACACCCTGATACTCCGTAGGTGTATTATAGGTTATAATGCCGTTTACGCTGTTTCTGACGGGTGCTGTGTAAACTTCGCCGTCGGGGATATTCATCTCGCCGTCACACTTGATAGCGTGGATATCCTTAATACTGAATGTAAGGTCTGTATTCTTAGCTACAAGACGAACTTTATCGGTCTTGTTCATAAGTGCAACAAGGCTGTCCATAGCTTTGCTCATTTTGCTGTAATCCAAATTGCATACACGGAAATAGAAATCTTCAAAAGCTTCTTGACTTGTACCCGCAGACTGCGCAAGACTGCTTGTCGGATAGCGCAGCACTACCCACTTTTTCTTCAAACGTATATCATGGTGCACGGGTTTTGAATAGTACATATTGTAAATATCCATTTTATCTGCAGGCACATCTGCAAGTTCCGCCGTATTGTCATGACAGCCTATGCCGATATAAGCATCCATTCCCTGCATTTTTTCTGCGTCTACCTTAGCGATAAAATCATACTGCTCCTTGCTTGCACCCATTAAAAGCTCACGCTGGATAACATTTGAAGAAAGGTCAACGTAAGGATAAGCCCCAACCTTATACACCTCTCTTATTATCGCTTTGATAAGCGGCATTGCGGCAGGTCCGCTGCCGATAAGTACACGTTCTCCTTTTTTGATCTTACAGCTGTAATTAACAATATTTTTTGCAAGCTGTTCAAACCGTGGATCCATTTAAAACATCTCCTTTTATTTTGAATGATAAAAATCCCTATGGCTGTAACCGTCCATTTTTTCGGAATATTCATCAAATATTTTTTTGTATTTGTTATAAGTTTTTTCTTTTAAGCCGTTTTGGCGCAAGTTTTCAAGCAGTTCCGCAAATTCCTTATATGCCGTAATTGCAAGGTCTTTGTAGTTGTTTGATAAATTCATTTCAAGCTCCGCTATCTTTTCGTTGAGCATTGCCTTTTCTTTAAGTTCAAACATAGGCCGCCACCTCACACTTTTTCGGTCTTTATATCAAAGTCAAGATAAACCTCGAAAATTCTTCTCCACGGGAAACCGTAAGCTTTCATGTCAAGTTTTTTGATAAAATATTCGCTGCCGCCCACACGACAAATTTTTCCTTTGAAATTAACAGGTGTTTCATCAAACATGGATTTAAGATACGCACTGTTGTAAGTCTCGCCCGTTCCGGGTTTATAACCCTCGTTTGCAAGTGCAAGTTTTACATAGCCCGTATAAACTCCGTCCTCATATATATGCCTTGCAAGTATTTTAAGCTGTGTATCAACAATGACCGACGGATTGTGATGCACCTGCTCCGAAACGGCATACACCTGACTGTGTGCAACCCCAAGCCCTATCGCATTCCCGTTTGTGTTCCATGCACTATAGCTTGAAAGTTCCGTCACAGACGGATATGCCTTGTTATCGCTTAAAATATCCTTAAATACTTTTTTACTTGAACCGACACCCGCAAATATCTCTATAAGACCGATATTATTGCCCTTATTGTAGTCCTTCTTCATTTTTTGAAGGAAAGATCCCGTATCGGTAGGCGCATTATAATTATAGAGATAAAGGTCAAACTTTCTCGTCGTTTTTGTATTTGACATCTTTACAAAATTTGATGCGCTGTCAAGAAGGCTTTGAATACCCGCCGCATCAAACTTTCCCGCTGTCCTGTTTGAATTATTTGTTATTATATCAAGATTTGCCGTTACTTTATTCTTACGTGATATATCGCGCGCATATATAAGCTGCGGCACTTCATCAACGCCAAAAATAAAATTAACTTTATCTCCGCTTCCGACCATGCCGTAAGAACGTTCTCTGCTGCCGTAAACCTTGTCGGTTTGTTTATATATACTGCTATAATCATTCATAAGCATAGTGCGTGCAAAACTGAATTTTATCGGTGAGCCTTTTTCTTTTTGTATCCAGTCGGCATTTTTTCCGTAAAAATATGATATTGAATTCGGAAGCTGCAAGTCATCATTGCTTACAACTATCTCGTCAAGAAGCCCTTTCTGCTGATAATCAAGCAGATAAGAAAAAATATCGGCAGTGGCAATATACGGCTTTTTATAGTCCTCTATATAATCCATATATGGCTTCTTGTTAAGGAAATTCATTTTGAAATACCTTAAAAATCTTTTCTCCCATTCGGTCAGTTCTTTTTCGCCCAGCTCTTTAGCCTTGTTTTCGACATAACCGTATTCAAGCAAAAACTGTGACGGAATGACCTTATCGTAATTTTCTTTTATATAGGCAGCATCGGCTGCATCGGGCACACATTCAAGGTAAAAATGTGCAATTCCGAAGAGGTCGGGACAATCATTTTCACGCCATATGTTATTAAATCTTGTTTCGGGCAGCGAACGAGGCATTATAAGATTGAAATAGTAATACGGTTCTTTATATGCGCCAAGCAATCCTTCAAGATCCTTCATAGCATCTTTATAATCGCCGTAGTTTTTTCCGCAGCGTGCACCGACAAGTCCGTTTGTAATATAGCTTGAAGAATTGATAATTACAGTAGTCGATTTTTTGTTGTTCTTTGCGACCTTGCCCGCAATATCTTCCCTGACTTTTTTGCTGTCTCCAAAATGGCTGTCGTCAAGCCGCGCGGTAAAATAATCCAGATTGTCTTTGTCAGCCTGGGCATAACTGTCTCCGCCGAGTTTCACCAGATCGCCGAGATACTCACAGCTTATAGGTCTGCTGTCAATAGGCGAATTAACTACCGTACCCGCAAATACACATACATTTGTAAGCAAAACTGCCGCTGCAGCCGTCAGTGCCGTTAAAAATTTTTTCATTTTTCGCTTCCTCCCTGTTGTATTATCCAATCAAGCGTATCGGGGTTTGACCAAACACCCCTGTCCTCAAATTCAACATGATTAACTATAAGCTTCACGCTTGCACAATCTTTATTAAGCGCCATAGGTGATGCAGCTGTTTTTTCTTCATTTTGCTTGATACTTGCATTATCCCAACTAAGCTTACGCACATTGCTGCAAATATAGCCGTTTGGCAAAGCGGAAACAGGACTGCCCTGCGCATCAAATTCCGCCGCCAGAAATTCAATATTTTTTATTGCTCTTTCAGACTTATTCTTTACCGAAAAACGTATGTCCGATAAGTCACTTTCGCCTTGAGAACTTATTACGGAAGCAGGCGAGATATCAATAAATTTACACTCTGCGCCGCTTCTGCCCGACGGAATGTTTCTTAAAGAAATAAAATCATTTTTAAATATCGGTTCAAGTTCTTTCTTATTATCAAGCAGTTTTATATAAGTGATCGCTGCATCAATGTACTTTGTTCCCTCATGCTTTGGAATAAACCTTTCAAGTCCTCCCGACATACCCGCAGGCACGACTTCATCTATATCGCTTTCTTCGGTAAATATTTCTTCTTTATTTTCGTTGTAGTATTTTATTCGGAGACCATAGCCATATATCTGCTCGCCGTTGTTCTTAACGACTGCGTGCGGTATACCGAAATCATCCAAAAACACATACTCCACATAAGCAGGTTCGTTTTGACTGTTTTCATTATGCCCGACAATTTGTGATGTTGTAGGCTCTGTTTTTGTCTCCGTAACTGTTTCTTTTGCGGCAGATTCCTGTACAGTGCAGTTGTTGCAGTATAAAATCATCCCACCGCACACAACAGCACTCAGCAAAAGATAACCGAACACACCTTTATCCATTTTATTACTCCCAAAAAAGGGGCAATGATTATTCACCGCCCCTTATAATTTTTATTTATTTTTGATAGCAGCAGTTACAAAGCCGTTAAACAGCGGATGCGGTTTGTTGGGACGGCTCTTGAACTCGGGGTGGAACTGCACACTGACAAACCAAGGATGTTTGTCTTTTTGCATCTCCACTATCTCCACCAGTCTGTTATCGGGCGAAATACCTGCGATAACAAGGCCTGCCTTTTCCATTTCATATCTGTAGTTGTTATTGAATTCATAGCGGTGTCTGTGTCTTTCGGATATCTCATCGGCCTTATAAGCATCCTTTGAGAAGGTATTATCCGCAAGCTTGCAGGGATATGCACCAAGTCGCATAGTGCCGCCAAGATTGGCAATATTTTTCTGGTCTGGCATAATATCAATAACAGGGTTTGTTGTATTGGGGTTGATCTCTGCTGTATGAGCATCCGAAAGACCCAATACGTTACGTGCAAACTCAATTACTGTACAGTGCATACCAAGGCAAATGCCAAGGAACGGTATCTTGTTTTCCCTTGCATACTGTACGGCAGAGATCTTGCCCTCTACACCTCTTTCGCCAAAGCCGCCAGGTACAAGAATACCGTTTGCGCCTTTAAGTTCTGCCTCTGCACCGTTCTTTTCAACATCCTCGGCATTGACCCAGCGAATCTTAACATTTGCACCGCTGTGTATGCCCGCGTGATGAAGACTTTCCACAATAGAAAGATAAGCATCGTGAAGTTCCACATATTTGCCGACAAGTGCGATCTCTACGCTGTCGGAAAGATTTCTTTCCTTATTGATAACATCAAGCCAATCCTTGAGATCGGGTTCGGGACAAGCTACACCGAGTTTGCGGCAAACGATTTCCGCAAGGTGCTCCTGCTCCATTAAAAGCGGCACTTCATAAAGTGAGTCGCAGTCAAGGTTCTGGATAACACACTCTTTTTCTATATTGCAGAAAAGCGCAAGTTTTGCTTTAGCATCATCACTTATCTCGTGTTCTGTTCTGCAAACGATGATATCGGGCTGAATACCGACACTTAAAAGCTGCTTAACGGAATGCTGTGTGGGCTTTGTTTTCATTTCGCCCGACTTTGCAAGGTAAGGGATAAGTGTTACATGGATATAAACCACATTTTCCTTGCCTACATTGCTCGATACCTGACGGATAGCCTCAATAAAAGGCTCACTTTCAATATCGCCGACAGTGCCGCCTATCTCGGTTATGACAAAGTCAACATCATTTTCGCGGCCCGCGCTGAATACACGTTCCTTTATCTCGTTTGTTACGTGCGGTATTACCTGTACCGTTGCGCCGAGATATTCGCCCTTACGCTCCTTATTAAGGACATTCCAGTATATCTTGCCCGTTGTTATATTACTGTGAACATTAAGGCTTTCATCAATAAAACGCTCGTAATGGCCAAGGTCAAGGTCTGTCTCCGTACCGTCATCGGTAACGAATACCTCACCATGCTGATAAGGGCTCATTGTACCGGGGTCAATATTGATATAAGGGTCAAATTTTTGTATAGTTACCTTATATCCTCTCGCTTTAAGCAGTCTGCCCAGAGAAGCGGCAGTTATACCCTTGCCGAGACCCGAAACAACACCGCCTGTTACAAAAACATACTTTGTCATAATTCAATACCTCATTTTTCATGTAGTAAAAACATAATTATATATATTATACTCTTTTACACGTCAGTTTGTCAACCTATCTGAACGAAATCTTAAAATTGCTTTTTATCTTAAACAAATAAGATACCCCTGCATAAGCACCTCGTCTATTTTTTTCTGTTTTTCAAATATTCTAAGGTTAAGTTTGCTGACTGTTTCGGGATTAAGCTTATATGTTGCATCCAATCCCTCACTTATCTGAAATTTGCCTATGCTTTTTATAATATCATTTTCGGTGTTGACCGAATAACCAAGGTAAATAAGCGCATCTCTCAACCTTTTGCTTGACGGCTTATCGCCCTCCTGCACAAACAGTATATCCTCGACTTCATAGTCGGGTTTTATACCTACGCCATCGATCTTCCTGCCGTTTCTTGTAAAATACTCAAACATGGTAAGCCTTAATGTGCCTACATCGCCAAATTCCACAACAGACTGCATAACACCTTTACCGAATGTCTGCTCGCCTACAATAACGCCCGCCCCCGAGTCCTGAAGCGCAGATGCTATTATCTCCGATGCCGAAGCCGTCATATCATCTACCAGCACCACTGTTTTTTTAAACGGCACTTCCGTAAGCGTGGATTTATATGTTTGAAGTTCACCCGCTTTATCCTTGGTTGTTATGATCGTTCCGCTCGGAACTATAAGGTTGCAAATAGAAATGGCTTGATCCACATAGCCACCTGTATTGCCGCGCAGATCGAGTATAAGCTTTGTCTTTTTTTCACGTCTGAGCGCTGCTATAGCAGAGCGAAACTCATCCGCAGTACCGTCACCGAAAGTATCTATCTTGATATATCCGACACTTTTATCCACGTTTTCATCCTCAAGTCCGATATAGCTTGCATAACTTCCGTAGCTTATGGTCTTTACCTCAACCGGATATACTTTCGCTTTTATATCGAGAGTCCTGTCTCCGCGGGTAACATTAAGATTAAGCGGAGCGGAATTTGTCGTTATCAACAAACCTTTCATCTCACTTAACGAAAGCCCCTGTGTGCTGACTCCGTTTACGGAATTTATGCGGTCTCTGACCCTTAATCCGTCATCATTGCGCACCTGACCGTTTTCAAACTCAACTATATGAAATTCGCCGTTTCTGTTCATATCAAAGCCAAATTCCACAGTATAGATCGTTCTTGCGGTATTACGCGCATAAGCGCTGTATTCATCGGCGGTATAGTATACACTGTACTCATCAAGCGTGGATGTTATCCCCTTCATTGCCGCTTCAATCAGTTTTTGGCTGTCTATCTCACCCACATAATTTTTTTCAATATAGTCTATAAGCTCCGTCAGATACGGCACGACTTCGTCCTGCTTTACTTCGGCAAAAACGGGTACTGCCGTATTTAAAAACAGTATCCCCGCCGACAGTATCGGCAAAATCGTCTTTTTCATGCTCTCACCTGCTTTTATCCTTTTAAAACCTGCCTGTTTTTCAACAAATAATCACCGGCGGATATAATTGTAAGTACCAGTGAAATACCGATAAGCACCCAACTTAACACATTAAAAAAAACATTGTCTATGTTAAGCAGCAGCACGATTATCATTATCATCTGAAAAATAGTCTTTAACTTGCCCCATAATCCCGCAGCAATAACAATATTCTGTTCCGCTGCAAGAGTACGGAAACCCGTGATCATAAATTCTCTTGCTATAATGATTATTACGACCCATGACGGAAGCACAACGGCAGAATCAACGGCCGTCAAAGCTATCATCGCACTGCACACGAGAAGTTTGTCTGCAAGAGGATCCATAAATTTTCCGAAATTTGTCACAAGGTCATATTTTCTTGCAATGTGTCCGTCAAGAGCGTCCGTAAGACTTGCCGCACAAAACAGCACCAAAGCCGCTATTCTTGCCGGCTGTGTCTGCATATACAGGCATACAAGAAAAAACGGTATCATTATAACCCTTAACAATGTAAGTTTGTTTGGTAAATTCATATTAACATATCCTTTACTGAATAAGTTCACCAATAAGGTCGTAATCGCCTGCGGAAGTTATCTTTACTTTGTAAAAATCGCCTGCGATAAGATCCTCACTGCTGTTGAAAAACACAAATCCATCTATCTCGTAACAGTCACGGTAGCTGCGGCCGCAGTAAACATCATCCTCGTCCTCCAGCTTTCCCTCAACTATCACTTCAAGTTCTTTGCCGATAAAGCTGTCGCAGATACCGGCGGAAATATTTTTTTGCAGGTCAAGGATATATTCCTTTCGCTGCTGTTTAACTTCTTCGTCTATCTGATTTGGCATATTGTATGCGGGGGTCCCGTCCTCGCGCGAATATGTAAATACGCCAAGCCTGTCAAATTTTATCTCGCTTATAAAGTCACAGAGTTCGGCAAAATCCTGTTCGGTCTCATCGGGGAAACCGACAATAAGCGTTGTCCTTAAACAAATATCGGGTACGGATGCGCGAAGTTTTGAAATAATATCCACAAGGCCCGCCCTGTCGCTTCTTCTGCCCATACGTTTCAATATTTTGTCCGTACTGTGCTGTATCGGCATATCAAGATAATGCAAAACTTTAGGATTTGACGCTATCTCGTCTATAAGTTCGGGATAGATGTTTTCGGGATAACAGTATAAGAGCCTTATCCAATGTATGCCCTCTATCTCCGATATCCTTTTTAAAAGTACATGAAGCTGCTGCTCGCCGTAAATATCTTTGCCGTAAAGCGAAACATCCTGCGCCACAAGTATCAGCTCGCGCACGCCTTTTTGTGCAAGTATCTCCGCCTCACGCACAAGAGAGGGAACAGTCCTTGAACGGTATTTGCCCCTTAGTGACGGTATAGTACAGTATGTACAATGGCTGTCGCAGCCCTCCGCTATCTTCATATAGCCAAATCCGCCCGTTGTTGTGACAATACGTTTATAGCTGTTTTCTTCGAGCAGCGTATGGTCGCGGTCGGTCACAAGCTGTATCTGCTTTTGTCCGTCCAATATAGCCTTTATAACATCGCCTATCTTTTCAAAATCGCCCGTGCCGACAACAGCATCCACTTCGGGCAGAGATTCAAATATCTCGTTTTTATAGCGCTGCGCCATACAGCCCGTAACGATAATACCTTTGCATACTCCGTCCTGCTTGTTATCCGCAACTTCAAGTATCTTGTCGATAGCCTCCTGATTTGCATCCATAATAAAACCGCAGCTGTTGACTATAATTATATCTGCCTGTGTAAAATCATCGGTTATAACATAACCGCATTCATCTATCAAACCAAGCATTATTTCGCTGTCCACAAGGTTTTTGTCACATCCAAGCGAAACAAAACTTATTTTAGCACTCATATATCTTCCTCATTATGTATTGTTTTACTTTTGCCCATATATAATCATTGTATCATATATTTAGGTAAAAGCCAAATAAAAATTTAATTATATTTATTGCCTTGTCAAAAGACAGACATTTTCAATATGCACACTATGCGGGAACATATCCACGGGCTGCACTTTTTCGACATTATATGCGCCGTTTTCGCATAAAATTTTAAGGTCGCGTGATAATGTTGCGCTGTCGCAGGACACATATACTATCCTTTCGGGCAACATTTCAAGCATCATGGAAAGAAGTGAAGCATCGCAGCCTTTTCTCGGCGGATCGACTACCATAACATCGGGTCTTATTCCCTGTTCTTCAAAAAGTTTCGGGACAATATCCTCCGACTTGCCGCAGAGAAACTCCGCATTTTTTATATTATTCTTCTTTGCATTGTTTTTTGCATTTTCTATAGCCTGCGGCACTACCTCAACACCATAGACTTTTTTGGCCTTTTGCGCAAGAAACAAAGTTATGGTTCCTATGCCGCAGTAAGCATCAATAACGGTTTCTTCTCCGGTAAGTCCCGCAAATTCCAATGCCTTGCCGTATAATTTTTCGGTTTGTACGGGGTTGACCTGGAAAAACGAAAGCGGAGAAATGTCAAATTTAAGATCACCGATACTGTCGGTCACAGTATCACTTCCGTATATGGTCTCGCACTTCTGTCCTAAGATCACATTTGTTTTTTGTGTATTGCAGTTTACGACAACACTTTTAAGCCCGTCAATATCCGAAAGCGCCTTTACAAGCTCGTTTTTATACTTAAAATCGGATGTATTGACCACAAGACAGACCATTACCTCGCCTGTCTTTTTTGCATTACGAATAAGAATATGCCTTACAACACCCTTGCCCGTTTCCTCATTATACGGCTTTATGCCGTATTTAAGCATAAAATCTCTTACAGCTGTTATTACCTTTTCGCTGTCGCCGTTTGAGATACAGCATTTTTCGCAGTTTATGACCCTGTGACTTGACATTGCATAAAACCCGATATCTATACCGCCCTTGGGGTTCTCTCTGACGGGATACTGCTCTTTGTTGCGGTAAAAATAAGGTTCGTCCATACCAATAACAGGCAGGACTTCTATATCATCAAAACCGCCTATTCTTCTTAAATTCTCTCTTACAAGATTTTGTTTGAACAAAAGCTGTGCAGGATAATCAATATGCTGTATACTGCATCCGCCGCATTTGCCTGCAATGGAACAAACAGGCTTTACCCTGTTTTCGGACGGCTTTATAAGCCTTACAAGCTTGCCGTAAGCATAATTTTTCTTAACTTTCATCAAAAGGACTTCGGCCTTTTCCCCGGGAATGACACCGTTTACAAATACCGTGAATCCCTCTGTTTTGCCTATGCCCTCGCCGTTTGTACCAAGATCCGTTATCTCAACGATACATTTGTCGTTCTTTTTAAAATTTGTACTCATAGCTTAAAACTGTGTTTTGCGCAGATTACGCGCCATTACGCGATGATAGCCGACCCATGCGCCATGGGTATTGTCGGCATCAACCGCTTCTTCAAACATTTTTACATAAGCATCCATATTGTCGGCATAGTGCAAAAGCATAGCTTCCAATGTCCTCGGAGTTTTTGGAGAACCAAATTCCAACTCGCCGTGATGAGACAGAATACAATGCTGTATCATGTGTTTGAGCGCAGGCGGAAATCCCTCTATTTTGTCCGCTTCTCTGCCTATCATTTCACTTCCCATAACAAGATGACCCAAAAGCTCACCGCTGTCGGTATAATCTATATTGGGAAAATCCGAAAGTTCGTTTATTTTGGCAACATCGTGCATCATTCCGCAGGACACAAGTATATCCCTGTTTGCCTGTGGATAATGTTCCGCCATTTTCTCACACATCTGTGTAACGGAAAGCGAATGTTCAAGCAGGCCGCCAAGATAGTTATGGTGCATACTTTTGGCAGCGGTATGTTTTTTAAACTCTTTATTGATATGCTCGTTGTCAATAAAAACAGCCGTAACCAGTTTTTTTATGTATTCGTTTTCAAAGGTATCTATATATGCGGTAAAATCCTTCCACATCTCATCAATGTTCCTTGATGTTGAGGGAATATAATCCGCCTCGTCATATTCTCCCTCCTGCGCACGTCTTATCTGGCGCAGTATAAGCTGAAGATCTCCGTTGTATGTCTGTACGGTGCCGTCTATCTTGATAAAATCGCCCGTTTCAAAACTCTGTATACGGTTTGTCTGCTCCCAGACTTTAGCGTTTATTGTCCCCGTTTTATCCTGCAACACAAGTGAAAGATAGTTTTTCCCCGCCTTTGATAGCTTGCTTTCACGCAATTTGCAAAAATAAAACTCTATTACATTTTCTCCGTCTCTTAATTCGTTTATGTATCTCATAATACCTCCAAAAAAATTACTCTTTATATTATAACCCAAAATCGCAATAATTTCCAGTATTTTTTTCACAATATTTAAGAATCGGAAATATTATATAGCGACAGAATAAAAAGGTGTGTTTTTTATGACAAAAATTTTTATCGACCCCGGACACGGCGGGCCTAATCACTGCGGGGTACCATCATTTTTGATTTTCGACATAATTCACAGCGGCTGCAATAAACTCTTTATTTGTCGGCTTTTTGTGTATGCCGATATTAAGTATTTGTGTATAGCCCTCATTGTCCTTTGACCAGCTTTTATCTATCACAATTCTCAGCGCCCTTTCAACGGAACACGAACTGACACTGTAATATTTTGATATTGAAGGATATAATATTTTTGTGATACCCGAAAGCATTTCCGCATTTGCACAGCACATTTCAACGGCAGTTTTAAGATACGTTCTTCCCGTCAGATGCACCGGTATGCGACAGACGCGCATCAGTTTTTCGATATATTTTGACGTATTTGTATTTCCGATATTTTCAATTTCATTTCTCATCAATTCATATATTTTCTCTTTTTCATAAATACCTTCCACACACTCCGCTTTAAGGAAAAAACCAAGCAGATAGCTTGAAGGCGTGCTTTCTCCGCAAATAAGATAAATATGCTTTGCTCTTCCGATATATTTTACCTCCATAAATTCTTCCGTCATAAAATCCGAATAATAAACTATCGCCACATCCGCTGCCGCATCGGCCTCGATAAAGTTTTCCATGGTATTTACCGGAATAAAAACAAGGTTTTTCTTTTGTGTAAAAAATTCATAATTCCTCTCCATGCGTTCCTTGTCGATGTCAAAAAATACCGCTTTCATTTCATTCTCCTTATATTAATTTATTACACAAATAGAAAGCGTATTTCTCTCTATTTGTACAGTTTATTCATAATAATATCATACTTTCTGTTTCGGTGCAACACAAATTTTGACATTTTCCGCACAAAAAGTATATTTTGTTAATCTTCAATAAAATCAAGGTATTTTTTGCCATAAAAATCATAAATGTATAACGGAGGTGAAAAGATGTACGAAGCAGCAGCTTATATAAGGGTTAGCACGGAAGATCAGACAGAATACTCCCCCGATGCACAGCTTAAAGCAATACACACATACGCAAAAAATAACGATTTACACATTTTTGCCGAAAACATATACACCGATGCAGGTATATCAGGCAGAACAGCAGCAAAGCGTCCGGCATTTATGCAAATGATAGCCGCCGCCAAAAAGCACGAATTTTCAGTCATACTTGTGCATAAATTTGACCGTTTCAGCCGCAGCAGGAGCGAAAGTGTAGCTTATAAAACCACATTAAAAAAATACGGCGTTAAAGTGATATCCGTAACGGAACATATAGAAGACGATAAATTCGGCATAATACTTGAAAGTATACTCGAATCCATGGCGGAATACTACAGTCTTAACCTTTCCGAAGAGGTACAAAAAGGACAGGCGGAAAAAGCACTCCGAGGGGAATTGCAGACCCGTCCCTGTTTGGGTTACAAAGCCGAAAACGGAAATTATATCATCATTCCCGATGAAGCGGAATATGTCCGATTTATTTATGACTCTTTTATGTCGGGAAAGCCGCTGCGGCAGATCGCCAAAGAGCTTAATAATATCGGTGCGGTAACAAAAAACGGCAATAGATTCAGTGAGGATGCAGTAAGATACATACTGAAAAATCCGTCTTACAAAGGTTATTCCCATTGGACGGGAAACAACAAAAGCATAATTTCAAAAAGTACATGGCAGCCGATAATTGACGAAAAACAATGGGAAAATGTCAATTCCAAGCTTAAAACCCCAAAACACCGCGCATCCGAAAACAAAGGCGCATTTTCTTCGCTTATAAAGTGCAGCTGCTGCGGTTCATCGCTTGTGTACACAAAAAAGAGGATGTATCTGCAATGCTGCGGGTATAACCACGGCAAATGCAAAATCTCCCATCTCGTTTCCGTAAAAAAAGCAGCAGAGGTCATTTCAAAAGAACTTGAGAACAACACAAGCATAAAAGAATTACCCGATATTTTGTCGGATAACCGTAAGCTAAAAAACATATTCGAAATAATAATTTTTGACAAACAAACAGGAAAATTTGTATTTTATTACAAAAATAATTGATACCTCTCTGTATTAGGCGGAAGCAATCCGGGGGCTATAGCCGCAAACGGACTTGAAGAAGCCTATGTTACTCTCGATATCGGTTTAAGACTCGGAAGAATATTGAAAAGCCGCGGTTATGAAGTTGCCTATTCGAGAACGGAGGATGTGACCGTAAGTCTTTCGAAACGAGCCGAAATGGCAAACAGCTGGGGTGCCGATTATTTTATCAGCATCCATTGTAACTCAAACGAAAACCCTGTTTTTAAAGGAACTTCCACTTATTGTTTCCGTCTTGAAACTACCGCGGCAAGACTTGCAGAGTATGTAAACACCGCCCTTGTCGATGCTATAGACACTCCCGATCTGGGTGTAATGACAGCTAATTTTGCGGTTTTAAGGCGCACTTCCATGCCCGCAGTCCTTGTTGAGACCGCATTTTTGAGCAACCCCGAAGAAGCCGCACTGCTTTTTGAGCCTGTTTTCCGCGAAAACTGTGCTATAGGCATAGCTAACGGCATAGACGAATTTCTGAACTAAAAAAAGGGCTTAACAGCCCTTTTTAACGATAATTTTCGACAATATTCAATATAAATCGTCTGTATTCTTCCGCAGCCATATAAGGCTCCAGTATTTTTGCATCGCTGCCAAAACCCGCAAGCCAGCCGAAAAACCTGTTGCTGACATCAATATCCAGCTGGACGCAGAAATTATGCTCATCATAAGCATATGTTTTTATATCGGTGCCAAAGCGGTCGATAACCGCCCCTATAAGCTCATTTGCAAAACAAATTTTAAGCTGCGCCCTGTTTCCGCCAAACATACCGAAAGTAGCCTTTCCATATGCCGATTTATCCAGTTTTTGATACTCCGCCTCGTTTTTGCAGTCGTTTTTCGTTACTGTTACGCGTTTCATTTTGTCAACTCTGTAATGACGAGTCTCGCCGCGGACATCGTCATAGCCGACAAGATAATAATTTTCATTATCCCACACAAGAAGCCACGGAGAAATTCTGTATTCGCGCGGTTTCTCGACAAGTTTTTTTTCAAGATTCCACTCCATATAGCGGAAAGAGATCTCCTTGCGCTCCACAATGGCATTATGTATACGGTCTATATTATAATAAATAGTCTCGTTTGCAGACTTAGCCCTATTCATCAAAACAACATCGCGCTTGAATTCATTTGCGTGAAATTTACTGGTCTGCTTGGACAATTTTTCTATCAGCTCCTTGGATTTTTTTGGTGTAATGACTTTCGCCACCTGCACCGCATCTACAAGAAGTTTAAGTTCCGCAAGCTGAAACTCGCCGCTTGCAAGATAGCATCCGCCGCGTTTGCCCTTGCTTATAATATCCATACCCGCTGCCCTGAGAGTTTCTATATCATTATAGACAGACTTTCTTTCCGCACTTATGCCAAGACTGTTAAGATACTCTATTATTTCCTTTGAATTTGTAGGATGCTCTTCATCGGTATTTTCTATAAAATACCTCATCAGATAAAGCAGTTTAAGTTTGTTTTCGTGATAAGTTGCCATAATATCCTCTTACAGTCTGATAAACTGTGGTTTTCTTGCTTTGAATATTGTTATATACTTAAATCCCGCAATATTCAGCATATCATAAGCCGCACCTATATGGTCGGCAACGTCTTTGGCATAGTGCGCATCGGAACCTATCGTCACTATCTCACCGCCAAGCGCTTTATAGCGTTTTAATATCTCTATATCGGGATAGCAGTCATTGATGCCGTATCTGTAGCCCGAAGTATTTATCTCTATACCCTTTCCGCGGTTTATAAGTTCTTTCAGCACCGCATCTATTACGGGCGAAAACTCCATATAATTTACGGAATTATCACTATACATTCCATATCTTGAAACAAAATTAAGGTGTCCGTAAACACAAAAATCGGTACACGTCTGTATATTTTTGAACATTTCCTCAAAATAGGTATTATATGCTTCCTGTTTTGTTCTTGTTGAGAAAAACTCCTTTTGGTCAAAATAGAGGTCATAGCATTTTACGCTGTGTGAAGAGCCTATTATAAAATCAAAGGGAAAAGCCGCAGTTATAGTATTGACTTTATCCGCCTTTGTGTTTTCAAGCCCTACTTCTATGCCAAGTTTTATTGTAATATCGTTCTTGTACTTATGTTTTAAGTCCTCAAGGTATGGTATATATAAATTATAGTCCGTAAAAGTATACCTGTCATCAAAATCCACATGATCCGTGAAAGCGATCTCGTCAAGGCCTTTGTCAATAGCCGCCAGAATCATTTCCTCCATCGGTGCTTCGCTGTCGGATGAAAAACTTGTATGAATATGGTAATCTGTCAGATACATTTCCCGATTCCTCCAATCTAAGTGTTGTTAGTTTGATTATACCAGACAATACAAAAAAATTCAACATATCTTAATAAATAATTTCTTGTTTTAAGTGTGATTATATTGTATACTGTATTTATGACTTTTTTAATTGGAGTGAACTTATGAAAAAAATCATCAAGGATATACTGCTTGCACTCGGCATACTGCTGATACTTTTCGGTATCCTTACGGGGATATTCGCAAATATCAATGCGGCAAATTTTGTGCTTATACTTGCGGGCATTGTATTTTCAAGCTTTCGTTTTTTGCCCGCAAACAAATATACGCGTGCCTACGCATTTTTGACCGCGGCGGCTGTTGTTGTTTATGCAGGCATAGCGGGATATATTATCTTTAACCGACCCGTACAGGCAGACGGAAATGAAGACGCAGTTATCGTACTCGGGTGTGCCGTAATAGGCGACAGGCCAAGCAACACCATGTACGCCCGCACTTACGCGGCAATAGAATACTATAAACAAAATCCCGATGCCGTTTTTGTACTTTCGGGCGGTAAAGGTCCTCAGGAAGATATAAGCGAAGCAAAAGCTATGGAAAAACTCATGCTGGACGGCGGTGTTCCCCAAGAAAATCTTGTTCTTGAAGAAAATGCCACAAGCACATACGAAAACTTTCAATATTCAAAAGAGTTGCTTGACGGTTATTTTAACAGCAAGAATTATGCCGCAGCCTTTGTCACAAACGATTTTCATTGCTATCGTGCAGGCAGACTTGCTGCATTCAACGGTTTTGCCAATATACACTGCATACCCGCACAAACACCGAAAAATGCCGTTTTGCTTTGCTATGCGCGTGAGGTACTTGCAGTCATAAAACTATGGATATTCAAAAAATAAGGAGAATAAAATGAGCAGTTACGAGACCTTTGCAAAGGTATATGACACTTTTATGTCAAATGTGCCTTACGACAAATGGATGAAATATATTCTGAAAATATGGCAAAAATTTGATATTGAACCAAAACTGATACTTGACCTTGCCTGCGGAACGGGCAATATGTCTTTCCGTCTGGCCGAAGCGGGCTATGAAACGATAGGTATTGATTTATCCGAGGATATGCTTGAAGAAGCCATGGAGAAAAACACAGAGCTTTCTCCCGATAAAAAGCCGGTTTTATATCTCAATCAGGATATGCGCGAATTTGAACTTTACGGCACGGTCGATTGTGTTTTGTGCCTTTGCGACAGCATAAACTACATAACCGAAGAATCCGATCTTCTTCACGTTTTCCGACTTGTAAACAACTATCTTGAGCCTGGCGGTCTGTTTGTTTTTGATATAAATACCGTTTACAAATTCAAAAACATCCTTGCCGACAACAGTTACGGCCAGACAACGGAAACAGCCGCATACACCTGGGAAAACTACTATGACGAAGAAGAAAGCATAAACGAGTTCTATACGAATTTTTTTATTGAAAATCCCGACGGCACTTATGACCGCTATGAAGAATATCATTACGAACGCGGTTATACCGCCAAAAAAATAAAGCAGCTGCTTGAAAAGGCAGGACTTATTCTTGAAGGTGTATTTGACGACAACACCTTTGACGCACCTAAAGAAACAAGCGAAAGGATATATTTTATCGCCCGCGAAAGCGGCAAAGGCCCCGACGGGGTATCACACGTATTTGACAATATTGATAAAAGTGAGGAATAAAAAATGAAAGACTATATTTTAAGAGCAACTTTTGCAAACGACAGCGGCAGGATCTTTGTGGCAGACACAAGGGAAACAGTAAACCAAGCCTTTGAATATCACAAGACCTCGCCCGTAATGACGGCCGCACTCGGAAGAACACTCACAGGTGCCGCAATTATGGGCAGCATGCTCAAAAGCGATGACGATCTTCTGACTGTAACGATAAAAGGCGACGGCCCCGGCGCAGGCCTTACCGTTACCGCAAACAACAAGGTACAGGTAAAAGGCTATACCTACAACCCCGTTGTGGATATTCCTCTTAAACAAAACGGCAAGCTGGACGTTGCGGGCGCGCTTGGTTTCGGCACAATGACTATTATAAAAGACCTTGGCCTGAAAGAACCCTATGTAGGTCAGATACCTCTTGTCAGCGGCGAGATCGCAGAAGACCTTACCTATTATTTTGCAAAAAGCGAACAAGTTCCGTCGGCGGTTTCTTTGGGGGTACTTGTTGACCGTGATTATACGGTAAAACAATCGGGCGGCTTTATTATCCAGCTTCTCCCCTCTGCCGATGAAGAAGTTATATCCAAATTGGAAGAAAAGATGAAAACTATAAAAAGTGTTACTCAAATGCTTGAAGAGGGAATGGACTGCGAACAGATACTAAACGAGACCGTCGGAGATATGGAGCCGAAAATACTCGACCGCATACCCGTTGAGTATTACTGCAACTGTGACAGGGAGCGGGTTGAAAAAGCACTTATTTCCGTTGGAAGAAAAGAACTTGAAGACATACTTGCAACCGATAAACAGGCTACCCTGCACTGCCACTTCTGCAACAAGGATTATCACTTCAGTGAAGAAGATATTAAAAATATACTTGAAAGACAATGATAAGTTTATATATACACATCCCTTTTTGTGTCAGAAAATGCCTTTACTGTGACTTTTTAAGCGGTTTTTCATCCGAATACATTCCGATATATATGTCGGCTTTGTATAAAGAGATATCCGCTTTTAAAACAGATAAAAAAATAAAGTCGGTTTTTATCGGCGGCGGCACACCAAGTTCCGTTGAGTCAAAATATATCTCCGCACTTATGGATATTTTGGCAAAACATTTTGTTTTTGCGGATAACTGTGAAATAAGCATGGAGGCAAATCCCTGCACATTGACGGAGCAAAACCTCGATGAGTATAAAAAATCGGGTATAAACCGTCTTAGTATAGGTGTGCAAAGTTTTGACGACAGACTTTTAAAAATTCTCGGCAGGGTGCATGACAGCGAAACGGCAAAGAAAAAAATCGCTGCTGCAAAAAAATATTTTGTTAATATAAATCTTGACCTTATGTTTGCTCTCCCCGAGCAGAATTTGAATGATTGGCAAAAAACACTTGAAACGGCGGTTTATTTTGAACCCGAACATATTTCGGCATACAGTCTTATTATTGAAGAGGGTACACCTTTTTATGATAAATACGAACCGATAGACGAAAGTCTTGACAGAGAAATGTATTATAAGGCAAAGGAATTTCTTGCACAAAACGGCTATAAACAGTATGAGATCTCAAACTTTGCAAAACAAGGTTTTGAATGCCGTCATAACCTTGTTTACTGGCAGGGCGGCGACTATAAGGGCTTCGGTCTCGGGGCAGCAAGTCTTATAAACTCTCACAGGCTGAAAAATACGGAAAATATAAGGGAATATATCAATGGTACTGCCGTAACAGAAGATATCTTTCTCGATAAAGAAGATAAAATGAAAGAATTTGTCATCCTCGGCCTGCGCTGTACAGACGGCATAAGCAAAGCCGAGTTTAAAAATCGTTTTGATGCCGATATATACGTGGTTTTCGGCGAAGCCATAAAAAAACATTCTGACCTTTTGATAATAAACGGCGATAATATCCGTTTTAACACAAAAGGCATCGACCTTTCAAATATTTTGTTTTCGGATATTATCTAAAAAAGCAGCCTGTCGATTCAAGGCTGCTTTTCAGTATTCAAGAAAGGTATTATACACATCAAAGGTGCAGTCGTAAACAGATAGTAAGCATATCTCATTTCCCTGTTTACGGGTGTTGCTATCAAAAGTGTTATTATCAGCGCCGCCATAGGTGCATATATCACCAGCAATTCTTTTTTGCCTTTGCAAACACAAAGCGCCGCACAGAATATCATTATCCAACACATAAGGCCAATACTCCATAAAGAAGCAGCGATATATACTGTTTTATACATCTCATTAAGTGCCGTAATTATCTTTTGAAGCCAAATCGGAGCAAGCGAAACTTTATGTATATCCAAGCCGAACTGATCTCCCCAAAAATCGGATGTACCGTAATAACAAATCATATCGGGGTAATAATATCCGCTTGTCAGTCCCACTTCCGCAAGAAAATATTGCAGCGGATTTTTAAGTCCGATATCGAGCCAAAGTTTAAAGTATTCACCTTTATGGGCTTCAAGATAATCTATATCGCCCGTATCTCTTACAAGCCATTTTATCGGATCTGCATTTTCGGCATTATACTGCGCCGGAAGCTGACTCACATCAAGTATCTTATTCAGCATTTCATACTGTTTGTCCGTTATTTTGCCATTATTAGCCACGGTACGTGCAATATGCTGGAGCGGTACGGAATACGACTCCACAGGGCTTGGTTTCAAAACGCCTATCGCAGTATATATCGGACCCCTTATTATTGCGCAGGATGCAAGAACAAACAACGCAAGTATAACAACGCGCTTGTTTTTCTTCCAAAAGACAGCGGCAATTACGGGCAGGCACATAATAAAAGCAAAAAATGCGTTATTTCTGTAAAGGCAGAAATTAATGCCGAATACAACAAACATAACCGCTTCATATAAGCTCGGTCTGCGCATCATTCTCCACAACGTCAGCACCAAAACCAGAGTTATGCTTCCAAAAAGCGTATCTTTTACCATATAAAAAGCATAGTCCGTATGATATGGCATCAAGCAGTAAAATGCAAGGGAAACGTATACCGCTCGTTTATCCGCCCCTGCCGCATAAAAACTTTGTAAAACATAAGCAAAAGCAAAAGTATGAAGCAGACATTGTACGATACTGTATATTGCAGCACCAGCAGTCTGTGTGCCAAACATATTCATTCCCGCATCCATACAAGCTCTTATAAGCATGGTATGTACAAAAGGATGATGGTTTGACATTTCCATTCTTCTTACTGCCATTAAAAGCTGCATTGCCGAATCATACTGGATATTCCCGGGGAAAACATATAAAAAGTACGGCAGTCTGCACAGAAATATACAAAGTGAGAATATCAAAAACAATTTGACATTTTGTTTGGTTCCCGTCTTTCCGGCAACCGTCATCTCAACAGATCTCAGCCGTCCAAGCAGCAGCTTTGAAATACATTTATAAAACAAATATGACCCTGCACTGCAGCAGATAACGGCATATATCATTTTGATAAGCGAACCATAACTCAAAAACTTTTCACATTGAACGCTGACGCAGGCCAATGTAAAAAGCAGTCCGCATACTGCCGCAGGTTTATCTGTTTTTTTATCCTGAATTTCAAAATCCTTTTTAAACAGCGGCACAATAAAAAGCATAATAATTATCGGCAAAACGCTTACAGTCTCGATGTTATATTGGAAACATAATGCGCTTCCCGCAAAAAAAGCCGCTATAACTGCCAAAACCGCAGGTGTTTTGATTTTAGAAATAAAATTATCCATTATTTTTCCACAACAAATCTGTATTTATCCTGAAGTACTTTCTGTAAAATATCTGCCGCATCGGAGGCATCCACAAAACCGTTTGCATCCACATCAACATATTTTTTCCAGTCACTTGTTTTTTTCTCAAGACCAAGTTTATAGTTTTCTGTCAATACCTTTTGCATCGTTTCCGCAGCATCCGAAGCATCCAGCTGTCCGTCGCCGTTTGCATCGCCATACATAAACTCAGGCAAAGGATCGTAAACATCCGCAACCGCAAGATATATCGCTCTGTGTCCAAGTGCTGTGGGATGCGGGTCAAACGATACCCCCGCTGTACGCATATCAACATTTGCGTTTATATACCGCGCAGTAGTAAAATTTCCGTATACATCGGCTATTTTATAATCATCACTTTCGGCAAGTCCACCATTAAGTCTGTCAATATAAGTCTGAACACGCGCACCAATGGGATATTCGCCCTGTGCACTGCCCGACATAGGCACAACCAGTATTTTATTTTTATACGGATTATAATAGTTGGTAAAAATCAGCTGACACTTGGGGTTTTTAGCCCTTATGGTTTCCGCGACTTTCGGAATCATCACCTGCGAAGTATTATCACAGATAGCAAGAAGCTCGGGATTGTTGACAAGCTTTGCTTCAAGTCTGTCAAGTCTTGCTTTAAGCTGTGACGCACTTTCATTCTGTTTAAGGTATTCTATTCTGTCGATAACATCTTTGTCAAAATTCTCGGAATTAGGATTTACACCTATCTCTGCCGCAAAAGTATTTATCATGGGGCGCATAAGGTCATTGCTGCCTATGCTAACGGTTATCACATCGGCACCCGATATATCATATTGTCCGCTTTCTATCGCATCTATCAGCTGTGTTGTTGTAAGTCCGTTAACACCGTAATTTACATAAGTCAGCTTATTTGCGTTTGCAAGCAAAGCGGGATATGATTGTGTATCGGGATATTTAAGTCCGTAGCCTGCCGCAATACTGTCACCAAGCGCTATATACTGCACTTTTTCGTCCGCAGCAAATACATTGATACTGCATAATATCATTGCCGCAGATACCACCGCAGCAAAAACTCTTTTTAACATTAATTATCTCTCCTTATTTATAATTTACTTTTCATATACAGCAAAAGCGCTGCCATATTTTCATACCCGGATGTGGAATTTACCTTTACCCGCATTTCTGCACTGTGAGGCAGACCTTTTATGTACCAGCCTATATGCTTTCGCATCTCCCTTACACCGACATTTTCGCCTTTATAGTCCACAAGCATTTTAAGATGTCTTAACGCCATGTCTATACGTTCTTCATTTGTCGGCAGAGGAAGAAGCTCCCCTGTTTCCAGATAATGCACACTGCGTCTGAATATCCACGGGTTGCCCTGTGCTCCGCGGCCTATCATAACAGCATCACAGTTTGTATATTCAATCATTTTTTTTGCATCTTCGGGTGTAAAAATATCTCCGTTTCCTATCAATGGTATATTTTTAAGTACATCCTTTGTCCTCGCAATAATATCCCAATCGGCCTTGCCGCTGTAGTACTGCTCACGTGTCCTGCCGTGAAGCGTAACCGCGGCCGCTCCGTTTTTTTCGGCAATTTTTGCCATTTCAACGGCGTTTATATGCTCATCATCAAAACCCTTGCGTATTTTTACAGTCACGGGTTTATCCGAATTTTCCGCAACGGCATATATAACCCTGCCCGCGAGTTCGGGATCGAGCGACAAAGCCGAACCCTCGCCGTTTTTGACGATTTTTGGTGCGGGACAGCCCATATTTATATCCAGAATATCAATATCGGGATAATCATTCAAAACGGCCGCCATTTCTCCCATTATTTTGGGATCACTGCCAAAAAGCTGAATTACCGCAGGTCTTTCCTTTTCGTCAACGTAGAGCATCTTTTTTGTATTTGTGTTATTGTGGCTTATGCCCTTTGCACTCACCATTTCGGAGTAAACAAGACCGCAGCCCATCTCTTTGCACAAAATGCGGTAGACTGCATCCGTAATACCCGCCATAGGCGCAAGAAACACATTGTTTTTTGTTGCTATGCCGCCGATATTCAAATCTTCAAACCCTTTCCGCCAAGCTTGAACACCTTGTACCATACGCTGAGCGCATTGAAAAGCTGACGTCTTTTTCTTGCCATACGGTCAATTTCAAGTTTTGCGCCAATACTGTCATATTCCAGGTCGCCCTCTTCGGCAAAACACTCTATAAACACATTGCCATCCTCGTAAAATCCAACCGAAACAGTACCATGTACCTTTTCCGCAAGATAAACAACGACCTGTTTAAGTTCTTTTTTTACATCCTCGGGCAAAGACGAATAGTCATCTTCGTTGTAGTAATGCTTCTGCTGATGAAAATTCGCAGCGGATAAAACACTTTTTTTCATTATCATTTCCTCCTAAATACATCTAAATATATTCATTGCCGGCATTTCTAACCGTAGCTTCGCCGCCCGAAATGCTGACAAGACCATTTTCCGTTTTTATAACAAGTTCGCCTTTTTCGCTTATATCCACGGCAGTTCCCCTGATCTCGCCGCCGCGGTAAAAGGCGCGCACATCTCTGTCAAGATTAATGCAAAGCCTTTTATATTCAGCCCTTAAAGGCGAAAAGCCTCCCTCGATAAACTTTTTATAATAGGTCTCCATATTTTGTACAAGGAGCTTTATTACTTCGCTTCTTTTGAATACCCTGCCCGTTTCATTGCGCATTGAAGAAGCTTTTTTTGCGATCTCCTTGTCAAATTCCGTCTGATTGACGTTGATGCCAATTCCTGCCACAACAAAAAGTATCCTTTCCGCCTCGGCCTGCATCTCGGTCAGGATCCCCGATATTTTTTTGTCGTTTATTAAAATGTCATTTGGCCATTTTATTTTTGCTTCAAGGCCTGTGATGTCTGATATGGTTTTTGCCGCAGCCAGACCAATTACGGGTGTCATCTGCGGAATATCGGGTATATCGGTATCGGGGTAAAAAATCATACTAAGATAAATATTCACACCATAAGGGCTTATCCACGTTCTGCCAAGTCTTCCTCTGCCCGCCGTCTGACGGTTGCAGGTCACAAAGAAAAATTCTTCCTTTCCCTCGGCCGCAAAACGCTTTGCATACTCGTTTGTGGAAGACAGTTCATCCTCAAAACAGAATTTATCCGAAAAAGACAGTTCTCTTTCGTTAAGTATATCGCCCGTATCTTCAAGCTTATATCCAAGCCTGCTTACACTTGCGATCCCATAGCCCTCTTTTTTAAGCGCCGTCACAGCTTTCCATACCGCTGTCCGCGACACACCGAGCCTGTCCGCAAGTTCCTGACCCGAAACATAGCTTTTGCTTTCTTTTAAAATGCCCAATATCTTGTCTTTCATTTGACCATACCTTTCTAATATATATTGTACTCCAAATAATCAAATATTGCAAACAGAATTTTGCAAATAGGTATGGAAAATTATGTGTCTTTATGTTATACTATTATATATATTGACGAAAAGAGGTGCTTATTATGATAAAAGGCGTAGGAACTGACATAATTGAGATAGAACGTTTAAAAAACGCAAAGGAAAATTTTTATAACTCTGTTTTTACCAAACGAGAACTTGACAAATTTCACGGATTCCGATACAACAGTCTTGCAGGCATATTTGCCGCAAAAGAAGCCGTTGCAAAAGCATTGGGCACGGGATTTATGGGCTTTTCGCCAAAAGATATAGAAATTGCGCAGGACGAAAAAGGCAAGCCTGTTTGTCTTTTGCATAACAATGCGCTTGAAAGATTAAAAGAAATAGGCGGCGAAAACATATATGTTTCAATATCGCATAATAAAAGCGATGCGATTGCTTATGCCGTTATAGAATAAGGAGATATTATGAAACTACTGACCAACAAACAGATGAAAGATATCGAATACGATGCTATTGAGAAAAAAGGCGTTCCCTCCATACTTCTAATGGAACATGCCGCTATGAGCGTTGTAAACGAATGTTTAAAAGAAAAGCCAAAAAATGTACTTATATTTGCAGGCAAAGGCAACAACGGCGGTGACGGACTTGCAGCCGCAAGACAGCTTCTGCCCCGCACCGATATCAACACCGCAGTTGTTTTTATCGGCAGCCCCGATGAAGCGACAAAAGACTGTGCTGTAAATTTAAAGATACTTCAGGCATATAACGCAAACATAATATATATTGAAAAAAAGTCCGATATCGACGGTCTTGAAAGAATAATCTATGCGGCAGATGTTGTAATAGATGCCATTGTCGGAACGGGACTGCACACCAAGCTTCGCGAGCTGACAGAACAACTTGTGACACTTATTAACGAGAAGGCAAACTACATAATTTCCGTTGACTGCCCCTCGGGCATCAACACAAATACAGGCGAGGACTACGGCAAAGCGATACTGGCTGATAAGACCGTGACTTTCCATCTTCCAAAAGTAGGCCTTATGCTCTATCCCGCCGCCGAACATGTGGGCGAACTGGTAATAGGCTCTATCTCTCTGCCCGTGGACAACAGTTATGAAATAGACGGATACTGTACCCTTACCGATAAAGAGGCCGCTGCACTTCTGCCCGTGCGCACCAAGCGAAGCAACAAGGGCACTTACGGCAAGGCCGCAATATTCGCAGGCTGTGATTATATGGCAGGTGCCGCTCTTATTGCTTGCAGGGCTGCATACCGTACAGGCGCAGGACTTGTAAAAGCCTATGTCAATCCTTATGTTGCCACTGTTATACACAATGGTCTGCCCGAAGCCGTTACCACTATTCTGCCCGACAAGGACGGAAAACTTTTCGGAGGAAGTTTCAAACCCGTTTCGGATGAAATAAACACAAATTCCGTTATCCTTGCAGGCTGCGGTCTCGGCAACACAAAAGAAGTCGGCGACCTTGTGGCTAAACTGGTCGAGAACGCGGAAGTTCCTCTTATTCTTGACGGCGATGCGCTTAATGTGCTTGAAAACAAAACCGATATGCTGAAAAACGCAAAGGCTCCCTGTATCATCACACCTCATTTAAAGGAGATGTCAAGACTTACGGGACTTGAAGTAAGCTATATATCCGAGGAGCTTATTGCTGTTGCGGGAAGCTTTGCAAAGGAATACAATGTTATAACCGTACTTAAAGATGCACATACCATAATCGCTACGCCCGCAGGCGATATATGTATTAATACAACAGGCACTCCTGCCATGAGCAAAGGCGGCAGCGGCGATTGTCTTGCGGGTGCGATAGCGGGACTTATAGCCCAGGGCGTAACACCCGAAAATGCTGCTGTACTTGGATGTTATCTTTGCGGCAAAGCAGGAGAACTTGCAGCAGAAGACTTATCACAATACGGCGTACTTGCAGGCGATACCGCAAATTACATTCCCAAAGCCATTAATTACTTATTATAATCAAAAAGTCGGAGGCGTATTTCAACTCCGACTTTTTTATATAAAATCATAAATTTTTATTTTGTCTGAAAAATTTTCAATCCCGCTATACCAATAATTATCATAACAACAAAAATAATCTGTATCAAATTCAATCTTTCATCAAATAAGAATACGCCCAAGATCGTTGTCCCTACTATCCCGAACCCCGTCCACATCGCATAAGCACTCCCAAGCGACAGTTCTTTCATTGCAAGGGATAAAAAACGGCACTTGCAATATAGCCGACCGCCGTTATAACAGACGGCAGAAGCTGTGTAAATCCGTTTGAGTATTTCATTGCACAGGCCCATGTCACTTCAAGTATTCCCGCTGTCAAAAGCATTATCCATTTCATAAATTATCCCATTTCATAACAAAAAGCACCCGCAAACACATCTTCAAAGGCCTGATGATGTGCACGCGAATGCTTTTTACATTCTCAACCCGGCGGCTGATTTAATCTTTCATGCTTTTAAAGAGCAATTTGATCTTTCCGCTCAAACGCAGATTCGTTACAATATTCCTCATTTCTTTGCAGCAATTACAATTCATCGGAAACGGATATCCGTATATACAGTCATTCGGTGTAAGCGCCGCGCTGAATTCCTCATTTATACATCTGCGGCATATCATACTTTCATATTTTCTTTTTACATTGGCAAACGACCCCATCAAAACCACATCTTTCCTTATTTTTAAAAATAGTTTTCGCATTATAACATATTTTATTTTATAACACAAAGAAAAATGTGTCAATAGAAAAATATTAAGATTTTATTAAAAATTATTTTTATACTTTATGATTCGTTGACCAATTTACCCGTAACATGTTCGGGCGTAAGCTCCAATACCGTAACTCTGTCAATATTTTTTTCAATGTCGATATAACGCTTTAACTCGTCCTCGACATCCTGCGGGTCGGGACTGTATTTAAGTCCCAGAAGACGCAGTTTTTCTTCTTTAAGTTTTATATCGGTGACTTCCTTTATCCTGCCGAAAACAATAACGCTGTTTATGTTGAGCGCCCATTCGCCGTCTTTGCGATAGCCCTCGTCCATAACGCAGTAACTTACTTTGTCGTGTTTTCTTATTGCGTCCATTTTGTGTCCGACCCCCGCACCGTGAAAATATAATTTTCCGTCACTGTAAAGGTGATCGAGAGGCACGGTATAGGGATAATCTTCATCACCCAAAACAGCAAGCACCCCGCGAGGCTGCTCAAAAAGTACTTTTTCACAGGCTTCCATGGATATCTGCTGTTTGTATCTTCTCATTTTTCTGAACATATCCTCACCTCGTTTTTATAATAGCAAACCGATAAAAATATGTCAAGTTTTTACTCGTCTTCAAGTGAATTTCTCTTATGTACAACGACTGTCTTTTCATAACAGGAGAATATGTCGTTTACAAATACTTTGTTAAGCTTTGGTGTGCAAAGGCTGACAAGCGGAACAACAATAAGTCCAACTACCATTGTTATTGCACCCGCATTTATAGGCGACGGGATAAATTTGCATATCATATTTGCAACGGTAAATCCGACACCCCATATATAACTTGCCCAAACAGATGCCTTTGTTATTTTTTTGCTGTAAAGACCGTACATGAACGGTGCAAGAAATGCACCTGCAAGTGCGCCCCATGACACACCCATAAGCTGTGCGATAAACATAGGCGGATTAAGTGCCATAACGACCGACATTATAACAAATACCGCAACCAGCACACGCATTATAACAAGCTGCTGCTTGTCCGTCATTTTTTTCATAAAAGTTTCTTTAAGCAAGTCCAAAGTAATGGTCGAACTTGAAGTAATGACCAGTGAAGAAAGTGTTGACATTGATGCCGAAAGCACAAGCACCACTACTATACCGATAAGAAGATCGGGCAAAGTCTGAAGCATTGCGGGTACTATCTGGTCGTATGCAACACTGCCGTCGGCCTTGTATATATCGGCATTTGCAAAAAGTCTGCCGAAACCGCCGAGGAAATAGCAGCCGCCCGCAACAACGATAGCAAAGAATGTAGAAACTATAGTACCGGTTTTAACAGCCTTTTCATCCTTAATGGTATAGAATTTATGCACCATCTGGGGCAGACCCCATGTACCGAGTGAAGTAAGCACAACAACACCGAAAAGATTTACAGGGTCTGGGCCGAAAAAGCTTGCAAATAAACCGCTGCTGCCCGAAAGAGCTTCGGCCGTAACAGAACCGTCCTCGGGTACCATTGAAAGTTCTTTAAGGGCATTAAGGAAACCGCCTTGAGTATTCAATACTGCCCATATAACAGCACTTATGCCTATAAGCATTATTATACCCTGTATAAAGTCGTTGAGTGCAGTTGCCATATAACCGCCGACAATAACGTAAACAGCGGTAAGCAGCGCCATAACAATTATGCAGACTTTATAATCTATGCTGAACGCCATACCGAAAAGCCTTGAAAGACCATTATAAATAGATGCCGTATATGGAATAAGGAATATAAAAGCAATGATCGCACCGCCTATGCGAAGAGCCTTTGAATCGTATCTTTTACCGAAATATTCGGGCATTGTACGTGCTTCAAGTTTCTGTGTCATAACTCTGGTTCTTCTGCCCAGAACAAGCCATGCAAGCAAACTTCCTATAAAGGCATTGCCAAGACCTATCCATGTGGAAGAAATACCGTATTTCCATCCAAACTGTCCTGCATAGCCTACAAATACTACCGATGAAAAATAAGATGTACCGAAAGCAAAAGCCGTTATCCATGGTCCTACCGATCTGCCGCCAAGTACGTAGTCGTTGACATTTGTCGCCTTGCTGCGCGAATAAAAACCCACTCCGAGCATTACGGCAAAAAAAACAACGAGCATTATCAATTTTACTGCCATTTTCAGTTTCTCCTTTAAAATGATTTACTTAGTGATATAAAGCGAAAATCACTTTATCGCTTTATATCACTAAAGTAATTATAAGGAATTACAGAAAATATGTCAAGTAAAATTTATGCCCGCTTATTTGTTCAATATTGCTATAACATCAAGCATATCCGTTTTATTATCGGAATTTACTTTGGCAAGTTCCTTTTGCTGTTCGGAAAGATCCGTTTTTCCGCTCAGATATCCAAGCAGAAGTTTCGCATCTTCTCCGTCCACATTGCCGTTCATATTTATATCGCCCTTGTCATATCCGCTCTTTGCAGTCAGGGTCATAATATGTATTTTGGTATTGCTTCCCGAACTGCTGCCCTCTATTGAGTAGCTGCCCGCAGGAACGACATAACTGTTGGTCTCCCCTGCTTTGTATGTGTAATTTATTTTATTCGAAGAGTCAAATAAAAGCGCATCTTTATTGCTGACTTTTATTGATATTTCCGTCGGCCCCGAAAGCTTAAATGCGATACCCGTACCGTCATCTGCTTTCATTGCACAGTTGTCACCGCTTATATTTCTGAAAATAAAGTCAATGTTTCCGACTGTGCTGGATTTTGTTTTAACGGTAAAATCGCCTTTTTCGGAGTTGCTTGTACCAAATACATACTTGCCCATAGATGCGTAGCCGCTCGGGTCGTTTATAGGATCGTCCTCTTCTTCGCTGCCGCTTCCGCCGCCCTGCGATGATGAAGAAGCAGTCGTAGTCTCTGTATTTTCCTCAGCCTTTGTCGTTATTGTAACGGTTTCGCCCTCGCCTTTTTCCTTAAATACAAGCGAATTGACGCCCGCTTCTTTAAAAGTTCCCTTGCCTATATCAAATACACTTGACTGTATCATATAAACACCCGGTTCGAGTGTAGCCATACCCGACTGAACAATAACGGCCTTGCCTTCTTCCGTATAAAGTATAGGAACATATGTACCCGATACACCGTCAAGCGTTACATCCGCAGCGCGGTTAAGATAAAATACGATTCCTGCCTCACCCACAGTAAACGCATTGCCCGGCGAATACTTCTTTACGGGAGTATAAACTATGCCGTCCTTCACTGTGCTTACACCGACACTGTCAAGTTGGCCGAGTACACAGTCGCTTTTTGTAAAATCTATTGAGTACGGCACACTTACCGGTGACTGTACCGCTGTATTATAGCTGCTTACAGGTATTACCGATGTATCTATATCCGAAGGATCTGCAAGAACCTTTTTCATAACACCCGAATATGCTATACACTCTGCCTTTGCCTTTGCCGCATCTTCCGTTATTCTGTAATCATGCGAACTGATATAGCCCTGTGAAGCATCCACAACAAAACTGCCGTATTTATTTGCGGAATATACCGCATCACTGCGGCTTGAAACCGAGCAGGCATCTTCACTGCTGTTAAGGCAGCTTAAAAATGTATCGTTATACGAGAAGATCTTGCCGCCTTTTTCCCAAAGCGCACCCTTACATTCCTCAAAATAGCAGTATTCCGAGAATATCATGGCATCCGCTCTTGCATTCTCCGCATAGTCTGTCTGGCGGTATACATAGTTATTGTACATATGTATATTGGCTTTTCTGCCGAGAGGACCTCTTGCCTTGCAGTCCGACCAATAGTTATGGTGCATTGTAATATTGTACTGTAAGTTTGAATCACTTGCACCGATAAGGTTTGTCTTGTGACAGTTCATAAATCTGTTGTATGCAAGCGTATAATACTCGCCTCGTTTGAAGTCGCAGGAACCGTCGCCCTCTGCCTTGTCCGACTCCGCAGGTTTAAGACAGTAGCCCGATTCAAACGTGTTGTTATGTATCCAGCAGCGGCTTACGGGTGCGGTCACAGTAGAACCCTCCTGCTGACCCTCCATACCTATAGCATCTTCGGGATAATTTGCAAACAAAATATTTCTTACTTCAAAATTCCTTGCAAAATGCTTTGAAGCATTGGCTGTTGATGCAACAAGATGTACGCCCCAGCCGTCCATGCTTGCATCATAACCGATACCCTCAATCGTAACATTGGTGGCATCTATCATTCTTGCCATCATACCGTTGTCATTTTCCGATCCGCCGTAATCGGTGGAATCGTAAGAGGTAAGACCGTCGATATTTACATCGGGTACTTTTGTTGCATTTCCCATCGGGTTTGTACCGCCCTTGGTATTGGAATCGCCCGCTTCTACCTTGCCTACTATACGCACCGCAAGAGGGATATTGTTCTCCGCAAGGTCTGTAAGTATTCCGCCGTTTGTATTTTGCTTTGTAGCGTCCTTTGTAGCACCTCTTGAATTGAGGATATTGCCTATACCTTTTACAGTCTTGCCGCCGTAAGTAAGTTCAACACTGTTTTTATTTGCTTCCGTAACATAAATAACTATGGCATTATCCTTTAATGTACCGTCATTATTATATGCACCCACACCTTCGCTGTAGTTAAAATGCGCATAACCCGAACGATCCTGTGCGGGAACATCTATTCCCTTTTTCTCATATACGGTACCGTTTGAAGCCTTTATTGAAATGTCATACTCTCCCGCTTTAAGACCCGGTATATCCACGCGCGCACTGCCGTCAACACTTCTTTGAAGATAAAGTTTGTCATTTCCCTCAAGTGTTTTTGACACGCCGTCACAGGTATAAGTTACGGTCGCCGCCTGCGGATCGCTGTCAGTCCACTGTGCAAAAAGCGTTTCGTTAAAACCACCGTACACACTCGGTTCGGCTGCCGTTACAATATTAAAGTCATATGCAAAACAGCCCATAAACATTGATGCAGTCAAAACAGCACTGACCGCTCTTTTAAACAGTTTCATTTTTTGATATTCCTCCTTAAAGAATATTTTTCCCATTACAGTTATATTTTATCACTGCATTCTTGTAACGTCAATATGGTTTTTGTAATCTTTTTGAAATTTTCCTGAAATATTTGTCATATTCATATTGACAAATTACGCGCTTGGTGTTACAATATATCAGATATAACTTAAAAGGAGGAGAAAACTATGTGTATGCCATATACCAAAAACAGAATAAGACATTTATCCCCCTTTTATTTTATTTTTATTGACAATATAAAGACGATGAAAAGAATTATTTGATTTATTCTTTTTATTGTCTTTTTTTTAACCCATTTTAAGGGGCATGATAAAGGGGGAATACAAGTGTACAACAGAAAAGACCTTTTGGGTCTGAGAGATCTCAGCGAGGACGAGATAATGACTATCCTCAATACTGCAAAGGATATGAAAGCCAAGATCGACGATCCGTCTTTAAGGAGCAATGAGCTTAGAAAAAGCAGTATTGTTACACTCTTTTATGAAAACAGCACAAGAACAAAAATGTCGTTTATGCTTGCGGGTGATTATTTAGGCGCTATGGTCAAGGACTTAGGCGTTGCCACAAGCAGCGTAAACAAGGGCGAAAGCCTTATAGATACGGGTATGACGCTCGACCAGATGGGTATAAATGTTATGATAATCCGTCATCAGCTTACGGGTGCGGCGCATATACTTGCAAAAAATGTAAAAGCAAGCGTTGTAAATGCGGGCGACGGCTCGAACGAACACCCCACACAGGCACTTTTGGACTTGTTTACCATACTTGAATATAAAAAACATTTTGACGGACTGAATGTCACTATCTTAGGTGATATATCACATTCCCGTGTAGCAAGGAGCAATGCTTTCGGTCTTACAAAGCTTGGCGCAAATGTCACTCTTGCGGGACCGTCAACTCTTATAAGCGGTTCTATGCGCTCTCTCGGCGTAAATGTAACTTCCGATATAAAAGGCGCAATCAAAAATGCCGATGTTATCATGGGACTGCGTATCCAGTTTGAAAGACAGAAAAATATGCCTTTCCCCAATTTAAGAGAATATTCCTCGCTTTTCGGCGTAAACAACGAATTACTTAAAGAATACGCAAAAGAAGACGTGCTTATCATGCACCCCGGTCCCGTAAACCGCGGCGTAGAACTTGCAAGTGAGGTCATAGACGGCAAAAACTCCGTTATAAATGTTCAGGTGAAAAACGGCGTTGCCGTAAGAATGGCAATATTAAAACTTTTAACCGAAAGGAGCGGAAACTAAATGAAACTTCTTATCAAAAACGGACGAGTTATCGACCCCGCGAACAATATCGACAAGGTTCTCGATATTCTTGTCGAGGACAATAAAATTTCCAAAGTTGAAGAAAACATCTCGGAAAATGCCGATAAAACCATAGATGCAAAGGGCTGCTGGGTAACTCCCGGGCTTATCGACCTGCACGTTCATCTGCGCGACCCGGGTTACGAGCATAAGGAAACTATCGCAACGGGTACACGTGCGGGCGCAATGGGCGGTTTTACCACTATCTGCGCTATGCCCAACACAAACCCCGTTACCGACAACGAGATTTTGGTAGAATACGTTAAAATGAAAGCCGAGCGCGACGGCGTTATAAATGTTCTGCCTATCGGCGCTATCACAAAGGGTCAGCACGGCGAAGAGCTTGCGGACATCGGCAAAATGGCACAGGTCGGTGCGTGCGCTATCTCCGAGGACGGCAAGAGCGTTCCCGGGCCGTCACTTATGAAAAACGCTTTAAGGTATGCCAAAATGTTCGACCTTCCCGTATTCGATCACTGTGAGGAGATAAGTCTTGCAAAGGGTTCCATGAATGCGGGCGACAGAGCAAGTCTGTTGGGTCTTAAAGGCATTTCAAACGACAGCGAGGAACTTATTGTTGCAAGAGATATGATACTTGCGGGCAGTGTTAAGGCGCAAATTCATCTTTGCCATATCAGCACCACCGAAAGTATTATTCAGATAAAGCAGGCAAAGGAGCGCGGCGTGAATGTTACCTCCGAGGCAACACCCCACCACTTCACTCTCTGCGACGAGGATATTACCGAGTATGATGCAAACTTCAAGATGAATCCTCCTTTAAGAAGCAGAAAAGACGTTGAAGCCGTAAGACAGGCTTTGAAAGACGGCACTATCGAAGTCATCGCAACAGACCATGCTCCGCATCATATCGACGACAAAAACTGCGAGTTTGAAAAAGCGGCAAACGGCATTATCGGTCTTGAAACGGCACTCCCATTGGGTATTAAAATTCTTGTCGAGGGCGGCTATCTCACACCGAGCGAACTTATTGCAAAAATGACCTGCAATCCCGCAAAAATACTCCACAGCGACAAGGGCACATTAAGCGTTGGTGCAGTTGCCGATATAACAATAACCGACCCCGAGTGTGAAAACGTATTTGATGTAAACAAAATGAAAAGCAAGGCAAAAAATACACCTTTCGACGGCTATAAGGCAAAGGGAAAAGTGCTTTATACTATTGTCGGCGGGGAAATAGTTGTAGATAACGGCGAACTTGTAAAGTAATATCACAAAATGGATTTTTATATCAGAGAAATACAGCCGAAAGATAATGCGGCTATAGAAAAAATAATACGAGACTGCCTTATAGAATTCAATGCCGCTCACGAGGGCACGGCATGGGCAGACCCCGACCTTGGACGTTTCTCCGAAATATATAACTCCGAGGAAAATAAGTACTGGGTCGCCGCAAACAATAATGACAAAATCATTGCAGGTGCGGGCATAGGCAGACTTAATGCCGCGGGCAATATTTGCGAACTGCAAAAAATGTACTGTCTGCCCGAAGCAAGAGGAAAAGGCGTTTCCGATAAACTTATGGAAACTGCACTTGCTCACGCAAAGAAATTCTACGATAAGTGTTATCTTGAAACACTTGAAAATATGACCGCTGCCCAAAGATTTTACGAAAAATACGGCTTTGTAAGAATTTATGAACCAATAGGCTGTACGGGGCATTTTGAATGTGATGTAAGGTATATAAAAGAACTTTAGAACATCAGTATTCATAGGAGAACTAAAATCATATGATCGCTTTTCAATTTGGGAATTTATGTTTTGACACCGAAGAAACTGTAACACTTGTTATTGCTTCCAAAAGCGAATATAAATCGAGGTGATTATTATGTACAAATGTTTTATCCACAAATACCTGATAATCGAGGCCATAATATACCTGATATATATAACAATTATTATATATGCAGGGTTGGACACCGTTTTTTTTGGTCCGGGTGCGTTATCTTACATTACTCTGCAAGTAATTATCAGCCTTATGCTTTCATCCGAGTTCAAGAAAAAAGGCGATTTTATCATTAAAGAGCGTTATCCCGACCTTTATGAGCGGTATATGGGCAGAGAACATGACCCGATACGAAAAACTTTTTCTTATATGCCTGCACGCAAAGACGATATACGCCCCATCCCTGCTGCGCAGTTTCTGTTGTTTGATAAAAAACTAACCGTACAGCAGCTGAGTGATGAAGATATTATAAATATGCGAAAAGATGCAAAGTTGTATTATATATGTTCGCTGTTGTATATACTTCCGTTTGTGCTTCTGTTTGTTGGGTTTTGGGTACTTCTTGCAGTCATAATTTGGAAAACCTTGATTTAAAAACAACCGCAAAGGAGATGCCTGTATGCGTGATAACATGGTTTATGAAGAATATTCCGATAACAAGGAATACAAATTTGAAGTCTATAAAGAAAAAACTTATTTTGAAACATGGGTTCAAAAAAGAATTACCGAAGAATGTCTTGGATCTGATTGGTTCGATTATCGCGATATTTTGGATCATAAACATATAGCCGACTCACCGGACAGGGCAATAGAGATAGGTCGTGAGTGTTTGCAAAATTTGATATAAATAATCTAAATCGGATTTATAACAACATACAAAAATTACAAGGAGGAAGAAAAATGTTAATCATCGACAAACTTATCAACAAAATAAACGAAACGGGCAATCCTACGGTCGTAGGTCTCGACCCCCGTTTAAACTACATTCCCGAATACATTACGGAAAAATATTACGACAAGTACGGCTATACGCCAAAGGCAGCCGCAAAGGCGATGCTAAAATTCAACAAAAAGATAATTGACAATGTATGCGACATCGTGCCTGCAGTAAAGCCCCAGATAGCTATGTATGAGCGTTACGGAATAGACGGTCTGAAAGCATATATCAAGACCTGTGAATATGCTGCCGAAAAAGGTCTTATCGTTATAGGCGACATTAAGCGCAGTGATATTTCCTCCACCGCCGAGGCTTATTCCGATGCTCATTTGGGCAAATGCCGTGTCGGAGAAGAAGAATTTTCCTGCTTTACACATGATTTTGTTACCGTAAACGCTTATCTCGGTTCGGACGGCATCACACCATTCCTTGACGACTGCCGTGCTTACGAAAAGGGTATATTTGTGCTTGCAAAGACTTCAAACCCGCACAGCGGCGAAATTCAGGACTTGCTTGTTGACGGTGTGCCTATCTATGAAAAAATGGGCGAACTTATCGAAAAATGGGGTGCCGATTTTGTCGGCGAACACGGATTTTCAAGTGTCGGTGCCGTTGTCGGTGCAACACATCCGCAGCAGGCGAAAAGACTTCGCGAAGTTATGCCTCACACTTTCTTCCTTGTACCCGGCTACGGTGCGCAGGGCGGAAAAGCGGAAGACCTTGCCGTGTGTTTTGACAAAAACGGCATCGGTGCTATCGTCAATTCCTCACGCGGCATAATCGCTGCACACATGAAAGACCAATACAAGGACTGCTTTACAAACGACAAGGATTTTGCCCTTGCCGCAAGACAGGCCTGCATTGATATGAAAAACGATTTAAGGAGATGTATCTGATGGAAAAAACGGTCAAGGCCGAGCTTATCCTTGAAAACGGCACACGTTTCAAGGGCAGTGCATTCGGCTATATTAAAGAGACTGTGGGAGAAGTGGTATTCACAACAGGTATGACGGGCTATCAGGAAACTTTGACCGACCCCTCTTTTGCGGGTCAGATAGTTACCATGACCTACCCTCTTATCGGCAACTACGGCATAAACCTTGAAGATATGGAAAGCAAAAAACCGTATCTCAAAGGCTTTATCGTTCGCGAAAAATGTGATGTACCAAACAACTGGCGCTGTGAAATGGAGCTTGACGGCTTTTTAAAACAGCATAAAATTATGGGTCTTGAGGGAATTGACACCCGCGCTTTGACCCGTGTTTTAAGGGACAACGGCACAATGCGCGGCATTATAACGACCCGCGTTGACGATCTGACCCCAAGCCAGATACAGCAGAAATTCGATACTTATACAAATAAATTTGCCGTAAAGGAAACGACTTGCGAAGAGCCTTATGTTATAAGCGGCAAAGGCACTCACCTTGCCGTGCTTGACTGCGGTATAAAGCATGGTATTCTGCGCGATCTGAACAAGCGCGGCTGCAAATTGAGCGTATTCCCCGCTTACACATCCGCAGAGGATATTCTTGCGGTCGAGCCCGATGCTATCTTCCTTGGCAACGGCCCGGGAGACCCGCAGGATATTCCCGAGATCACCGAAGTCGTTAAAAAGCTTATCGACAGCGGCATCCCCGTTCTGGGCATCTGTCTCGGACATCAGCTTATAAGCCTTGCTTTGGGCTGCAATACAAAAAGACTTAAATTCGGTCATCACGGCGGAAATCACCCCGTTAAGGATGTAAAAACAGGCCGTGTATATATCACAAGCCAGAACCACAACTTTGTTGTATGCGATTTAACGGACGAGGTCGAGCCTACATTCATCAATGTAAACGACGGCAGTATCGAGGGCATACGCCACAAAACAAAGCCCATATATTCCGTTCAGTTCCACCCCGAGGCAAGCCCCGGACCTTTGGACACACAGGTCTTGTTTGACAGATTTTTAAAGATAATTGAGGAGGCGAAGAAGAATGCCTAAGGACAATTCCATAAAAAAGGTGCTTGTTATCGGCTCCGGCCCTATCGTTATCGGCCAGGCCGCCGAGTTTGACTACTCTGGCACACAGGCGTGCGAGTCTATAAAGGAAGAGGGCGTTGAAGTCGTTCTTGTAAACTCAAACCCCGCCACTATAATGACCGATATCGGCATGGCACACTACACTTATATCGAGCCTCTGACAATAGATTTTCTTGAAAAGGTCATTCAAAAAGAACGCCCCGACAGCATAATTGCGGGTATGGGCGGTCAGACAGGCCTTAATTTAAGCTGTGAACTTTATGATGCGGGCATACTTGACAAATACAATGTGCGTGTTATCGGTACATCCATAGAATCTATAAAAGAAGGCGAAGACCGCGACAGCTTCAAGCAGCTTATGGAGCGTACAAATCAACCCATTGTCGAAAGTGACATTGTGACCGATGTTGACAGCGCTATACATTTTGCCGACACTATCGGTTATCCCGTTATCGTGCGCCCCGCATATACCCTTGGCGGTACGGGCGGCGGTATTGCCGAAAACGAGGACGAACTGCGCGAGATATGTACTCAGGGTCTCCACCTTTCGCGTGTCGGACAGGTGCTTATCGAAAAATCCATAAAAGGTTGGAAAGAGATAGAATTTGAGGTTATGCGTGACGGCGCGGGCAACTGTATCACCGTATGTTCTATGGAAAATGTCGATCCCGTCGGTGTCCACACAGGCGACAGTATCGTTGTTGCTCCTGCACAGACACTTTCCGACAGGGAATATCAGATGCTGAGAAGCGCCGCTATCAATATCATAAATTCTATCGAAATAAAGGGCGGCTGCAACGTACAGTTTGCGCTTGACCCCAACAGCTACAACTATGCGGTTATCGAGATCAACCCCCGTGTGAGCCGTTCTTCTGCACTTGCATCAAAGGCTACGGGCTACCCTATCGCAAAAGTTGGTGCAAAAATAGCCTTGGGCTACAACCTTGACGAGATAAAAAATGCCGTAACAGGCAAGACCTTTGCTTGTTTCGAGCCTACTATAGACTATGTTGTACTTAAATTCCCGCGCTGGCCGTTTGATAAATTCTTCGGTGCAAAGAGGACTCTCGGCACAAAGATGATGGCAACAGGCGAGGTAATGAGTATCGGCAAGAGCTTTGAAGCCGCGCTTTTAAAGGGCGTTCGTTCGCTGGAGATAGGTCAGTACGGCCTTGAAAGAAAATCAAGCAAGACTCGTGACCTTGAAGAGCTTAAAAAGCGTGTACAAGTTCCCGATGATGAAAGACTTTTTGACCTTGCGGAAATGTTAAGACGCAATTACCGCGTTGAAAAAGTCTGCCAGATAACGGGTATGGACTTATTCTTTATACACAAGATAAAGAGCATAGTCGATATGGAGGAAGAATTAAAGCAGACCAAACTTGAAGATTTTACGGAGGAAAGCCTGCGTTTCTATAAGGAAAAAGGCTTCTCCGACAAGGCAATTTCAAACTTTGTGGGCTGCACTCCTCCCGATATTTACGCATTAAGACAAAAATTCAATATCATGCCCGTATTTAAAATGGTAGATACCTGTGCGGGCGAGTTTGAGGCGATAACACCCTACTACTATTCAAGCTATGACAGCGAGGACGAAGTTGTGGTATCAAACCGCAAAAAAGTTATGGTCATCGGTTCGGGTCCCATACGCATCGGTCAGGGCATCGAATTTGACTACTGCTCCGTTCATTCCATAAAGGCACTTAAAAAGGCAGGTATAGAAACAATAATCGTAAACAACAACCCCGAGACCGTTTCGACCGACTTTGACACGGCGGATAAGCTGTATTTTGAACCTTTGACGGAAGAAGACGTTCTGAATGTCGTTGAAAGGGAACGTCCCGACGGCGTTATTTTGCAGTTCGGCGGTCAGACAGCCATAAAGCTTGCAAAATTCTTTGACGAGATGAATATACCTATCTACGGCACAAAGCCCGAGCAGATAGATGCCGCAGAGGACAGAGAAAAATTTGACGAGATACTTGAAAAGCTGAATATTAGCCGTCCTAAGGGCAAAGGTGTGTGGACGGTCGAAGAGGGTACTTTAGTTGCCGAAAACCTCGGTTATCCCGTGCTTGTCCGCCCCAGTTACGTTCTCGGCGGTCAGGGTATGGAAATAACCTACAACCGCGAACAGCTTATAAAATATCTGCGTGAAGCCTTTGAAAAGGACAGCAAAAACCCCGTACTTATCGACCGCTATCTTGCGGGACGTGAAATAGAAGTCGATGCTATCTGTGACGGTACGGATGTTTATATCCCCGGTATCATGGAGCATCTCGAACGCGCAGGCGTACACTCGGGCGACAGTATCTCCATTTATCCGCCGCAGCACCTTACCGACGACATAAAGCATCAGATAATGGACGTTACAAAGAAAATTTCCGTTGCGCTTAAAGTTATCGGTATGATAAATATTCAGTTTATCGAATACCATGGCGAACTTAATATAATCGAGGTAAACCCGCGTTCATCAAGAACTGTGCCCTATATCACAAAGGTTACGGGTGTACCCGTTATCGATATCGCTACCCGTGTAATGCTTGGCGAAAAACTTGCGGATATGGGTTACGGCACAGGCATTTGTGAAGAACCTAAGGTCGTTGCGGTCAAAGTACCCGTATTCTCAACGGAAAAGCTGCCGCAGGTAGAAGTCAGCCTTGGACCCGAAATGCGTTCTACGGGCGAAGTTCTGGGTGTTGGCTACAACCTTGAAAATGCACTTTATAAGGGCTTTATTGCTGCAGGAATGACAGTTCCGCGCGCAGGCAGCACGATAGTTGCCACCGTAAGAAGTCAGGATCACGAGGCATTTATAGATATTGCAAGACGTTTTGAAAATCTGGGCTGCCGTTTTGTTGCCACAAGCGGCACGGCAAGAGCACTTAAAGAGCACGGACTTGAAGTCAAGCCCGTTAAGAAGATAAGCGAGGGCGTTCCCAATATTGTGGACACTATCCGAAGCGGTGTTGTTGACCTTATAGTGGATATTCCCAAAAAGGCAAACAACTCTCATTCAGACGGTTTCAAGATAAGAAGAACGGCTGTAGAAAGCAGCGTAACACTTATCACATCCCTCGATACATTAAGCGCAATGGTAGATGTTATGGAAAAGAATATCGACCAGAGCAAACTCGATCTTTTTGATATAAACAGAGATATGAGATAAAAACCTTAACATAAACAGTCTGTTTCCCCATATGAGAAGCAGACTGTTTTTTTAAGGCTGTATATTATTTAAGAAATATTGAAATATCGGCATCATAAGGGCGGTCTTTCGGTACAATAATATCGCTCATACCTCTTGCATTTATAACTGCGGCTTTTTTGAACGTGTAAGGTGTTCGTTTTATGCCGCCGCTTTTAAAGCCGTATTCGCCGCCCTCAAATGTATATATCCTGCCGCCCGAAACGTGTTCTGTCACTGTTTTGCCGTTTTTTCGTCTTATACAGGCACAGTCTGTATTTCCGCCCTCCCACAGTACAAGCGGCTGTCCGTTTTTAAACGCTCCGTCCGACTGCAAATGTGCATACATAAGTTTTGACGAAAGCCTGCCCTTTACGATAAACAAAAAATACAGCGTGCCGTTGTCCTCGGCAAAACTGCAGTCGGTTATAAGCCCCGATGAAGTATATACCCTTGTAAATGCGCCCATATCTCCGTTTTTATCTATCATACGAAAGCCAAGTTCCTGTCTTGCGCTGTTTTTGCGGTAAACAAGTATCACTCTGCCGTCGCTTAAAGGCACGGTACGATACAGAAAACCGTGAAAAGGAACAAAACCGTCTATCAGCGACGACTGTGTCCACTTGCCGTCTTTTTGCTTTTGAAGCACAAGCGTTCTTTCTCTTCCGTTCGGCAGGCAGTAAACAACAGCCTCCCCTATTCTGTTCATAAGCATATCGGGAGGATAGTTTCCCTTACCCTCAAGGACGGTATCGCAATGCCAATTTCCGTCTTTTTGCCTGCATAAAATTATATTCCCCAATGTTTCCTGACATATCAACTCGGAATTATTCATCACGGAATAACAGTTTCTCACATCGGATGCCACGCATACCGCCCTGCTCCACTTCCCGTCCGTATATTCGCGGCGGTAAATGCTTTTATCCTCGCCGCAGTAAAAGCATACTATTTTATCCTCGAACAAAACATAATATACCATTTTATCAGCCCTTTAAAATAATAAGCTTGTCGCCGACATTTATTATATCGGGGTCTTCTATATTATTTATTTTTGCGATTTCTTCGACTGTGGTGTTAAAGCGCTTGGCAAGCTTCCAAAGACTGTCGCCGCACTGCACAACATAGACCGTAACACTCGGCAGGCTGTCAAGATAACCCTCGGGCAGGTCTTTCTCCTCAATATCCGTTATCACATCAAAATCCGTATCTTCAAGTATGATACAATCCACCGCTATCATGCCGCGAATTTCTATTTCGCGCTGTGAAAGCATATTAAAACCGATATGCTGCGGCGAGGCGGAGATCAAAGCCCTCATGCCCTTTTGACTTCCCCTCGTTTCAAGCACCTGTTCAAAGGGAATACTGCCCGTAAAGCCGCTGACGGGCGCATCGTCATTTCCCGTCACATACAAAACATTTATATCCGCAACACCCGAAACGACAGTTCTGTCCTCCTCTACCCTTGTATCGTCCACAGTCACCGTGCCAAAGGCATTGTATACCCTCAGCATATCGGGGCCGTTGGTCTCTATAGGCTGTTTTATCGGGCATCTGCTTTTATTGGAACAAATGTATTTAATTCCCTTTATATTTTCGCGCTTTACATCGAGCAGTCTGCCCTTTATGCAGGCATCTTCGGGCAAAGTAAGCGTCTTTTCCTCAAAAATATTAGGATATATGCAAAGCTCACACTCTATCTCCGCTATTCTGCTTTCTCCGTCCTCGTCCTCAAGAATATTGTAAAACGAGTTTTCGACCTGTATTTCGGGACTGCATACCATTCCCGCCTCCGCATCTTCTATCTCGCAGCTTCCGTTTATCTCTATCTCGTCGCTGTAGCTTTCGGGCGGGTCGTCCCCCTCGTCGCCGTTATATAAAAGAGTGACCTTCAGGCCGCCTTTTACGCTAAGTCCGCCGTCAACACACTCCGTCACCATATTTACGGGCTGTACGGTCATATCCGCAATATTTTCTATATTGGGCATATCACGGCCTATAGTGATATTGTCCTTTATTTTTATTGTAACGGGCTTCCCCGAAACAAACTTTGCATAATTTGCCGTTGTTTCAAAAACGCTGTCCGCACCCTCTATCTTTGTGACCGCAAGTGCGGTATATGTATCAAACACGCGGCAGCCGACATCACAAAGAAGTTTATAGCCTATCTTCCTGCCGTTTATAAGCTCACATTCAAGGCTTGCCGTGCTGCACGAAAACTGCGGCATACATTTCGGCAATATACCCTCTGCAACTATGCCGTCATTTATTGCTTCACTTTGAGAAACATTGAATATACGTCCGTTTTTATCCATGCATACAAGCTCAATATCCGCATTACCGCTGAACTCAAGCCTGTTCCCCGTCTGTCCGCAAAATGATACAAAACAGTCCGCACGTTTTGAAATAATGCTTTTTATTTCTTCGTCAAGGGCTATCTCCCCCTCAAGCATCAGCTGCATTTTTTCATCGGCCGCAAATCTGTCTACGGATATTTCTTCTTTTATAAGTTCCATTTATGATCCTCCCCTGTAGTTTTTATACAAAACATTTTATGCCAAAGAGAAAAGAATTATCCGCAAAAAAATAAAACGGCTCTTAACGAACCGTTTTAGCCGCCCTTTTGCGGCAAATAATTATTGTGATAAGACTTGCGGTGCTTACCAATGCGCTGAAAAGCATACTGACGGGAAAACCGCCTATCATAAGCTGATCCGTCCTTATGCTTTCGATAAAAAATCTTCCCAGACCGTAAAACAGAAAATACATACAAGATATCTCCCCGTCAAATTTTTTGTGCTTACGGTACAGGCACATAATAATAACGATAAGAATATTACAGCTCATCTCATATAAAAACGTGGGATGAACGGAAATATAAGCTGTATTTTTAACAAAAGTAAGCGGGTACTCGGCAGCATTGCGGTATACGCCGATATCGCCGTTTATTTTAAGGTGCGGCACTTTTTCTGCCTTGTACATAAGTGAAAAGAAGCTTGTTGTCGCCTTGCCGAAAGCTTCGCGGTTTACAAAATTCCCAAGTCTGCCGACTATCTGTCCTACAAGCAGAGGTGCGGCAAATATATCCGTAAATTTAAAAAGCGGAAGCTTTTTATACTTTGTATAAACAATGACCGCTATAACAGCACCGATCACACCGCCGTAGATCGCCAGTCCGCCGTCACGGAATGCAAAAAAGCTTTTAAGCGAATGGTCGTTAAAAATAAGGTAATAGGCTCTTGCGCCCGTGATACCCGCAATTATGCCCCAAAAGACGAAATCTATGTATGGGTCGGGGTTTTCACCCTCGGCCTTTATATTATACATCAGCATACAAATGCCAAGTATAACGCCCGTACAGATAAAAAGCCCGTACCAGTATATATCAAACCCGAATATCGTAAAAGCTACCCTGTTCACTTCCCCGAACGAAATACCAAGATTGGGAAAACAAGCATCGGGCAGCGAGTTAAGTTTATCCAAAAATATCACCTGCCTGTTATTTGCGGCCGCCGACGATGCTCATATAAACATCATCCTCATCAGTATCAAAAAAACGGCCTGTATCTATTGTATCATAGTTTTTCAAAATGTCAAGAAATTCAATATCTTTGGCAAAACAATCGGCAAGAACACCGCAGATACCGCTTATGCTCTCCGTTTGCATAATAATTGCAGAACGCTGTTTTTTCGCCGCCGCTTCAATATTCAAAAGCCCGCCTTTTCGGTTTTTCAAAAACCTTTCCAGTACCCTTTCCGGCTCTTTTGCTTCGCCGAAAACAAATTTTGCGCCGTAATCTCTGCCCATTATCACGTCAAAGCCAAGCGGAGTCTCAACTATCTCCTTGTCGATAAGTTCCTGATAAAAAGGAGAACATTCTCCCGCCGTACATTCGAGCATAATGCGGTTTTTGACAAGTTCCTGTGCCGTAAGCACCGTATCTTTAAGCCTTGAACCGATATAGAAAAAAGGCATTTTTATATCCATATTTTTATGCACAAGCTTTTCGCCCGTTCCATAGTCTTTTATGATATCCTTGCATGAACCCGTATCTTTCGGCAAAGAAAGTCCTCTTTCTATTATTTCAGCCGTCCTATCCTCGTCTATATCTCCCGCAGCGATAAAAGCAATATTGCTTGGCGTATAATAATTGTTGTAGCACAGGTACAAAATTTCTTCGGTTATTTTTTCAATATCTTCTTTGCTGCCCGTTATCTCGTTTTTTATCGGATGCGCGGGAAACATTGTACCAAGCAGGCCGAAATATGCCTGCCACGGCGCATCATCCTTATACATATCTATCTCTGCCGATATTATTTTTCTTTCGCTTTCAATGCCCTGTTTTGTAAAATTGGGTGTCGAGATCATTTTTACAAGTTCCGCAAGAGACTCATAAAAATTATCCGTACAGTTGAAATAATACGCCGTTTGGTCAAAGGCGGTGTATGCGTTTACATCCGCGCTCAGCTTTGCAAATGTCTCCATTGCATTTTCGCCGTTGTTGTCAAACATTTTATGCTCCATAAAATGTGCCGTTCCCGCGGGCACGTCAAAATGTATGCCGTTTGCCGTAAATCCTGCCGTATCACTTCCGAAACGCACCACCGCCATTGCCTGTTTCTGCACAAAGCCCTTCTGGGGGATAATATAACATTTCACACCCGATGAAAGCTGCCTAACCGTCAATTTTTTCACCCCCAAGAAGATATACCACGCTGATCTTAGGTCTCAGCGTTATCTTTTCGACCTGTTCTATTTTTTCTATAGCTTCTTCCACGCTTACGCCGTCCTCAAATATTCCCTGCGTCAAATAAAAATCCATAAGAGCGGTCGGATAATCCTCGATTATGCGCAAAGAATCCGCGGCGGAGCGTTTTGCCCTTTTTATTTCTTCTTCCGTAGGCGGTATTTCAAGCTGTTTTGAAATTATGCCGATGGTTTTTTCAAGGTCTTTTTCATCTATTCCCGCCTGAATAAACATTGCGTTGTATAGACTGTAAAAAGTACTTGAAATATAATAGCAAAGACCGTTTTCCTCTCGGACCTTTTCAAACAGCCTGGACGAACCTCCCACACCGAAAAATTCGTTGAACACCATTTTTTCAAACCGGCTGCCCTCGCCCATATCGACACCTATGCAAAGCTTTGCCCTGTCGCCCTCCGTGCGCTCTATAACTTTTTTATACTCCGATGCTGCGGCTTTACCCGACTTTATTTCTATACTTTTCATCTCGGGAAAATACTTATTGAACAATTCCTCAGCCCTTTCGGGACTCATATTGCCAAGCACAAATACATCTATCTTTGAATTTTCAAAAAGGGAACGATAATAACCGTACAAGTCTTTTATTCCGCAAAGATCGCCCAATATACCGTCACCGTCTATACCGAAACCCGTTTTTTCAAACATCAGCTCTATACACCTGTCCAGTGCATAATGCTTTTTATCGGCTATTTTGTTTTCAATAAGATTTTTAAGATGCTTTTTTCGTGAAACGGCAAAATCATCCGCTTTAAGATAAGGCTTGTTCACTACCTCGCTCAAAAGCCTGAACTGCTCTTCTTCGCTCCCTTTCGGTGCGGCGATAAGCAGTTGAAGAATTATCCTGTCGCCCTTTTTTACGGATTCTATCCTTAACTGCGCCCCGTCACATTCCGCAAGTGCGGTATTTAAACTTGTCTGAGTTTTGTATTTTTCACACGCACAGCCAAGCACCAGCGACAAAAGGCGGTTTTTGGTCACGGTCTCCTCCTTGAGCGGCTGATGCAGGCAGATGCAAAGATAAAACCCCTTGAACTTATCGTTTTGTTCCACATAAAGATTTACCCTGTCCCTTATCAGTTTCATACTATCACCCTACACATACTTTCTCATATTTTTTAAGGCACCCTTTTCAAGACGGCTGACCTGCGCCTGAGAAATGCCTATCTCATCTGCTACCTCCATTTGTGTTTTACCCTTAAAAAACCTTAGTTTTATAATATAGCGTTCCCTCTCGCTCAATTTTTCCATTGCCTCTTTAAGTGCAAGATTTTCAAGCCACACTTCATCACTGTTTTTCTCGTCGCCTATCTGATCCATTACAAAGATCGCATCCGTTCCGTCATGGTACACAGGCTCAAAAAGTGACACGGGAGTTTGTATCGCCTCGACCGCAAAAACAACATCCTGTTTTGATAAATTAAGCTCCTTGGCTATTTCTTCAACATCGGGTTCTTTGTTGTTGGCGGCAGTAAGTTTCTCCTTTGCCTGCAAAGCTTTATACGCCGTATCCCTTAATGAACGGCTTACGCGTATAGCACTGTAGTCACGCAGATACCGTCTTACCTCTCCGATTATCATGGGCACCGCATAAGTCGAGAATTTGACACCATGTGAGGTATCAAAATTATCTATCGCCTTTATAAGTCCTATACATCCGACCTGAAATATATCGTCTATATTTTCGCCGCGGTTGTTAAAGCGCTGTATCACGCTTAAAACCAGTCTTAAATTTCCGTATATATAATCCTGTCTGGCCTGCAAATCACCCTGTTTGACACGCTTGAACAATTCTTCTTTTTCGCTTTCTTTCAACACGGGAAGTTTGCCCGTATTGACACCGCATATTTCGACCTTTGTCACCGCCATATCCTCATCTCCTAAAACTAATGTTTCTTTTATAAATAGTGTTTCCGTACAAAGATAGGATATACAAGGCAAAATAAGACAAAAAAAGCGCCGCAGCGAATAACTGCGGCACTTGCAAAACTTGACATTATATCTTATATGGTTTATAATAAAAAAGTGATTTTACTGCATTTTTTTGTAAAAAGGCAGGGTACAGAAAAGCGGTACTGTCGTAAATACGCTGTATGCGTAACGGAACTCCGCAAATATCGGTGTAGCCATCAAAATAGTCAGTATTACGCATATTATCGGCACAAAAACCAAAAGCATTTTCTTTTTTTGATTTAAAAATGCCGCACCTAATGTAAAAACGCAAACCCAAGTCATTGCACCTATACTGTACAGCAGACCCCAGACGGGGTATTTCTTATAGGACTGAACAAATTTATCGTACACTTCACACAGACCCTCCGACAATCTCGGATCTTGATACAGATCCTCAAAATTGTCATTACAAAGCTGTGAAGCGTATATCCAGTACTGTACATCGGGATAATAATATCCGTAAGTCTGGTCGATAAATGCAAGGGTGTATATTATCGGATGTTTAAGGCCTATTTGGAACCATGCTTTAAACAACTCGCCTTTATGTTCCGATATGTACTCTTCCCCGCCGTTATCCCTGATATAAAACTTTATCGGGTCGGCATTGTTAGGAGAATAAAGCTCTTCGATCTTTTCGAGCTCGATAAGATGCGAGATAAGTTCTTTATGCTCGCTCCTTATTTTATAGCCGCCTTTTATCACAGCCGCTATCTGCTGCTGCGGTATGGCGAGCGATTCCGTAGGCTCGGACGGCACAGCGCCAAGCGATTTATAAACAGGTCCTTTTACGACCAGAGCCACGGCAAGCACCGCCGCTGTAAGTCCAATTACTTTTATATTTTTTCTTGCATATATAGCTGCAAGTATTACCAGCATAAAAATATAGGCATACAGTCCGTTGCTTCTGAAAAGGCAAAATCCAAAGCCGCCGAGAGCAAACATTATGCCCTCAAAGAGCGGTATTTTGTTGTTGCCTTCAAGCTTTATGATAAGTCTCCACAAAGTTGTGCAAAACACAACGGCGGCAGCGGCAAACCAGATATCTTTCCACATTGTTATGCTGTAGTTGCCGTGATAAGAGGGCAATGCATAAAACAAAACGACAGCGGCAAGAACGATTTTTTTATAGCCGTAACCGTAAAGCGTAACAACAAGATAGGAAAATGATGCCGCAAGCATTATTGCCTGGCAAACAGAATAAAACGCAATACCATGTATTATATCGCCGGAAACTATCCAGCCGCTCCCAACAAACAGCCTTATTATAGCCGTATGCAGCAGCGGATGATGATTGGACAAAGGATAATTCCCGAAAGCCTGATTAAGCTGATTTATCGAATCGTTAGTCAGATTGCCGGGGTAAAATCTCAAAAAATGCGGCAGCCACATAATAAGCATTACTGCCATGGATGTAAAAAACACTTTTTTCTTTTTGCTTGTATCATTTTTTTCGCAAAACACAACATCCTTTATGCGTGCATACACAATATTTGTAACTGCTTCAAAAAACAGATACAGCCCGACAGGCATTGTAAACATATAAAAAATGCTGTCCTGTTCTATCATCCAACGGAATTTGAACATGGAAATAAAAAGCGAAAACAATACACCGCAGAACACGGAAGGAACAAGAGTACCTTTTTTTGTTCCTTCAAACCTTACTTTAAACAAAAGCAAAAGAGCGGCAAAAATAAAAAATGCCATAATGCTTGTCGTATTCATAAGCAAAAATGTGGTTATTGCGGCACACGAAAAATAGGCGGCAGCCGTTATTTTCAATATTTGTTTTATATTATATGAATATATAGAGACGTTTTTTTGAGACATAAATAAATTCCTTTCTATATAGCAAAATCATATTTATTTTACTACTAAACAAAAAAAATTTCAATAGGCAGGTATAAAAAATGGAAAATAAAAAAATCGCGGTTCTTGTACCGTGCTACAACGAAGAAAAAACCGTAGAAAAAGTTGCAAGAGATTTTCTGAATGCACTCCCCGAGGCAACCGTATATGTATACGACAATAACTCCACCGACAGGACTTATGAAATAGCCTCTTCCATTGGCGAACGTGTGGTTGTAAGAAAAGAATACCGTCAGGGCAAAGGCCATGTTGTACGCAGTATGTTCAGGGATATAGATGCAGACTGCTATATAATGATAGACGGCGATGATACATACCCCGCCGAACACGCAAGAGAAATGTGTGATTATGTGCTTAACGACGGGTATGACATGGTAATAGGCGACAGACTTTCAAGCACCTATTTCAGCGAAAACAAGCGTATGTTCCACGGTTTTGGCAACAAACTTGTAAGATACCTTATAAATAAGCTTTTCAAAAGCGATGTTAAGGATATAATGACAGGTTACCGCGCTTTCAGCTATGATTTTGTAAAAATGATGCCCATTACATCGGCAGGCTTTGAAATAGAAACGGAAATGACGATAAATGCCCTTGACAAGCGTTTTAATTTAAAGGAGATACCTATCGACTTCCGCGACAGACCCGAGGGCAGCGTTTCCAAGCTGAATACATTCAGCGACGGCATGAAAGTCCTCAAAACTATTGCAATAATGTTCAAGGAATACCGACCGATGATATTTTTCGGCACTATCGCCGCTCTTTTTGTATTGGTTTCGTTAGGCTTGTTTATCCCGATACTTGCCGAATATTTCAGCATACACGAAGTACCGCGCTTCCCGACACTTATATGCTCGATGATATGCGCAGTTATAGGCGTTATATCATTTGCAATAGGAGTTATTCTCGATGTTATAGTCAAGAAAAACAAACAGGATTTTATTATAAAACTCAATATTCTGTCATCCGACAGACGCAAAAACGGATCTCTGTAAAAGAGACCCGTTTTTTTATTTCCAAAATTCAAATAATCTTGTAAATGAATATAAGGCAGCACGCTGATCGACATTGACGGCATTGACTATCCACATATACATATCGCCTATAAGAAACACAAAGGCCGCGGCGGAACTTATACGCATAAGTCTGTTAAGAAATGCCCTTAATTCGCTCCCGCTGTGTCTGTAAAGCGTAAATGCAATAATATATGCGCCCGTTACTATCTGCCATCCGAAATCCACTATATATCTTGCGCCGTAACCGCTTTCCCATATAGAGAATATAATTATAAACGGGCAAAGCAGACAGCTTATAAAAATAAGCAAGGCATAATATTTTTTGTTTTCATCCTTTGATATGTCATAAGCTTTTTTAGCCTTGAAATAGGATGTAACAGGCAGAGCCCGCCATAACAGACCCACAGATGCACTTGTTGCCACAAAATAATAGCCCTGCGGCGAAAATTGCAGCACTCCGGGGTTAGAGTAAAACGGAAATACATCCTTTGCTCCCGGGAAAAGCAGCAGGTAGTTATAAAAACCTATAGCCGCAAGCTGTGTGTGAAACTCCGTCTGTGTAAAATCATTTATGGTAAGCGAATATTGTATACCGAAATCAAACACAGACTTGAAACGCACATAGTTGTATATCATCTGCACAAGACCGATGCAGACAAACGGCAGCAGCGCAGAAACAAAATACGAGATATAAGTCTTTTTAACAGCCTTTTTATCCGCTTTTATACCCTTTAACTTTGTCATAAAGCCTACATAGATATAAAACAGCGCAGCAATGCAGTAGACCGCAAGCGTAGGCCGGCAAAGCACGCCAAGGCTAAGCACCGCAGCACTTGCCGCAAGGAATTTATTATTGATCTTGCCGCTGCCAAGCACATTCGACCTTAAAAGTAAATATGCGCCCGTCGGCAGACACGCAAACCCCGATGCCTGCGCTATCTCATAGAAATTTGCATTGAACGGGCAAAGATAGATGCCTGTCGTAAGCTGTAATATAACAAGTCCCCAAAAAACGGTTTCCGCCGTAATATCGGAGAAGAATTTCTTTATCAGCAAAAGATAAAATTTTGTAAGAAAAACTATGCCGACAGCGCAGAACAGAAATACCGCCCAGCTGCTCGGAAAATAGTATCCCGTCAAAACATTATACGGCAAAAACAGCAGTAAAACAGGCGCAATGCCATAGTATGAATAAACTTTCCCCTCAAAATACAGATGATCCCATGGATAGGAGATATTGTCGCGCTGGCTCCAGTCGTACAGATTATCAAGCGCCTCCAGAGCCTCATTCGGCTCATCATTCAGCACTGTCGTACCTTTTCTGAAAGCATCGACAAGTTCCTTTGTCATCTGATTGCCTTCGGTCATTTTCCAATCCTCGGAAAACGAATGATTCGGGTTTGTATATCTGCCCGAATTTGTAAGGTAAAGACAGAACAACAGCGCAAAAGCCGTCACGCCCCACGCACAATACGTCACAAGTTTTTCCTTTGCCGCAAAACTGCGTTTTTCACCCTGTTTTTGTCCAAGATAATGTTTTACAAGATAAAACAGCATTATCGAAGCATAAAGCATAAATATCCTTAAAAACGAAAATCTCAGTCCAACAGGCTCATTCAGTTTTATGGATCTAATCCTTATAATTTCGTCGCCGTCGGCATTGAAATTGAATTTCAGATCATGCGTATTGCCAAAGAAATTGCAGATAATAGTCTGACTGCTTTTGTTGTTCTTTATAACTTCCGCCTTTGCAAGCCCGCCGTAGTAATGTCCGCAATGTGTATCATCCGTAACGTCAATACTGATATTTACGCTGCTTTTGCTTGAACTTGCGGTATCTATGGTTATCGTGCCCACAGGCATATTCAGATCCTTGAACTCGATATATCCGCTTCCGCTTCCGATATTGCGGTTTGCGGATATATCAAAATTTTCGGTCTGTGCATCGGCAAAATGCAGATGTTTCTTTTCGTACTGTTTTCCGACAAGATGAAACGCATTTATGTTGAACACAAAAAGCTCCGCAATAATACACAGTATAAAAAACAATACCGCTTTATCTTTCACGGAAAGAGTTTTTAAATCGGGGAGTTTAAATTTTTTGCCGCTCACTTACTTTTCCTCTGTTGGTTCTATAACACCGATATAAGGCAGATATCTGTACTTCTGTTCGTAATCGAGACCATAGCCCACCACAAACTTGTCTGGGATAGTAAAGCCCGCAATATCGGCTTGGATCTCCGCAACACGTCTGTCGGGTTTGTCAAGCAAAACGACCAATTTAAGATTCTTGGGATTTTTTTCTTTAACATAATCGTAAAGATATTTCAATGTTCTGCCCGTATCGAGGATATCTTCAACAAGTATCACATTGTCGCCCTCAACAGAATTATCAAGCGGATATCTCATCACAAGCTTGCCCGTTGATTCCGTACCTCTATAGCTTGTTGCACTTACAAATTCCATTCTTACATCAAAATCAAGCTGACGGATAAGGTCTGCCGTAAAAACAAAAGCACCTTTAAGTGTGCAGATGACAGTAACTGTCTGACCCTTGAACATTTCGTTAAGCTGTACTGCGATCTCACTGATACGGTTTTTGATCTTCTCTTCCGATATGAATTCGGTAATTTTGTCGCTCATAGTTATTCCTCCCATACATAAAGATAGATGTCTTCTTCTTTAAATTTATTTTTTATGCCGTCGGCAAAGTAAACAAAGTTTTCCTTTGCAAGCAGCACTATTTCATCCCGCTTTGAAACGGGAATTTTTTTGTCGTTAAAAAACTTTTTTAATTTTATTCGGCGGCCGTCACCACGCATAAAAATGTCGCCCGCAAGACGTGTGCGTATCCGCCACTCTCCGTCTGTATCGCATTTTATGCCGATATATGGTCTGTCGGGCAGTTTGTCTTTTGAAAGCAGATAATTTCTGCCGTTTACATTAACGGGAACGCCTGTTTTTATTTCAATGTCAAAAGACTTGTGCCGTTTGACAAAAGCAAGGCTGCCGCCGTCTTTTACTACACTAAGCCCCTTTGGCAGGTCAACACGCTTGCCGCTTGGCTTGTCCAAAAGAGAGTCAATTATCTCTATATGCTCAAAAGCTATGTCTTTAAGCCCCACAGCATTCTCACAGGCCTGTCGGAACACCCTGTAGCGGATAACGGGTTCGACCGACAAAAGACCTTCAACATCAAGTGTGTTGTCTTTGCGGTATTTTTCGTATGCTTCATCCGCAAGTTTTTCTATCAGTTCATTTTCCTGTCTGAAAAGGAAAGCGTTTTTGCCTAAGATAGAAATTGCACCAGGGTTTATCTCCTCCAGGACGGGCAGGATAAGATGCCTTATTTTATTGCGGGTGTACTCGGTCTCAAGGTTAGTCTCGTCCGTGCAGTAGGAAAGCGAATTTTCTTTGCAGTACTGCTCTATCTCGCTTCGGCTGCACATAATAAGCGGCCTTATAATATCATCCCTTACGGGAAGTATACCTCCCATTCCCTTTAAGCCCGTACCGCGGCAAAGGCGCATTATCATTGTCTCTGCGTTGTCGTTAAGGTTGTGCGCAACAGCCGTTTTATCGGCATTTGCTTCTTTAAATGCCTTGTATCTGCACTGCCGCCCCGCCTCTTCAAGCGTAAGTGAATTTTTTTCGGCATAGCCCTTTATATCAAGACTGTAAACCTTTAACGGCAAGGAATATTTTTCACAAAAATTTTCAACAAAGTGTTGATCGTTAAGCGCACCCTCCGTGCGGATATTGTGATTGATATGTACCGCCGACAGTTCAAGAGAATACTTTTCTCTTAGCCTTAAAAGTATATGTGCAAGCGTAACGCTGTCTGCCCCGCCCGATAAGCCGATAACAACACTATCGTCCTTTTTAAGCATATCAAATTGTTTAATAGTTTCAATAACTTTATCAAACATAATTTTACCTTTTTTTATTAAATTTATATTATTATAACATATAACAAAAAAAAAATCAAATAAACTTTTACACAATAAAAACCGCCCTCGGTACAGAAGGAAAAAAAGACCGAAGGCGTAAAAAAAATATCAATGATATTATCATCAATATGAATCGTTAAGTGCGGCTATAACAAGCCCGATAATATTTCCGGGCACAAGGACATATTCGGCACATAAAGGCATAACAACGCCCCAGCTGTCAAGTGCGATATTATATATAAGATACAAAAAATTGCATATATGCACAACCGTAAACAAAAGCAAAAGCTTGTGTTCAAGCAAAAAATCTTTAAAATAACCCTTTAAGGCTTTTCTGCACAAAACAAATATAACAATTCCCAGACCCGTTATTACCATGCCTAATGTTGTGTCGTACTTGTAAAGCTCGTATTTGTAGGGATAGTTCTTATTATAGTATATATCAAATGTATATCCCGTTTCATTTTTTCCGAACGGCGGATAATTGAAATGATCTGTTTTGGAAATTTTCCTTGCCGTGCCGTTTGCAATGTACCGTGCCGTTATTTCGGGCAGATGATCGTATTTTGTCTCGCCGACTTTTGTAATTACGGCTGTTGTTTTTACAAGCTGTGCATTATTGTATAGCGCAGGCAGCAAGGTAATAAGTCCCCAAATAAATATCAAAAAACCTATCGGCAGAAATATCCTCTTTGCCGTCATTTTCGCACCTCCTCATTATACGGAGTATAGCGGGCAAAATTGCCTATGTATCTGTCGGACTTTTCCGACCCGTAAAATCCCTCATCATCCCATTTTATTACAGGCATTTCCTCAATAGCTGAATAGCTTTTATGATATAAAAACCTGCCTATGGGCTGATAATACTCTGTCTCCGATGTACCAAAGCCAAATAACCCGCTTTTCGGCTCTTCGGGTCTTACCAAGACGATATGTTTGCCATCGGGCGAATGGATAACATCAAATTCTTTGTATGACGATATATCTTTAGGAAAAAACGCAAACGCCGTCAACAGCAGCAAAAATTCCGCAAGCAACAGAGAAACGGGCAGCTTTTTCCCGAATTTGTATACAGAGCCCGCGGCAATTATGCCCGCAAATGCCAAAGATACCGCAGTAAAAGCCGCATCACGGTAAAATCCGCCCGTAAACCCCGCAAAAACAATAATATTCTCATCTTTTTTCAAATCATAATAAAACACAAAATACGCCATACATATTACAATGATCAATAAAAGCGTATATTTTATTCTTCCGTATAGTTTTTCCGACATGATAATTACCTCCCTTTATTAATAATACAATTTAAAGGCATAAAACGTCGGAAAATATTTAATATTTTTTCAATTATGAAGTTCATATCCGAAAAATCCCATTAAAGCACATATTCCCGTCGGGATAACGATCGTCAGCGCAGATATTATCCCCGTGCCCTCGTCCACATATCTGAGATCCCACGCCTGTGGTATTGCCACAACAGCCGTTATTATACACGCAAGAAATACATTCAGCCCGCTTTTTTGACACAGCGCCGAGAAGAAAAGCCCCTGCCCCGATAAGAACAAAGTATATTGCAAACCCCGGTTCGGGAATGATGACCGCACAATTTTTATAAGTTTCAAAAACAGTATCTTCAACCGACAAATAAAAATTCCGAGTCAGGACCCCACAGTATAAAAGCAGCGTAAATACCGCAGGTACAGCATAAAATATAATTATCATAAATATAAAAAATACAAAAGTTTTGTTTTTTTCCATATTTTTCTCCTTAAAAGCAACTTACACGCTCAAAAGCATATCAATAGCCATATCTATCGCAAAACACCCTATCACAGACAGTACCCAGAGTATCGATGTAAAAGCTTTTCCAACACGTCTGTATTTTATGATCCCTTTTTTCGCGGCTATTGCCGAAACTACAGTAAGTATCGCCGCAGGTATAAGCAGGCGCAGAGGGCTGTATCTTTCTTTAAGTTCAAACAGCATCGGAAAATTCGGTATATATCCGCCCGATGGACTTAATAACATCCCCGCCGATATAATAACAGCGCCCGAGGTTATTGAAATATGCCTTAAAAGCAAGAGCCATACAGATACTTTTAAAATATTGTTTTTAATAAATATAAATATTTTTTTGAAAAAATCTTTTATCAAAATATCTGTACCTCCTCATACTTTGGTTCAATAACTATATTCCCTTGTGAATCCATAAAGCCCCACTTTTCATTTTCGGATATTGCCGCAAGCCCGTTCGGCAGTATTCTTCCCGCCGTTTTATAAGTCGATTTAAAAAGTACATTCCCCTGCTTGTCTATGTAATATAACTCTCCGCCAAGATTGACGCGCGCCGTGTCACTTTCGTCAAAATGGTACGCCTGATCATACTTAGGCTCAATAACTATCTCACCCTTTTCATTTATATAACCTTCCTTTCCGTTTTGTTTGATCACCGCATAGCCCTCGCTCCAGTTTTCACTCACATATTCAAATTTCGGCTCTACAACATACTCTCCCGTTTTATCTATATATCCATACAGCCTGTCCTTATTTCGCACAGCCGCAAGACCGTTTTCGCTAAAATCATCTGCCGAGCCGCCTTTACAGTCAATGACCGTTTCTCCGTTTTCATCAATAAAATACATATAATCGTTTTGTTGGTCATATACCCTTGCAAGACCAACGCTGTTAAACCCAAGCGAATATTCATATTTCGGCTCTATAACATATTCCCCCGTTTTGTTTATATACCCGTTTTTTCCGTCAACGGTAACCTTAGCAATACCGTTTTCGGCAAAACATTCCGCTTCATCAAATTTAAAATCTATGACCGTTTCTCCCGTTTTATCTATATATCCCCACTTTTTCCCTTTCATAGCGGGTGCAATATCGGAATCTCCAAAATAAGATATATCATCAAATTCGGGCTTGATAATAAATTCGCCCGTTTTGTCTATAAAACCGCATTTGAAATTTTTCCCTGCAGGACAAAGCCCGTTTTCATCAAAATATCCCAAAAAACTGAATTCGGGCTTTATTATATATTCGCCTTTTGTATTTATCATTCCCCATTTATCCGTCAACACTCCAAAAACAAAGCCTCCCTCGCTCACGGCTGCTGTTCCGTCCGAACTAAAACCGTAAGTTTTTGTAAATTTAGGTTCAATGACAACATTTCCGTTTTTATCAATAAAACCGTACTTCCCGTTTTGTTTGAAATAAACAGGCAGTTCTTCTTTGCTTACGGTCACATTCTCGTACTGTTCTTCTTTTTTTGAACATCCCGTCAAAAAAAGAAGACCCATTATGCAGATCAATAAAATTTTTCTCATAAAACCATCTCCTTTATCCGATTATACAATACAAAATTATTCATTTCAATTTAACATTTTCTTAAATAATTATTACAAAAAAATTAACATGATTTCCCGAACAATAAAGCTATTTATTTGCAAAGGATCATAAAAAATTTGTTAGTTACTTGTTAGTTACTTGTTAGTTACCGTCTCTGAATGACCTATTTTACAGTTTTAACGGACATAAAGAAAACCCTGAAAACAAGCTGTTTTCAGGGTTGTTGTCGTTTTTAAGAAAACGTAAAATATTATCTCTTTGAGTATTAAATTAAACATTTTATATCATTTCTCCTCGTCCCGCAAAGTGTAATAAAATAGAGCTTTTCACACTATTATTGTATCATATCATTTAATAAAATTCAATAGCGTTAAACATCAAATAAACATCATTTAAACATCAGCTGTTAAGTGATAATGATATTAAATCAGCCATTTGTCTTTTTGACTTTTCAAGAACATCTGCATACATATCTCCAGTAATAGCAATACTTGAATGACCTAAATGTGCAGATACTAATTTTATGTCAATTCCGTTCATAATAAGCAAAGTTGCGTTTGCGTGTCTTAGACTATGCAAAGATATATTTTCAAAGTCTTTGCCTTTTATAAAGCGTTTAAACTCATATAACAGTTGTGACCTATCTTTAAATGTTCCTGTTGCTGATGTAAAAACAAGGTTGAGAGGATTATATCCTTTGCCAACTTTTAAAGCAATATTTTGTTGTGATGCTTTATGTGCTAATAAAATTTGCTTTAATTCTTCACTTACGCCTATTGTTCTGATTGAATTTTTTGTTTTAGGAGCATCAAGCCAATGTTTTCCGCCACAATCAGCACAAGAATGTCGAATATGAATTAAATTATTGTCAAAATCAACGTCTGCCCATTGCAGACCTAAACATTCTCCAGACCTCATTCCAGTATATAATAAAGTCATTATAATAGCAGAGAATTGGCTCTCTTTTACATCATCCGCTTTAAGCATTGAAATAAGCTCTTTTATCTGCAATTCTGTCATTACTGGTGTATCATCATCAACATTGTTTGCTTTCGGCAAAATAACATTTGTACAAGGCGATTTTTCGATTATACCTTGCTTAACAGCAAAAGAAAACACAGATTTTAAAATAACCAATAATTTACGACAGCTTGACGGCTGTAAATCAATATCTTTAAAAAAAGCCGATAATTTTGCTGTACTAAAATCTTTAAGTTTGGTATTGCCAAAAGCAGGCAGCAAATGTCGCTCAATCTGACCCTTATATGTGTATGCCGTTACCTCTTTTAAAGTCGGTGCATATAATTCAAAATACTTCTCTACTAAATCAGAAAATCTCATATTCTCATTTAGAGCTGATAAACCCTGACATTTCTTTTCAAAGTCTGATGCAAATGCAGCTGCCATTTTTTCTGCTTTTTTAGGTGTAGTACCTTCGGGCGGTTTAAATGTAGTTGTCTTGCGAATTTGTTTTCCAGAGCTGTCATATCCGAGAGATACAATAATCTGAAAACTGTTTTTTCGTTTTTGAATAGTTGCCATAATAAAACCTCCTTAAAATAGTCGTTTTCTACGGTTTAGCTTTTCTTTATTCTTTTGCAATTCTGTTATTGCATCAACAATTCTGATAAAACTTGTTTGCATCTTAAACAATTCATATTTCATTTTCTCATTTTCTCCATTTGACAACATTTCATATAAGTTTTCTTTATAATCTGATAAATCAATGAGCAGGTGAATAAAATCATCATTTTCAATTAGCTTGCTTAAAATCTTCGTTATTTCGCCATATTTAAGGGATTTAATTTCTATAAGTTTAATAATGGCAGCTTCGCTAAGTTTGGTATGATTTTTAATAAATTCATTTTCTTGTGTATTAGACTCATACTCACCTAATAAATATCCAACATCAACGCCAAGTTGTTCCGATAAATCAAATAACTGCTTTAATTTAATTGACTCTATTGCGTAAACACCTTTTTTCTCAGCATCATTCTCAATAGCACTTAATTTTGTATTACAAATATGAATGTTTTCCGATACATCCAATTGTTTTAAGCCCTTTTCCTTGCGTTTTTCTCTAATTCTTTCTCCTATGCCCTTAATTGTATACTTCATATAAGTATATTTCACTTCCTTTCACTTTATAACATATACTAAGAATACACTTGTATTAAGTATATTATATGTTCTATAATTGGAATTGTCAAGAATAAATTTAAAACCGTTCAACGAAAGGAGAGATTTTCTATGAAATTTATGACCATCCGACAAACAGCAGCAACAGGAATTTTACCTGAGAATGCCTTGCGTGTTATGGCTAAACAAGGCAAGCTGCCTTCAATCAATGCAGGGCGAAAGGTTTTAATCAACTACGACCGATTAGTTGAGATGCTTGAAAATCCACAGGAAAATTTTTAATGAGTTATGCAAAAAAGAAAAAAATACCAAAAAAAACCCTTCGAAAGCGTGGGCAACAAAAGCGATACATCCGCAAATATTTATATGAGTATGCTAATGAGCCCAGCTTGGATGGATTTAACACCACGACAACAAGTATTATATTTGTACGCCAAAAGTCGCTTTTATGGGCAAAGAACAGCCGATAAAAAAGCCCTATTCAATCAATTTGAGGGATTGGAAACACCAAAATATATTGACCCATTTTTCAGTTTATCAGTTTGGGAAGTCACCGAACAATTAAAGATTTATTCAAAATCAAATTTGATGACTTTTTACCGCGACCTTGAACAGTTAATTTTACACGGTTTTATAAAATGCGTTGCCTGTCAGAGTAGTAATCGACCAAAGAAACGCAGTATATATACGTATTCTGATAAATGGCAATTGTGGGGAACTGAGAGTTTTAACATTGAGCCCGCAGAAATGACAAGGGCGATGATTAAAAAGTATTCTAATACTAACTTTTCTAATAGTAGTACAGCTGAATAGATTAACATTTTCAATAAACAAAATTGATATTTTTTTGAGTGTTGTTAACAAAATCAATAGTCTTAAATAACACACTTATTTTAGTTTATTATTTTTAATAGTCTATTTACAAACTTTGCCATATCTTGCAACTCGCAACTTACAGTTTATAACAAAAAATTAAGGAGAAGAAAAAATATGAACTTGTCAGAACTTAATCAACTTGAACCGTATCAAAAAATTTACAGCTTGATTATATCAAAATGCAGCGTCTATCAAGAACAGTTACAAAAATTAACCCTATACCGAAAACACACGGCATCGGGGCGTTTAGTATCAATCATAACTGTATACCTTATTGACCGCAATAATTGTATTCATTCTAACGCTTTTAAGCTATGGGATGATGATTATTTATGGCTAATTACGGCATTGGAGCAAGATTTTCCTGATGCGGAAATGGTTGACTTAACTGCGGAGGAAGATAAACCCACAAATTATAGGAAAGGAGCAAATACTGATGAATTATAAAAATTTACTTAGTTTATCACTTGCCAAAAGGACATATATCTCTCTGATTGCAAGTTTGGTGAGCCAAAATGAAACTCTATTGCAAGGCATTTATTTTGAAAATACCCGTAATTCAATACTAATCCTTTTTAAGCAAAAGCAAAGCGGAACACTTACACGCTCAACAAAAAGGATTATTTTGCCAAAATCGGATTATCCAATATTTGCATCAGACCTTAAAAGAGATTTTCCCGACCTCAAAATATCGGGCATTTAAGGAGTGATATTATGTCAAAAATATCAGACGAGGCAATTTTAATACTACTTTTGCAAGGTTATTCACAAAGGCAAATATCCGCAGAGCTGAAAGCAACACCGACCACAATATCAAGGAGAATTAAAAAGCCCGAATTTAAAAAACTGCTTAGTGAATATAGACAGCGAATTTTGGATAATACCGCTACATTATTGACATCTAATAGCGAAAAAGCTGCAAACACACTTATTAGGCTTTTAGACAGCGATAACGAACTTACAAAATATAATGCTGCATCAAAGATATTAAGCTATGCAGAAAACTGGATAACCTTGAATGACTTACAACAAAGGCTTGATGATATTGAAAATGCAGTATCCGAGTAAATATGATTTTTTATAACAAAATACAACAAAAGAGGTGTTACCATTGAATAAACTTTTATCATATGCCGAAAAGCGTATACGCAATATTGAAAGCACTATGACAAAAAATGATAACAATTTTATTGACATCTTTTTAATATGGGATGATGATGAGGTTGAATTATTCAGTACAATTAAAGGACTATGTCCTAAAATTATGAAAAAATTACAATGTAAAAAATAATCACAAAGGAGAATTTATTATGGAAAATATCTACATCAAAGAATTAAAAAAAATCTTAGAAAACTATTACGCAACAGCCCAAAAGCTGAATAATCAGAAAAAACAAAATAACGAGTATTATTCGCCTGATATTGCTGAAACGGCAAATAAAAAGGTTGATGCAAATTTGAATGATGCTTATGAACAGACCCGAAAAGCGATAAACGCTAAATATTTGAATGTACGGGAGATATTAGCAAAAGGTACTTTTTATAGTGCTTCTGAATTAACAGATGCAAAAGCCATTTTTGAAAGCGGGCTTGAACTATCTACTTTTACAGTACGAGGTTATATTGAAAAAGCAGAAATGCAAGGCAATTTTACAATGTTGGCTTACATCAAAAACTGGATTGAAAAGCAACTTGTCGCTGGTAAAAACGAGTATGCAACAATAAATGTTTTCTATCCTATCGACCATTTGTATGTTTATAAAAAACTCAGCAACAGGGCATTGCATATCACAGACTTGATACATCAGAATAAACAGATTATGCAAAACCCGCTTGAAATAGTGTATTTTGGTAAAAGCGATATTTCAGATGCCGAACTGAACACTATATCTAACGGAGAGCGTATATATATTAATGCTGAAAAGAGTGTTCCCGAAATCGTAAATCATACCTTTGATGATTACACGCTTGACGGCTTTTCAGAATGATATGTGCTTATTTGTTAAAATTTGCCCGTTTTTAAGCGTTTTATATTTTATGCTATAATTGTACTGTAAAAGTAATAAAACGCAAAAGCAAGACAAATAAACGCAAAAATCCCTATGCAAATATACAAGCCATAAATATGAACACCAATCATCAAAACTTGTATTTGCATAGGGAATTTTAATTGATAAACATCAAATAAACATCAAATTTGATACAAAACAATCTGAAAAGCTGTAAAACAGCGGTTTCCAAAATGTTTTCATTATCTCTTCGAGAACTGAGGAGCACGTCTTGCGCCTTTTAAGCCGTACTTCTTTCTTTCCTTCATTCTTGGGTCTCTTGTTAAGAAACCTGCCTTTTTAAGTGCGACTCTTAAATCTTCGTCAACCTCAAGAAGAGCTCTGGAGATGCCGTGTCTGATAGCACCTGCCTGGCCTGTTGTACCGCCGCCGCAAACATTTACCTTAACGTCGAACTTAGCAAGTGTGTTTGTAAGTTCAAGAGGCTGCTTAACGATAGCCTTTAAAGTTTCAAGACCGAAATACTCATCTATATCTCTTTTATTGATCGTAATTTTACCGGAACCGGGAACAAGATAAACTCTTGCAACTGAGCTTTTTCTTCTGCCTGTACCGTAATATTTAGTTTCTGCCATGATATATCCTCCTAACTATTAATACTTGATTTCAAGAACTTCGGGCTTCTGAGCTTCGTGACCGTGCTCTGTGCCTGTGTAAACATAAAGTTTCTTTAACATATTCTTGCCAAGAGTGTTCTTAGGAAGCATACCCTTTACTGCGTGTACAAGTACATCTTCGGGCTTCTTGTCAAGCATCTGTCTTAAAGTAACTTCCTTGAAACCGCCTGTGTACTCGCTGTGCTTTCTGTAAAGCTTCTGATCGAGCTTTTTGCCTGTAACTTTGATCTTGTCGGCATTGATTATGATAACATAGTCGCCTGTATCAAGGTGAGGAGTATAAGTAGGCTTGTTCTTACCTTTAAGAACGCTTGCAACTTCCGATGCAAGTCTGCCCAATGTATGATCTGCTGCGTCAACAACATACCATTTTCTCTCTATTTCAGCTGTTTTAGCTATAAATGTTGTTCTCATTGGAAAATTCCCCTTTCAAAAACTTATCAAAATAAAACCATGCCGGAAGCAGCGCAAGGCCAACTGCCTTGATAACATTCCCGCGAAACCCGTTTTAAATCATCAGCCCCAAATGTCCGAAAAAAGGCTATAACTCAAAACATTATTATTTTACACTATTTGGTACATAATGTCAAGCCTTTTTTTCAAATTTAAACTTATTTTTCAGGCCGTTTTCATCAAGGAACGCTGCATACTCTCTGCAAAGCTGACCATAAGCCTTATAGAACTCCGTATAATCGCATTTTTCCAAAAGCTGATCCATACTTTCGATGCTTTGGAACTCGGAAATAGAGATATGCGGCAGTTTAAGCGTATTTATAAGCTCGCTTGTACGGCTGTCGTGTGTTATCCACAGTGAGGGGATACCGTTTCTGAGCGCCGACATATTTCCGTGGAAGCGACTGCCGAACGAGAATGTAAATTTCTCATCCTGCATAAACTTGTTCCACTTGTCCATATCAAAGAATATCTTTCCGTGTTCTTTTACATAGTCGATATATGCCTGTTTTTCTATGCCAAGATCGGGGAAACTTTTTTCAAACTGCTCGTCGGTTATATCCTCGCCGAAAAGTATCTGCGGCATTTCGGTGACCATCTGCATAAGCAGCGTACCGTTATTCTTCATACCAAAATCAAGTATGCCGCTTTCTCCCGAATTTTTACCCGTAACGGTAAATATCATCTTATCGGCTGTCGGTTTTGCAAGAGGCTTATATATACCATCAAAATACTTGAAACAAGTGGGACAGCCGATTATACGGTAATTTTTGATACCCATTATTTCAAGACATTCCGCCGTAAACTCTCCTCTAACACCAAGTGACACAGCTCTCTCGGCCGCCATTTGGAAAAATTTTATCTTATTATCGCTAAGTATTTCCACCAGTTTTCTCGGTGTATTATACGGAGCATAAGCCTGCGCGCCAAGGCCTGCCATTGTTATAGGACAATCGGTCTGCTCGTACATCTGACGCATTCTGTCTACCATGTTATCCGAACCCGCAATAATAAAGTTGGACGACGGAATTACCGCAGCAACAGGCTGTTTGCTGTCAAGTGCGCCAAGATCTCTGCCGTTGAACCAAATCTCTTCAATATACTCCACCTGTTCTTTCACAGCACTTACAAACAACATATTACCCGTATTTGCACCGACATATTCCATTTTCTTTTCAAATGAAACATCGTCACTGTCAGTAGCCGATTTTATAGGATCGACCAAAACACTTTCATAAGTTTTGTTATATTTATTTTTTTGCTGTGAAATCTTTGCCTCGACTTTTTTTAGATCGGGCAGCCATTTCATAGCACGTTCAATACTGTAGTATGACTCAAATTCCTCATCCGTGCCATTTATGTGCTCATGATAGAATTTTCTTATCTTTTCGTGATTTCGTTCGATAACACTTCTGTCAACATGGTAAAGATTTCTTACCAGCGAAGCGACTTTCTCGTGCTCGGTATAATAATTGGAGTTTGTATAAGTCTTTGCCGAGCTGTTGCTTGAATGGAACCTGAAATAGCTTGTTGTATCGGTACTGTATGCTATTTTTCCGCCTTTTAAAATATGCAGATAGAATATCCAGTCGCCGCATATCTTCATTTTATACCAGTCTTCGTCATCAAAGACATCGTTGCCTTTGGGATTTCTGAACACCGCACCCGAAGCGTTGGGAACGGAATTTATAATACCAAGTGCGGTATCGACCTCATTATCGGCATCGTTTATATAGCTGCTGCGCCATTTTTTATCATCTATAGAACCTACATAATTAAAGAAGCCGCCTTCATTTTTATTGTCATTTTCATCCACAAAACAATACTTCGCATAAGCCAGCTTTATGTCCTCATCCTTGAAAAACGGAACAAGTTCTTCAAGAAGATTATCTTCGCAGTAGTCATCACTTTCGGCTATCCAGCAAAGTTCGCCCGTTGCATTTTTAACACCCTTTGCCCATTGATAAAATACGCCGCCCGAATTTTTCTCGTTAAAAAGCGTTTTTGTAATATCGGGGTATTTATCGGCATATTCCTGTAATATTTCCCTGCTGTTATCCTTTGAACAGTCATCCATAAGTATAACTTCCATATTGGGATAGTTTTGGGCATAAATACAGTCAAGTCTTTTGCGCAAAAACGCACTATGGTTGTAATTCGGAACTATAACGCTGACTTTAGGCACAGGTCTTCCCTGCTCCATATCAATAAGAAATTCCGTAGAATACTTCATAACACAAAGCTGTGCCTGCGTAAAAGTCGGTGATGTATTGCTCTTGATATAATATTTATTGTACTGTTCAATGTACATATTTGCAATATTATCAATAAGATAATATTCGCGTTTTTTCTTTGCTGTCTCGGCCGCACGGGCATAAAGTGCCTTGTCGCTGTAAAGCCTTTCTATACAGTCTGCAAGCACATCATCATTTACTGTCCCGTCTTCAAGGTCAAATATCGAGCCTGCAAACTCGCCCTCACATTCAAGAATATATTTTACATCGCCTATATTGCTTGCAACACAGGGCTTGCCGCACATCATAGCCTCTATAAGGCAAAGCGGGGCACTCTCGGATGCGTAGTAGGACGGAAGTACGCAAAGACTTGATGCAGCAAAGTAATCACAGGGATCATCCCTGAAACCAAGAAAATGAATAAAATCATTGCCCGCTTTTTGGGCGTATTCATCATATATCTCGCCCTCGCCTATAAGCAAAAGGTGGATATCCGCATTTGTTTTCTCTTTTATTTTTGTTACCGCATTTATAGCATTCAGCCAGCCCTTTTCTTTAAGCGCACGGCTTATAAGGCAAACAACAAAAGAGTCTTTTCCTATCCCGTACTCGCTGAGGTCTATCGGCGATATCTCGGGCATTTCCATTCCGTTTGGCACCTTTACAAACTTGTATTGAGCATAAACATCATGTTCCATAAACGGAATAATATTTTTATCGGCAACATAGGTCCAAATATCGGTATTATTTACAAGGTTCGTATCTTCAAGCAAATACGTCTGTGCGTGTTCTTCCATATTTTCATACATACCATGTGATGTACCGACATTAAGCACATGATATTTGAGATCTGAAAAAATGTCCGCAGTTTCACTATAAAGCTGCTGTAAAGCCTGATGATGCGAATTGAATACCTGAATATTGAATTCATACACATAAAATTGAAGTTTTGCCTTATCGTTGCAGTATACCACAGGAATATCGGGCAAAAGCATTTTCCTGACCTTTTCATCAAGCGGATTTTCAAGCATTGAAAGCACCGTGACCGTATATCCAAGCGAAAACAGTTTGTTTGCAAGTCTTATAGGCATAATTTCGCCGCCGCCGAAAGTAAAGGAATAAATACCTATCATAATATTCAATTTCTTTTCGACGTATATTTCATTTATATCAATTGTTTTATTAAAATCCACATAACTTATGCCATACTCATTATGCAAAGTATCCCTTATCTGTCTGTATATGGCTTTTTGCTGCCCCATATCCATGGCATATTTGTTTATGGCAATTTTTGCAAGGCGCTTGAAATAATCAATATTTTCGGAATATTCGAGCTTTTCTTCTGTATTTACAAAGCCCACTTCGCTTCCGCCGATACAGTTATACATAAACAAATTCATATCTTCCGCGCTTTTTATTTCCTCATAAGACTCAAAAAGCATAAAATCACGCGGATTTCTTAACATTATATCGGAAAAGCCGAAGTATCTGCCTTTTAAAGTTTCCTCGTCAAGCGCAAGTGCGGCTGCGGACATAAAGCCAATGTTTTCGCCGTCGGGGTCTTTCAGTCTGACGACAGCAAAAACAGCCTCATCCTCAAACATTTCCATTGCTTTTGCCGCAAAATCATCGTCATCTTCCCTTGCTTTATCGCGTACCCAGATAACATCGCCGTTCGCTTTTGAAACTGCCTTTTTTATTCCGTCCGAAAGCTTTATAAACTCCTTGTCGGGATACGCAATATCATATTCTTCGCTGCCTATCACGCTTAATAAAAGATGCTTTTGCTCTGTTCTGTTCTCGCATTTATCAAGAAAAATGTCAAGATAATTCAACTGATTTTTATCAAGTCTTCTACCCTGTCTGCCCTCTGCCTTACCATGCTTTATATAATGCACAAAAGGCGTAAGGTAGCGCCCGTTGATAAGGTCGGGGTTAGTGTTCATATAAAACGAGGTCGAAAATTCCTTTGACGGATTTCTGCCCTCGTACATACCTTTTTGAAGATAATGCACCGCGGGTGTAGTCAACATTCTTCCCAAAGCACGCTTTGCGGGATTTTTGCTGAAGCGCCAGTCCCATGCACTCTTTTGGGTCAGTTCCTGCTTGACATCCTCGTTTTGTTCAAGATACCATGCGCCGTCAAACATTCCGCTTGCAAGCACGGTCATAAGGTCCTTGACATAAAAAAAGCGCCTTCTCCACGAAACATCCGACATTCTTGCTATACACCATTTTTTATAGAGGTCCATATCCTCATCTTCTTTGATAAGTCTGCCCTCTTTTTTGCCGAAAACAAGATAATGATACAGCGGGTTAAGTCCCGCTTCGTATACATCTCTGTTGGTGTTTATATAATAGTCATTGTCAAAGAAAGCGCAGGGGTCTTTGTCCTCGTCTATACCGTTTATGATATAGTATTCAAGCAAGTCTCCCGACGGTACGGTATCAAACTGCGAGCGGTAATATTTTTCATCAAACATACCGCTCTTTTCAATTATCTTTTTTATGTTATCCATCTGTTTTTGACTAAGTTTCTGCATAAAAATACCTACTTCCCGCTAACATCTCTGTTATACATTGCTATACCTTCATCAACATCGCCGTCAAAAGCTATTTTGCTGTCTTTGATGTATATAACTCTGCTGCAAAATCTTTTTATGAGTGCATCGGAGTGTGAGGAAAAAAGCAATGTTTTGCCCGAGTTGAAAAGCTCCATTGTCTTTGCTCTTGATTTTTCCTGAAAATTTTTATCGCCTACGGCAAATACCTCGTCTACCACCAGTATATCGGGATCGGTAAAAACGGCAAGCGCAAAGCCAAGCCTTGCCGACATACCCGAAGAATACATACGCATTGGAAGGTCAAAATAATCTCCGATATCCACAAAATCAATTATATCGTCAAGGATAGCATCTATTTCTTCTTTGGTCTTGCCCGTGAGCATACCCTTGTAGTAAATGTTTTTTCTGCCCGTAAAGTCCATATTGAATCCCGCAGTAAGGTTGATGAACGAGCCGACACGTCCGTCAACTTCAACACTGCCTTTTGTGGGGAAAGTAATGCCCGCAATAAGCTTCATAAGTGTGGATTTACCCGCGCCGTTTTTACCGATAAGGCCGACCATTTCGCCTTTTTTAATGTCAAGGCTGATATTGTCAAGGGCTGTTTTTTCGGCAGTGCAGCCTTTTTTTGTAAATATCCACTGCAATATCTTGTAGTCTTTTTCAAACAGGTAAAATGTCTTTGTAAGATTTCTTACCGTAACTGCATTTTCCATAGTACACCTCAAATCACATCAGCATAATATCTTCTTAATTTATACTGTACAAAACTGCCTACCATCCATATAACAAGCACAACGCCCCAGAAATACAACGTATATCTCATACTCTGAAAACCGCCTCTTACAAAAGCATCTCTGTAGCCGTCAAGTACATAGACCATAGGATTTATTTTTATAATTCTTCTTAACAGGTGATGAGTTTTAATATGCTTATAGCCCCAGATAATGGGCATCGTATATATAAGCACCCTTATAAATATAAGATAGAACTGGTGCAGGTCGCTCGATATTGCAACGAAAGCCGATACAAGCAGCACTATCGCATACATAAGCGCCAGCATGGCTGCCGTATAATATATAAAAAGCAAAAGATTTATATTTTCAAGATAACCATAATAAATGGTTACGCCAAACACAAAGAAAAACGTGAAAAATCTTTTAAAGAATATACTTGTTACCTCTATTGTGGGTATAACCGTTATCGGGAACTTTATACTTTGTATAATGGGCTTGCTTGACCTTATGGAAGCAGCACCCACATTAAGCACTTCACTTATAAAAAACCAAGGGATAAGACCCGTAATAAGATAGACAACGGGGTGCATACCGTCAATTTCGCCCGAGCCCGCCATAAGCACACGAAACAGCACAAACACAAAAAAATACACGAAATCATGCAGATAAAGCCACAGTACACCAAGCGATGTACGCATGGTCTGCTTTGTCATATTTACAACTGCCATTTTAAACAGCAGTTTTCTGTTGTCATAATGTTCTTTAAATACATATTTAACAGCACTTAACATTTTCCACTTTCCTATCCGATTTATATTTTTACAGCCGTGCAGGCACACAGCTATCCCATGTTATTAACCATTATAATAATGATACCCTATTTTTTCTTTAAAGTCAATGCTTTAGCGCTATTTGAAACTGTTTTGAAATATAAAAAATGCCAAAGAAACAGCCTTTGCATTTTATGGCATTTCTTTGGCATTTAAAATTTAACTGTTTATCCATTTAAGATAGGCATTGATGTAAAGATCGAGATTGCCGTCCATAACAGGCTGAACATTGGATGTTTCGGCGTTTGTACGGTGGTCTTTTATCATATTGTAGGGGTGGAACACATAGCTTCGTATCTGACTGCCCCACGCAATATCCTTTACCTCGCCGCGGATGCCCTCGAGCATCTCGCCCTGCTCTTTAAGCTTTAATTCATAAAGTTTCGCTTTAAGCATCTTCATAGCCATATCTCTGTTTTGGAACTGGCTTCGCTCGTTCTGGCAGGCAGCAACAAGACCCGTGGGCTTATGTATAAGACGTACAGCCGATGAAGTTTTGTTGATATGCTGACCGCCCGCACCGCTTGAACGATAGACCTGCATTTCGATGTCGTCGGGATTTATCTCGACATCTATGCTGTCGTCAAGTTCGGGCATTACATCACAGCTGGCAAACGAGGTGTGTCTTCTGCCGCTGCTGTCAAAAGGCGAAATGCGCACAAGACGATGGATGCCTTTTTCACTTTTAAGATAACCGAAGGCATTTTCGCCTTTGACCATAAATGTTGCAGACTTTATGCCCGCTTCATCACCCTCCTGGTAATCCAGCAGCTCAAAGCCAAAGCCTTCTTTTTCTACCCAGCGTGAGTACATACGGTAAAGCATTCCCACCCAGTCGCAGGCCTCCGTACCGCCCGCACCCGAGTGCAGGGTAACAATAGCATTGTTCTTGTCGTAAGGACCTGTCAGCAAAGTAGATATCCTGAGATGCTCGTAATCGGCAAGGAATTTATCTTTCATTTCCTTTACCTCGGGAACAACGGAATCATCATCCATTTCATTGCCCATTTCTATAAGCGTGTTGATATCTTCATAAGCGGTCTTTAGGGCATTGTATTTCTCAATTTTATCCTTGAGCTGCTTTGTCTGCTGCAAAATGCCCTGTGCCTTTTCCATATCGTTCCAGAAATCGGGGTCGCCCGCGATCTCTTCAAGTTCCTCTACTTTTGCCGCTGCACCCGCAACATCAAGCGAGTCTGCCATTTCCTCTAAATTTTTTTGATACGCATTAAGCTCTGTACCTATCTGTTCAAGCTCAAGTATCATAGATTATCAAATCCTTCTTAATAAAATTTTTAGTCCTCGTTCCTGCCGCAGCAATTCTTATACTTTTTGCCGCTGCCGCATGGACAGGGATCGTTTCTGCCGACTTTGGGCTCTTTACGTTTTTTAGGTGTGCTTACGCCGCTTTCGTCACGGTTTGTTATAGTAGGCTTTGCAACCTGTTCTCTTTCGACCTGAACTGCGGGACGTACATGGAAGAGTCCTCTTACGGTCTCTATCTGGATATTGTTTGACATTTCCTCAAACATATCAAAACTTAAGAACTTGTACTCTACCAACGGGTCACGCTGACCGTAGGAACGAAGCGAGATGCCCTGACGCATCTGATCCATATCGTCAATATGATCCATCCACTTGCTGTCTACTACACGCAGAAGAATAACTCTCTCGACTTCGCGGATAAATTCCTCGCCGAATTCCTCTTCTTTTTCCGCATACAGCTTTGCACACTCGTCATAGATCTTGTCAACAAGCTGTTCTTTTGTAAAGTTTTCCTTTTCGTCATCTGTAAGCGCAACGGGTTTGATGCCGAAAATCGGGAAAAGACCGTCGCTCAAACCTATAAGATCCCACTCATCCGTTTCCGAACCGTCTTCTATATATTCATTGACTTTAAGCCGGATAACGGATCTTATCATATTGTATATCTTGTCACGCAGGTCTGCACCGCTTAAAACCTCATAGCGTTCGCCGTAAATTATCTCGCGCTGCTCATTCATTACCTGGTCATAGTCAAGAAGCCTCTTTCTTATACCGAAGTTGTTGCCCTCGACTTTTTTCTGTGCGTTCTCGATAGTCTTTGTAAGAATTTTAGCCTCAATAGGCTCGTCCTCCGGCAGACCGAGTGCGGCAATAACGGAAGCCGTCTTTTCCGAACCGAACAGACGCATAAGGTCATCTTCAAGTGATAAGAAGAAACGTGATTCGCCCGGGTCGCCCTGACGTCCGGAACGGCCGCGGAGCTGGTTGTCGATACGTCTCGACTCGTGGCGCTCGGTACCAATGATCTTCAGACCGCCAAGTTCCTTAACACCCTCGCCAAGCTTGATATCCGTACCACGGCCTGCCATGTTTGTTGCTATCGTGATAGCGCCTTTCTGACCTGCCAAAGCAACGATTTCGGCTTCTTTCTGATGATACTTCGCATTAAGCACCTGGTGCTTGATACCCTCACGCTTGAGCATTTTACTCAAAACTTCGGATTTATCAATATTTACGGTACCTACAAGTACGGGCTGACCCTTTTCGTAGGACTCCTTGACGTCTGCAACAACAGCGCGAAGTTTAGCCGCCTCTGTCTGATATACAACATCCGAGTGGTCTACACGGATAACAGGCTCGTTTGTGGGGATACAAACAACGTCCATTGCATAAATTGCACGGAACTCGCCTTCCTCCGTCTGTGCCGTACCTGTCATACCTGCTTTTTTCTCGTATTTATTAAAGAAGTTCTGGAAAGTAATGGTCGCAAGGGTTTTGCTCTCATGCTTGACTTCGACCTTTTCCTTGGCTTCGATAGCCTGATGAAGACCGTCGGAATAACGGCGGCCGGGCATCATACGGCCTGTAAATTCATCAACGATGATGATCTCCTGATTTTCATAGTCAACAACGTAATCCTGGTCAACGTGCATATTGTAGTTAGCTTTAAGCGCATTGTTTATATGGTGGAGAATATCCATATTCTCGGGATCCGAAAGGTTATCGATAGCAAAGAAGCGTTCTGCCTTTTCAACACCCTCCTGAGTAAGGTTTACAGTCTTTGCCTTTTCATCCACAACAAAGTCGCCCTCTTCTTTAAGTTCCTCACGGATAAGGGGGTTAAGAGCCTCGTCCTCGTTAAGGATACGGCCTGCTTTAAGTGTTCTTACAAAGTTGTCGGCTATAGTATAAAGCTGTGTTGACTTTGTACCCTGACCGCTGATGATAAGGGGAGTACGCGCCTCATCTATAAGGATAGAATCGACCTCGTCTATGATAGCATAGGGAAGTCCGCGAAGAACCATATCCTTTTCGTAAACTACCATGTTATCACGCAGATAGTCAAAACCAAGCTCGTTGTTTGTCGCATAAGTTATATCACAGTTATAAGCTTCCTGTCTTTCGGCCTTGTCCATATCGTGAAGAATAACACCTACCGTAAGACCGAGGAAACGATGTATCTCACCTTCATGCTCGGAGTCACGCTTTGCAAGGTAATCGTTTACCGTAACGATATGTACACCCTTGCCTGCGAGTGCATTAAGGTAAGCGGGACAGGTGGAAACAAGGGTTTTACCTTCACCTGTTTTCATTTCTGCGATACGTCCCTGATGCAGTACGATACCGCCGATAAGCTGTACATCATAATGGCGCATATTAAGCACACGCTTGCCCGCCTCACGGACAACGGCGAATGCCTCGGGAAGAATATCGTCAAGTGTTTCTCCCTGCGCAAGTCTTTCTTTAAATTCGGGCGTTTTTGCCTTTAATTCCTCGTCCGAAAGCTTTTCCATCTCGGGTTCAAGGCTGTTGATCTTAGCAACTATAGGACGGATACGCTTTATTTCCTTGTCGCTGTAGCTGCCGAATATTTTTTCAAAAAATCCCATTTTTACACCTCGTATTATTTAGTTACAAATATATGCCTGATGACATAAATAATCAATATATATTTTAACAGATAACCCCCTACTTATGCAAGAGTTATTTTACATTTTTTAAAAAAATTAAGAGAAATTTCATTTTTAGCAAAACAATAATTGACACATCATTTTTAAAATGTTATCATTACATTATAGTTTTTTTTGAATGGAGCGCTCCAATATGAAAGAAACGCTAAAATTTGATGTTGATCATACGCTGTTTATAAAGGGTATAGGCATAATGCTGATGCTTTTGCACCATGTTTTGCCGCCGATATCACAAAGTTTCCCCTTTGATATAACGCACAGCAGTCCTTTGTCTGTCGCAGTTGCAATATCCGATGTGTGTGTGGCTCTGTTTACGGTTTTAAGCGGGTACGGACTGACAAAAAGTTTTGAAAGAAGCTCCTGCGGTTCGGTCAAGTTTTCTCTTATGCACATAAAAAAATTGATGATAAATTTTTGGTGGATATATATTCCCGCATTTATTCTGGAACAATCGGGCATAGTAAAGCCTCATCCATGCAGTCCGATCATAATGTATCTTAACGGCAGATACCACGCCGCTGCCGAGTTTCTGTTGGATTTTTTTGGCTTGTCCGGGCTTTTGCGCACGAATACGCTTAATGGAAACTGGTGGTATATGGAAACTATAATATGCTGTTATCTGCTTTTTCCGCTGTTTTGGCGTGCCGTCAAAAAATTCCCTTATGCGGCTGTTGCTATATCTGCCTTACCGTGTGCAGTCATCAGCGTATTTATTTTTCTGCGTTGGGAACTGCCTTTTATGCCCGACCGTGAATTATTCTATTTTTTCCCATTTACTGTGGGGATCTTTATTGCACAAAAGAATACTCCCGACAAAATGATCGAATTGTCCGAAAGCAGCTTTATCCCCTGCCTTTGCCTGTCATTTGTCATACTTGCGGTAACTGCGGCGGTTTCACTGCAATTTCCGTATATTGGTTTTACATTTATGTCACTTGACATAATATTTATATCGGTACTGTTTTTAAAGCGCAAAACCTTTATATCAAAGTATATAACCATGCTTGGCAGATACTCAATGAATATGTATCTGATCCATATCTTTTTTTTCTTTAACTGGCTGGTAATATCGTGGATATTTATTTTAAGCACGAATATTGCCGCAAAATTTGCACTTTTGCTGATAATAAGCTTTATGATATCATATATTCTCGAAAAAATAAAGCTGTACACATACAATATTATAAAAAAGCCGAAATTTTTTGGAAAAATCGGTGATAAAAATGAAACTTCTTAAAAAAGACATAAAAAATATACTTCCGGGGCTTGTTATTGCAGTCATCGTATGCCTGATACTGACGCATTTTTTCGGTACCTGCTGCCCCCTGCGTATTCTGACAGGGCTGCCCTGCCCCGCCTGCGGCACGATAAGAAGCGCACTTGCACTATTGCACTTTGACATTTTGGGTATGCTTTGGTATCAGCCCGTAATGCCTTTGCTTGTGTTTTTTTCTCTTTTTTTCTGCTATAGGCGCTATTACAAAAACAAGACCGACAAAAAGCTTTTTTTACTGCTTCTCGGCATAATTTTAATTATCGGTATATCGGCGTATGTTTACAGGATGTACAAATATTTCCCCGACCATCCGCCTTTGGAATATACACAAAACAATATTTACAACAATACAAGGAGGGTCTTTAATGGACACTGAACAAAACAATTACAATCAACCGATCGATTATGACAAAATGGCTTATCCTCATATGACAATGGGTGACTGGCTTATCACATTTTTAATACTTTGTATACCATGTGTCAACATTGTTATGGTATTTATCTGGGCTTTCGGCTCCGATGTAAACCCAAGCAAAAAGACATTCTTCCAGGCATACCTTATAATCGCCGCAGTCGTATTCGCATTCTATATACTCATGTTTGCGGTAGGCGCAGCAGCAGGCCTGGCAAATTACATGGACAGGGCATCCGCTTTTATAAACTTACTCGGATAAAAAAAACAAGCCGAAGCATTTTCAAAACGCTTCGGCATTTTTTTATTCTACTACATAATGTGCGCCAATGCTGTCGTGGCGTTTCATTGCGGCATCCGCAATAAGCCAGCCCGCAGTAAGCATATTGTATACTTCCTGTTTGGCATTGTCTGTTTTTGTCAGGTCGAGAGCGCAGAAACTGTCGCAGCCCTGCGGCATATACTGTCTGAACCACTCCATTATCTCATGCATTTGCGAGCGGTGTCTCACTATACCCACAAAATCCATCATCTTACGCTGTATCTCCGATTTTGCAGGCAGTTTATCCACCGTATACACGGGCATCTCATACTCAAAATCGGGAGCTTTTCTGTCAATAGCGGAAATATGTTCAGCAAGCAGTTTGCCGAAAACGATACCTTCAAGCAGAGAGTTGCTGGCAAGTCTGTTAGCACCGTGAACACCCGTACAAGCCACTTCGCCTACCGCAAAGAGCCCCTCTATATTGGTAACGCCCTGAGGTGTTGCCTGAACACCGCCCATGTGAAAATGAGCACCCGGACCCACGGGGATAAGATTTTTGGAAAGGTCTACGCCGTGGCTTTCGCATATCTCGGTAACTGTCGGAAATCTGTCCCTGAAATCGTGTATAGCGGAGATATCGAGATATATCTTCTCGCCTTTGAGGTAATGCGCATAGACTTCACGGGCCACTACATCACGGGGTGCAAGGTCTTTCATGGGGTGTACGCCCTCCATTATCTTTTCGCCCTTTTCGTTTATAAGAATACCGCCGTCACCGCGCACAGCCTCGGAAACAAGACCGTAAGCGTTGCCGTCTATTGTAAGCATCGTCGGATGGAACTGGATAAACTCCAGATTTTTAAGCACGCAGCCCGCACGGTAAGCCATCGCCATTCCGTCGCCCGTAATGGTAGTATCATTTGATGTGGACGGATAAAGCTGACCGATGCCGCCCGTTGCAAGTATGGTAAAATTAGCTTTATATCGTTTTAAATTACCGTTTTCGTCACGGGTTATGACACCGTTGCACTGCCCGTCCTTAACACAAAGGTCAAGAGCCATTTCATTGCGCATAATGGTTACATTTTCGTTGATATTTCTTAAAAGCTGTTCCACAACAAGCAGTCCTGTTTTGTCACCGCCTGCATGGATAACACGGTTAAGGCTGTGTGCAGCCTCTCTTCCGAACTGTAATTCGCCGTTTTCGTCCGTATCGAATTTCATACCCGTATCTATAAACTCACGAATTATCTCGGGTGCTTTTGAAACAAGGGTCATTACCGCTTCTTCATCATTCTGATAACAGCCCGCAGCCATTGTGTCCTTAAAGTGGATATGATAGTCATCCTCTTTGGAAAGCGCAACGGAGATACCTCCCTGTGCAAGCGAGGAATTACACGACTTTTCAAGGCCTTTTGTAACCACCGTTATCTGCCTGCCCTCACGGCAGAGTTTGCCCGCAACACTTAAAGCACCTATGCCCGAGCCGATTATCAGTATATCTGCATCAATAATATTTTTTATAGCCATATTTTAGCCCCCATGTCGATTTTTACCTTCGTAAAAACTTATTTTATTAATTATATACCAAACAGAGGAAATATTCAAGTACTCTTTTAATAAATAGCCCCAAAATAATTCCGAATTTTCTTACATTAAAAGAAAGCCGCGGTGTTCCGAAAAAACCGCGGCCGATATATTTTTATTTGGTTCTGCTTTTATATGCAAACATCATAAGCAGAAGTATCATAAAGAAGAAAAACACGATAATAGTCGCGCGGTAATCCTGCATTGCGATAAGTACGGCAATAACCGCACTTGCAAGGCTAAGGCCGTACAAAATGGCAACAGCCTGCTTGTTTGTATAACCCGCATCTATCAATCTGTGGTGAAGATGACCCCTGTCAGCCATCATAATGGGTTTATGATTTATCGCACGTCTGATTATGGCAAAGGCGGAGTCCATAATAGGCAGAGCCATTGCAAGCACAGAAAGCACGATAGAAAGGATAGCATAACTTTTGAATACGCCTATACAGCTTGCAACCGCAAGCACATATCCAAGGAAAGTCGAGCCCGTATCGCCCATATATATCTCGGCAGGGCTGAAATTTCTTGGCAGGAAGCCAAGGCAGGCACCCGCAAGTGCCGCAGTAAGCGCAATTGCCAAGGTAGTACCCGAAAGTATGCAAAGCACCATAAGACAGATAGCCGCAATACTTGTAACACCCGCCGCAAGGCCGTCAAGACCGTCGATAAGGTTTACCGCATTTATAAGACCGATTATCCACACTATCGTTATGGGTGCCGAAAGCACCTTTAAATACTGCCAATATGGCCACATTATAAAATCTATTTTTGTACCCGTGCTAACGACAATAAGTCCTACTATAAACTGCATAAGCAGTTTGAATTTAGGGCCAAGCTCGTACACATCATCAAGCATACCGACTATAAAAATTATTATACCGCCGATAACAAAGCCCAAAAACTGCTTTGTTTTAAATCCCGACACAAAAAGGCTTGTCACAAGCAGACTTACGGCAAAGCCAAGTACAATGGCAATACCGCCCATAAGCGGCACGGGTTCTTTGTTCATACCTCTTGAACGCGGATAGTCCACAGCCTTGAATTTATATGCTATTTTTCGTGCAATAGGCGTAGTCACCATCGTTACACCGAATGCGGTAGCAAACGCTGTCATATACAACAGCCAATCATGGGACATAAAAACAGCCCCCTTTCATAAATACAGTTTATTTGGTGCCGTACATTCTGTTGCCGACATCGCCGAGACCCGGAACGATATAGCCGTCCTCTGTGATAGAGCGGTCAAGAGCAGCTGTATAGATATCCACATCGGGATGATCTGCCTGTATCTTCTGAACGCCCTCTCTGCCGCAGACTATGCACAGGAAAGTAATATCCTTTACGCCGCGTTCCTTTAAAAACTGTATAGCCGCAGATGCCGTACCGCCCGTTGCAAGCATAGGGTCAAGCACGAATATATGCATATTTTCGGCATCCTTTGGTATCTTGCAGAAATATTCTATAGGCTGTAAGGTGTTTGGGTCGCGGTAAAGACCGATATGACCCATTTTTGCGGCAGGTATCATATTAAGGATACCCTCTGCCATGCCCATACCCGCACGCAGAAGAGCCACAACACCTATCTCCTTGTCAAGCGTTTTGCCCTCCGCCTTGCCAAGCGGAGTTTCCACTTCAATTTCCTTTGTTTGAAAATCCCTTACAGCATCATAGCATAAAAGGCTTGCCATTTCACCCACAAGCTCGCGAAATTCCTTGCTTTTTGTATTTGTATCGCGTAAAAGCACAAGTTTTGACTGCACAAGCGGATGCTCGTTTATAAATAAACTGCTCATAAGTATACCCCTCTCTCTTAGTCCTCTATCATATTTATTCTTCTGATATGTCTTTCGTCACCCGAAAAATCCGTACCGAGCCATGCTTCGGCTATGGCAAGAGCGTGTTCGGGACCTATTATCCTGCCGCCCATGCAAAGGATATTGCTGTCGTTGTGAAGCCTTGTAAGCTTTGCGGACGCAACATCGTGGCAAAGTGCGGCGCGTATGCCCTTTACCTTATTTGCGGCAATGGAAATGCCTATACCCGTACCGCAGATAAGTATGCCCTTTTCACACTCGCCCGATGTGACGGCATTTGCTACTTTTTTTGCATAAACGGGATAATCCACCGAATCGGGTGTGTAAGTTCCGTAATCTTTGTATTCTATATTATTTTTCTTCAGATATTCAATAATTATGTTCTTTAATTCAAGACCGCCATGGTCACAGCCCAAGCCTATCATAGTCGTCTTTCCTTTCTTGATTTGTTCTTAATTCAGTTCAATAATATTATATCCCGCAGCCTTTTTAAGTCTGTTCATTATCGCAAGACCTATCTCACTTTCGGGAAAACCCTCGACAAAAACGACTTTATAGCCGTAATAATCGCATTTTCTGAGCATTTTAAAAAGGTTTGCCGCTATCGTTTCGGGATGTTTGCGCGAACCGATCACAAGCACATTTTTTGTGTTGTAGCCGTCCTTTGTCTCCTCGGTCGCGATAACACCGCAGTTTTCGTTTTTATGTTCTTCCAATAGAGAATTTATTTCCTTTACAGTCTTGTCCACACTGCCCCGGACTATTGTTACATTTGCATCGGGAGAGTAATGTGTATACTTCATTCCCGGCGCTTTCGGGCGTTCGCCCTCGTTAAGCTTACCCAAAACTGCTTTATCGACCGTAATATCCGGTGCTATTTCTTTAAGCATTTCAAGTGTTACCGATCCCGGACGAAGCAGACACGGCACATCACCGCTGACATCCACTATTGTGCTTTCAAGCCCGAATTCGCAATGCCCGCCGTCTATTATCATATCTATCTTGCCGTCAAGGTCAAATTCGACATGAGATGCCCTTGTTGGACTCGGTTTGCCGCTCGTATTCGCACTCGGCGCAGCTATAGGCACACCGCAGGCCGCAATAAAATGCTGTGCCACACGATTTTCGGGAAAGCGTACAGCCACGGTATCAAGCCCGCCGCTTGTTTCTTTGGGAATAATATCCTTCTTTTTAAAAACAAGTGTCATAGGCCCGGGCCAGAATGCTTTCATCAATTTCTGTGCCACAGGACTTATATCCTTTACAAGCGCATAAAGTTCACTTATATCCGAGATATGCGCAATAAGAGGGTTATCGGACGGTCTGCCCTTTGCTTCGTAAATTTTTTTGACCGCCGTACCGTCCAGCGCATTTGCGCCCAATCCGTAAACCGTCTCTGTCGGAAACGCCACAAGACCGCCGGTATTTATCACCTCAGCGGCCTTTGCGTATATCTCGTTATTTAACTGCGTATTTGTCGGATCGACCGTTAAAATCGTAGTTTTCAATCAGAGCCACCTCTAAAAATTTGTAAGACAATTTTTACAGATGTTATTAAGCCTCAACTGTCTTTACGTTCTTACCGCAGCACTTCTTATATTTAAGACCGCTGCCGCAGGGACAAGGATCGTTTCTGCCGACCTTAGCGTTAGGGTTGATGTAAGTACCCGAGTTCTTCTGCTCCTTGTAGTACTTCTTCATTTCTTCTTCCTTGAAGATATTCTTCCACTGAGGAAGTGAGTAAAGGTGATCTGCCTTGTACTCAACCATTTTCTTGAAAAGTGTCGGGAAATCTATCTTGATAGTTACCTCAGTCTCCTCTGTAAGATGTTCGATATCTATGCGGGGATCCTGAGTTTCGTTGATACCGTCGATAAAACCGACAATATAAACGGGTGTCATATCAAAACGCTCGGAAAGCTGCTTAACTGTGCCGCTTATTTCCTTTGTTTTGTTTTCAAGAATGTATTCGTATATTTTCTGTTCCTGCGGCATATATTCATCCCAAACACGCTCATTTGTTCTGCCGTCTCTGTTATAAGCCGCACCAAACCACTGTTCATATAAAGTCATAAAAACTTCCTCCTGAGTATTCTGTTAATAATTATTATTTGTTATAAAGCCTGTCCCAAAACAAAGCTTAATAACACATCATTAGATATTGTACTATATTTTTTACCAAAAATCAAGAAAATAATTACAATGTAATTCTTTTGTAAAATAAAAATTAAAAAAAATCACTTCATGCTTACTTTAAGCAGCTCGTTTACCGAGTTTACGCTTAAAATATCCATATCTTTTACCGATGCCGCCTCTTTAAGGTTGGCGCGCGGTATTACTACCCTTTTAAAACCGAGTTTCTTTATCTCGTTTATTCTTTGCTGCACCATAGAAACGCCGCGTATCTCGCCCGTCAGACCTATTTCTCCGAAAATAACGGTATCCGCGGGAACTATCTTGCCCGTATAAGCCGAAGCTATAGCCACTGCAAGCGCACAGTCAAGAGAAGTTTCGGTAATTTTCATACCGCCCGCAAGATTGACGTAGGCATCGTAATTTCCAAGCTGAAGATCGCCGCATTTTTCAAGCACGGCAATAAGCATTATCACACGGTTGAAATCCGTACCCGTTGCCATACGGCGCGGGATACCGAAATTTGTATATGTGACAAGGCTCTGCACTTCTATCAGCATCGGGCGGCTGCCCTCCATAATGCAGGTAATGACCGTACCGGGCACATCCTCGGGTCTGCCCGAAAGCATATACTCCGACGGATTTTTTACTTCGCGAAGTCCTTTGGCGCTCATTTCAAACACGCCGACTTCGTTAGTGCCGCCAAAACGGTTTTTAACACTTCGCAAAAGTCTGTAATTTCCGTTTCGCTGACCCTCAAAATAAAGCACGGTATCGACTATATGCTCCAGCACACGCGGACCTGCAAGCGAGCCGTCCTTTGTCACATGACCGACCAGCACCACAGATATATTGTAGCCCTTTGCAAGCTGCATAAATCGGTTTGATGCCTCGCGCACCTGTGTAACGGAGCCGGGCGCAGATGTAACGCTGTCCAGATACATAGTCTGTATAGAATCTATTATAAGCATATCGGGCTTTGTGTCTATAGCTGTCGCAATAATGGAATTTACATCAGTTTCAGCAAGTAAAAGCAGACTTTCGCCCTCTACACCAAGGCGCTGCGCACGCATTTTTATCTGCTGTGCCGACTCCTCGCCCGATACATAAAGCACGGTCTTGCCCTTGTCCTCCATTTTTTGGCATATCTGTAAAAGCAAGGTACTTTTACCAATACCGGGGTCGCCGCCAACCAATGTCAGAGAGCCCTGCACAAAACCTCCGCCGAGAACTATATCAAGCTCCCCTATTTCGGTTTTTGTCCTGCCCTCGCTGTCTGCTTTTACGGTATTCAGCTTTATGGGTGTACGCACAGGCGCGGATGCAAAGCCCGTTCTTTTATTCTTTGGCTCGACTTCCTCCTCGGTAAATGTGGAAAAACTGCCGCAGTCGGGGCATTTGCCAAGCCATTTTACGGTCTCATACCCGCAGTTGGAACAGACATAACGTGTTTTAGCCGCCATATCAGTGCTTCTCTATCTTAACAGACTGGGGCTTATCTGTAAGCTCCATGCCAAAGCTTATTTTACCTGCAAAGTTAGTAGCGATATTTCCGATGCTGACATCATCTATATAAATGGTATAATGTGCATCATTTTCCAGTTCGAGCGTTACCTGTGTTCCGCCGTTGCCCTCGATAGAAAATGTAACTTTCTTATCCTCTACCTTAAGATTATGCACGGTTGCACCCGGCACAGTCTCAAGCAAAAGCTGAGTATTTTTTGAAAGACGTGTAACGTCCTTGTGTGTCCTTACCTTGTATAAATTACCGCCTGCCTCGAATTCTACTTTCTGCTTGTCCGCAAGAAGATAGTTGCCAAAGCTTAAGGTGTTGTCATCATTTAATACAATAGCTTCTTTAATTACTGCCATAATTTTTTTCCTCCCTGTCAAGGAATGTTTATTTTTCTTTTTCCTTTGACAAAATACTTATTCTTATATATAATTATAACAGAGAAAATGTATTTTGTACATAAAAATTTATTACATTTTGGTTAAAATTTATAGATTTTTCACGAGGCAAAAAAATGGCAAAAGTCAGGCTTGATAAATTCATTACTTTATGCGGCAATTATACCCGCTCGCAGGCGAAGAAAATCATACATTCCGGCAAAGTCAGCATAAATGATTGGCTCATTAAAGACGAAGCCGTAAAAATCGACGAAGACTGCGATATAATTAAAATAGACGGAATACCCGCAAAAGGCGAAAAATATACTTATATCATGCTCAATAAGCCTGCGGGTGTTATAAGTGCGACCGAGGACAAGGAACACAAAACAGTGCTTGACCTTATCGGTGACGAAGTAAAAAAGGACGGACTTTTTCCTGTCGGCAGGCTCGATATAGACACAGAAGGCCTGCTTTTGCTGACAAATGACGGTAATTTTGCGCATAATACCCTTTCGCCGAAAAAACACGTTGAAAAAACTTATCTTATCCACGCAAAAAACTATGTTTACAGCGAGGAAAGCAGGCAGCGTTTTCTTGACGGTATAGAGATAGAAGGCGGGTATAAATGCAAAAGCGCAAAGCTTGAATTTATCGCCCAAACCGACGAATATCAGATATTAAAGCTAACCATATCCGAAGGCAAATTTCATCAGGTAAAATTAATGATAAAAGCCGAAGGTGGTATCGTTATCTACCTTAAAAGGCTCTCTTTCGGAGAGATAAAGCTGGACGAAAGCCTTGCTGCGGGCGAATACAGACGACTTAACGATGACGAAATGAACTTGATAAAAAAATATATCGGAGAATAAATATATGAAAAAAAGACTAATTACAGTATTTACCCTTTGCGTTTTTGCGGGCGGATGCAGCAGCAGCATTTCGGACTTCAGCCCCGCTGTATCCCCTATGGAGTCTGACATTTACACAGAGACCTTTCAAACCGAACAGACAGAACCTCAAACCGGGACTGCTGCCGGATCGGCAGACACATATAAAACAGACTTCTCACAGACATTGACAATTTCCGACCCCGACATTTTTTTCGGATATTTAACGGAAGCCTGTGACAATCTGGTTACGGAACTTCATTTTAAAATAGATAATTTCGATGAAGATACCTATGATATCCACAAATTTAAACGCGGTAAGTATTCTCTTTCATCAAACGGCAAAATAATCGGAAAAACCGCTTATATGGACTATACTTTTAATTACAGCGACAACTATATCATTACTCATGCCTGTGCAGATAATTCGCTTATACCGCTTTTGAATGAAGAACAGCAGCATATAGTTACTTCTTTGGGCTTTATCAGGGATTCTGTCATATCAGACGATATGACGGATTATGAAAAAGAGCTTGCACTGCATGATTATATTGTTAAAAATTACAGTTATGATGTTGAAGCGGCTAAGGCAGCCGAAATAAGCGATACCGCCACCGGAATAATTCCTTTTCTTCTTAACAAAAAGGGTGTTTGTGAAGCTTATGCCAACACTTTTATGGCTCTTTGCAGTTTAAGCGGGATCGAATGTCATATTGTCACAGGCAAACTTGACGGTGTAAACCACGCATGGAATGTCGTTAAAATAGACGGTGAATATTATAACGTTGATGTCACTTCCGATGACCCTGTTCCCGACGAACCGCAGCACGTTTACCGCAGCTATTTTAACATTACCGATGTACAACTGAACAGAAGCCATATTCCCGATGATAATACTTATATCTGTTCGTCCGAAAAATACAATTATTTTACTTATAATAACCTTGTTGTCAATGATTTTGATAGTTTAAAATCAGTGATAAACGACCATATTTCACACGGAGAGAGTGTTATCGCTTTCAGATGCGACAATTATACCTTTACATCAAATGATCTGCTTGACATACTGAATTTCAAGGGCTTTAATTCATATTACCTTTCGGGCGATATGAGCGACCCCTATTCATGCTTTGAATTGACCCTGAAAAAATAAACCCATATAAAAAAGCACCGCAGAAGCGGTGCTTTTGTTATTGTATTATTCCTTAACAGCGCCCATTGTGATACCTGTCATGAAATACTTCTGGCAGAATGGGTAAATGAACATGAAAGGCACGATAGAAACGATGATAGCCGCAGACTGAAGAGTCTTAAGGTTGATCTGGATACCTTCCATAGCCTCCTGCTTATCAGCGAAGAGGTCACGCAGTTTGTACTGGAAGTTATACTTTGATGTATCACTGATGTACATTACATAGTGGAAATATTCACTCCATGCAGCAACGGCGAAGAAAAGACCGATAGAAGCAAGAGCTGCCTTTGAAAGAGGAAGCACGATCTTGATGAATGTACCGATAGGGGTACAGCCGTCGATCTCGGCAGCCTCGAACAAACTGGTCGGCAAGCCTTCAAAGAATGAACGCATAAGCACCAGGTTAGATACGTTAAGTGACATGGGAAGTATAACTGCCCAAAGTGTGTTAAGTAATCCCATCTTCTTGATAACAAGGAATGTAGGGATAAGACCACCGTTAAAGATCATGGTGAACATAAGCATGTAACCAAAGAACTTAACGCCGGGCATTTCTCTCTGAATAAGGATGTATGCACCGATAGTAGAGATCAAAAGACCTAAGATAGTGGTCAAAAGTGTTGTGTAGATAGAAATTACAAGAGGACGTCTTAATGAGTCACGGGTAAAGATATACGAATACGCAATGGGATTAAACTCATCGGGTATAAGCTGCATACCGTAAACAGTATGGTTCATTAAAGAGTCACTCAAGATCTTTAAGATAGGCACGATCATACATACCATCATAAAGATAAAGAATATAGTATTTAAGATTACGAATACTGCACGAGCTCTATAACCTTTTTGAAAACTGAATTTAGTACTCATAACAATATCGCCTCCTTATACAATACCGTAGCCTCTGATTCTCTTTGCAACGTAGTCAGCACCGGTTACAAGGAAGAGGGAGATAACAGACTTGAACAGACCGATAGCTGTTGCATAGCCGTAGTCATTGCCCTGGATACCTTTACGGTATGTATATGTCTGGATAACGTCGGATACAGACAATACAAGGTCGTTGTAAAGCACGAATACAGATTCAAATACGTTAAGAATTTTTGCAAGGTTAAGTATGAATACGATAAGGATAGTATTCATAAGGCTTGGTAATGTGATGTACCAAGTTTGTTTCATTCTGCCTGCGCCGTCGATCTCGGCTGCCTCGTAAAGGTCGGGGCTGATACCCGAAAGAGCCGCAAGGTAGATAATAGTACCCCAACCTGTTTCTTTCCAGCGCTGGATGATGTACCATGCAGGACGCCAGGTCGAAGTTTCCGTTAAGAATGATACAGGTTTGTCGATCAAACCTAATTTTAAGAATACAGCGTTGATAAAACCAACTGTCGATGTATCTGCACCTGTTGCATCGGCACCTGCCGAAAGAAGCAGAGTAAAGATAGATGCAACAACAACCCATGAAAGGAAGTGAGGTAAGTACAGAACTGTCTGAACAAACTTTTTGCCCCATTCATGCTGAAGCTCGTTGATAAGAAGAGCAACAACTACTGTGAAAACAGTAGCAAATACAAGGTTCCAGAAACTCAGGATAACTGTATTTCTGAAAGAATCCGTAAAGAATCTGTCTGTAAACAGTTTTTGGAAGTTTCCTATACCTGTTGAGTAATCGGGACCCTGTCCGCTTGTGATGTGCTTTAACTTATATGTTGAGAAAGCAAAGCGAATACCAAGCATGGGCCAATAGAAGAATAAAAGCAGCAGTACAACTACAGGAATAGCCATCAGGTAGAAATATCTGTACTTATACATTCTGATACCAAGAGGTGGCTTTTTTACGATAATAGCGTCGGTATTTGTTGCCATTAAAAATCATCCCTTTCATTATTTTTTAACACAGCCCCCGCCCTTAAGCAGGGACTGTGTGATTTCCGATAAAATCGGTACAGCTTATCAGCTGTTTAAGTCAGCAAGGATAGCTTCAACATACTTGCCTGCATCCTTGTTGTATTTTTCCATACCTTCCTGAACGGAGATATTGCCGTGAAGTACATTAGCTGCAACTTCACCCTTAACTACGTTAAGGTTTGAAAGGTTCTCGGAGATAACATCGGAAACAACAGGAACGGAAGCAAATGTTCTGTTGTCACGGAATACCTTAAGAGATTCTTCTACACGAGGATCGAGAGCGATAGGATCGTTCCACTCGCTGATAGAAAGCTCAGGAGCGTAGAATGACTTCTCGCAAAGCTTTGTAGGATCTTCGTAGTAAGGAAGAGCTGTGCATGTGCCGTCGCCGTTGTCTACATAGTGCTTGTCAAGAACACCGTGTGTAAAGAGCATCTGACCCTCGCCGCCGTCATGTGAATACATGATGAGGTCTTCAAATACGCCTCTGGGGTTAGCACAGTTGTTTGTGATTACAAGTGCGGTAGGTACACGCTCTGTATAGTGACCTGCCTCCTTGATGATAGGCATAGCAGCAAACTTAGCGTTAGGATCTGTACCTGTAGTAGCATCCTCAAGCTTAGCACACCACATACCTGCCCAGTAGTTGAAGCAGCCAACAAGGCCTGCGTTAACCTTATCACGGCAAGTAGATGTCTTGTTTGTTACGATCTCACCGTCGATAAGACCTTCTGCAAATGCGTCGTGAAGTCTTGTAAGAGCCTGTTCCATAGCGGGTTCGGAGAAACCGTCAACCCATGTGCCGTCTTCTTTCTGATAGAAGTCGGGGATAGCATCCTGATAGAACTCTCTTAAATAAATGTCGTAAGGTGTTTCACCGTTGTTAAGAAGACCTGCTGCCGTAAGAGGAATAGTACCGCTGCCTCTGCCCTTGAATGCACGAAGCATTTCGATAAATTCATCATAAGTCTCGGGCATCTTGATACCCATAGAATCGAGCCAATCCTGTCTTACATAAGTAACGGTACCGTTACCTGCAACTGTAGGGAAGCCGTAAAGAACGCCGTCGATCTTAAGAGCATCAACATAAGAAGCGTCGATTATAGCCTTAGCGGGAGCCTCTGTTGTTTCCCAAGCGTTTGTCATATCCCAGAGAGCGCCGTTGTTAGCGTTTTCGGGATAGTAAGTAGAACCCATCTCGATTACGTCCGAAGGTGTACCGGATGCAAATGCAAGAGTGATCTTCTCATAGTACTTGTTGTGGTCGGGCTTTTCAAGCTCAAGCTTGATGCCTGTCTTGTTCTGGTACTCATCACATACGTCCTGAAGACCGTTTTCGAATGTCATACAGGTATCGAATGTCATTTTGATCGACTCGGGCTTTGAATACTCTTCATTGCCTGCAGAGCCTGCGCCGCCTGTTGAGCCGCCGCCGTTACAAGCTGTCATACCCATAGCGGTAACAACTGCAAGACCCAGACTTGTCAATCTGATTAATAAGTTCTTTTTCATTTTTGATCCCCTTTCTTTTATAGGTAAATGCATAGTTTTTTATGTACAGTAGTTTGTTTGTTTTTGTTTTACTGCACGCAAAGTTTAACCCATTAATAGAATAACCTATTTTCACTAATTTGTAAATAGATTTTTGAAAATTTTTATACATTTTTTTCAGACAAAAGCAAAACCACCCTTGAACGTATAAAAAACGTACCCAAATTTGACCAAAACCCACAAACAGGCTACCTCATTAACAGCCAAAACCTTTATTTGTATATATTGTACCATAAAAATTATGTTTTGTGAAGACCTTTTTTAAAAATTTTTCAGCATTTTTTACAATAATTTAAAATATGCACATAACAAGAGGGTTTGCAGACATTTATTTTTTACATTTTTACTTTTAGTCATTAATTTTGCATTAAAATCATTAAATTTAAGCTATATAAATATTATACAAATTGCGTTTATGTCCTATAATAGCAAAAAAAGACGGACAGTCAAATGACCATCCGTCAATATTATTATTCAAGTATGTAAACTTTTACGGGAGTGTGACCCCAGCCCGAACCGAGTGCCTCACTGTGTGAATTGTAGCAAAGGTCAATTCTGTTGCCCTTTATTGCTCCGCCTGTATCGGCTGCTATACAATAACCGTAACCTTCTACATAAAGCTTTGTACCAAGAGGTATGAACTTGGGGTCAACGGCAACGATGCCTTTTTGTACCCTTAAGCCCATTGTTGAAGGCTGACCTGCCCAAGAGCCGTTACACTGTGCGCATGGGCAGTAAGCCGTAGCGTTCATTGTAACTTCTCTTGAATATGTTATCTGACCGAGGTCTGCACCAAGATCGACAACACCCGAGCCGTCCTTTTTCTTTGTACCTACAAGTACGATCTCGTTTACGGGTTCTGCAACTACCTTTCTTTCGATGCAGTAGTTATCTACCTGCTCACCGCCGTAGAAGATAGTCTTCATAGTGATAAGCTTCTTGCCCGAAACGCCCTGCTGCTTAACTTTTGTTTCGCCCTCAAAGAGTTCCTCTGTCTTTTCCTCTACTCTGGAGAAAGGAATTTCTTCTGTTTCTGTGTAAATTTCTTCTCTTACGTCACGAAGTTCTATCGTGTCGCCGTCCTTGACCTTTTCAGAAGAAGATCTGCCTTCGGCTGTTTTGTAGCCTGTGCCTGTGCTCTGCTTAAGCTCAAGCATCAGCTGGCCGATAGTTTCACACTGTGTCTCCGTTTCAAAGGTCTTTGCGCCGCCGTTTACGGATATTGTCACTTTTTTGGGAGATACAACAACTATCTGCATACCGTCCGTAACTTCATCTTCGCCCGCTGCACTTACCTTGTAGTTAAGATCGTATGCGAGCTTATTTGTTTTAAAAAACTCATCAACTGTTGCTGCAGTCGTCTGATAGAATGTGCTTTGTCCGTCTGTAGTAAGCCTTACCTTTTTGGAATCCGCAGATGATGCGGTAACAGGCATTACAGCCGATAAAATGACCGTTGTTAAAGTCAATACCAAACCTTTTGCTCTCTTTGCCATAAAATAGTCCTCCTTAAGGCACTGTTTTTGTTTTCGTTTTTTATTTTCTTCAGTACCTCTACTAAGTATATCTTTTGCATAGTTTCACAGGTTTCTCTTGTAAAACCGTCGTTGAAATGTTTGTGTAACATTTTGTGTAACACTTTTGAAACATTTGCTTCAACAACTACAGGTAATATATTAACACATTCGTAACACTTATGCAACAACTTTTTTCATAAAAATAACATTTCGGCATTTTCACACGTTGTTTTTATGACCTCATTTACCTCGATTTGTTTAATTTTACTAATTTTATCAGCTACAACTTGTAGATTTTGTGAATTATTTCGCTTGCCTCTGTATGGCTCGGGAGCGAGATATGGTGCATCTGTTTCCAACAAAATTCGACTTAAGGGCAAATTTTCAACCACTCGGACTAATTTTTTCGCATTTTTAAATGTTACAACTCCCCCGACACCGATATAAAAACCAAGCTTGACATACTCTTTCGCAAGCTCCAAACTGCCCGAAAAAGCATGTATAACTCCGCGGTTTATGCCGCTTTTTGCGATAATTTCGTAGGTTTTTTCCGCCGCATCACGCGAGTGGATGATGACAGGCTTGTCTGCTATTTTGGCAAGTTCAAGCTGTTTTTCAAACCAGTAGCACTGCTCCTCTCTGTCCGCATCCTCATAGTGATAATCCAGACCTGTTTCACCTATCGCAACCACTTTGTAACATTCGCAATACTTTTGTAACAATTTGATATCTTCTGTACACATTTCTTTTGTGTCATAAGGATGAACGCCCACCGCGGCATAAAAAAAGTCATACTTTTTCGCTAAATTTATACTGTTAAGACTTGACTGCATATCCGCGCCTACATTTATTATCTTGCCTATGCCGAATTCGTGCATCTTTCTTATCAGTTCTTCCCTGTCCGCATCAAATGACGGGTCGTCATAATGGGCATGGGTGTCAAAATAGTACATAACAGTCCTCCCGTTTAAATAAAAAAACTCCCGCAAGGGAGCTTAATGCGGATGACAGGACTTGAACCTGCACTCCGAAGAACCGGATTCTAAGTCCGGCGCGTCTGCCAATTCCGCCACATCCGCATATTTTATCGTCAGTCTTACTCTTGCGTTCTTCGTTCGGGAATCGCATCGCGCAAGCGCTCAGCTCCCAGTCCCTCTCTCAGGCGGGGTTTTGCCTTCGGCAAATTCCCCTTTGGATCCTAAGTCCGGCGCGTCTGCCAATTCCGCCACATCCGCATATTTTTTCAACTGCATTAAAAATTATACCATTATGAAGCAATTTAGTCAAGAGATTAGTTGTAAAATCGGAATTTCTCTCCCTCTTACAACAAAAACCGGCATATCTTGACATTACTCAAAATACACCGGCATATTTAGTATATTATAATTAGTATATTATAATAGGAAGAAACTCGTACTTTTTTATCGTTTTATGTCGTTTTCTCCCGCTGTTTGTCGGCAATTAAACAAGTTTTACTCTGTGGAAAACTTTCTTGCCTTTTTGTATCATTACCTCGTCATTCTCAAAGAGGTTCGGCGCGACAACAAAATCAATAGCGCCGACCTTTTCGCCCGCTACTTTTACACCGCCCTGCTGAACAAGACGTCTGCCCTCGCCTCTTGACGGGATAAGACCGCACTTTTCAAGCAGTTCTATTATCTGCAAACCGTCGCCGTATTCGTCCTTGCCGATTTCAGTTGTGGGCACGGAACCACCCATAGCACCGCCTGCAAAAAGCGCCTTTGCCGCCTGTTTTGCCTTTTCTGCCTCTTCCTTGCCGTGTACAAGTTCTGTAAGCTCGTAAGCAAGTATCTCCTTTGCCTCATTCAGCTGGCTGCCCTCCCACTTGTCCATCTCGTCGATTTGTTCAAGCGGTAAGAAAGTAAGCATACGCAGACATTTGAGAACATCCGCATCGGCAACATTTCTCCAATACTGATAGAACTCGAAAGGCGAAGTCTTGTTCGGATCAAGCCAGACAGCACCTTTCTGTGTCTTGCCCATTTTCTTGCCCTCGCTGTTAAGAAGCAGGGTTATAGTCATTGCATAGGCATCCTTGCCGAGTTTTCTTCTTATAAGCTCCGTACCGCCGAGCATATTGCTCCACTGGTCGTCACCGCCGAACTGCATATTACAGCCGTATTTTTGGTATAAGCAGTAGAAATCGTAGCTCTGCATTATCATATAGTTGAATTCAAGGAAGCTCAAGCCCTTTTCCATTCTCTGCTTGTAGCACTCCGCCGTAAGCATACGGTTTACGCTGAAATGTGCGCCGACTTCACGCAGTACCTCGATATAATTAAGGTCACGAAGCCAATCCGCATTGTTTACCATAAGTGCCTTGCCGTCCGAAAAGTCGATAAAACGGCTCATCTGCTTTTTAAAGCACTCGCAGTTGTGGTCTATCATTTCCTCCGTCATCATCTGACGCATATCTGTACGACCCGAGGGATCGCCTATCATTGCCGTACCGCCGCCGATAAGCGCAATAGGCTTGTTGCCTGCCATCTGTAAACGCTTCATAAGGCAAAGCGCCATAAAATGACCAACGTGCAGACTGTCTGCCGTAGGGTCAAAACCGATATAGAAAGTCGCCTTGCCGTTGTTGATAAGGTCGCGTATCTCCTTTTCATCGGTAAGCTGTGCAAGAAGTCCTCTTGCCTGTAATTCTTCGTAAATTTGCATTTTTCTTCCTCCTGATTTAATGATGCCATAAAATAAAAAACGGGTATCCAAGCCCAAAGGACGAGAATACCCGTGTTACCACCTTAATTCACTTTATTGAAAATAAAGCCTCATTCACGTTTTAAGGCACGCCTGCCGCATACTCCGAAAGTGTATGGAATTGTATTTTACTGCAAGGCTTTCAGCAGCCGCCCTGCTCTCTGTGTTGTAACAAATACAAACTTGGTCTTTCTTCAACGTATGTTCACAATTTTTAATACATTTAAAATTTTAGCATATCCGTTTTTGTTTGTCAAGCGGTTATTTATCATTTTGTGTCATCCCCGATGCTATATCTTTTAATTTTTGGACTGTCGGGGCGTTTTCGTCATAGTTTTTAATATAGTAAAAAGCTATTGTTCCGTCGCTGTCATTCAAAAAACGCACATATCGGTCAAAAAAGCCTATTCTTTCACCATTTATATAATGCTTGTAAAAAAAATACGGCGACTTATCGGGCGAATCGGAAAATACCGAAACATATACGCATCTGTCGGCTTCGTATTCTTTGTCCCAAATTTTTCTGATATACCCCCGCACTATTGAGTTTGTCGAAAAATCCACCTCGCAAAGCTCCAGACTGTTCATCAAATCGGTAAATTTCTTTACCGCCTCGGGCGAATAACAACTTTCGGGCGGATATCGTCCCATTTCCTTTTCCTTGGCATAGTCTGATTGATATTTTTCATACATTTCTTTATTATTAAAAATGTATTCCCGATCTATCTCAATATATATATCATCGCTGTTGTAGCTTGTTTTTACCGCGGGCGAGTGGGTAAGATGATGTGAAATATATAATATCCGCGCAAAATACCCCAAAATAAAGACCGCCGTAATAATTATATATATTTTTATCAGTTTGCTTTTTTTATTCATATTACTTCCTCTTTTAAAATGAAATGTCTGAAAATGCAGTAAAATTGTTGGTTAGCGACCATCTCTAATGACGGACAAGACAGGGGACAGGCGACAGTCCCTCACTGCGTTCAGGACAGTTGTCCGTCCCCGGTCCCGCCTAATATTTACCCATAATGCACACCTACGTTTTGATGAACAGGGATAGCTATTACTAATTATTCCCCATATTCTCATTTTTTTGACTATGAAATTCAATATTTACGCTTTCAGTCAAAATTTTTTTGGCATCTTCTATATTGAATTCCGGTTTATAAGAAAGAAAACGGTTTGACTCGCCAAAAATCATAAGACGACCGCATTTAGGACATTTATATACTTCGTATTGGGAAGGAGGTATATCCATCCAATTTATGTTATTTTCATCATCTGTCATACATGATATATCGTCCCACTCATAATCAGAGAACGCTATAAAACCATTTTCATTTGGATAATTATGGTCATTCATTGGATTTCCGCAATAACATAGCCATTGTCCCATATTTCACACTCCTAAAAAATTTTTAAGTAACTTTTTTCTGTAACAATTCGGTTTATTATTTCTAATAACCATTATATATCACTATAATACAAAATGTCAATAAGCATAAAAAAAGAGATGCCCTAAATGAACATCTCTTTAAATCATTATTTAAGCACTTCCGAAAGTTTTTCGTTAAGTACCTTATTTACTGTCTGCGGGTTAGCCTTACCCTTAAGTGCTTTCATTGTCTGGCCTACAAGGAAGCCCTTAGCCTTTGCCTTGCCTGCCTTAAGATCCTCGATAGACTTGGGATTGTCTGCGATCACCTTTGCAACAACTTCTTCAACAAGTGAAGAATCGTCTACCATAGCAAGGTTGTTTTCTTCGATATACTTTTCGGGGTCTACATTCTTTTTGAATACCGCCTCGAAAACTTCCTTGGCAACACTTCTGTTTATCTTGCCGTCGGAAACGAATTTTATAATATCGGCTATCTTCTTAGGCTCTATTTCAAGTTCTTCGGCAAGTGTGCCTGTTTCACTCATAAGGCGCATAAGTTCGCCCATGACATAGTTTGCGGCTTCCTTTGGCTTGCCGCTTAATGCCGCTGTGTCCTCGAAGATATAAGCGACCTGTCTTTCGGCTGTGATGACCGATGCATCATACTCGGAAAGACCAAATTCTTTCATATATCTTTGACGCTTAGCCTCGGGAAGTTCGGGCATATTGTCCTGCGTATCCTTTATCCAATCATCGCCTATCTCTATGGGAAGAAGGTCGGGCTCGGGGAAATAACGGTAGTCCTGAGCATTTTCCTTGCTTCTCATAGCAAAAGATGCATCCTTGTTGTCATCCCATCTTCTTGTTTCCTGCACCACTCTGCCGCCGCTTTCAAGCAATTCTATCTGACGCTTCGACTCGTAGTTGATAGCGCGGTATATAGCCTTGAAGCTGTTCATGTTCTTCATCTCTGTACGAGTACCGAACTTAGCCGAACCAACGGGCATTACCGAGATATTGACATCGGCACGCATAGAACCCTCCTGCATCTTACAGTCGGAGACACCGAGATACATCATTGTTTCTCTTAACTTTGTCAAGTATGCGATAACCTCGTCCGCGCTTCTGAAATCGGGCTCGGAAACGATTTCCAAAAGAGGTACGCCGCAGCGGTTGTAGTCAACCAGTGTACAGTCATCCCAAGGGTCATGTACAAGTTTACCCGCATCTTCCTCCATGTGTATCTCATGGATGCCGATATACTTTTTCTTACCCTCCACTTCTATCTCCACTTTACCGTTGCGGCAGATAGGCAGGTACAGCTGGCTGACCTGATATGCCTTTGGAAGGTCGGGATAGAAATAGTTTTTACGGTCGAATTTATTGTAGCGTGTTATCTCGCAGTTTGTTGCAAGACCCGCACGGATAGCAAAGTCCACTACCTTTTTGTTTAAAACGGGAAGTACGCCGGGCATACCCGAGCATACGGGGCAAACGTGTGTATTGGGCTCGCCGCCGAATTCCGTTGTACAGGAGCAGAAAATTTTTGACTTGGTCGAAAGCTCAACATGGACTTCCAGACCGACTACTGTTTGGTAATTCATATTAATTGCCCTCCTTTACTATAGCGGGCTTTTTTGTGTGAAAGTCCGTTGACTGCTGGAACGCATAAGCCGCCTTAACAAGCTTCGCCTCGCTGAATGCAGGACCTATAAGCTGGAAGCCCACAGGCATATCGCCCTTGCCGAAACCGCAGGGCACGGAAACACCGGGAAGTCCCGCAAGGTTTACGGAAACCGTATAGATGTCGCCTAAGTACATCTTTAACGGGTCGGAAGAATTTTCGCCTATCTTGTATGCAACAGTAGGCGCAACAGGCGAAATTATCATATCATAGTCGTTGAACGCCTGGTCAAAGCTCTTTTTGATAAGACCGCGTACTTTCAGGCTCTTGTTATAGTAAGCATCATAGTAACCGCTGCTCAGAACGAAAGAACCGAGCATTATACGGCGCTTGACTTCCATGCCGAAGCCCTCGCTTCTGGAAGTATAGTAAACATCCATAAGATCCTCGCAGTCTTTTCTTCTGTAGCCGTATTTGATGCCGTCATATCTTGAAAGGTTGGAGCTTGCCTCTGCACACGCAAGAACATAGTATGTGGGGATAGCATAGTCAACTATCGTCATTTCAAATTCTTCTACCTGCGCACCGAGTTTCTTTAACGTTTCAACAGCTTCCAGAACGGGCTTTTTAACATCTTCGTCAAGACCTTTGCCAAAGTAGTTTGTGGGCAGACCTATCTTCATACCCTTTAAATCTTTTGTAAAGCTCTGTGAAAAATCGAATGTCTTGCCCTTTACGGATGTGGAATCCTTGGGGTCATGACCCGAAATAACACTTAAAACTTCCGCACAGTCACGAATATCACGGCCTACGGGTCCTATCTGATCGAGAGATGATGCGAACGCGACCAAACCAAAACGGCTTACAGCACCGTAAGTTGGCTTGATACCGCTGACACCGCAGAAAGAACAGGGCTGACGGATAGAGCCGCCCGTATCGGAGCCGAGTGAATATGCGCACTCATCCGCAGCAACGCTCGCCGCAGAACCGCCCGAAGAACCGCCCGTAACTCTCTCTAAATCAAATGGATTGTGAGCAGCGCCAAAGTAGGATGTTTCCGTAGAGCCGCCCATTGCAAACTCGTCCATATTCAGTTTGCCAAGTACTACAGCACCGTTATTCAACAGTCTTTCGGTAACCGTTGCATTATAAACGGGCTTGAAGTTGTAAAGCATTTTAGAACCGCAGGTCGTAAGAATATCCTTTGTACAGATATTGTCCTTTATAGCCATAGGCACACCTGCAAGCGGAGATGTAAGTTCGCCGCTGTCGATTTTGGCCTGCACCGCTTCTGCCCGAGCAAGTGCTTCATCTTCCAAAACGGTTATATATGCGTTTATTTTTTCATCTGTTTTCTTTATATTTGCAAGAAAGTTCTTTGTAAGCTCAACGGAGCTGACTTCCTTGTTTTTTATCATTTGTCCCAATTCAAGGGCAGTTTTATTTGAAAAACTCATTTTCGCTCCCCCTTTACTCTACTGTTGTAGGCACTTTGAAGCAGCCGTCTTTCTGCTGCGGTGCGTTTTTAAGAATAAGTTCACGTTCTTCCGAAGGCTTGACTTCATCATCACGGAAATTATTTGTGTACGGGAACGGATGGCTCATAGGCTCAACATTGTCTGTGTCAAGCTGATTAAGCGTATCTATATAGTCAAGTATCTTTGTAAGATCCTCTTTTGCTTTCTTTTCCTCGTCCTCGGTAAGGGTAAGACGTGAAAGTTCTTCAAGGTATTTAATAAGCTCGTCGTCAATGCCGTTTGCGTCCGGAGCAGCTTTTTCGCCGTCCTCCGATGCAAGAGCCTTACCCTCTTCATAGCCTAAATAATCAAATATCATATTGATGCGTGACTTGACTGCATCAATTTTTTCTTCCGTCACCTGGATGCCCGTAGCTTCCTCAATGGCGGTAATGATCTTTTCTTCTGCTGTCAATTACAAAACCCCCTTTTACGGATTTAATCTTGTTGTATCTCTCGGGAACATAGATGTTGCCCTGATGTTCTTCTCGTCAATAAGCTTCATTACAAAGCGCTCAAGACCCATGCCCAGACCGCCGTGCGGAGGACAGCCGTACTTGTGCAGCATTAAGTAGCTTTCAAAGTCCTCGGGATAAAGACCCTTGAATATCATCTTTTTGACCTGTGTGTCATAGTCATGTATACGCTGACCGCCCGTTGTTACCTCAAGTCCTCTGAACAAAAGGTCAAAGCTTAAAGTGTATTTTTCGTTTTCGGGGTCATCCATAGCATAGAAAGGACGTTTTTTGATAGGATAATGTGTTACAAAAACAAAATCGCTGTCATAGTCCTCTTTGAAAAGTTCGCCGATAAGACGTTCTTCCTCGGGCTCAAGGTCATAGGGATCCTTGATCTTTCTGTTATACTTTTCGGCTACCATTTCCTTTGCATCCTTGAAAGTAACGCAGGGGATATCCTTTATAACGGGAAGTTCAACACCCAATTTTTTAAGCACATCGGGATATTTTTCCTTTAAAAATTCCATGGCGTACTTTATCATACCCGTTTCCATATTTATTACATCATAGAAGCTGTTGATAAAGCCCATTTCAAAGTCAACGCCGATATATTCGTTAAGATGGCGTGTCGTATCATGTTTTTCGGCACGGAATACGGGTGCTATCTCAAATACACGCTCATAAACGGGAATAAGCATCTGCTTATAGAACTGGGGGCTCTGTGCAAGATATGCTTTTTTGCCGAAATAGTCCAGTTTGAATATATTTGCACCGCCCTCTGCACCCGAAGCAACGATCTTGGGTGTCATTATCTCGGTAAAACCGTTTTTGCCCAAATATTCTCTGAAAGCCTCAACAAGAGCCGACTGAAGTTTGAATACATTTCTTCTCTGCTCGTTTCTTAAAGTAACGGGGCGAAGACCAAGCTCGTTTTCAAGAGCAATATTAAGTCTGTACTTGTTTACGCTAAGCGGAAGTTCTTCCTTTGGCCTGCCTAAAAGTTCTACCTTTTCCACCGCTATCTCAACACCGTTTACCGCACGTTCTTCCTTGCGTATCTGACCCGTAACACGGATAGAAGCCTCGTCACGCAAAAACTCCTTTTCTTCCTCGCTGCCTGTTTTTTCATAAAAACACTGCACAAGGCCGCCTATTTTTCTTAAAATAATAAAGGCAAAATCGCCCATATCACGCACATTGTACACAACGCCGTGGGTAGTGACCGTGCCCTCTGCCGCAATAAGCTCGTCAATGCTTAAATCGGTGATCGTTCTCTCGCCGCTTGCTTTGATCATTTTTATCAACCTTAACCTTTCGTAAAAATAAAATAAAAAAGTCCTTAAATACACAAGTATCTAAGGACGAATTAACGTGGTGCCACCTTTTTTCGGTACAGAAGTACCCTCTTGCCCTTAACGCGGGAAACGTACAGCATTACTCATCTCTTTTCACGCTGTCGGCTCGAAAGTGTTATTCGCACAAAAGTGTCAAGAATAAGGCTCTCAGTCCACGGCCTTATATCCCTGTCAGGTTTCTTTTATGTTACTTCTCTTTGTCATCGCTTTTAAAATCTGTTAAAAATTATATCATAAATTCCAATACATTGCAAGTATTATTTTAACCCGCTATCGACATAATAAGATCTTCGGGCGTATTATCCTTGTCGAAATTCTGGATGTAATATACCGTTTCAACCTCATCCCACGGGGTATAGGCATAGATATATCTGTCAAAAATATGCAGATTATAGCTTTTGGAACTTGTCTGTAACGTCAGCCATACGCGCTTGCCGTTATAGCTTTCGCGCTCATGTATTGCATCTATCTTTTTGTCCTGCTCTATTTTTGCAAGATCAAGTCCGTCAAGGATATTAAGTATACCCTGCACTTTAACGGAGTCTACAAAAATACGGTTATCAACACTGCCGCCCCAGTATTCACTTATTTTTTCGCCCTGTTCCTCATTCGGCGCATAGTAATTCACGCCGCCCTTGACCTCGGGATAATACCTTATACCGCCGATTATAAGTGTATCATGCAGGGTTATCAGTTCGGTATCGTTCACACCGAATTTATAATTGACCGTCGGCAGTTTTTTCATCTTATAAGACGTGTAAAAGCCGTATATCCCTCTGCCCGCCAAAGCAACAAGCAGCAGTATAAGCAATGCAAGACCGATATATGATATTCTTCTTAAAATCGTTTCTTTATTCATATCTGCCACTCCGTTCCTATCATTCAAGCCAGCCGTTTTGAGCTGCCTTTTCTATTATATTAAGCGCAAATTCCCTTAACTTTGGATGTGAAAGTTTCGTCAGTCTGAAAGCATGGTCTATTACTTCCTGCTTCTTAATATGGTTTTCGCGCCATATACTGCCCTCGTTTGTGTAATTGAGCAAAATAGGCTGAAGCCTGTCAAGTGCGTTTGCAAATAATGATTCATTTGTATCACATTTTTCAAACTCATACCAAAGTTTTTTCATTTCATCACCCTGTGTATCGGGCAGGATAGCATACAATTTGTCAGCCGCCTCATTCTCGCGCGCCGCCTTTGTTTTGTTGCCCTCCTCGTCATAAAGATAGGTGTCGCCTGCATATACCTCAACAAGATCGTGAACCAAAAGCATCTTTATAACGTGTGAAATATCGGTATTTTCGGGAGCATATTCGGCAAGGGTCAGCGCAAACATACATAAATGCCAGCTGTGTTCCGCCGAATTTTCACGTCTGCTGCCGTCCGTTACCGACGAGCGGCGCAGCACATTTTTTAATTTATCAACTTCCAACAAAAAATCTATTTGTTTTTCAAGTCTGTCCATTAAGATCTTCCCTTTTCTCAGCCTTTTACAACTTCCTCCGCAATTTTAGCGATATTTTCGGCAGTAAAGCCAAAGTAGTCAAAAAGTTTCGGGAACGGAGCGGAGATACCAAAGCGGTCAACACCGATAAATCTGCCCTTTATGCCGATATATCTGTACCAGTAGTTATCGCTTGAAGCTTCCACTGCGACTCTCTTATCGACCTCAACAGGCAGTACGGACTGCTTGTATTCTTCACTCTGCTCTTCGTATAATTCAACACAAGGCATACTTACGATCCTTGCATCAATGCCCTTTTGCTGTAAGATCTTCCACGACTCAAACGCAGGACCCACTTCCGAACCCGTTGCAATAATTATTATGTCGGGAACATCCTTTTTGCTGTCCTTTGCGATATAACCGCCCTTTAAGGCAAGTCTGCCGTCAAGACCGATATTTTTTGTTGTCTGACGCGTATAAGCCATAAGTGTAGGCTTTTTGCCGTTGAATGCAGCCGTGTACCAAGCGGCAGCCGCCTCGTTTGTATCACAGGGACGGAATGTATAGCTGTTTGGCATACTTCTGAAAGATGCAAGCTGTTCTACGGGCTGGTGTGTGGGGCCGTCTTCGCCGACACCTATACTGTCGTGTGTCAAAATACCGATAACGGGCAGGCTTGAAATAGCCGAAACACGCAGTGCAGGCTTCATATAGTCGCTGAACACAAAGAAACTTGCGATATAAGGCTTAACACCGCCGTGGAAAGCCATACCGTTTGCAATAGCTGTCATAGCAAGTTCTCTTATGCCATAGTGCATATTCGCACCGCCGCGGTTTTCCTTTGTATAGTAGTCAACACCTTTCATTACCGACTTGTTGGACGGTGCAAGATCTGCCGAACCGCCGATAAAATTAGGTATTACATCTTTTAACTTATTTAATATGGTCTCCGAGGACTGACGGGTTGCACAGTCGCCCTCGTGCATCCAGAAACTGTCATCATTAAGAAGTTCTTTTGCGATATCCTGTTCGTACTTGCCGTCAAACCAGTCTGTAAGCTGCTTTGCAAGTTCGGGATATTTTGCGCTGTACTCACTGAATTTTTTCTGCCACTCGGCTTCATAGCTGTCCGAAGTTTTGCGCACTTCTTCCATATAAGCCCAAACTTCGTCGGGTACTGTAAAAGGTTCTGCCGTCCAGCCGAGGTTCTGCTTTGTAAGCGCAAGTTCCTCCTCGCCCAGAGGTTCGCCATGTGCCTTGTTTGTTCCCGCCTTGTTTGGCGAGCCAAAACCGATAGTTGTCTTAATTTCTATAATGGAAGGCTTGTTCTTTTCAGCCTTTGCGTTCTCGATAGCCTTGCCGATTGCAGTCATATCCGTACCGTCTTCAACAAGCTGATAATGCCAGTTCACAGACTCAAATCTCTTTTTGATATCCTCTTTGAACGCAAGGTCCGTGCTGCCCTCTATAGTGATATTATTTGAATCATACAATATTATTACTTTTCCGAGACCCATAAGACCCGCAAAAGAAGCCGCCTCATAGGAAATACCCTCCATAAGACAGCCATCGCCGCAAAGTGCGTATGAATAATGGTCTATAATATTAAAATCGGGTCTGTTGAATTTCTCCGCAAGAAAACTTTCCGCAACAGCCATACCTACCGCATTTGTAAAGCCCTGACCAAGCGGACCCGTGCTTGCATCAACACCTACTGTATGACCAAACTCGGGATGACCCGGAGTAACCGAGCCAAACTGACGGAAATTTTTAATATCCTCCATAGATACGGGATATCCGAATAAATGCAAAAGCGAATATAACAGCATGGAACCGTGTCCTGCCGAAAGCACAAAACGGTCGCGGTCTATCCACGCGGGATTTTTTGCGCTGTGTCTTAAATGATGCGCCCAAAGCTCCAATGCCATAGGCGCTGCTCCCATTGTAACACCGGGATGCCCCGATTTTGCCTTTTGAATGGCCTCCGCACTAAGTACTCTTATACAATTAACTGTCATGTTTTCTGACAAACTCATAATGACCCTCCTGATTTTTATCATAAAACGCCTTTTGCAAAGGCGGTTACATTACATTATACAACATTATTGTTCAAATTTCAACATATTATTTTCCGTCAGTTCAATACTTTCCTCAAGGCCGACAAAATCGCATAAAAATGCAGCGTCCGTATCGTAATACAAACTGCCGAACGCCTTTTTTGCCGCATTTATTTTAATAAAAGGTATGATTTTTCCGAGAAACTTCGACAAAAAAATCTTTTTCCCGTTTGTTTTTGCAATATACGCGCACATTTCGGCCGTATTTACATATTTTTTATTCTGCGGACATACTATACCTGTTATCTCTTCTTTTATAACGCGAGTGACACATTCGCATAAATTTTCTATATACAAAAGACTTCTTTTATTTTCCACAGAAGGAAAAACAGGTACTTTTTTTACAAGCTTTGAAAGCAGTGCATAATTCCCCGGACAGCCCATTCCGTAAACCATAGGCGGCCGCAGGACAGTGATCTTAAAATCATCCGTCTGCATACAAAAAAGCAGTTTTTCCGCCGCAAGCTTGCTTTTTCCGTAATCGTTTACGGGCTTTGGCGCTGTACCTTTGGTTACCGCGCCTTCGCTCATACCGTAAACACTCATAGTGCTGAAAAAAACAAAATGTTTTACCCCACTGTTTTTGGCGATCTCCGCCAGTTTTTTTGTAAGGACGGTATTCACGCTTTCATAAAGAGCACTGTCGGCTTTTTTGTTATGGACTATACCCGCAGTATGTATCACACATTCCGCATCCTTAAAAACATTATCGTCCACCTCGCCTCGTACATCCGCACGGCGCACTTCAAGTCCCTGTTTTTCAAGATATGATTTAAGAATACTGCCAATATACCCGTTTTTACCGGTAATAACGATCATTTTCCTTCTTTTACGCCTCTGCCCTTTATAACTACCTCAACCGTTTTCAAAAGTATGAAGATATCAGTCAAAAAGCCCATTCGTCTGACATATTCTCCGTCAAGCCTTGCCTTTACCTTAATAGCGACCTCATCCCTGCCGTTGACCTGCGCATAACCCGTCAGACCGGGTTTTATCGCATTGACCCCATATCTGTCACGTTCCTTTATAAGGTCATACTGGTTATAAAGTGCGGGTCTCGGGCCGACAAGACTCATATCGCCTTTTAAAATGTTAAAAAGCTGCGGAAGCTCGTCCAGGCTGTAATATCGCAAAAATTTACCGACCTTTGTAATATAAAGTTCGGGATTTTCAAGCAAATGCGAAGGAATATTATCCGGCGTATTTTTTTTCATAGTCCTGAATTTGTATATATAGAATTCTTCTTTGTCTTTTCCGATACGCCGCTGCTTAAATATGGGATTCCCTTTGTCGTCAACCATGACAACGACCGCAATTATAAGCAGCACCCACCAGAAAATCAACAGTCCGATAAGACTGATAACTATGTCCGTAAAGCGTTTAACTTTCAGATACATAATAATGATCTCCGTTCCAAATTAAATGATTATTCTTCGGTCAATCTGTTCACAGCAAAGCCCAGTCCAAGCAGGATCCAGAACACGGGCGAAACACTTACAACACTATCCGTAGTAACCACAGCCGCAAGATATCCGATAACACCCGCTGCCGCGCCGAGTCTCAGCCCAAGCAGGGTTTTGTCACTGCTTTTCATTACCGCACGTACCGTGTTTACAAAATACAGCACAAACAGCGCTATAAGCGAAATCAAAGCTATAAGACCGCTGTTTACGGCAACCTGGATATAAAAGCTGTGTGGTTTATCAATTATAACATTGGGATTACCCAAAATTTCAAGTTTACTTAAAACATCTTTCTGCGGAAAATCAAACTCATAACAATCGGGGCCCGCACCTATAAGGATATGCTTAAAAACAAGCGGTATACTGCGCGACCAGATATAACCTCGGTTGCTTCCCAGGCGTTCCATGCCCTCGAAGCCTATTGAGGGATATTCCTTATCAAGGTCTATAGGCTCGCCGAACACATTTGTATAAGTAAGAGTTCCGTCGGAAATATCAAAATAGAAGCTGGTGTTGCTGTTTTTGCCGTCACCGCCCTTAAATTCCATAAAACCTTCCGATGTAATATTTAAACGGCTTTCAACAAGACCCGGAAGTTCCATACTGTAACTTTCTTCAAAGCCCGCAGGAACTTCGGCCGCTTTTACAAGTTCTATCTCTCTGCGTTCATTACCGTCGTAGAATTCAACCTTTTTTTCGTTGTTTTCAACCGTTATCTCAATATCGCCCTCCTGCGTGGTTATAACGGCGGTATGGCCGTTTTCGCCCTCCATGGCAATATATTTAAAGAAGAACGGGCTCTCCGCAGATGCAGGATTTTTTACCGTTTCTCTTATTATGTTTATTTTCTGCGACAACACAGAGTTGCCCGAAAGTATAACAGCCGCTCCCACAACAAGGCAGACAGCCGACACGGCAGCTGCAACAATACCCTTTTTCCCTGCGCGTTTTACAAAATAAACCGCCGCAATAACAGCAGCAACAAAAAGACCTGCCCCAAGTCCGAGCAAACCGCCGACAGACTCACAGCCGAAAAGACATACGCCAAGAATTGCCGCAAGTATAAGCATAACATATTTATACCATTTTTTTACGGGAGCCGAAATGCCCGCAATAAGAAAGAACGGGCAAAGCATACCGGTGTAAATACCCACGCAGTTAGGATTGTAAAGCGTTGAGAAAACCGAAGAAAAGCGCATTGAAAAACTGCCTTTTACTTCACCCATTATAAGTTTCCCCACAGATTCCCATTCAAAGGGATTGTGACCTATATACTGCAAAAACCCGATACCGCCCACAAGCATTGCACCAAAAGCGATGCTTGCCGTCAATACAAAAAGGCTTTGCTTGTTTTCGACAAAAATTTTCGCTTCGGCAAAGAGCAGCATATATACCGCCCACATCCAGAATCCTTCAAAGCGCTCGCTTGCGCCGTTAAATGACACATCTTTGTAAGGTGATGCCAAAGCAGATATAAAACTTAAACCGAGAAAAAGAATAACAAGCCAATTTTCCGCGCGCTTTATTGCTTTTTTAGGTTCCCTGCCCCACATATCGGTAAGAGCATACAGTGCAAGCAGCGCACCCATTATCATCAGCACAGACATTTTGTTATAGCTGAAAGCATCGGTTATATCCCACTGTGCACGCACCAGACCATATTCGCTTGTACGCGGATGAAGCCTTGCCATACGTACTATAACAGGCACTATACCCGCGCATACAAACAAGATCGCACCCTTTATCCAATCTATATTCAGTTTCTTTTTCTCCATTTAACACACCTCATACAAAAAGGGGCAGAAATGCTGCCCCTTGAAATTTTACGCCTCACCCTTTTCCTTTTGACTCAATCTGTAAGAGAGTGTCAGAAGGCTGTCGGTAAGATGTACATTTTCTACAGTAATGCTGTCGGGAGTTTTTAGATCCACATGCGAAAAATTCCATATACCGCTTATTTCGTTTTGAATCAGAACAGGCAGCACTTCGGCAACATTCATTTTCGGAAGGGCCAATACCGCTATATCAACGGGATTGTTCTTTAAAAATGTTTCAAGACCCGAAACATCCATTATTTCAAGTCCGCGTATATTAAGACCTATAAGCCTCGGGTTTTTATCGAATATTGCGGTAAATTTAAAGCCGCGTTTTTGAAAATTACTATAGTTTGCAAGGGTCTGTCCCAGATTGCCGCCGCCTATTATTATAAGATTATAGGTGCGTTGGAGCCCCAGTATATTTTTAATTTCTTCATATAACAGTTCAACATTGTATCCATAACCCTGCTGTCCGAAACAGCCGAATTTATTAAGATCCTGTCTTATTTGTGAAGCAGTCAGATTCATTCTTCTTGCAAGGTCATTTGACGATATTCTCGTCACGCCATGCTCAAGCAGATCGCCCAAATAACGATAATAACGGGGTAAACGCTTGATAACTGCTATTGAAATATCCTTTTCTTGCATTACTTTCACCTTATTGGTATAAATACCAAAAATCCCTTAATCTATTATTATATAATTATACTTCTTTTACAGTAAAAAGTCAATCAAATTTATATACGGATATAGCTTTGTTTATCGTCTTCTTCTGCCGCCGCTGACTATTGAGATAAGTCTTAAAAGCGTGATAATTGACGATGCCGCAGCCGCAACATAAGTGAGTGCCGCAGCGCCGAGAACTTTTCTTGCCGCAGTCGCTTCGCTGTTGTCTAAGAAATTGTATTCAACCAACATATCCATCGCTCTGTGACTTGCATCAAATTCCACGGGAAGTGTCACAAGCTGAAAGAGCACAACAAATGTAAACAGAATTATACCCGCATAAGCAAGGAAAAGCGAATTTGTAAAATAGCTTAAAAGCACACCTATCACTACAAGCGGAACAGCGGTCTTGCTTCCTATGCTGACAGCAGGGAAAATACTGCTTCTTATGGCAAGCGGAGTATACCCCGTGTTATGCTGTACGGCATGACCCGTTTCGTGAGCAGCGACACCAAGTGCCGCTACCGACTGTGACGCATAAACGCTTTCCGAAAGTCTTAAGACCTTGTTTGTCGGGTCGTAATGGTCGGTCAGTACACCGCTTATCGGCTCTACCGCAACATCCGTTATCCCGTTTTGTTCAAGCAGCATACGCGCAACATCCGCACCCGTATAACCTCTTGAATTACGTATTTTTGAATACTTTTCAAATGTACTTTTTACATTGAACTGTGCAAATATTGTGACGATAGCCACAATTATAAACAATACATAAAGCAGCATATCCATAATTATCACTCCTTTTCAAATCTGTCGCCGACGTTTACCGCATGGCCGCGCATATAATCGGCGCTGTTCATGCGCTTGCCGCCTTTTGCCTGCACCTGTTTTACAAGTACCGCCTTATCGCCCGCAGCGACTGCAAAACCCTTTTTCTTGTCGGTAAACACTACTGTTCCGGGGTCGCCGTCATACCCGTCAAGTACTTCCGCCGACCATATTTTCATCATTTCGCCGTTAAAAAAGCCGTATGCGCCCGGCACAGGGTCAAGACCGCGCACTAAGTTTACTATAGTCTGCGCATTCTTGCTCCAGTCTATAAGTCCGAGCGACTTGTTTATAACGGAAACATAGCTTGACAAAGCATCATTCTGCTTTTCGGGCTTAACTGTACCCTTTTCAAGCATATCAAGCACTTCGATAAGCGCCTGTGCACCTATCGGTGCCATTTTATCGTGTAAAGTGCCGTAGGTTTCATCGGGTTCGATAGGAATTTCTTTCTTTAAAAGCATATCGCCCGTATCAAGACCCTTTTCCATATACATGATAGTAACACCCGTCATTTCTTCGCCGTCTATTATCGACCATTGGATAGGCGCTGCGCCCCTATATTTCGGAAGCAGAGAGCCGTGAACATTGATACAGCCGTATTTCGGCATTTCAAGCACAGCCTGCGGCAAGATCTGACCATAAGCCACGACCACAAATACGTCCGCTTCTATCGTTTTCAATTTTTCGATAAAATCGGGGGCTTTTATCTTTTCCGGTTGATAAACGGGTATATTTGCCGCTTCGGCAGCCATTTTCACGGGTGTGGGCTGTAAATGTTTGCCCCTGCCCTTTGGCTTGTCGGGCTGTGAGATGACCGCCATGACCTCATGGTTTTCTATAAGCGCATTTAAAGTGGGCACGGCAAAATCGGGCGTACCCATAAAAACAACTTTCACAGGTCTCACTCCTCTTCTTCGGTCTCTTCGTCGTCATCTTCCTCGGGCGGCTGAACATCATACAGTTCATCGCAGAGGTCGGTATATAAAATACCGTCAAGATGATCTATCTCGTGGCAGAGAGCGCGTGCCATAAGTTCCTCGCCCTCTACTTCATACTCATTGCCGTTTCTGTCAAACGCACGTACTTTTACATAGTTGGGACGTGTTACATCGCCCGCCTTGCCGGGTACGCTCAGACAGCCCTCGCTGCCCGTCTGTTCGCCCGATGTTTCTATTATCTCGGGATTTATAAGTTCCAGTATGCCGTCGCCTATATCAATAACGACCGCACGTTTAAGCATACCCACCTGAGGTGCTGCAAGACCCACGCCGTTGTATGAATACATGGTCTCCGCCATATCGTCAAGCAAAACATGAAGTTTTTCGTCAAACGCCTTAACGGGCTTGCACTTTTTTCTTAATATCTCTTCGTCATATTCTCTTACAATTCTGATAGCCATTTTTTATTCTCCTTACGCTATACGTACTATTCTGCATTTTTCACACAGAGGATATTCGGAAATAAATCCCTGTATTGCATCTTTCATCTGCTCAAAAGATTTGCCGTAGTAATACAGCGCCGTTTCCGACGGTCCGCGCCAATGGCTGAACATCTTGCCCATGCCGTCAAGACATTTGCTTATCTGCTCCGCCGCATGATTTATATCACACTGTTCATATACCTCTTTTGGCAAATCTGTACCGTTAAAATATATAGCCATGCCTTCAAGTTCTCCTACAGCACGCACCGTATTTTCGTCTGCGACCGTATAGTTGAGTGTTGAACCCTTGGCAATTCCGAAAGGCTGTATCATTTTTTCGATAATATCAAATGCCTTTTCAATATCTTCATCGGCTTTTTTACGGTATATCTCAATATCTATATCACAATTTTCTATCTCGCCGTTTTTTGCAAGCAATGTTCCGCCGCCCGTCACTTCACCCAGTTTAAGCCTATGGAGCACGCTGTTGAGTGCATCTTCCATACCCGCACGATACTCCGGCGGAAACTTGGCATTTATGTTGACGGTTATGGGAAAGACTTTTTTCTTGAAAACTGCATCTAAAAAGGTCATATTTATTCCTCCGCGGTCATCCCCGATCGTATTATCATAATTATAACACGACTTTGTTAAAATGTCCAACAAAATAAACATAAATTTGTCAAAGTCGTATTTGACCATAGTGTTAATATTATACCACACGCCAAAAAATATTGCAACCATAAAAATCTTTGACTTTATCTTTGACTTTATCCTTCCATCAACAGTTTCTGAAAACTTCTGTCTATCCCTATCGCCCCAAGCGGAGCTGTTATAAGAATCGCAAGCACCGCCACGGACAGCACGATTTTTCCGCAAGGCAGGCCGAGAGACAGCGGCACCGAGCCTATCGCAGCCTGCACAGTTGCTTTCGGAAGATAGGCGATCACGCAGAAGATACGCTCCCTTGTGTTCAGCTCCGTGCCAGGCAGACACAGGCACACACCCACAGCCCTGAAAGCAAGGGCAACGAATATCATCAGCACCGCCATTCCGCCTGCCGACAAGGTATAACGCACATCTACCGCCGCACCAACAAGTACGAACAGCATGACCTCGGCAGCAATCCACAGCTTGCCGAACTTTTCGGACAGCCGAGCAGAAACGCTACCCTCGGTTTTCCGCTTGACAACGCAAGCCATAGCCACAACAGCAAGCAGTCCCGATAATGCAACATAGGGTTTTACAAGCGTTTCAATGCTCATCAGCAGGAACGCTGTACCAAGCAGGATTATGACCTTCGTGCTGTTCCTGATCTTGTGCTTGTGCTGATATGACTTTTCAAACAGCAGATACAGCCCGATTCCGACCACCGCACCGAGCAGAACGCCAAGCACAATGGATATGGGAATATTCAAGAAGTCGGTGACCTTAGCCGAGCCGCCCTGAGCCATCGTCACAAATGTTGAGAATAATACAATCACGAAAATATCATCGCAGGACGCTCCTGCAAGTATCATCTGGGGTATGCTCTTTTGCGTACCCCATTTTTCTTCAATCAGCTTCACCATTCGTGGTACGACCACCGCAGGAGACACCGCGCTCAGCACCGCACCCATGACGGCAGCTTCGATACGATTGACGCCGAGCAGCAGCGGAGCAAACAACACATAACCGATGATCTCAAAGCAGGCAGGCACAAAGGACATCAACACCGCAGGTCTGCCGACTCTTTTCAGGTCGGACAAATTCAGCGAAAGTCCTGCCTTTATCAGTATGATGATGAGTGCTGTCTGCCGAAGCTCCGAGGAGATACCGAGTATTTTCGGATTGAGCAGATCAAGCACATAGGGGCTTGCCACGATACCCACACCGAGCATACCGATGATACGGGGTAAGCCTATCCTTTCAAAGAGCGCAGCGGCAGATAGCCCAACAAGAAAAATGATCGCAAGTGATAACAGCATAGAAATTCCTCCATCAAATAAAAAAGCCGACAACTATTGCGTAAAACGCAGAAGTCATCAGCTTATGATAAGCGGTTTCGGTTTCCCGCGGGAGAACATCATTCCCAATATTCGGTTTATATTATGATTATACCACGGATCTATCTATAAGTCAATCTGTTTTCTCTTCTTTTTCAAATTGACTTTATTTTTTTGTTGTGGTATTATTTTATAAAATATAAGTATGGAGGTTCAATATGTATAAATGCAAAAAAATGAGCCTTGAACAGGCCGAAAATATTTATAACACCCGTATGCAGGAGGATTTTCCGCAAAATGAGCTTAAACCGTTCAAGTCCATAAGGCGCGGACATGAGGCGGGATTGTATGACTGTATAGGCCTGTATGACGATGAAGAAATACTTGGTTATGCCTTTTTCTTTTCCATTAAAAAGAATAGCGAAAAAATAATGCTGCTCGACTACTTTGCTATTGAGAAGAACCACCGACACAGCGGGCTTGGCGGCAATTTTTTGGTTCTGCTCTCGGACTTTCTTAAAACCGCAGACCTGACTATCATAGAATCGGAAGACCCGACAGCCGCCAAAAACGAAGAAGAGCGCCAAATTCAGGCCTCTCGCCTTGATTTCTACGAAAAAAACGGCTGTGAATACACGGGCATTGATGCCTATGTTTTCGGTGCCGAGTACAAAGTGTTGAAATTACACCCCAAGAGGATATTTACCCGCGAGGAGATAGTTGCTTTTTACAACGATATTTACCAAAGTATGCTGCTGCCGAAATTCTACAACAGAAATTATTTTTATGTAAAATAGGAGATAAACTATGCCAAAACGTCTTTTAAAGGTCATTGGACTTGACTATACCCTTGTAAGCTTCGCATTTTCGTTTCTTGCATTGGTGCTGTATACATGGATAGAACAATTCGCTTATTTGGTTCTTGCGCTAATGTTTGCTGCTTGGATATTGTTCAAACATTTACGCGGCAGGCTGACAAAGGAATATATGTTTTTTTATTTTGCGATAACGCTTGTTTTTGCGGTGTTTTCGGTACTGCTGCTCTGCCTTGCAAACGGACGAATAGACAAAGCCCGCATGGCTCTTTGGTTTATCCCTCTCTATCCGTTTACTCCGATTTTGTGGATAAACATATTCGGAGAAGCATATGAAGAGATATTCCCCGCTATTCTTGCTGTCTTACTTACGATAGATATTACATCTGCTGTCTTGTTAAAGGGTAAAAGCGTTATTGTTGTTTGTCTTGTATGTGCCGCACTTGCCAATGTCTATAATTTGCTTTATATCCCGCCGCTTAATGATGTTCTGCGCGAAAGCGATGTAAAAAGAGGACATGGATTTGCATATATGCACGGCTGGTCAAGCACCGATTTTACAGGCTTCCATGTATATGACGGCGAAAAACTCGCAGAATTGGGGCATGAACCAAACCTTGTTATAGATGACCCCGACGATATGCCCGTACTTGACGGGGCGGAAGCCTGTTATCCGCTTTATTGCGCAGCCGCCAAAGCCGTTTATAAAAATATCGCCGTAATTGAAAGCCCATACGCCGATTCGGACGAAAACGGTCTTAAAGTCACGTTCACAAACACGGTCAACGGCTATAAAAGGCTGATAAACGGCGAAGCCGACATAATTTTCGGTGCAAGGCCGTCAAAATCACAGCAGGAGGATGCCGCAAGCATCGGGCAAACGATAGACTGTACTGTAATCGGCAAAGAAGCCTTTGTTATCTTTGTCGAGGAGGATAATCCCGTCAGCAATTTAACCATTGACCAATTAAAAGATATTTACAGCGGCAAAATAACCAACTGGAAAGAACTGGGCGGGAAAAACGAAGAGATAGTTGCATTCCAGCGCCCCGAAAATTCGGGTTCGCAGGTAATGATGGAGTATTTTATGGGTAATACCGAACTTAAAGAGCCTGTCCGATACGAAATGGCACTCTCAATGAGCGGTATTGTTGACAACGTTTCGGAGTATACCAATTACCCCGGGGCTATAGGCTACAGTTTCAGATATTTTATTGAGGAACTGCACAGCGAAAGCGGCTTAAAGATACTGTCGATAAACGGTGTTTCCCCTGCCATTGAAAATATAGAGAGCGGAGAATACCCCCTCTGCGCCGACCTTGTGTGCGCAAAGCTTGAAAGCAATAATAAGCCTTATGTGCAAAAAATGATAGATTTCATGCTCTCCGATGACGGCAGGGAACTGATAAAACAAACGGGTTATGCGCCCGCAAATTAAAAAGCATAAATGTAAATTTTCACCAGTTATTATGCACATCCTCACGAATGTATTTATTATAAATATCGTCAACGGCTTTCATCTGCTCGGCTGTCAGCGGGGCTGTTTCTTCCGCACGCAGATTTGATGTTACCTGCTCTGCCCTGCTTGCGCCTGGGATGACCGCACTCACTTCATCGTGCATAAGTATCCATTTAAGCGCATAAGGCGCAATATCATCCGTTCCGAACAGTTTTTTAAGTTCGTCAACAGCCATAAGCCCCTTTTCGTAGTCCACACCCGCAAAAGTTTCTCCCTTGTCAAAGGACTTTCCGTCGCGGTTATAATTTCTATGGTCTTTTTCCCCGAATACCGTATCTTTTGAAAATTTACCCGTCAAAAGACCGCTTGCAAGCGGAACTCTTGCCAGTATACCGATATTTTTTTCTTTGCATAATGGAAAAAGCTCGTCCAAAGGCTTGTGTCTGAACATATTGAATACGACCTCTATTGCGGATATGCCGTATTCCGCAGCTTTTATGCCCTCACTCACTTTTTCCACACTCACTCCGTAAGCACTTATCTTACCCGTTTTCTTTATTTTTTCAAGCGCTTCAAACACCTCTGCTTTGTCATAAACGGGTGTCGGCGGACAATGCAAAAGCACCAGATCGAGCCTCTCCACACCAAGTCTTTCAAGACTGCCGTCAATAAAGTCCGCCACCGTTTCGGGAGTGTAAGCATCCGCATTATGCGGGTTTGAACGGCGGCCTATCTTTGTTGACACAAAAAATCTGTCGGGATGAGTTTTTATAAAATCGCCTATTGCCTGCTCGCTTTGACCGCCTAAATAGCAGTCCGCCGTGTCAATAAGCGTTATGCCGCCGTTATACGCCGCTTCCAGCACACGTCTTGCCTCGTCTGCATCAAAAGGCGTGCCCCACTTTGTACCAAGCTGCCATGTGCCAAGGCCTATCTCCGTAACTTTCCTGCCGCATAGAATTCTTTCTTTAATATCCATAAACAATACCTCTTTTTACAAAAAATCAATTATAAATATATTCTATCACGTCAAAAAAACATATACAACCGATTTTTTGCCATATATTACAGTAAACCGCCGTTTTTTAGCACAAAATCCCCGAAGTATATAAAAAAGGAGTGCCGCAGCTGCGACACCCCTTTTAAAAATCTTATTTGCTGCCGAAAAGATCGCCGAAGCTTGCTTTTTCGGATTCGCCCTTTTCGCCGCCGAACACAAGGCCGCTAAGGGTAATGACATCATTATTTTTTATAGTAATAATGCTTATTTCAGCTTTTTCATATACTTTTTTCATTATGATGCCTCCTTTACTTCTTCTTCGGGCTCAAAGACAAAAGCGCTTTCACTTGCAACTATGTCGATGATAACTGCTGTTTCGTCCTTTGCTTCAACTGCTGTTTCGGTTGCTTCCTCAACAGCTTTTTCCTCTGAATTTTCTTCGGACTTGCTTTCGGATGCCTCTGTACTTTCGGAAGCCTCTGTAACATTAACATTTGTATCATCTGTCGATGTTTCAAGAATAACAAGACCTGTTATGGTCTGGCCGTCGGATTCAACAATGTATTCTTCGGTACGTCCAAGTTCCTTTTCGCCGTTTAGATATACAACAAAAGGTGTTACTTTAAGGTTTGTTGAGCCTGCGGGCATATCCGTTATCTCGAATGAGTACATATATTTGCTGCCAAGGTCAGCTGCCGTATATGCAGATTCCTCCGTGCTGCCGTAAACGACCTGTGTTGATTTTTCAACTTTCTTATCGCCGAATTCAAATACGAAACCGACTTCCTGATAAGCAAGAGAATCTACACTTGAAGATGCTACAAAACTGTTGCCGTTTGCATTTGCCATTACGGGATGAACACCGTCCTTAGGTTCGGGCTCGGGCTCGGGCTGAGGTTCGGGCTCTGCGGATGCAAGGCTGTCAAAAAGCTGCTGACCGAGACCTTCCCAGTAAGGCTGCTCTACAAGCTGCTTATCCTTTGCGGTAAACTTGCCTTCCTTGTCGATAGTGAAGATAAAGTCGCCGCTTGCTTCCTCGCCGTATACAGCCTTAGGCTGCTGAACATACTGAGAAATAGAGATGTCCATATCCTTTATTGCCTTTGCGATATAACCTGCCTGGATAACGCCGCCTGTCTTGTTGGAATGGGTCTTGTCGCCCTTGTCCATAACTGCTGCGCCGAGAGCTTCGCCGCCCTCTGCATAAGCGCCCTCAAACATATCTACCGTAATGCCGTAAGCATCGAGAAGAAGAGCGCCGCGGTCCTTGTTTTCCTCATAAAGTTCATGGCAAGCCGTTACATAAGCGTTGTTTTCGGTCGTAAATGCGCCTGCTTCGCTTGTTGTGTCGGTTGCGTCATGATGAGTCTTTATCTTTCCGCTTTCGTCATAGTACATTCTTGCAACAGGAGTTACGATAACGGGGATAGCACCGACTTCAAGTGCTGCCTCGATGTATTCCTGCATAAAGCCCTTGTATGTAGCGCCGCAGTCCCATGCGTAGTATGTATCGCCGTAAGTTGACTTGTAAGAGTCGGGAGAAGCTGTCTTCATTGACTCAACGGGACGTACTGTCGGGAAACCGCTGCTCTTGCTTGTGGGCTGAGCATCCTTTGTATACAGAGGAACAAAACGCTCCTGAGTATAACCCGCCTGGTTTGCACAGTCGTTATGCGCAAACTGAACGAAGAGATAATCGCCCTTCTTTATGTTTTTCTTAATATTGTCAAGCTTGCCCTCGTTGATGAAAGAACGCGAGCTTCTGCCGCCCTGTGCGTAATCGTTTACCTTTACATAGCTGTCGTCAAAGAAAGCCTGTAAAAATTCGCCCCAAGAGCCTGCTGTCTGTATCTTGCCGCTGTTGTACATACCGTCTGCGGAATAATCCTTAACGGTGGAGTCGCCTGCAAGATAGATGTTGATACCCGAACCCGGTGCAATTTCCTTTTCGTTGTCGGGGTTTGACCAAACGTCGCTGACAGGCTTTTCTGTGTCGATGTAGTAAGCTGCATCGCCCGATTCGCTGCCCGTAGCCATAGGTGTAACAACTACCATAAGGTACTTGCCCGATGCTGCCATAGGTATCTGGAATTTCTTGCCGTTTAATGCCGTTGTGCTCTTTAATAATGAAGCACTTCTCAAAACATTGTCAAGGCTTGATGCATCGTAGCCCTCGGAAACTGCATACCATTCTATCTTGGATGCGTCGTTGGGTGCAAATGCGTCTTCAAGCTCGTAAACCGCGGTAAGTGTTTCACCGGGGTTAGGTGTGTTAAGGTCTCCGTTTGAAGTAAGTGTAGGCATAGTCTTGAAAGCTGCCTTGCCGCTTGCTTCGGGTGTGTAGTATACGGGTGTCCAGCCGTTTGCGATAAATACGCTTTCAACTGTGTACTTGCTTTGGTCAATAGACTCCTTTGCAGCAACTACACGGCCTGTTGTGTCTATAGGCTGTCCGTTGTATGTTGTGTTGTATTCAACAAGCTGCATACCTGCATCCGTAGGCTTTTTGCCGCTCATTTCGGTCCAGCCTGCTGCCTGTATCATATCTTTTTCCTGTAAAACGGTATTGATAAATGCTACAGTAGCATTGTCGCCCCACATTCTGCCGTATGTGCCTGGAGCTGTCATTCTTTCGCTGTTATAGGAAACATAGCAGTTTCTGAAAATATAACCGTCTGTTGCCTTGTTTGTTGCGGATGAGGACTGTGCTGTCAGATAACCTGCATTTGCAGAACCGTCATAACCGCAGAAATTAAGTTCGCAAGCGTCAAATATAACATCGCCGTTGCCGTAGATGAAGTCTGTCTGACCCTCGATATAGCAGTTTTTGAAGTATGCGTCCGAAGGCACATTTGATGTGTAAAGAGTATCCTGGCTGCCGATGAACGAACAATCCTTGAACTCTACCTTGTCTGCATAGTTGACAAGCGCAGCCGCACGCTCTGTTGCAGCCCTTGTGTCAACATTGGTGTTTTCTTTTCTCTGTACATTGATGGCTTCTTTGCCGTTAGGAGCAACGCCGTCAAGAATTTCTTCGTCTGTCATGTACTTGTTGAAAGAGTTTTCAAATGTGATGCCCTCTGCCTTGAAGTTCTCTGCGCCTTTCTGTAAAAGGACACAAGTGCCCCAATAGCTTTGAACATCGCCCTTGTCAAACTGATCGTAGTCTGCATAAGGGTCGTAAATGCTGTTTACACAGCTGTAGTATTTGTAACCGATACCGTAGTACCATGTTATCTTTGTGTTTGACGCGTCGCCGCCGTTTGACTCAAATGTGATATTGGGTCTGTTTACAACTACCTGTTCACGGTAAACGCCGGGGTCGATTTTAATAGTAACAGGAGCATATGCGGGACTTGCGGATGTGAACATTTTATTTACTGCATCAACAGCAGCCTGAACTGTCTTATATTCCTTGTCTTTGCCGACATAAAGAGTATCGGAATAAGGAATACTACTACCCGACATTCCGGAATTATAAGCTAAAAGCAAATCTCTGCCGGTATTTTCGCCGTCAACAACTACGTGAGTCGTTGTTGAATACTGTCCGCCATAAACATTGGCAGGAATAGATGCCTGATAAGCACCCTTTCTTAAAGCAACGGTATACTTGTTATCTGCTACGGTTGCCTTGTAAGTATACTTATCATCAACATTTGTAAATATTACTTCACTGAAATTAACATCCGTTACGGGAATATATGAATAGCGTTCACTGCCAAGTTTGATAAAGCCGCCCGAAATGGTATAAAGTTCTTTTGTCTTGAAAGTGATATCCTTTGTTACGGGGTTGGCGCTGTCATTTGTAACAACAACTTCTTCAACCATTTCATAGTCTTCCGCACCCTCAAGCTTTGCGGTATAAGTTTCGCCCGCTGCAAGCTGTGCGGAGTATGTATTGCCGCTTATCTCGGCTGTAACATCCTCGTGAGATGCCTGGTCTGCCGAAACAAAAACGACTTTCATATCGTCATAAGTCTTGTCCATGCCAACAAGATTACCCGAAACCTTGTAAGAAACGCTTTCTTCTATAGCAAGGTCTGCTGTCTGTGACTTGGGTGCTGTTGTGTCGCTGCCCTCTACGGTCACATTTCTTGTAGCTGCCGAAACAGCATAAGATGTAGCACTGCTGCCTGTAAGAGCTGCGGAATAATCACCCGGTTTTAAGGTAATGGAATAAGAATTTCCGCTTACCTCGGGAATAAATTCCTCTCCCGTTTCCTTGCTGACAAACTTAATATGATAGCTGCCTAAATTGAAACTGTCATTGATGGTACCCGAAACCTTTGTATAAGGTACAAATTCGGGATCGTAGAAAAGCATTTTGGAGCCCGATACCGTGATATAGTAATCCGTGCCTGCCTCTACTTCAATGTCAAGTTCTGCCATTTTTTCGTTGACGCCGTTTGTACCGCCCTGGTAAACCTTGAAGCCGGGTGCATCGTAATTGTCGCTGCCGCCTGGAACAAAGCTGCCGATAGCTGTACTTTCTTCGCCCTTTGTTTTGCTTACATAACCCGTTTTGCTGGCTGCATTGCCGATATAAGCAAGCAGAGTACCGTCATATTCGGGTGTGAATTTTACATAGGACTTGCTGTCCGTTACAACGATACCGTCCTTTGCGGAACCGTTACAGTTGGAAGAGCGAACCCAGTCCATTTCATACGCGTTGCCGTATGTAATGTTTGTTGTGGGGCTGTAGTATGCAAGATCGAACTTGCCGTACTTTGCCACACCGCTTGATGTGCCGTCGTTTGTTATCGTCCACGCACCCTGTACTTCGTCAGCCGCAAAAATAGACATAGGGCTTACCGAAAGCACCATAATAACCGCCAAAACAAGCGCTGTTACGGAGTGCAGACGATGCTTTTGAGCATAAGTCATAGTTATCCTCCTTTTCATTGTCAAAAACTTCATATAGATTTATGATGTTTTTTGTTGATTTTTTCTGCTTTTTTGCAAAACCCTAACATCGTGTTACACTTTGTTTGGTATTTCTTACCATAACACCACGTAAACGTATGCTAAACTTTTGTAAAAATTTGATAATTTGATTATAAATCATTTAATATCATATGTCAAGACCAAGTTTACAAAAAGTTTAAATATTTTTTACAACAGTATTACAAAAGCAAAAAACTGCCGCATTTGACTTGCAGCAGTTGTATTATGAGCGGTAAATTGATAATTTATAAAACACCCCATTACCCTACGTTTGCATATCTGTCGCTTTGCAGGATGTCATTCATCACCTTTTCGGGCGAGATATCATCCCCGCAGAGCATATCAAACAGCGCGGGTGTAAAGCCCGACACAAGTGCAGCGCCTGTCTGCGAGCGTGTCACGGGCATATTTGTCTGTCTTGCGTTCACATTCCAGAATACCACCTGCGGCAGATCGTAACCATACTTTTTGTACAGCTTACGCATACCGTTGAACAAAGTATCGTCATTACCGCCGACCACACAGCCGTCAAACTCCATATCGGAAATGATATAAAGTCTTTCGGGCATATCTTTTTGAGCGACATCATTTTTGACCGCAGTTTTAAGGATAAGCACAAAAACTGCCTCAAGATCCGTATTTGCCACCTCGTTAAAAGATGCGCAGAACTTTGTTTTTTCAACGATATCCCTGCCCTTTATCTCAACCAGACGCGGTTTATGCGAAAAGGTTATAAAATGATCTGCAAACTTGCCCGTGTTGTGTTCCGCAAAGTACATACCAAGCGACAAAGCCGCGTCTATAGGTCTTACAGAGCCGCACGGTGCCCAGGTCATAGAGCCCGAGCCGTCTATTACCGCCAGCGCATTCCCTCCCGCTCCATGAACAGGCAGATTTTTCCATGTTTCGTCAAGCGTCATACGTTCATATTCGTCCGTGACATTGCCAAGGCATTTTCTTACAATATCATAGGGATAAAGTCCGGACGTATTTATATCAGCCTGTCCTTTGGCAACTTTTTCTATGTACTCATTATAACGCTCATTATCGTTTCTCCAAAACGCCGCTCTGTACATAAAAAGTGCGCGGGAGGGCTGTTTTTCATAGTCGAAAGTATAATCTTTCTCCCTTAAACGGTTTTCGAGTATGTCGCAGTATCGTCTTAAAGCGGACAGAGTTTTTCTGTACTCTTTTTCGGACATACCAAGCTTTTTGCAAAGGTATTTACCCTGCATTTTAGCCTCGTTTGAGGACGTATTCACAGAAGGCAGCCACTTTGCGATAAGGCTGACTTTGCCGCCGTTTTTCATTGAATAAACATCGGCAAGCAAAGTATCCGAGATAACTTTTACTGCCGCATCTTCGCAGGGAGTGTGCAAAAGCGCAAGCAGATCGTCAAATCTGCCGTATTCGCCGAAAAGCCATATATTCCTTTTTACCGCTTCGGGTGCGGTCTTTGCAAGTGTTCTTACGGCAGTTCTGAAAAAATGTCTTTCGCCCAGACCGCCGCGCACATCACGCGCAAAGAAAATTATTTTCATTGTTTTAACGGGGTCTTCCGCAAAAGCACGCACTACCGCCGCCTTTATCTCGCTTTCGTCCGCATAACGCATAGCACCTGCGCCGAAAAACAGATCAAGACAGAAACTTTCGCTGCTTTCGTTCGTCAACGCGCCGTTTTCTGTGTATTTTAAATTTGATTCTTTCTTTAAAAATTCAAGCATTTCTCTTCTATCCTCTCTTTTCAACAAGACAGCTGTGACCCTGGCATTATGCCGTTTGCGGGAGTCGAACCCGCCTAATAACCATTCTCCTATAAAATTGCTGTTGCTGTCTTTATAACATTACAAGATGCCATTCATTGAAATTAACAGTTTCATAGTGTATTGCTGTATGCATCTTAAAACAGTCTGCCGACAGGGATCGACCCTGTGTTCACCGGAGCTTTCACCCCGACCGCGTTACCCTTCGCCACGTCAGACACAAGGCACATCTGTCTTTTTCCCTTAAAAAGTCGATTTTGTTGCTGTAAGTGCCTTTATTTTATCCCTTAATAACACCGACCGTAAAAAGTTTCTTTATCGGTTCGGTAAGGTCTTTCTGACATTCCATTACTTGGTCTATATCCTTGTATGCAAAGCGTGATTCTTCCGCCACATCGGCCTTGTTGTTCTTGGCAAGAAAAACATTGTTTTCTTTCAAGTCCACCATTACCTTATCAACGGCAAAGGTCTCGACCGCTTTTTTTCGGGAATAACTTCTGCCCGCCCCATGAGAAGAGGACATAAAGCTTTCGGGGTTGCCCTTGCCGCGCACTATATAGCTGTAGCTTCCCATAGCGCCGGGGATAATGCCTATCTCGCCCTCACGCGCTCTTATAGCCCCCTTGCGGTGTACCCACACATTCCTGCCGTAGTGGTTTTCTATGGCGGCATAGTTGTGGTGGCAGTTTATCTCGTTTGAAAAATTCGGCTCCATGCCAAGATATTTTATAGTATACGCTGCAAAAGTCTCCTTTACCTTTTGAAGCATGACCGCACGGTTTTCATAGGCAAAATCCATTGAAAGCTGCATCCAGTCAAGGTATCTTCTGCCCTCTTGTGTATCTACGGGCAAAAACGGAAGTTTCCATGCGGGGTCTACCGACGAATACCACTTTTCATTCAAAGCATAGGCAATTTTATTGAAGTACTGCCCTACTATATTGCCAAAGTGACGGCTGCCCGAATGGAGCATTATACAGCAAAGTCCGTCCTCGTCCTGCTGAAGCTCTATAAAATGGTTTCCGCCGCCAAGCGTACCGACCTGATAGTAGCCCTCGTCTATCTGCGGGATAAGATCTTTGTCAAACTCGTACTTGCCGCCCTGTTCTTTGGCTGAATCAAGGACTTTTGACGGCTGCGGCTTTTTGTAATGATTAAAGCCTACGGGGATATTTCTTAAAATATTGCCGCAGATAGTCTGAACAAGCGTTCCGCTGCCCGTCATTGTTTCTCTTAAAAGTGAAACGGGTATATCGGTCTGCACAAATGCCATGCCGCAGCCTATATCAACGCCCACCGCGTTTGGTATGACCGCACCCTCACAGGCAATAACGCCGCCAATCGGCATTCCCATTCCCGTATGAGTATCGGGCATAAGTGCTATCCATTTATGTGCAAAAGGCAGTCTTGCAAGATTTTTGGCCTGCTCGATGCAGCTTTCCTCTATCATTTCGGGCGAGGACTGCCATATTTTTATCGGTATTTTTACATCATCTGTATGTACAAACATTTTTTCACAACTCCTTCGGTTGGTTTTTCTTTTTTCTTTTTGCTTTGTCTATGTATGAAGTATAGCACTGTTTTCCAATTAAATCATTTAAAAAAATCTGCGAACACTATCTTGAACATCAAAAATATTTGAATATTCACTATATTATGGGTCTCAAAAAAAATCAGACTCAAACAATAACACTTACATTTAATATGTTTTCAGCAGATTTTGTGCACAAAAAAACTGCCCGTACTCGACGGACAGTTAATACTATCAGAATTCTATTTTAGGCTCCAAAGCGGGAGAAATATCGAAATCTTTTGAAAGAATACCGTTTGCGCGGCATCTTCCCAAAAGACCATGCGCCATTTCTTCTGTCATTTTGGTATAGAATGTCGGTGTAAGGGCATACTTTGCAAGGCCGTAGATCTCGGCAAGCTTTTTACCCTCTTCTACATTTTCCGCACCGAAATATTCAAGCATCAGCGCATCCCATGTTTTAAGGCAAAGTTCATAGTTCATACCTATATAATGTTCGACAATATCGGGATTTCCTCTTCCTATATTTACCATACCAAGGAAAGTACTGCCCATATCCAGCAGCGGATGACCGTAGCCAACGTCGCCCATATCTATAAATACAAGTTCGTCATCCATAAGCATAACGTTCTTTGCATGAAAATCGCCGTGAAGCACCGTATTTTTCTGTGGCAGAACATCATATATGCTCTTGATCTTTGCTATTTCTTCATCGTTAAGATATTTTCTCATCTGCTCCACACGCTCGGAATATATCGCCTGCATATTTTCAAGGTCTGCTCCATCGGCAGATGTGGAATGAAGTTCTTTCAAAAGTCTGCCAAGCCTTGTTCCGAGCTCCTCTGCTCTTTCGGGGTTATTCTTTATAACAGCGGAAACAGTCTTTGCATCAAGCATTTCATAAATCGCGCCGTAGCTATCACCGCAGCGTACAACATCGTAAGAAATCGCGGTAGGCACGCCCGCAACAAAAGCAGCCTGTGCAAAATCACGTTCTTCCTTTACAACATCCATGGAAACACCGGGTGCAAATACTTTTATGATAGTTTCGGGGTCAAGGCGGTAAACTTTGCCGTTTGCGCCCTCACCAACGACCTCACAGCCCTCTACGCTTACTTCGCGCAGTCGTTTTTCAACATCAAGCAGGTTTGTAAAACCCGTTACCTCAAAAATATCATATATATCTTTTGAAGTTTCTGTCACTTTTACATTGCCTTTTATCGTCTTTTTAAGTTTAAGCAGGACACGCAGACCCGCACTTGAGATATATTCAAGCTCGGAGGCATCAAGCGTAACAGCCGAAAAGCCCTCTGCCGCCGCAAGCAGCTTATCCTCAAATTCTTTTGCATTATTGGAGTCTATACGTCCTTTTATCTTTATTTCATTGTCATTTACTTTTTCTATCACTTTTTATCCTCCATTTCCTTTTTGGCATATATTTATTATAATCGCATGATTTTTAAATGTCAAGTTTACTTTGACAGTATAAAATTATTATGCTATATTATATGTATAGTAAAAAAAACAGGAGGTATTAAAATGAAAGTATTGCTTATCAACGGCAGCCGCAGAGAAAAAGGCTGCACCTACACTGCACTTGACATTGTTGCAAAAACACTTAACGAAAACGGTATCGACACCGAGATACTTTTTGTCGGCAAAAGAGCCGCAAACGGCGAGATAGATGCGCTTGTAAGCGAGGCCAAGGAACTTTTGAAAACAGCTGACGGCCTTGTTGTGGGCTCACCCGTTTATTATGCTTCACCATCGGGCGAGGTACAGATGTTCCTTGACAGGCTGTTTATAACCGCAGGCTCAGACCTACGCTTAAAGCCCGCAGCAGCAGTTGTTTCCGCAAGACGAGCAGGCACATCGGCTTCATTTGACGTACTTAACAAATATTTCACCATAACCGAAATGCCCGTTGTTTCATCAAATTACTGGAACATGGTACACGGCAATTCCCCCGAGGAAGTTTTAAAGGACGAAGAGGGCGTACAGATAATGCAGCTTTTAGGCCGCAACATGGCTTGGCTTTTAAAGAGCATAGAAGCAGGCAAGGCAGCAGGCGTTGAACAGCCCGCACTTGTACAGAAAAACAAAACAAACTTTATAAGATAAGAAACAGGCGGCAGTTTTTGATGACTGCCGCCTTTGATTTTACAAGTCTTTAAAATGAAAACTTCTTTTCTTTGTGGCATAATCGCCCACGATATGACCGTCGCCGATAAGTTTGTACTTGTATGTTACAAGTCCCTCCAGACCGACAGGTCCTCTTGCGTGTATCTTGCTTGTGCTTATGCCGACTTCCGCACCGAAACCATAACGGAAACCGTCCGCAAATCTTGTTGAGCAGTTTCTGTAAACGCCCGCGGAATCAACTATCTGCATAAATCTGTCTGCCGCCGCATCATCCGTCGTGATTATACAATCGGTGTGATGTGAGCCGTATTTGTTTATATGCGCAATAGCCTCGTCAACATTATTTACGATCTTGACCGACATAATAAGTTCAAGATATTCCTTGAATTCGCTTTCGTCGATCACTTTAACATCTATTATATCGCCCACTGCCGCCGTTCCGCGCAGTTCAACGCCCGCTTCATCGGCTCTTTGCTTTAACTTCGGCAAAAATTCCTTTGCGGCATCCTTGTGTACAAGCAAGGTCTCTACCGCATTGCAAGCTGCCGTATACTGGGTTTTGGCATCAATGATAACGGATAACGCGGTCTCCGTATCAAAATTTTTGTCAACATAGATATGGCAGATACCGTCCGCATGACCCATAACGGGTATTTTGGTATTGTCCATAATATATTTTACAAAAGCATTTGAGCCTCTTGGAATAAGCAGATCGACATCCTCGTGGCATTGCAGCAGTTCGTCTATCTCGCTGTGCGTACTGGCCTGCATAAGTATGCCCTCGGGAAGGCCCGCAGAGACCGCCGCCTCGTAAATTATGTCAAAAAGCACCTTATTTGTGTTTGCGGTCTCCTTGCCGCCCTTTAAAACAGCACAGTTGCCGCTTTTTATACAAAGCGAGGATATCTGCACAAGCGCATCGGGTCTTGCTTCAAAAATAACACCGATAACACCGATAGGACAGGTCAGTCTGTAAAGAGTAAGACCCTCGTCCAGCTCGCGCGCAAGCGTAGTTTTGCCTATCGGGTCGGGCAGGGAAACAAGCTGTTCTATACCTGCCGTAACATCATTGAGCTTGCCCTCGTCAAATTTAAGTCTTTTCATGACCGCAGCGGTGATCCCGTTTTTCTCTGCATTTTCCATATCTGTTTTATTAGCCGCAAATATCTTGTCGGCGTTTTTCTTCAAAGCCTCAGATGCCGCTTTTAATGCCGCATTTCTCTGCTCATTTGTGGTTGCCGCAAAAAAAGGCGCTGCTGCTTTCATCTTTTTTACATCATCTTTAACAGCCATTTTTTATCTCCTTTATAAAAAACCATATATATTTTATTTTATAACAAATCTTCTTTTTTTGCAATACCAAAAAAGTATATTTGAAAAGAAGAGCGATCGGTAAGTATATAAAAAGCCGGGCTGCCCCGACTTTTTATTGAACCACAGATTTACTTGAAAATACGATTTCCCCATAATATATCAGCCCTTCCCCATTAATTTACACAATTATTTTTACTTAAAAATTTATAAGCATTTCAAAAATATCACTATAAACTATTTTTACCGGATTTTCAAAGATATATCAAGAAGAAATTAGCAAAAAAAGTATTTTTGCTTTTTTTGCTGCACATAAAAAACAAAGCCCGGTTTCAAAGCAGGTGTAATGTCAAAACCCTTATTCTGACAGCAGCCATACCCGAATTCAGCGAATAAAACCGTTTTATAGCCCAAAATGCCAACGGCGGCGCAAGGAAATCACAATTGCCGCCGTTTTTTATAACATTTTCAAGTCACGCAGTTTTATTCATGCATATCATTCGTTTGTTTCAACTTTCTTTATGTCTGCCGACTGGTCTTGTGTCAGATCCAGTTCGGGGAACATTTTGGTTTCCGGAAGAAGCATATTAAATCCGTCCGTATTATCCCATTTAAGTTCCGCATTGTCAATATCAAGATCAAGAACGTGTCCGCCGTTTTGCTTGTCTTCCGAAACAAAATGGAAATGCCAGCCTACGGCATTAAGGTCGTTCATGTATTCCGGACAGTAAAGACCTACGACAGTTCCCGTTGTTTCATCAAAATCAAACTCACGCTGGTCGGTAGAAAGCGCATCGGCAAGAGTTTTATACGGTTCCTCCTGCTTTAATTCGCTTCTTGCGCTTACCTTTTTGAAGCTGCCGTCTATTCTTATCATATAGAAACGGTTTTTACCGAATTCTTCAACTTTTCCGTTAAGATATTCCTTCAAATCGTTTATATTTGATATACCGCTTATTTCCTCGGTGGTATCGGCATCAAAAAATGTAACATTAGAAAAAGGTATTGTTTCATCATCGGGTGCCACTTCAACACTTCCGTCACTTTTAGCTCTGTATACCTCGCCGTCAAGCATAATAAGCTCGCCGTTTACACCCTCAAAAGTACCTATACCGGTATCGCCCTTTTCTTTAAGTTCCTTGACACTGACACTGCCGTAATAATCGCCAAGTGTAAGCCCCTGAAGCAAAGATACCTGAAATATAGTTTCCTTGTCCGCCGAAGCGGCTGCCTGCGGCTGCGGTTCGTTCTTGACCTCGGGCTGAGCTTCCGGCGCAGATGCAGCGCATCCCGATAAAGCAAGCAACATCGCTGTGCATAAAAGTAATTTTTTCATATTTTTTCCTCCTTGACCGAAAAAAAATTGGTGCCATTTCCCAAAGCCTGCCTTACGAAAAGTATCTGTCATATAACAATATGTACCTTTTTTGACCTTTAACTCTTTTCTTTATCAAAAATGCTTCGGAAATCGCTTTCATGGCTTTATATAAATATATCACATTTAAAAGAAATATTCAAGAATGTTTTAGGTTTATGTTATAAAAAATCATATGTCAAAACAAGAACTCAAAATCGTTTTATACGTACATGAAAACCGCTGTTAATTTTGTTACGATTTAAGAAGTTGTCTTAATGCCTGTTCGTTTGGTATCACAACTTTTCTTAAAAGATTTTCCATAATAAACGGTGCCCTTACCAGCGAATAAGGATTTAGTGTGCCTACAACAAGCACAACATTAAACGCATAAACAAGCCCTATCATCTTAAAATATTCTTCAAGCTTATCTTCATCCGTTATTCCCGTATAAACAGAGAAAAATTTCCGACCCGTTTTTAATATCATTTCTCTCGGCATGCCCATACTTTCTTCAAGCATTTTCAAATTTTCGCCCGAGCCGTTTAACGCACCCGAGATCAGGTCTCTGTATATTCCCGCAATATCCCATATCGGCACACCGATGGTAACATCGGGCATATCTATAAGCAAAAGTTCTCCGTCCTGTATCATTATATTGCCCGGGTGAAGATCGCCGTGGATAAGCGCGCCGCTGTCGGGCATTTCATCAATAATACTGTTGATAAGCCGAATTTCTTCCTCCGAACACCATTGGGAAAGATTTCCCGCTCTTTCGTGAAGCACAGTCTTTATATTTGTAAATTCTCCGTCTTTGATTTTGGCATTATGCAGCTCTTTTACCAATGCAACATATTTTTCGACATATTCGTCCATTTTTTCCGGAGCATTATTCATGGCGTGTCCAAGGGTATCGGATTTAAGCATTTCAAAAACAATGCCGTAACTTTCGCCGCATTTTACAACATCATAAGCAATAACACACGGTATGCCGTTTATAAGTGCTGCTTTTGCAAACTTTCTTTCCCGCTCGATCTCCGTAAGACTGACCGTCGGTCTGTAAACCTTGACTATCGTGTCCTCGTCAAGTCTGTAAACCGTTCCGTTTCCGCCCTGCCCAATTATTTCGCATCCATTTACATCGATCTCCCTGAGCGCTTTTTTAACATCAAGGATATTGTCAAAGCCGGTAACGCTGAAAATATCGTAAACTTCCGAACTGACATTAATGACCGCAACACTGCCCCTGCTCTTTTTAAGTTTAAGCAGCACGCGAAGCCCCGCACTTGAAATATATTCAAGTCCGCCCGCATCAAGCGTTACGTTCCCTTCTCCTGCCGATGCAAACAATTCATCCTCAAACTGCTTTGCGTTGTTGGAGTCTATCCTCCCTAAAATCTTTATTGTATTTTCATTTATTTTCTCTGTCATTTACATTCCTCCGTCTGTTTTAACACATCCAAATACACTGTATTATCGCAACACACACCCGTGCGTTTTTTTCTTTGATTTTTTATCCGCGTTTCATTATATCACATTTTTTTAAATATAACAATAAAATTTCAATTATAGATCTCGCCATAATTCTTTACGTATAAAACATTTATGACATTATGCCCTTAAACCCCTCCGTTTTTATCAAGCTGCAGCCATGACGCTCTTTCCATATTTCACAGTTCACGGACTTTTTATGCAAAACAAAAATTTTGCAGAAAAGCCGCATCCGTATAAAAACACAGCCTTTTACCCAAGCAAAAAGATCCGCAGATATCTACGGATCTAATTCGCTGTAGTATTTTTCAAGTTTTGCTCTTGAGGCAATATAGTACGGTTTAAGTCTTTCATCAAAGTGTTTGCCCATACCGTCCATAATTATTTCATTTGCTTTTTCAAATGACATTTTTTCTTTATAGACACGTTTGCTGACAAGCGCGTCGTAAACATCTGCCACTGCCATTATTCTTGCCTCAAGCGGTATTGCTTCGCCTTTCAGCCCATCGGGATATCCCGACCCGTCCCAGCGTTCATGGTGATAATGAGCAACATTCTCCGCTATAACGCGAAACTCTTCATCATCTGTGTTTTTAAGGATCTCGTGCACTATCCTTGCACCTTCCGCGGCGTGGGTCTTCATAATTTCAAACTCTTCATCCGTAAACCGTCCCGGTTTTCGTAAAATCGCATCATCCACGGAAATTTTCCCAAGATCGTGCATGGGCGCCGCCTTTATGATATTGCGGCAGAAACTTTCGTCTATATCAAACTCGTTCCCGCGCTTTATCTCTTCTATCAGTATCCTTACTCCGTCGCTCGTTCTTCTGATATGTCCGCCCGTAGAATTATCGCGGCTTTCCACCATCATGGCCATACCGAGCAAAAGATTGTCGTGCATTTCCACAATATGTCTGGTCTTCTGCGCGACCTCATCCCTGAGCTCGGTATTGAACCTGTCAAGCAGGGCAATATACTTTTGATTTTTTGTATCATCGGTTATAAACATCTGGTAGCCGCGTTTTCTTGTTCCATCCGTCAGATACCCGATATTTACAAGATAGATACTGTCGTCTTTTTTATAATATACCTTGTCTTTGGAATTATCTTTTGCAAAGTCTTTAAGCCATTTCAAAATGCTGTTTTCCGTCAAAACAGGCTTGTCAACAATAAAGTCATTCAATTCGGGAAAAATCTCCGCGGCAAATTCGCTGCTGCCAAGATATCTTAATTTAAAATCAAAAGAAATGAAACCCGTATCATCTCTCTGCTGTACGGAATTTATAACGGTATCGGGAATATTGTACAGCACTATCTTATCCATGATTATAAGATAAACCACCAGTGCCATATCGTATGTAAGAGGCAGCACCTCAACATCACGAAAAAAGCCCGGTGTATTTGCAGTCATATGTCTTGCAAAAAAGCTGATTATCGAAAGCAGTTCGGGCATTGCAAGCAAAAACACAAACCGCATTGAAACACGGTTTTTCTTATAACAGCTGTAGCCTATTGCCCACATTCCCATTAAAAAGAACGCAAAGACCATCAAAAAATAGGTTGTATGCAAAATACCGTATTCCTTGATAAGTATAGTACCATTATTGGTATTTAACAGCTGAACGCTTTTATAGTAAAGACTGTTCAGGCCTATCTGCTGACTGAACACACATTCTGCCGTAGTGATAATAAAAAGAATAAGCCTTGTATATCTTTTTAAATGTATATTGCAAAGACTGAACACAGCAAGAGTCGTCATAAGCAAAAGATAGCTGTTTGCGATATACACTATCTTCTGTGCCAGCAAAGCCGCTTCAATATTTTGGCATTTGCTCAGATAGTACTGGGCAATATTGCTTATGGGCACAAGTGCAAATATCAGCGATATATGTACATCATAATGCCTGTGATACATAAAAACATATACAAGCATCAGAATAACAGACAGCATAAACAGCAAACCGTAATACATACCCGCCATAATATCCCTCCTACTTTTTTATATTGCAGCCTTTTTTACGTTGCACTTTTTTCATTGTAGCATACTTCTTTTTGTTTATCAACTCAAACACATTGATTTTTAATATCCTTTTTGCATCTTTTATACTGTCTGAATGGTGTTATCCCATTCCATGCCGTATATTTTCAAACCGATACTGCATATATTTTTATATCTGATTTTTATGGAGGAGCTCATGTTCAAAAAAATAATTAAAAGAAAACGACTTATACTTGCTGTTTTAGGAATTACCGCCGCCTTTTCACTGTCGTTCGGGATAGTCCGCCCCGCACTTATCTCGCACTTCTACCCCACAGTACAAACCTCTGCCGCAAAAAAAATGCTCCCTATCTATTGTGTTGATACAAAAGGCGAAAAAAAAATAGCTGTGAGTTTTGATGCGGCCTGGGGCGCAGATGACACCGATACCCTGCTCGATATTCTTCAAAAAAACAATGTAAAAGCCACCTTCTTCCTTTGCGGCTACTGGGTGGATAAATATCCCGATGAAGTAAAAAAAATTTATGATTCAGGGCATGATATCGGCAATCACAGTAATACCCACCCCCACAGTTCCCAGCTTTCACTTGAACAAAACAAAGAAAACATCATGGCCTGCCACGATAAAATAAAATCGCTGCTTGGCTATGATGCTTTTCTTTACCGTCCGCCTTTCGGCGAATATAATGATACCGTACTGAATGCCGCCAAGGAATGCGGTTATTATTCCGTTCAATGGGATGTGGATAGTCTGGACTGGAAAGAGCTCGGCACAGACCACGAGATAAACCAGGTACTCAACCACAAGCATCTGGGTAACGGTTCAATAATCCTTTTCCACAATGATGCAAAGTACACACCCGAAGTCCTTGACGATATAATAAAAGGACTAAAAGAAAAAGGTTATGAGATAGTTCCCATAAGTGAGCTTATACATAAAGAAAATTATTATATGGACCATGAAGGACGGCAGATACCGAAATGATTTACAGCACAAAAGTCGTAATGTAGTGCGTATTGTCGGGTTTTGTTATCGGCGGTTCATTAAAGACAAAATGTCCCGAATTCTGCATCATCAATTCAAAATTTGCAAGTGCTATACCGATATCCACTTTTTGAATATCGCCCAATGCGCTTTCTTTAAGGATCTTTAATTCATAAAAATGAATTCTGTCTCCGTCTGCGACTGCACGCCACGGCTGTTTGTTGGTCGCCGACGGAGCCCATCTTACCGCTTCAAGTGCCTCTGCAAACTTTCCCGCTTTGGCTTTATCAAGGCCGTTTTCAAAAGAGCCGTTAAAGAAAAGTTTTTCAAACGGGATGCGTTCATCTGCTTTAAGGCCATTTCTCATCATGGTTTCACGGATAGACATTTTACGGGCGGGATAGCCTATCGGACTTGCGGCAGGCATTACCTCGTCTTCCGAAAGTTTCATGGCAGTTTCAAAAGCAGAGCGGCTGAGCGTTGCGGCAAGAATTACCGTGCCCAGTCCTTTTGACGCCGCAAAAAGACAGACCTTTTCAAAGCAGTAACCGTAAGCAAGTTCAAAATCCGGCACTTTTTTGACTTTTGCGGCAATGTAGTTTTCCGCACCCACTATAACGGGACTTGACAGTCCATATTCTTCGGCCGAAAGCAGGCGGAATGTCACGGGCACACCAAACGGGTCATCAACTGCCGAAATATATTCGTTAATGCTTTTGACATCCTCTTCATTCAGCTTTTCTCCGGTAAAAGTTCTTACGCTTTTTCTTTGTCTTATTATTTCATTCGTTGATATATCCATAAATACAATTCTCCTTTCTATTTTGTTTTTGATACCCTGCCTATCCAATGCATAACCAGATATACTGCAAACACATAAACAACTGTCACAGCTATATTCAGCTTCATATTATTTCTTAAAACAAGCATTATCACTACAAAGCTTACCGCAGTCAGCAGCATTTTTATACAAAAGGCTTTTGACGGCCTGCACTTTAGTTTTGCATATTTCCCCGTCATAAACAAAAATGCGTAATAGATCAAAAACGAAACAATAAGAAAAATTATCTTGGGCCAAAGTTCCACTTCTTCACTGTGCATAAATTCAAGCGCCGCGGTAATATTATTCAGCGCAAAAATAAGGAAAACATGGATAAGCATATAACCCATGCCGCTTGTTTTCATTTCGCGGTCAAGTATGCTGTCATAAAGCGTACCGTAGCTTAAAAACAGCCCCACTACTATTAAAAAAGCCATTAGCGAAAAATAAACGGTACTAAAATTTATCCTGCCCTCAAAATATGAGGATATGGCAATTATCATTTCGCCGAAAGTAAAAACCACATAGAGCATCGCCCTTTCCGACAAATGCGCAAAATCAACACTTGCCGTTCTGTTTTTGCTGCCGCTGAACATGGTAACAAAGATACCGAAAAGAATAGCCGCAAGCGCGATCTCCATGCCCGTAATATAATAAATAGGCACTGCCGCAAGGACTATCGCCGCTTCCCCAAACAAAACAAACATCATACGCTTTATTATGCCCGTTTCTCTTTTGCTGTCCTTGTGATTTCTGAGTTCTATAAGATACTGCATACCTATATTTATAAGTATCGCCGCCCATGCCGTATGATTTTGTACACGGTATTCCTGCCAATGCACCCGTGTACCCTCTGCCATAAAATAAAGCAGATACATATTTATAAACATAAAAACATGGTCGCGCAGACCGTTTCTGCCGTACATATTTATGTAAAAAGTCGTAAAATTCCATATCTGTATGACTGCAAGCGTACAAAGAATATACGCCAAAAACATACCCGGTGCAACAAATCCGCCGCTTATATCATGCAAAAGCGAATTATTACGCCCGATAATGTAAACAAAAATAAGATCATAAATAAGCTCCGAATATTCGACTTTTCGTTCTTCTTTTTTTATTGTGTTTTCCATACTTCTCCCTCCCTTTGAATTGTATTTTACCATAATTTATCATATATTTCCACAGCTTTTTATTTTTTTGCCGAAAAACCGTTGATAAAGATCTCAAACAGCGCTTATAAACCGAATAATATAAAAACAAACTGCGGTGCTGTTGCACCGCAGTCTGCTTTAAGGGAATTGAAAAGTGAGTTTTGGGTTTTCATGAGTGATACTCCTATCACCCACAAAGTCATTATAACATAGTAAGTGTTAGAAAACCGTTAGTTTTTTCTCACATTTGCCCACTTTCCAAAAAAATTTTTTACTGTTTTCAATAAAAATTAAACTCGTCGGCAATAACGGATACATCATCCGTAAATTCCAGAAATTCTGTATCAATACCCACTTTGCCGTATTTTTTCATCACAATATTTTCTGCGCCTATCTCCGCAAAGCAGTTTCTCATATCCATCACTATCTGTCTTAGCCTGCTGTCCTTGCTCAGATCTCCGTCCCAAAGCACGCCAAGCAGTTCTCCGTTGCTGCACAGCGCACCTTTTTTATAGATAAGATATGCAAAAAGTTCCGTCGTTTTTGAGCTTTTAAAATCAAACACCCTGTCATTGTGAAAAAGGGCAAAAGGCGAACACTGTACCCTTAAAACTTTGCTTTTCGCGGGATAATGCAAATGTTCCAGAGCACGTATGATATCAGACTCCGCAGGCGGTTTTACAAGAAAATCCACGGGATAGGATTTATACGCCGTAAGGCTGTATTCGGGATAGCCCGTCACAAAAATTATATTCAGCTTTGGGAACTTTTCTCCCAACACGATAGCCGCATCTATACCGTTCACACCCGGCATTTCAATGTCCAGAAAAACAATATCAAAGCTGTCATTAAGTATTTCAAAGGCCTCGTCTATATTGGCGGCAGTATAATGAGTGCCGCCCGAATCGATTTTTTTAAGCAGAAACTGCATATAATCCCTTGAATTTTTTTGATCGTCAACCGATAAAGTTATCATTTATAACATCATTCTCCTTTTTGGTATTTAAGCACCACTCTTGCCGTTGTTCCATGATCGGTGGTTATTATATCCAGACTTCCGTTTGTCATTGACTCTATACGGGCACGCGAGTTATCTATGCCTATTCCTTTGCGTTTTGTCTGCTGCGGCGTAATATTGCTTCTGCCCGAACCGTCGTCCACGATCTCAATTATCACGTTGTCGTCTTGTTTATGCGCTTTTATCCATACCGTGCCGCCCTTGTCATAAGTTGCGATACCGTGGCGCACCGCATTTTCCACAAGCGGCTGCACCGAAAGCGCAGGCACAAGAAAATCATCCAGATCAATATCGTATTCGACTTTAAGCCTGTCTTCAAAATTCCTATGCTCCAGTGAAAGATAGGCTTCTATATTTTCCATTTCTTTTTCAAAAGTTATAAGTTTGGTATCGCCCAAAGCTTCAAAATTAGACCTGAGATAAATCGAAAAATCCGAAAGATTTTTATATATTTCGGGTTCTTTGACACATTGTGCCATAAGCGCCATTAGTGAATTGTTGATAAAATGCGGCTGTATCTGTGCCATAAGCACCTTGTTTTTACTTTCGGAAAGCATAAGCTTGTTTTCCGCAAGCTGTGTTTTGACCGTTTCAAGCTCAATGGCATTTTTTACAGAGAAAAAAGTTCTGTATCTTTCGTAAAGCATAAACAATATAAGTGCCATAACTGATACAAAAATATTATTGAAGCTTATACCCGTATAGAAAAAATTAAATATAAACGCAATAATAGGCAGCACGGCGGCAATACCTATGACGTGTGCAACAAACCGCACTATCTTTTTACGAAAAACCAGATATACACCTGCCACAAAAGCAAATGAAAGCATGGTCGCGAAATACCATACCATAAAGTATTGTCCCCTATGGTATTTATTGCTCTCGTCATAGTAATACAAAGCATTTGTAATCGGCGTAAGCGCAAGTAAAATAAGGCAGGGAATATGTATCAGCTGAAAAGCGGTCGTGATTTTTTCAAGTATTTTCATTCCAAGTTTTTTTGCCACATGATTTTTTACCAGCTGAAGAAAAAATAAGGTCTGAAACGCGCCTACGGAAAAATATCCTATTTCCGACACTTCTTTTACCGAACATCCGATAGTGCTTGCATCTCCATCGGTAGCCCAGCAAATAATATCGAAAAAATTGTATAAAAACAATGCCGCATAAAATATTATCAGCTCGTTTGTAAGAGGAATATTGCTGTTTGCACGGCGGTCGGATACTTTTACCATAATAAGCGAAAATATCATTATAAAAAGAAAAACACTGTTCCAGCTCTCTATTATCAGCTGAATAAAAACCGGTATTCCCACTCTGTTTATAAAGTCCAACATACTATCACCTTTTAAGCCAAATTATCGGGTACGTCCAAAAATTCTTTTATACCGACCCATTTTGACATAAGCCTTTCTATCCCCCACGAAGCATTTGCAGGGCTTGTAGACGGCAGACAAACTATCTCCCTGCCGCATATCGGTTTTTGGTATTTATTGAAAAGTTTTTCCGCGGTTTTGCCGTTTGCAAATATACACCGTATATCCGCACTTTCAAGTATAATACTTATATCCGCGGGCACAACATTTTTAATGCTGCTGTCGCTTGAACCTATTATATCACATTCAAAAACGACATCCCACAAAGCTATGCCGCATTTTAAAAGCATAGACTTTTTTTCGGCTGTACTTTCGGGCATGGGTTCGCTCATCAGCTGTGAAACGAGCCGCCAGAAACGGTTTTGGGGATGCCCGTAATAAAACTCGGTCTCACGCGATTTTACAGACGGCAGTGTTCCCAAAATAAGAATTTTTGAATTTTTGTCATACACAGGCTCAAAACTGTGTTTTATATGGGTGTATTCTTTCATAGCCGCTCCTTTTCTTATAAATAGATAATACCACTTTTCTTATATTATTGTCAATATCGGCGCACGGTTTAAAAAACAGGCAAAAAAACTGCCGCAGAGCAAATGCGGCAGTTTGAGGTATCACCATGTTATTTTACTGTTATAAACCTTATTTCCCGATATATACGCAAAATTTCTTGTTACAAAAACTTTGTCATAAACGCCTTTATCAACATCAAAAGCGACTATCCTGTTATCGAGGGCATCGGGAACAGCCCCCTCTTCGGTAACATCAAGCTCGACTTTAAGCTCGTTATATTCTCCCGTTACCTTTTTAAGTTTCATTTTATCAACAAAACTCGGAAGCTCGGTAAGGATGAACACAATATCTCTGTTTTCGATATAATTTTCTCCGAAACTGTCCACCAGAAGTTCGTTTAACTTTTCCTCCGAAACATAGTTTTCTTTGCAGAATTTTTCTATATCTTTTTTTGATGTGCAGATAAAACTTTTGTTTCCGTCGGGTATATTGTAGTTATCAAAATACTCCCTGTTGTTCCATCTTGAAATTATAAATTTTTCGGGTGACAGTACTTTTGTATATTGACTTTTATATTTGTTGTTATAGCTTTCCGCGGGCATTACCATGCTTTCGCCGTACACTTTCTGCATTATCATAGCGCAGTCGGATGCCGTTATTTGAAAATCTCGGTCAACATCAATATATTCCATATAATACTTGGTTTCTTTTTCGATCGGCATTATATACGAGCTGTCAAGCGTTTTCTGCATTGCCTGTGCGGCATCGCTCGCCGTTACTCTGCCGTCTGCATCGGCATCGCCGAAAACAAATTCGGCATTGGGGTCGGCAAGTTTCGCCTCAACATTCAGCGCATCATCAATATGAAGCTTGTAAAGCTTGCTTTCATATATCACGCCCGTATAGGGGCTTTTTAAATCAAACCTTATCTCGGTATCTCCGCTTTTAGCGGCTTTGAAATTTGTTATTTCTCCCGTTCTCACTCCGTCAAGACCAAACCCATCATTTATATCCGATCTTGAAACTAAAGAAAGATATTCATGGTCATATTCATATTCCCATTCAAAATATGTCGCAGAATTCATGTTTGTTATCTGAATAAGGTTATTCGCCGATATTATTACCGAATTTTTATCATAATTATGATAAATATATTCATTCAGCTCTGCGGCATCGCTGTCAACGGTATTTATACCGTCGCCCAAAGCCACGATCTTACAGGTATACTCTGCGGTTTTGTCTTGTTCCATTATATCGGACAGATCGGCTGTACCGCCGTATACCCGCATATCCCACCATTCACCCCAATGTAATTTTTCATCATTTTTATCATACGTTTTTATAAGACTTCCGTTTTTGTAAAGTTCAAGCACATAGCCGTTTATATGTTTCCCCGAATCATAATCGACCGTCCAGCCGACACCATTGTCGGGTGTCCAGTAAAGATATGTAAACTCGGGCTTTATCGCGGCAGAGCTTTCCGTCACATCCTCGGCAGCAACAGCGGGTGTTTCTTCAATATCCCGCGCACTTACACCGACCGACCCTACCGAGCCGAACAGCATTGTCAATGCCAATAATAAGGCTGTTTTACGTTTTTTCATAAAGATCATCTCCTTAATACTCATGCAACGTGAAAAAAAAAAATCAAATCTTCTTTCTATTATTTTAACACCTCCCTCCAAAACTGTCAATATTTTTCTATTCGTTATTCTGCACAAAAAAACTGCCGTACTTTTTAACATACGGCAGTTATACTTTTTCAATTTGAAGTTATATCAATAGTCTTGTTAGGGCCGTCCCAATCCACCTTGCAGTTATATGCCTCGGATATTGCTCTTAACGGCACAAGCGTTCTGGACGAAACTATCTTTGGCGGTACGTCCATTTCAACTATTTCGCCGTCAACCGTCATTATCGGGTCGCCTATCGTCATTATAATAAGCGTGTCCTCGTCATCCGTGGCGGTTATTCTGCGCTTTGCGTTGTTCCACTCCACATCAAGGCCGAGAGCCTCGAAGATAGCACGCATGGGCACAAGTGTCCTGCCGCTTTCTATTATCGGTTTCTGGTCGAAATTTATCATTTTCCCGTCAAGGTAAACGACAATATCGTCCTTGGAAATAACGGGAACGGGTGCTTGTGTTGCCGCCTGTGCTGTGGGGGCTTGCGTTGCCGCCTGTGTCGCGGGTGTCTGTGTAGTTGCGACAGTCGGTTCTTCTGTCTTTACCGGCGGTGCCTGTGTCGCGGGCACTTGCGCCGCAGGCTGAACGGAAGCCGCCGCGCCGTTATGATTTTTTATCAAAGTCTGCAATGCGCTGTTTTTCATTATAGAACCGTAGCGGAAATGTATCTCGCCCTCTATTTTGGGAATATTGGCATTATACGCAAACTGTTTTTCTATAGCCGCGCCGTTGTACCATACGCTGCTTGAAGATGCGTCGTCACAGCGGTATTCGCCGATACCTATGTAAAGTTTTGTGCCGCTTGAAGCAAGTGTCTGTGACCACCAATCCGCAAGTGTCGCATAATCGGCTATACTGTGGCCTATCTCCCAGTATATCTGCGGTGCGATATAATCTATCCAGCCGCTTAGCGCCCATTTTCTTGTATCTGCATAGATAGAAGCATAGGACTCAAAACCGCCCGTATCACTTCCCAAAGGATAATTATCCTTGTTCGCCCAGATGCCGCTCGGGCTTATGCCAAAGGTCACACCGCTTCCGCTCAAAGAATCATGTATGCCCTTTACAAGAAGATCGACATTGTTTCTGCGCCAATCCGCCCTGTTTGAAAAAGCGGTATTGTATTTTGCATAGTCCTCGTCGTCATCAATATCCGTACCCGGATAAAAATAGTCATCCATGTGGATACCGTCAACGTCATAGTTATTTACGATCTCCATTACACCGTCGATAACAAGCTGTCGAACCTCGGGCATAGCGGGATTGTAATAGTAATTCCCGTTAGTGTAATGTATGGTGTAATTTTTGTTTATCCTTGCGGGGTTGTTTATTGCAAGGCTGTCAAGCGAAACGCCGTTTGTGGTTATGCGGTAGGGATTTATCCACGCATGAAGCTCCATGCCGCGTTTGTGCGCGCCGTCCACCCAGTAAGCAAGCGGATCGAAACCGTTTTCGGGCGCTGTTCCCTGCGAACCTGTCAGCCATTGGCTGTAGGGATAGATATTTGATTTATAGAAAGCATCTCCCGCGGGGCGCACCTGAAAAAATACCGCATTAAAACCAAGCTGTTGGCAGTTGTCAAGTATCTCGTCCGCCTCTTTCATAAGCTGTGCCGAGTTCGTTGTGCCCTCTTTGGGATAGTCCAGATTGGCAACTGTGGCTATCCAGATACCTTTCATTGGCTTATCCGCCGCATTTACAAAATGTACGGGCAAAAGCACAAGTACAAGCAAAAGCGTAAAAATTCTTTTAGCCATTCAATCCTCTCCTTCCGTATTTTTTATTTTTTCAAACCAAGCTTTAAGTTTAAGCTCATAGCCGTTTTGGAATGTGTAGTAATGTTTGCCGACAAGCTCGTCGGGAAGATACTGCTGTTCAACATAGTTGTTAGGATAGTCGTGCGCGTACTTATACCCGTCGCCGTGACCCATTTTCTCCGCACCCGGATAATGTCTGTCACGCAGATGGTTCGGCACGCCCGAAGTCTGTATATGCTTCACGTCATTCATGGCATCATAAATGGCATTTACGCTTGCGTTGCTTTTCGGTGCGCACGCAACATACGCCGCAGCCTGGGAAAGATTTATCTGACATTCGGGAAGTCCGATAAAATCCACAGCCTGTGCCGCCGCCACAGCCACAGAAAGAGCGCGCGGATCCGCATTGCCCACATCCTCCGATGCACATATGACTATCCGCCTTGCAATAAAACGCGGGTCTTCGCCTGCATAAAGCATTTTTGCAAGATAGTATACCGCCGCATCGGGGTCACTGCCGCGCATACTTTTTATAAATGCCGATATGGTATCGTAATGGTTGTCGCCGTCCTTGTCATAATTAAGCGAGCGTTTTTGTATGCATTGCTCCGCCGTTTCAAGGTCGATATGTATTATATTTTTGCTGTCGGGCTGAGTTGTCAAAACAGCAAGTTCCAGAGCATTAAGCGCCACGCGCGCATCGCCGTTGCTCACATCGGCAATAAAATCAAGCGCTTCCTTGCTCATATCTATGTCAAAATTGCCGTAACCCTTGTCTTTGTCGCTTAAAGCACGGGTCAGCAGGCTTTTTATATTCTCTTTTGTAAGGTGTTTCAGTTCAAAAATGATGCTGCGGCTCACAAGCGCCTTGTTTACCTCAAAATACGGGTTTTCGGTAGTTGCGCCTATAAGTATGACAGTTCCGTCCTCAACATAGGGTAAAAGCGCATCCTGCTGTGCCTTGTTGAAACGATGTATCTCGTCAATAAACAAGATAGTGCGCTTTCCGCTCATGGCAATGGTATCTTTCGCCTTTTCCACAATGTCGGTTATATCCTTTTTGCCGGCGGTCGTAGCATTTATCTGACGAAACTCCCCCGCTGTGGTATTTGCTATTACATGGGCAAGTGTGGTCTTCCCCGTACCCGGCGGGCCGTATAAAATTATGGAAGAAAGCTTGTCCGCCGTTATAGACCTGTATAAAAGGGTATTTTTGCCGATTATATGTTCTTGACCGACAAATTCTTCAAGCGTGTTCGCCCTCATTCTTGCCGCAAGCGGGGCTTCACGCTTCATATTCTGTTCTCTGCTGTAATCAAATAGATCCATAATATTTCTCCGATTTTTTGTCTTATTATCTATAATACCACAAAAAACGGCAAAATTATATTACAGGTTTATTACCTTTTTATAACACGATACAACAAGCACAAAATCTTAATAAAACGTTAATAATATTTTTAACAAAAAGGCTTGATATTTAAAAAGTTTTATTGTATAATATTTATTAGTGAAATTTATTTATGCAATTTACATTTGTGTAATTAATAATAACGAGGTGGAATATATGGATAATTTTTATGCAATAACTATAGCAAGACAATTTTGCAGCGGCGGCAATGCCGTAGGCGAAATGCTTGCCGAAAAACTTGGCATCAATATGTACGACAAGCAGCTTATAACTATGGCTGCAAAGAAAAGCGGCTATCATGAGGCAGTATTTGAACAGGCGGACGAGGTAGCTTCAAACAGCCTGCTCTACTCCGTTGTTATGGGGTCTTCGCCTATGGGCTCTTTGCTTTTTCCGAACAATAATCTTGTTACAAACGACTCTCTTTTTACTTTGCAGTCCAACATTATAAAAGAAACTGCGGAAAAGGAAAGCTGTATAGTTATAGGCCGCTGTTCAAACTATGTTTTAAGAAAACATCCCCGCCTTTTAAGCGTTTATCTTTGGGCAGACCTTGACTACCGCATCAAGCGTTATGAGGAACTTTACGGCGAACCGAAAGAAAAGGACATCGAGACCGAACTTTCAAAGGCCGATAAAAAGCGCCGCAACTACTACAACTACTACTCTGGCAAAGACTGGGACAGCGCAACAAGCTATGACCTTGTTATAAATGTCAGCAAAGCAGGCGTTGAGGGTACGGTAAAGCAGATAATCGACTTTAAGGAAATGCTTGGATATTGAAAATGAGAGACCTGTGAAAGCGGGTCTCTTTTTTTGTTCTGTTTTCCGTCTTTTGGAATAGAATTATACAAAGGGGGAATGAACAAATGATGCGAAAAACGATATTGACATTGGCGGCGGCTGTTTTACTTTGCGGCTGTTCGTCTGCGCCCGCGGAGGAAAAAGCGGAGGCAGTTATAGACAAAAATGTACCCATAACACGCGGACAAGCCGTAAAAATGCTTGCTTTGAGCCGTTATACACCAAACGAGATAAACGCACTGCCCCGCTCTATCGACTTGGAGGACAGCGACATTTCAAACTGGTGCGACAAATATATAAATGCTGCTGTAAAAGCGGGCATAATAAGCGGCACACAGGAGAACACCTTTTTGCAAAATGATATGCTGACACTTGAACAGGCGGATTTTATTCTGAAAAAGGCAGCCGAGGGCAAAAATCTTGTTTTGCAGTACAACAAAGAAGACAGAAAAAAGCCCATAAGCATGGACGTGTGGCTGCAGGAATTTGAGGCGATAAAAGGCAGTGCGCAGGAAAAGGAGATAGTCATTCTTGCGGATAAAAAGCTCTGCCCCGAACTCTCCGACAATTTTGTATTTTCAAGTGAGGGGCTTTTATGCAGCGACGGGCTCGATATCCGCCCCGAATACATAAACAAGGGCATAAAAGCCTATATCCGTGACGGCAGTATTCTTGCCCTTACGGAAATAACGACAAATACGCCCACAATAAATAATGCCGTCTGCGAGAGTATCGTTGACGGCGGGGCTGTAATGAATATAAAAGGCTGTCATATATTCTGCCGCTGTGACACCGCCGCCCTTGGACTTGGCGAGGGGCAGACCTATAATATAAAAATATCCGATAACTGCATAACCGAACTTGTATCGCCATAAAATTTTATGAGGTGATAAAATGAAATTCGGATTTATAGGCGGAGACTTACGATACAGATATTTAAAGCAGATGCTTGAGGCCGAGGGGCACGAAACCGCGGCATACTGCTGCAAATTTATCGACGAGTCCACAGAGTTGGAAAAAGTGCTTGACGGCTGTCACGCCGTCCTTGGCCCTATTCCCTGTTCACGCAGCGGCAAAACACTTGCGCTCAACGATTGCAGCGAGATAGAACTAAGCTGTTTTTTTGAGAAAATGGATAAAAAATCGCTGTTTTTTGCAGGTGCTGTTTCAAATTCGGTCAGGAAAGCCGCGGGAGATATAGTTGTTTACGATTATTTTGCGCTTGAAGATGTGGCGATAAAAAATGCCGTTCCGACTGCGGAGGGTGCTGTGCTTACCGCTATTTCGGAGAGCAAGCAAACCATATTCGGAAGTAATGCTCTTGTTATCGGCTGCGGCCGCTGCGGAAAGGCGCTTGCCCTGCTTTTAAAGGGTATGGGGTCAAATGTGACCGCCACCTGTCGCAAGCCCGAGGACGGAGCGTATCTCAACACGCTCGGACTTGAAAGTCTGCATATTTCTGAACTTAAAGACAAGATAGGCGCATACTCCCTTATCTTCAACACCGTTCCCGCCGAAATCCTCGGCAAAGATATGCTTGAAAATGCCGACAAAAATTCCATGATAATAGACATTGCGCAAGCCCCGGGCGGCACAGATTTTATCGCCGCCGCAGAGCTTGGCATAAAAGCCTTTCATTGTCCCGGACTGCCCGGCCGCACAGCACCCTATACCGCCGCCGAAATATTAAAAGATGCGGTTTTAAGGCTCACACTCTCACACTTTGACCAAAACTGAATAATATGCGGTTGAGGGGGTGAAAATTATGCTGTCGGGTAAAAAGATAGGGTACTGTCTTTGCGGCTCGTTTTGTACAATAAACGCCGCTTTAGGTCAGATAGAAGTACTCAGGGATATGGGTGCCGAGATCATACCCATAATAAGCGAAAGCGTACAAAAAACAAAATGCCGTTTCTGCACGCCCACAGGTATAATCGACAGGCTGCAGCTGGTCTGCTCTTCTCCGCCTATAACGGATATCGTGACCGCCGAGCCGATAGGCCCGCAAAACGATATCGACATCATGGTGGTAGCACCCTGCACAAGCAACACACTCGGCAAGCTTGCAAACGGGATAAACGACTGTGTGGTAACTATGGCGTGCAAGGCACATCTGCGAAACAATAAACCGCTCGTGCTTGCTCCCGCGACAAATGACGCACTCGGCGCAAGTCTTAAAAATATAGGCGAACTGATTGTCCGCAAAAATATCTATTTTGTGCCTTTCGGTCAGGATGACTGTATCAAAAAACCGCTGTCCATGGTCGCCGATCTCAATAAAGTTGCCGATACCGTTTTGCTTGCGCTTGACGGCAGACAGCTGCAGCCCATAATTCTATAGCAAAAAAGCGGGAGTTTTGATCGCTCCCGCTTATTTTTATTGAAACAAAGGTGTTGAAAAATATCTTTCGGCGGTATCGGGTAAAATAGTAACGACCGTCTTGCCCTCGCCCAGTTCCTCCGCCATTTTAAGTGCCGCCGCAACATTTGTGCCGCTTGATATGCCGCACATTATGCCCTCCAGTTCGGCGAGCTGTTTTGCGGTGTTTATAGCATCCTCGTCGGTCACGATATGTATATGGTCATAGATATCTCTGTTTAAAATAGAAGGAATAATTCCGTCGCCTATGCCCATCTGCAAATGTGTACCTATCGTTCCGCCCGCAAGTATAGCTGCGTGTTCGGGCTCTACCGCCCAAATCGTCATATCGGGATTTTGAGATTTTAAAGTCTCGCCTATGCCCGTTATCGTACCGCCCGTGCCTATGCCCGAGCAGAAGCCGTCTATCCTGCCGGCCACCTGTTCCAGTATCTCAAGTGCGGTAAAATACTTATGTGCGCGGATATTGTTGATATTTTCAAACTGCTGCGGTACAAAGACATTTTTATCATTCGCCGCCATTTCAAGCGCGGTATCAAGACATTTCTGTATGCACTTGCCAATATCCCCGTCATCATGGATAAGAATGACCTCTGCGCCGTAGTGTTCAACAAGTTTTCTTCTCTCCTCGCTTACAGAGTCGGGCATGATTATTATAGTCTTATAGCCCCTTACTGCGCCTACCAATGCAAGGCCTATGCCCTGATTTCCGCTCGTAGGCTCAACTATTATCGTATCTTTTGTTATTTTCCCCTCTTTTTCGGCATTCAATATCATATTGTATGCCGTTCTGGTCTTTATGGAGCCGCCGACATTAAGTCCTTCAAATTTAACTAAAATTTCGGCATTCCCCGGTTTATTCATGCGGTTAAGTCTTATCATGGGCGTATGACCCATAGCTTCAAGAATATTGTTATATATCATTGTTCTTTCTCCTATTTCCCTGTTTTACACAAGATATTAAGATTATAACAAATGTTTCATCAAAAATCAATGTTAAATATTAATTTTATAAAAACCTATTGAAAAATGTACCGAAATGTGGTTAAATATACCTAAGTATGTGTATCATATAAAATATATACCCTGTATGAGGTGACAGTATGAAAAAAGTTAAAGTAATGAGCATTTTCGGCACCAGACCCGAAGCTACAAAAATGGCACCCGTTATAAATGCAATGGCAAAATGCGATGATATAGAGCAGATAGTCTGCGTAACGGCGCAGCACAGACAGATGCTTGACCAGGTGCTTGAAATTTTCGACATCAAGCCCGATTATGACCTTGATATAATGACACAACGCCAGACCCTTACACAGATAACCACAAAAGCACTCACGGGTCTTGAAGAGGTCATGAAAGAGGCCAAACCCGACCTTGTGCTTGTACACGGCGACACCACCACTACTTTTGCGGGTGCGCTTGCCGCTTTTTACAGCAATATAAAACTGGGTCATGTTGAAGCGGGTCTGCGCACCTATGACAAGTGGCAGCCTTTCCCCGAGGAGATGAACAGACATCTTACGGGTGCTATGGCTGATCTTCACTTTGCACCCACTCCGCTTGCAAAGGAGCATCTTTTAAAGGAAAATATCTCTCCCGACGGCATTTTTATCACGGGCAACACCGCTGTTGACTGTCTTAAAACCACTATCAAGGACGAGTTTACCTTTGACGAGCCTGTTTTAAACGAGATAGATTTCAAAAACAAGCGTGTTATCACAATGACGGCGCACAGACGCGAAAACTACGGTAAGCCGCTTGAAAACATTTGCAATGCCGTACTTGATGTTGTAAATAAATACGACGATGTAGAGGTCGTTTATGCGGTGCATTTAAGCCCTGCGGTAAGAGATACGGTATTCCCGATTCTTGACGGGCATCCCCGCATCCACCTTATCGACCCCGTTGATATTGAAAATATGCACAACCTTATGAATCGCAGCTACCTTGTACTTACCGACAGCGGCGGATTGCAGGAGGAAGTTCCCTCAATGGGCAAGCCCGTGCTTGTTTTGAGAAACGTGACCGAGCGCCCCGAGGGTATAGAAGCGGGCACACTTAAACTTGCAGGTATTGAGAGAGAAAATATTTTCGGTCTCACCTGCGAACTGCTTGACAACAAGGAAACATACAACAAAATGGTCGCTGCCAAAAATCCGTTCGGCGACGGTTTTGCCGCAGAGCGCATAGTAGAAGCTATCCGCTATCACTTCGGCTTCAGACAGGACAGACCCGAGGACTATTGATATGTTATATTCGACAGATAAACAGGCCGAGCGCGTTATACTTGTCGCAGTTGACGACGGGCACAGCGAATTTGATGTGGAGAGCTGCCTTGACGAGCTGAAAGAGCTTGCAAAGACCGCAGGCGCAGAAGTCGTAGGCAGAATGATACAAAACCGCGAGGCCATACACAAAGCGCATTATCTTGGCAAAGGCAAAATGGAGGAATTGAAAAATTATATCGCCATGACGGATGCCACGGGCATAATCTGTGACGACGACCTTTCCCCCAATCAGATGCGCAACATGGCAGAAATGCTCGATACCAAGATAATGAACCGCACTTTGCTCATTCTCGATATATATGCACAGCACGCGCGTTCCGCCGAGGGTAAATTACAGGTGGAACTTGCACAGCTTAAATACAATTCATCTCACCTTGTCGGTCAGTACAAGTACATGAGCCGTCTTGGCGGCGGTATCGGTACAAGAGGTCCGGGCGAGACCAAACTTGAAACAGACAGGCGAAATATCGCAAACCGCATAGCCGAACTGAATAAAGAATTAAAAGAAATTCAGCGTCACCGCGATATCATGCGTGAAAAGCGCAGTACAAGCGGTATGCCCATAGCGGCGCTTGTAGGCTATACAAATGCGGGAAAGTCAACGCTTTTAAACACGCTCACAGACTCGGATATCCTTGCCGAGGACAAGCTGTTTGCGACCCTTGACACCACCACCCGCAAGAAAAAGCTTGAAAGCGGCATGGAATACCTTTTCACGGACACCGTAGGCTTTATTCAAAAACTGCCGCACGGTCTTATAAATGCGTTCCGCGCCACACTTGAAGAAGCAAGCTATGCACATATTTTAATTCATGTGCTGGATGTTTCAAATCCACGCCGCGAGGAACAGATGAAAGTCGTATACAAGACCCTTGACGAGCTGAAATGCGGTGACAAACCCGTTATAACGGTCTATAACAAGACCGACAAGGACGATATAGAACTTCCTCTGCCGCCCGACCCGCGCGCTATTGCCACGGTAAAAATTTCGGCAAAATACGGCAGGGGCATCGACGAGCTTACAAATGTGCTTGAAGAATGGCTGAAAAGTCAGAAAAAATGTCTGGATATAGTCATTCCTTATGACAAGGGCAATATTGTGAGTCTTGTACACGGAAACTGCGAGATAATAGAAAGCGACCATCGTGATACGGGCTATTATTTCAAGGTCTTTGTAAACGAAGAAATGGAAAACAGACTGAAAGAATTTGTTATTTAGGGAGGCGTACATCTTGACGGATGTATATTTAACTTACCACGAATCATCAAAGGAAATCGCGGACAAAATAACCGCAAGACTTAAAAAAGACGGTATCGGTGCTGTATCATCCGACCCCGACAAGATAAAAGACTGCAAAGTATTTATCATACTTTTAAATCAGGCGGCAAGCTATTCAAAAGAAATACTTGACGAGATAAGCACCGCCTGTGTCCGCTACCACGGCGGCGAGGATATCGCCATAATGCCGTTTCAGGTATCGGATGAAACAGTAAGCCCGGAAGCCATGAGCTATATCGGCAAGATACGCTGGACAGAAGCTTATGATGGAGATATGGACTTTCATATCGACAGGCTTGCAAAAAATATTTCGTCCATGCTCGGTACAAAGGTGGAAACAAAACTCCAGAACGAGGAAGTCGAGTCCAAGGGCGAGAACCTCTACACCGCTTCCGACACCGAGAAAAGCAAAAAAACGCCCGTTTTGGGCATTGTTATCGGCTGCGTAATAATTATTGCACTTATTGCCGCAGGACTTATATACGCCAATAAAAGCAAAAATAAGCCCGATGCGGTGCAGGAGATCCTTGGTATTTCCACACAGGACATTGCGGCACGCTACGGCATTACCCTTGACGGCAATGAAGCATGGGAAGAAAACGGCGTTACCATGATAGGCAAAAAGGTGAACGGCACTATCGAGGGCAACGGCATAAAGCTCTATCCCAACGGCTCGACATATATCGGCGCATTTAAAAACGGTATTGCCGAGGGCTACGGCATTTTTACCTTTGCCGACAGCGGCTCTGTATACTACGGCGAATGGGCTGATAATTACCGCAACGGCAAGGGCAAATTTGTCAAAAAAGACGGCGAGACCTGGGAAGGCACTTGGATCAACGACTACGAGGACGGCGATTTTACAATAACCTACGCCGACGGCACGGTCGAAAAATATATCTTTAAAGACGGAAACGGAGAATTGGTAGAATAACTAAAAAAGGACAGACCACAGTTTGGTTTGTCCTTTTTGTATGTCTGAATTTTACAGAAGATGAGCTCTTAACTCGTCGCCGCTCTGTGCGCTGAGGTATGCGGGAGCGATATCAAATACTGTCTTGCAGCCGCTCTGACCCTCTTTTGAAAGCTTATAAGCCGCTCTTGCATAAGCGCAGAGAACGCTTGATGTAAATTCGGGGTTGGAGTCAAGCTTTAAGCTGTACTCGATAATGTGCTTATTTTCGCCGTTCCAGCCTGTTTTGCCGCTTCTTAAAACAAAGCCGCCGTGAGGAATACCGCTGTGGTCTCTTTCAAGCTCCTCTTCGCTGATGAAATGTACTGTTGTATCGTAATCGGAGAAGTAGTTGGGCATATTCTTTATCTCTGCCTCTACCTTTGCTGCATCTGCACCCTCTTCAAGCACTACAAAGCACTCTCTTGTGTGCTTCTGACGTGTTGTAAGTTCGGGATTTTCACCGTTTCTTACAGCCTCTAAAGCCGCTTCAACGGGGATAGTATACTGCTTGCCGTTCTTAACGCCCTCTACACGGCGGATAGCATCGCTGTGACCTTGGCTTACGCCCTTGCCCCAGAATGTATAGTCGTTGCCGTCGGGAAGAATGCAGTTTGCATAAAGTCTGTTGAGTGAGAACATACCGGGATCCCAGCCGACAGAAATAATTGCAACATTTTTGCCGCTCTTTGCAGCCGCATCAACATTTGCAAAATGCTCGGGGATTCTTGCGTGTGTGTCAAAGCTGTCGATAACATTGAAGCTTTTTGCAAGCTCGGGTGTCTGAACGGGAAGGTCTGTAGCGGAACCGCCGCAGATTATCACTACATCTATCTTGTCTTTCCAGTCATTGAGCTCACTTACATTGCATACCTTTGCGGATGATGTAAGAATTTTCACGCTTGACGGGTCGCGTCTTGTAAATACAGCCGCAAGCTCCATATCGGAGTTCTGCTTAACGGCACATTCAACGCCTCTGCCCAGGTTGCCATAGCCCAAAATACCAATTTTTATACTCATTTTTATATCCTCCTGTAAAATTTTTCTGTGCATTATGTTAACAGTATACAACTAATATGAAAATTTTGCAAGAGGAAATTTCATTTTTTTCAAAAAAATTTTTAAACCATTTATTCAAAAACCTTTTGCAAAGTGCATAATCAAGGTAAATTCTCAATCGTTTAATTTGACTAACTTTTTTTGCCGTATTTTATGAAAATGCAAGTTTCTTTTGATTTTGCAGTCGGATATACAACTTTCGACAAAAAACAAGGCTGACACAGATCAAATGCATCAGCCCCTTGATTTTACATATTTTTTTTGCCTTTGTTGATAGCTCTCAGCACAAACAATACCACGGTAAGCACGCCCGTAAGCGCACCCACAACTATAAGCAGCGGAAGCGGAAGCCTTTTTTTCGGTTCTTCATCGCTTTCTTCCGTCTTTTCGACCTCTATATCTGCGGTAATACCGTAAACGCCGTCCTCAAACGTAAGCTCGTATTTGGGGATAGCGACCGAGATCTCCTCGCCGTTTTGTGCAACTATCTCTTTTGCGAGTTCGGCATCTATAAGACCGACTGTGGTAATATCATTTATCGGCTTTATAAACTGTACCTCAACGGGTGTTCCGTCCGCAAGGTCTCCGTAAACAAAAAGTATATCCTCACGAGGATCGAGTTTTTTGATTATTGCCTGTGATTCGGCGTTGTCTGTACCTTTTATCTTTGTTGTATATATCATATCAAATACCCCTTTAACAGTACTGAACAGTAAAAAACAAAACGAGCTGTTGTAAACAACAGCCCGCATAATGGGAACAATAGGGCTCGAACCTATGACCCTCTGCTTGTAAGGCAGATGCTCTCCCAGCTGAGCTATGCTCCCTTAAGCTACTTAAATATGGTAGCATAAAAAAACATATTTGTCAACAAAAAAGTTGAAATATTTATAAAAAACATACACTATAAGCATATTTGCTATTTATTTTCGTCAATATAAACTATCTCATTCGGTTTTACCAATCCAAGCTGTTCCCTTGCTATTTTTTCAATATAAGCATCACTGTCATGATATATCATATCATTTACAAGTTCAAGATTTTTAGCTGTTGCTGCCTCACGTTCCTTAACGGCGTTTTCAAGCTGGTGCTTTACAGCAAAATATTCTTCGGCTTCAACATACATTGTAAAGCCAAATATGGTTAACATAATCAAAATGCCAAGACAGACAAAACCATTGAAACGTTTTTTCGTTTTTCTTCCGGCCATTTCAGGTACCCTCTAATGCTTTCTGAATATTATATTAAAATGCATTTTTATTTTTTTATATAAAAAACCTAAGTATATTTTGCCATAAGTCAAAAGATTTTGCAATAGTTTTTTTGTAAAATTTACAAAATATTCAAATTTATTTACGATAAAAGAATAAATAAGCAAAATCGGGTCAAAAACAAACTTCAGTATAGTTATAACAATTTTTGATATAAATGCCGTTATTTTCAAAAAAATCGGGCTGACAAGCGCATAATACATCCCTGCCCCTATAACAATACCCATAAATAGAAAAAGCCTTAATTCGCCGTAATTTACCCTAAAAATCAGCAATGATGTCATCAAGGCAAAAACAAGCCAAAAAACAATATCCTCGGCAGCTACACCCAAGATATCATGAATAATTATCCGCCTTATCGAGCGCAGCCAATCATAAACATTTGCCACACAAAAGCCAAAAACGGCCATTATAAGCAGTTGTTTAAACTGACCCGCCATAGTCACCGTCATAACCGTTTCACCTGAAAATACGGGCAAATACGGACGATTTTGCCATACTATGCTCATACGAGAAGGAATCCAGCTCCCCGTCAAGCACCAATACGCCCTTTTCAAGTTCCAGCGTGCTTATGTGCAGATTTCTTCCCCTGAGCACAAGCGCCCCCTCCGATGTGTCTGCCGTCACACATTCCTCGTCAAAGCTAAGGACATCCGTAACACCTGTTATCTGTACCTTGTTTCTCGACTCCGCTGTTATTGAGTGTTTTTTTATTTCTTCTGCCATTTCTTTTTCTCCGGCTTTTTTTATATTATATTCGGCCGAAGAAAAAAAATTCACAGGACTCTGAACATCGACTGCGCATCGTCCTTACGCACGACCTCTTTTACCGCCAGCACCTCTACCCTTGTGGTATTGCTGCCAAAGGCTATTTCTATAATATCACCGGGCTTTACATCGACCGATGCCTTTGCGGTCTTTCCGTTTACCGTTACCCTGCCGCTGTCACAGGCCTCGTTTGCAACGGTACGCCTTTTTATTATACGGCTTACTTTAAGATATTTGTCCAGACGCATATCATACCTCCAAAATTCAAAAACGGAGGCAGTTACCTGCCCCCGTACAACATATTTCCTTTAAAAGCGGAATTATTTGTTTACAGCATCCTTGAATGCCTTACCTGCCTTGAACTTAGGTGACTTGGAAGCGGGAATAGGCATAGGCTTCTTTGTCTGAGGATTAACACCCTCTCTTGCAGCGTTTTCCTTAACGGAAAATGTACCAAAGCCAACAAGTCTTACATCGCCGCCTGCAGCAAGCTCTTCTGTAACAGCTTCTTCAAAAGCCTTTAAAGCCTTCTCTGCATCAACTTTCTTTAACTGTGCCTTCTCTGCGATCTTTGCAACTAACTCTGTCTTGTTCATTTTTTAGTATCCTCCTTTTATTTCGAGCTTTTGCTCATTAGTGATCTTACAAATACATCCGCTTCCTCAAGACCCGTATCCTCAATGGTCTTTCCAACGGCCGCCGACATATTTTCAAAGTCCTCAAGTTTAGTTATATACGTTTCTAACGCATTTGTCAAGGAAAATTCGGCATTTATTTCAAAAAAATTTGAAATATTTAAAATTTGCATTAATAAATTGCCTAATATTTCCATTTTATGTTGCTTATTGTCATTTTTTGACTGTTTGAGATTTTCTAAACATTCTTGCGCAAGGTCAAAAGAATTGTCAATTTTTTCCGTTTTTTCCACCTTGCTTTTCTTTATGACCTTTTGTGCTCTCACAAGTGCGGGAAGCGTTTTTGCAACAGAACGCATTATTTCGGTTTTGGTTTGATAGCCCTTTTCGCGTTTTTTTATTTCTTCCCACTTTTCAAACGGAGCCGAGACCTCCGCATTCTTATCCGAAAAGATATGCGGATGGCGGTATATCATTTTTTTGTCTGCCCCGTCCGCCACATCATCAAGGGTAAATCTGCCCTCTTTCTGCGCAATAAGGCCGTGGAAAACCACCTGTAAAAGCACATCGCCCAATTCCTCACAAAGGGCGGTATCATCTTTGTTGTCTATTGCATCCAAAACTTCGTAACACTCTTCAAGCATGTACGGTTTAAGGCTCTCATGCGTCTGAACTCTGTCCCACGGACAACCGTTTTCTCCCATAAGCACCGATACAGTCTCCGTCAGGCGGTCAAAACTGTCCATTATTGAAATACCTCCGCCTTTTCATAGCCGACAGCCTGCGCTTTTTCATAAAGTTCGCCCTTTATTTCCTGCAGGGTATAGGTGTTGTTTTCTGTCACACCGTCTTTTTCTATCGCCTCTTTAAGGTATGCAAGCTCAACGCCGACCCCAAGAACATCTATATATTGTGCATCGTTTATTTCGCCGCTGCTCTGTTTTTGAGTAACAAATTCCTGAAGTTCCATATAATCGTCTATTACCTTCGCTACGTTGTCGGGCATAGGCTGTTTCGGCGTTTCCTTCGGCTGTTCCGTTTCTATCTCGCCGCTCTCCGCCTCTTTTATGTCCGACTTTTCCTCATCGGGTTCTGTCCCTTCACGGTCGGCATCTTCACTGCCCACAAGTCTGTCTATAAGCGCATTGTCCGCACCCGCCTTGGATGCAAGCGCAGTAAGTCTTGAACGTATTTCCTCAAAATTCTCCCTGAACTCGTCATTATACTCAAGATCCGCCTGATTGTTGTAATCATCGACCTGTGCACGCAAAGCAACAAATTCATCATATTCTTCCTGCGTTATCCTGCCGCTTTCAAGGGCACGCTGCATAAGTCCCGCCTGCTCCTTTGCGGCAAGCTGAAGATTGATAAGTTCACTCATAAGTGCAGCATCATTTTCGTCATAGTTGACAGCAAGCTGTTCTTTAAACTCCGCAAACAAAGCTTCAAGCTCGCTGACCTTTTTTTCCAGCTCATCCGTCTTCGGCGAATTCCCGGCATACTCCATGCACTCATCGGCCTTGTTGTCAAGGTCGGTAAATTTTTTATAAAAATCATCGTCAATAACACCTCTTGCGTGCATATCCTCAATTTTGCCGAACATACTTGCAAGTTCCGTATCAACAGCCGTTATACGCGACTCAAGCGCTTCTATCTGCTCCTTGTTTTCTTTGCCGCTGCCGCAGCCCGCAAGCAGAATTGCCGCAAGCAGAACCGCCGTAATTCTTTTTTTCATTCTATTATACCTCTTATTTCACTTAAATCATTTACACCGTATTTTTTCATGTAATCCTCAATGCCGTCTATGGTCTTTATCGTAGCGTAAGGGTCGGTAAAATTGGCCGTACCGAGCGAAACACCCGTTGCTCCCGCCATTATAAACTCCAGCGCATCCTCTGCGTTTGAAATACCGCCCATACCTATTACGGGTACATCGACAGCCTTGCATACCTGATAGACCATACGCACGGCCACGGGTTTTACGGCAGGGCCGCTCATACCGCCTACTTTACGCTGTAAAACGGGTTTTCTGCGGTAAATATCTATCTTCATGCCCGTCAGGGTATTTATAAGACTTAACGCATCCGCACCGCCCGAAACGGCTGCCTTTGCAATTTCCGTAATATCCGTGACATTTGGTGTAAGTTTTACTATAAGCGGCTTGTCCGCAAGCTTTTTAACGGCTTTCACGGTCTTTTCCGCCATTTTGGGGTCTGTACCGAAGCTCATGCCTCCCTCGCTTACATTCGGGCAGCTGATATTCAGTTCAAGCATATCAATATCCTGCCCCTGCAGTTTTCTTACCACATTTTCATATTCTTCCACGGAATGTCCGCAGACATTAACTATTATTTTTGTATCAAACTGTCTTAAAAACGGGATATCATTTTCGATAAACCAGTCAACACCCGGATTTTGCAGTCCGACGCTGTTGAGCATGCCGCCGTAGACCTCCGCGATACGGGGTGCGGGATTTCCTTTCCATGGCACAGCCGCAACACCTTTTACGACCACAGCTCCGAGTCTGTTAAGGTCGATAAAATCCGAAAACTCACGGCCGCTGCCAAAAGTGCCCGAAGCCGTCATAACGGGGTTTTTCAATTCAACGCCGCATATATTCACACTTGTATTTATCATTCCCAGCACACCTCCCTGCTGTCAAATACGGGGCCGTCCTTACAGACTTTTTTGTATGTCCATCCGTCAGCCGACACTTCATCCCTTATTTTTACAACACAGCCGACGCACGCACCGATGCCGCAGGCCATCCTCTCCTCCATTGATACCTGTAAAGGCATATTTTGCCCCTCACAGTGCATTGAAAGAAATTTGAGCATTATCTTAGGGCCACAGGCATAAACCGTTTCTGCGGCTAATTTTTCAGCTTTTATAAGGTCTACAACATTTCCCTTGAAGCCGACCGAGCCGTCGTCTGTCGCGATATGTACTTCTGCACCGAGTTTTTCAAATTCGTCACTCAAAAAACTGCCGCTGCGGAAGCCAAGCACAACATTCACTTTGCTTCCTGCCGAAATAAGCTGTTTTGCCGTTTCAAGCAAAGGAGGAACGCCTATACCGCCGCCGACAAGCAGCGCAGAGCCGTTTTTCAAGTCGTAGCCGTTGCCGCAGGTACCTAAAATACGCACCTTATCTCCCATTTTATACTCCGAGAAAAGCTTCGTGCCCTTGCCAACGGTCTGAAAAACTATGCGCAGGGCGTTTTCTTTTATCTCGCATATACTTATGGGTCTTGCAAGCAGGTTAGCCCCGTTGTCGGGATATATCTCTATAAACTGTCCCGCCTTTGCAAGCGCCGACACTTCGGGACATTCAAGCGTAATGTCAAATATCCCCTCCGCCAATTTATTGTTTGACAGCACTTTTGCCGTCTCTGTTTTTTTCATAAAAAAACTCCTTTCTTCAGAATATTTATTCCCTGTTTTTAAGTTTATCCAGATATTCTTTATCTTTTTTGGTAAGGTTTGCCTTTTCAATCAAGTCGGGACGTTTTTTCAGCGTTCTTTCAAGGGATTTTTGTCTGCGCCATTCATCCACTTTTCCATGATGGCCGCTTGTCAGCACTTCGGGGATCCCCCTGCCGTTGAATACGGGAGGACGGGTATACTGCGGATATTCAAGCAGACCGTCCGAAAAGCTTTCGTCCATAAAGCTTTCCTCTTTGTTCAATACACCGCCTATCAGCCTTGAAACAGAGTCTATCACACACATAGCGGGTAATTCGCCGCCCGTCAGCACGAAATCCCCCACGGAAATTTCCTCGGTCACGATTTCCTCTATAACACGCTCGTCAACGCCCTCATAATGACCGCATAGAATGACTATATCATCAAGTTTTGACAGTTCTTCCGCCTTTTTCTGGTCAAAAACGCTGCCCTGCGGAGACATATACAAAACAGGTGTGTTCTCCGCAAGTTGGTCTTTAATACTCATATAAGCATCATAAATCGGCTGCGGCTGCATGACCATGCCTGCACCGCCGCCGTATGGGTAATCATCCACATGACGGTGCTTGTCCTTTGAAAAATCGCGTATATCAATCGGTATGACCTCAATTATCCCGCTTTCGATACTGCGGCCTATAACGCTGTGCGAAAGACCGTTTGTTACCATTTCGGGGAAGAGAGTCAGTACATAAAATCTCATTCCGCAAGACCCTCCATAAGATGGATGTACATTGTTTTTTCAGCAACATCGACTTTTAAGATACAGTCCTTTATCGCGGGAATAAGTATATCCTTGCCGGTTTTCGGCTTTACGATGTAAACATCGTTTGCACCCGTGAATATCACGTCTTTTATCACGCCTATCTCTTTATCGTCCTCGTCAACGACTTTCATTCCGTACAGGTCTTTTACATAATATTCGTCTTCCCCGCACGGCAGCGCCAATTCTTCGGGAATACGGACTTCCTTTGTCTTGTAGCGCTCCGCCGCTGTCATATCGTCTATACCCTTTAGTTTCAAAAGCACAAACTGCTTGTGATAACGCACACGCTCTATCTCATACTCCTTATCGTCAATAAAAACGCTGTCCAGAAGCTCAAAACGTGTTATATCGTCTGTTGTGGGTATAACGCGCATTTCTCCATGTACTCCCTGCGTATTTACTATCTTGCCTATAAGAAAATCGTTTTTCATATCATTCTCCTCGGTTATTCACATATTTATTTATTATATATAATACCAAAAATTCAGCAAATCGTCAATGTTATACTTTGCTATATCAAAAAAACCAAACTATAATTTATATTGAAAAGCTCGTCGTAATATGGTAAAATATATTAGGATTTTTATTTTAAGGAGGAAAAAGATGATAACACAGATACTTGACAAGATAGACAGCATAATGTATTACCCTATACTGATAATCGTTATGGCCATTGCCGGCATCTATTTTACCATTCTTACAAAGGGTGTACAGATAAGGCTTTTCAAAGAGTCATTAAAACTCCTTAAAGAACCTCCCGCAGACAGAAAGACCGTATCGTCATTGCAGGCAATGCTCGTATCAACGGCATCGCGCGTAGGCACAGGCAATATAGTCGGTGTTTCCACCGCGATTTGTCTCGGCGGCCCGGGTGCGTGTTTCTGGATGTGGATAATGTGTATTATCGGCGCATCATCGGCTTTTATTGAAAGCACCCTTGCGCAGATATACAAAAGAAAAAATGTTGCAGGCGGCAGCTACGGCGGTCCCGCATACTACATAGAAGGCGCACTTCACGCACCTGTGCTTGCGGGCATATTCTGTGTTTTTCTGATAGCGACCTACGCCGTCGGTTTTAACCTGCTTTGCTCGTATAACCTGCAATCAACATTTGCAGCCTATTCTTTCTATAGCGAAAAAACGACCCCCGCAATTATCGGTTTTCTGCTTGCGGCTTTAACGGGCTACTGCCTTATGGGCGGCGGAAGAAGAATAGTAAAACTGACAAGTCTTATCGTGCCGCTTATGGGTCTTTCTTATGTTGCTATTTCGCTTATAGTTATTCTGTTCAATATAAAAAATGTGCCCGCCATGTTTGTCGAAATATTCAGGGATGCTTTTGATTTCAGATCCATTTTCGGTGGGATAGCAGGTTCTTGTATGGTTTACGGTATAAAACGCGGCCTTTACTCAAACGAAGCAGGCGTAGGCTCGGCACCCAACGCCTCTGCCTCTGCAAAGGTATCACACCCCGCAAAGCAAGGTCTTGTACAGACTTTGTCCGTATATATAGATACACTTCTTTTATGCACCGCAACAGCTTTTATGTGCCTTTCAAGTGGTGTAGAACGCAGCGAAGCCGTATCCGGTGCTCCCTATGTACAAAATGCGATATCGACAGTATTCGGCAGTATAGGGCCGATATTTATAACGGTTGCAATGGTGCTTTTCGCCTTTACCACCCTTCTCGGCAACCTGTACTATGTACATAATGCACTGGCATTTTTAAACCATAAACAAATACCGACAAAAAGATTTATGATCATTTTTCATATAATTTGTACAATTATTATTTTCATTGGTGCCATAATCCCCATGAATGCAGCCTGGGCCATGGCCGACATCACTATGGGCGGCATGACACTTATAAATCTGCCGTCCTGCATGATACTTGGCAAATCGGCAATAGACACTCTTAAAGACTACGAAAAGCAAAGAGCCGATGGTACAGATCCCGTTTTTAAAGGTGAAAACATCGGTCTTAACCTTGATGAACTGGATTTCTGGAAATAAAAAACGCCCCGGCTTGGGGCATTTTTTATTATCTTTGATTTTATAATTATATTTGATATTTTAATTATCCTTGATTTTTTCGTTGCCTACCATTTTTGTATTGCTTTTTATCTCAACAGCGCTATATGCCGAATCCTCGTATGTAACAAGCCATGTATTCTTTATTGCAACCTGTGCATACAATACACCGCCTTCCGGAGCATATACAAACACAGCCGCATCACTGTCGTCGTTACAGAAAGTTTTTATAGTCTGTCCGGTCGGACGCACATCTTTGGTAAACTTCAAAACCGGATGAGGCTCGCCCGGACCGCTTTTTACAGCCTCAAGTATATCCTTCGCAATAAGAAAATCGGCATAATCATTATTGTTTTTACTGTAGTTTTCGTTTCTCTGTGCTCTTGCAAGCATATAGTTTGTCAAATATCCCGCGTCTATAAACTGGTTGCTGCTTCTATCCTTATACAATTTATTGATAATTACTTTCTTCTCCATAGAATGTTCAAGCATAGACACTTCCATTGTTGTTACCATAACACGAACAGTATTTATCGCCGACAGTCTTGAAGCCGTCTTTATATATCCCACTACACCGGGAATAAGCACAGACATCAAAACCACGATTATTGCTATAACAACAATAAGTTCCACAAGCGAATAACCTGCGTTTTTTCTGCTTTTTACTGTTTTATCGCCAGCCATGCCAAAACCTCCTTTCCGACACATTAAAAATATGGTTTTATATATAATATTATAGTAAACGACATTTAAAAATGTCCTTTACTATAACCCTGCAGGGCATGCACACGACTGCGTACAAGGAATAAAACTGCTTTGCGGCTCGCAGTCGGCGCAAGTAAACGCCCAAAGTCCAAAGACTTTTGTCGTTTACTATAATTTTTATATGTCTAACCTTTTCTTTATTTTAACACATCACCACTAATAAGTCAATACCTATATAAAATATTCAATAATGCTATAGCTTTTTCTGTATAAAAAATTCTATTGCACAAGCCGGAAAAAGCAACAAAAAAAGATGCCAAAGTACATCCGTACCCGACATCTCTTTTATCACATAATTTTTACAACTACCTTCTTTTCCTCACGGATAGCGGCAGCCTTGATAACAGAACGGATAGCCTTTGCTATTCTGCCCTGTTTGCCTATAACCTTTCCGATATCGCTTTCATCCACCTGCAATTCAAGTACGATGCCAATGTCGTCGGTCTTTTCCTCAACGACTACTTTATCGGGGTTATCTACCAAATTCTTAGCAATAACTTCAAGTAATTCTTTCATTTTTATCCTCCTGAAAATAAGGAAGGGTCATTATTCGATAGCGCCGGCTTTCTTTAAAAGAGCCTTAACAGTATCTGTAGGCTGTGCACCATTGCCAAGCCACTTCTTTGCGCCTTCAACATCAACCTTTAAAGCAACGGGCTCCTTAGTGGGGTCATAGTAACCTAACTCAGCGATAGCCTTGCCGCCTCTGGGTGTTCTTGAATCAGCAACAACGATTCTATAGAAAGGAGCTTTCTTAGCACCTAATCTCTTTAATCTGATCTTTACTGCCATTTTGTTTTTCACCTCCTGTTATTAAAAAACTATTTCAAGGCAAAAAAATCTTTGCATACCAAAACTTTTTTAATTGCCCCGTTAAACATTTCAAAACGACCAAGCATTATTTTAGAAGAAAGGCAGTTTAAAGCGGCCTTTTTTACCCTTGGTCATGTCGCCGAACATCTTCATCATCTTTTTCATTTCATCAAACTGTTTTAAAAGCTGATTGACTTCCTGGATAGTTCTGCCGCTGCCCTTTGCAATGCGTTTTTTGCGCGAGCCGTTCAGAATATCGGGATTTCGGCGTTCTTTCTTTGTCATGGACGTGATTATAGCTTCAACGCCCTTTGTTGCGTTGTCGTCAATGTCCATTTCATCTATTTTCAGATTACCCGCACCGGGAATCATTTTAAACAGGTCTTTTAAAGGACCCATTTTTTTCACTTGATTTATCTGGTTAAGAAAATCGTCAAAGTTAAATTCCTGACTCATCATTTTCTTTTCCAGTTCCTTGGCTGCATTGTCGTCATAGACCTGCTGTGCCTTTTCTATAAGGCTCAGTACATCGCCCATGCCAAGTATACGGCTTGCCATACGGTCGGGGTAGAAAGGCTCAAGGTCTTCCATTTTTTCACCCATACCGACATACTTGATAGGCTTGCCCGTTACGGCACGCACCGAAAGCGCCGCACCGCCTCTGGTATCGCCGTCAAGCTTTGTCACGATAACACCGTCTATGCCCAGTTTTTCATTAAAACTTTCGGCAACATTGACTGCGTCCTGACCTGTCATGGCATCTATAACAAGCAGTATTTCCTGCGGCCTTACCTTGTCTTTTATATTGACAAGTTCGTCCATCAGTTCCTCGTTTATGTGCAGACGACCCGCCGTATCTATGATAACGATGTCGTTGCCGTTTGCCTTTGCGTACTCGATACCCTTTTCGGCTATCTCGACGGGGTCGCCCTGACCCATTTCAAAAACGGGGATATTGTAGGTACTGCCGACCACCTGTAACTGCTTTATGGCGGCAGGACGGTAAACGTCACACGCGACCAGCAAAGGATGCTTGCCCTGCTTTCTGAGCTGACCCGCAAGTTTGCCCGTAGTTGTGGTTTTACCTGCACCCTGTAAGCCCACCATAAGATAGACAGTAGGTGATTTTGACGAAAACGTGAGCTGGCTTTGGGTCGAACCCATAAGCGCCACCATCTCGTCATTTACTATCTTAATGACCTGCTGACCCGGATTAAGCCCCGTAAGAACTTCCTCGCCTACAGCCTTTTCGGTCACACGATTGATAAAATCTTTAACTATTTTAAAGTTTACATCGGCTTCAAGCAGCGCAAGCTTTACCTCGCGCATGGCAGCCTTTACGTCTTTTTCCGTAAGCTTGCCCTTGCCGCGCAGCTGCTTGAAAACATCCTGTAATTTTGAAGATAAGCTTTCAAAAGCCATAAAATGTCCTCCGTTAGTCCAGTATCTGCGACAATTCCCCGGTCAAAGCATCAAGTTCTTTGATATTGAGACCGTTTTCCTTTATTATCCCGTTTAATTTGTCTGTGATGCGTTCAAGCTTTGCTTTTTGTTCAAGATACTTGCTTACAAGACCGAGTTTTTGCTCATACTGGTTTAAAAGCTTTTCCGTCCTTTTTATCATATCCAGAACAGCCTGACGCGTAATGCCGTGCTCCCCCGCTATCTCGTTAAGCGAAAGATCGTTGAGATAATACAGCTCCATGACCGACTTTTGTTTATCCGTCAAAAGCTCGCCGTAGAAATCATACAGCAGTGTTATTTCCAATAGCTTATCCATAGTTCACTACCTCTTGTAAAGTATTTTTACCTTACACCAAAAGATAGTATATACTATCGGGAAGCATTTGTCAAGTATTTTTTCTTTACACCTTAAAAAATTTTTTTATTCTGTCGTATCAAAACCCATGCGATCAATTGCCGATAAACTCCCCGACCCATATTTTCTCTTCATCGTAGTTTTTTAATACAATGTATTCAACACCGATCTTATCCGGCTCTGCATCCTGAACAAGATTGGCATAGAATTCGATCGTATAATTTTTATCGGTGTCCGTTTCTGCGTTTACTCTGCAGCTTATATGATATTTTACATAAGTCCCTTTATCACTCTCGGAGCCGTACCTCATATCCTTTTTGTAATCCGTGAAATAAACAAATTTTCCGTCAACGGCATTATAAAAATCGGACAATTCAGCATCCAGATCGTGTGTGGCGGATATTTTATCACAAAATAAGGCTTTTAACTGCTCCCTGTCCTCGCTTTGTATCGCACCCAATACCGCCTCGCACATTTCCACGACCGTCATTCGCTTTTCTCTTACAAGCAATACCTTTTCGGACTGCACTTCACTTGTCGGCTCGGTCTTTGCTTCCTTGGTCTGTATCTCCGTTATATTTGCATTTTCAGTCTGTTCAGGCGCAGATGTACACCCTGCAAGCATGACAATAGCGATAAAATAAAAAAATATAATTTTTTTCTTCATAAACTTCTCCGCTTTATCTCCCCAAATGTTCCTTTAAAACAGGCATAAACTCCTTATCCACGATCGCAATACCCGAATTATTCAAATGTGCATCATCGCGGAAATTGTCGTTTGTGAGTAATTTTTTCTCTTTGTTTATGCGGTTGAAGTCTACATAAGTGACCTTATTTTCAATGGCAAGTTTTTCAAACTGTCCGTAGATAAGGTCGTAATTTTCGATAAAATCCATACTTACATTGGCAACGGGTGCTGTGACCCATATAATATCTATACCCTCTTTTTTGCAGGTATCCGTAATTTTAAGCAGATATTTTTTCTGTGCATCGCTCATTGTCCATTTTTTGCCGTCAAGACCCTTGTACTGGTTGGTCTTGTCCATTTCATCGGGAAGCATCTTATAATCGCAGAAATTACAGCCCTTTGAGCGGTAGTATTCCTGTCCGACCTGTCTTTGTGTCGGCGGTGTTTCAACATCAAATTTAAGTTCTATCTTCGTTTTCAGATCGGCTGTTTTAAAGGCATAATAATCCGTCTGATAGCGGAAAGCACCCACAGCGTATTTTATCTTTTCACTAAGCGGAAAAACCTCCGCAATATACTGCTGTTTAAGCTGTTCGTTTTTCATTACCTGGAAAAGATAGCCCGCCTGCGTCAGTTCAAAATCATCATCGAGCATATCCCAGTATACCTCTAAAACAACACACTTCGGGTGCTGATAATTAAGCACTTCCAAAAAGGTATAATAAGTCGTGTCCATATGCTGGAGCGGCATCCCCATCTGAAAACTGCTTGTACCAAGCTCCGCATCAAATATTTCGGGGTCAAAGGTACAATAAGAATGTGATGAACCCAAAAACACCACGTCAAGGCTGTTTTTTGGCAGTTTGTAAAAATCGTTCCACCGACATTCGTTATAAGTGTTTATTTTATTTTCGGTACTTGCCACGGCGTATTTTGAGCCGAGTTTCATTGTAAATGGCACGAGCGCCGCCGCAAATACCGCTACTTTAAGCGCAAATATAAATGTTTTTTTGATATTCACAGCTTTCACTCCGTTTTAGTAGTCTATTTTGTATTTTTTGAGCAGTTCACACATATCGGCCTGCATATTTACACAAAGGTCAAGAAGTCTGCCAGACTTATCGCCTTTCTTCCACTCACTCAAACCCGTGTAGTATTCTTCTTTCTGCGTATCGGCTATAAGGAAAGGCATTATACCCAGCCTGAGACATTCCTTGAACATAATAAGTCTTCCTACCCTGCCGCTGCCGTCATAAAATGGGTGAATACGTTCAAAACCAACATGAAAATCTATTATATCGCAGAGGTCTTTATTCTGCTTATTTTCATACTCCGATATAAGCTTTGCCATTTCTGCGGGAACATCCTCGGGTGCGGTCGTGGGCGCAGAACCAGCAAAATTGGGGCGCTTTTTATAATCACCTATGAGCGCGTAGTCACTTCCGCCTATCATTGTGCCCGTTTTAAGCATATTGTGTATGTTTTTGATATAATCCTCCGTCAATACGCGGTCAATAGTATCAAGTATCTTGTAAAAACATCTGAAATGATTTACGGTCTCAAAAATATCGTTTATGGTCGCAGAACCGTCACCAACCGTCTGCATCTCATAGATATGCCTTGTCTGGTCATGCGTAAGCCTGCTGTCCTCAATGTGATTTGAATTATAGGCAAAATCTATCTGTAACCGATGATATATGCCGCCGTTTACAACATTGTTCTTCTCGTAAATAAGAGTTTCTTTTAAGTTGTTTTTACCGTCCATGAACGCATTTCTCCTTTCTTTCATCTGCCGCCGAGCACATCTGATGCTGCCGTCGGTGTTTTGTCATAGTCTATTTCAAAGTGATCGAGTATTTTTTTCATATTGTCCTGCATCAAAAGACAGGTATCGGCAAGAAAGCCTTTTTCTCCACCCGACTGCCAATTCTGTAAGCCTCTGTAATAATACATTTTCTGCATATCATCAATATAAAACGGCACTATGTCATTTTTTAGACATTCCTTAAACATGATAAGCCTGCCCACCCTGCCGTTGCCGTCATAAAACGGATGTATTTTTTCAAAACAAGCGTGAAAATCGAGTATATCATATAGGCTCACTTTTTCAAGTGCATTGTAATTCAACAGCAAAGTTTGCATTTCTTCCGCAACATTTTCCGGTGCTGTGGTTTCTGTTGTGCCGACAAAATTGGCATATTTTTTGTAATCGCCGATCACCGCTTCATCATTGCCGCCGCTCATTGTACCCGTTTTGAGCATAAAATGGATATTTTTTATATAGCCCTCACTCAAGGGCGCAGCAACAGTATCTATTATGCTGTCGAAACAACGGAAATGATTTACCGTTTCAAATATATCGTTCACTTTTGTGGGCTCAATACCGACCGTCTGCGTTTCAAAAATATAACGCGTCTGCTCATGCGTAAGCCTACTGCCTTCGATATGGTTTGAATTGTAAGAAAAATCTATCTGCAATTTGTGATATATGCCGCCCGATATGCGATTGTTTTTTTCAAATACAAGGGTATTTATCAAATTTCTGTTTTCCATATTGACCCCTTTCATAAGTGATCCGCAAAATGCCGCATTGCGTTAAGATAAAAAACAAAGATGTTAATCAAGACAATCGCCAGCAGCAATTTTACTATGAAAGTATATATTTTTCTTTTTTTCTTATTTTCAATCGTTTTAATTTTTATGCCAAATACGCCCGCAAACACTAACACAAAAGGCGAGAACATCATTATATTCTGCTGCACATCATAATAATTATAAAATATATGATCCAATATATGTTCCAAAATTTGCCACATACTGCTATTCCTCAAACAATGCCCTTGCAAACTCATTCTCGTCAAAAGGCCTGAGATCGTCTATGCCCTCGCCTACACCGATATATCTGACGGGCACTTTAAGCTCGTTTTTGATAGCGATAACGATACCGCCCTTTGCCGTGCCGTCCAACTTGGTAAGTACAATACCCGTAATATCTGCCGCTTCTTTGAAAAGTTTTGCCTGCTGCAAAGCGTTCTGACCCGTTGTGGCATCGAGCACAAGCAGTACCTCACGCTGAGCATCGGGATATTCGCGGTCGATTATGCGGAATATCTTTTTAAGTTCTTCCATAAGGTTTTTCTTGTTGTGAAGTCTGCCCGCGGTGTCACACAAAAGCACATCTGTCTTTTTTGATTTTGCAGACTGTATTGCATCGTACACTACCGCACCGGGGTCGGAATTCTCCTGATGTCTGATGACCTGAACATCATTTCTTTCGCCCCATATTTCAAGCTGGTCGATAGCTGCCGCGCGGAATGTGTCCGCCGCCGCAAGCATAACGCTTTTCCCCTCTTTTTTAAAGTTGTTTGCAAGTTTGCCTATGGTCGTGGTCTTGCCCACACCGTTTACGCCTATCATTATCACAACAGACGGAGAGCTAAGCTCAAATTCTGTCTTGTCTGCCTGTAAAATATCGGTTATGACCTCAACAAGCACGTCTTTTACCTTTTCGGGCTCTTTTATCTTTTGTTCCTTTACACGCTCTCTCAGCTGTTCTATTATGCTGACCGAGGTATCAACACCGATATCCGCCATAATAAGCGCCTCTTCAAGTTCTTCATAAAGGTCTTCGTCGATAGTTGTAAACGCCTTTAAAACGTTTTCCACACCCGACATGATGTTGCTTCTTGTCTTGGAAAGTCCCGCCTTTATCTTGTCAAAAAAGCCAAGTTTTTCTACGGGTTCTTCTGCGACCTCTTCGACACTTTCCGTTTCTTCAACAGACTCTTCCAAAGTTTCTTCCGTTTCTGCAACAGTTTCCGCAGCACTCTCTTCGGTCTCGGCTATTTCTTCTATCTCTTCTTTTAATTCTTCAACAGCCTCTTCCGCTTTTTCCTCTATTTTCTCTATTTCCTCGGCAGCCTCGTCAACGGTTTTTTCAACCTCTTCGGCGATCTCTTCTTTCTTTTTGCCGCCAAATTCTATGGGCTTTGTCAGCTCATATTTAAGTTTGGCAAAAAAGCCCTTTTTCTCTTCGTTTTTGGTCTCTTCGAGCTTTTCTTCGTTATCTCCCATTATACTATTCCTTTCTCATCCTTAAAGTTTACGGAAACAAGCTTGGATATACCCTGTTCCTGCATGGTAACACCGTAGAGTATATCTGCGGCTTCCATTGTGCCTTTACGGTGGCTGATAACGACAAACTGTGTCGTATCGGTAAAATGTTTCAGATAATCCGCATATCGGTTTACATTGGCATCATCCAGCGCCGCCTCTATCTCGTCAAGGATACAGAACGGCGACGGCTTCATTTCAAGTATGGCAAAAAGCAGCGACATAGCTGTCAGCGCCTTTTCGCCGCCCGATAAAAGCATCATATTCTGCAATGCCTTTCCGGGGGGCTGTGCCACGATGTCGATACCGCAGTTAAGTATATCCTCGTCATCCGCAAGTTTCAGCGCGGCCGTACCGCCGCCGAACATAACGCGGAATACACGGGTAAAATTTTCGCTTATTATCTTGAACTGCTCGCGGAACTGTGTTTCCATAAGGCTTTCAAGCTGTGTGATAACGCCCGTGAGTTTGTCCTCGCTCTCGATAATGTCGTTTCGCTGTGCGGTAAGAAAATCAAAACGTGTTTTAACTTCCTCATACTCCGCAACGGCATTTGGATTGATGCTGCCAAGACTCTTTATCTGCGACCTTAAACTGCGTTCTTCCTTTTGGAGTTTGTCGCTGCTGTCTTCAAGCTGTTCGCAGTTCTGCGCTTCAACGTAGGTTATCTCGTAATTTTCCCACATGGAATCATAGAGCTGCTGACTTTTCTGCTTTGACTGTTCGCTTCGCATTTCAAGTTTGTTAAGCTGATTGTTGAGCATAGCGATAGCCTCTATATGGTCTGTCACACGCTGTGAAGATGCTTCTATTTCCGTATTCAGTTCGTTCTTCTTCTCGTTGAGCTGTTTTACACGCTCCGTCAAAGCTTCATAGTCGGACTTGAATTTTTCTATATCGGCATTTGCCTGTTCAAGTTCTTCCGCCTTGGCTTTCATATCGGCTTCAAGGCCATCTATCTGCTCCACACCGCCCCTTTCGGACTCCTCTATATCTTTTATCTCGCCCTCGATACGCGAAATATCTCCGTTAAGGTTTTCTATCTCGCTTTTCGCGCCGTTTATTTCAAGACGCAGCTCCATTATCTCGTTGCTGAACTTTTCGCGGCGTTCCCTTTCGTCCTTGATAAAACTCTGATGTTCTTCAAGCTTGTCATACAGTTCGTTTATTTCGGCTTCAAGAGCTTCTATGCCCTTTGTGAATGTGTCCGCCTTTTCCCTGTTGGTGCGGATATCGGCGCCGATGTTTTCAACTTCCTGTTCGGCATTTTTCTTGCGCTCGTTTATTCTGTCCAGTTCGGACTGTGCAAAATCCAGATTGCCCTTTTCCTTTGTACGGCTTATAGCGAGCTCCTGTAATTCTTCTCTTGCCTCATCCAGCTTGTACTGTGTGTTTTCCAACTTTTGAGAAATAACCTCTATCTCGTCGTTAAGGGTATGCTGTGTTTCGTAAAGGTCTTTCAAAGACTCCTTAAGTTCGGATATCTCACGGCCGCGGGAAAAAATACCCACGCTTTTTTTGTTGATGCTGCCGCCCGTTACCGAACCGCCGGGGTTAAAAAGCTCACCGTCAAGGGTAACTATCTTATAAGCATGATTTGTGCTTTTAGCAAGCTGTGTGCCGCTGTTCATATCGTCCACGACGATAACGCGGTCAAGCAGGTTTGACATAATATTCTCATACTCGGGAGAATATTTTATAAGTTCTTTTGCTATGCCGATAACGCCTTTTTCAGCCAAAAGCTTGTGTTTTTCATTGCCCAAAGGTCTGCCCTTTACCGCCGTCATGGGCAGGAAAGTCGCGCGGCCTTTTTTGGTCTCTTTAAGAAAACGGATAGCCGTCTTTACATTTTCGTCATTACGTGTAATAATATTCTGAACAGCACCGCCAAGCGCAATTTCTATCGCGGTCTCATAGCGCTTGTCCATATTTATTACTTCGCCGACAGCGCCGCAGATTCCTTTAAAATCAGGATTTTTTGCATCACGCTGCTGCAAGATCGCCTTAACGCCGCCAAAATATCCCTCATATTCTCTTTCCAGTTCTGAAATAACTTTCAAACGCGAATTTTTCTCGTTTATATCCTTTGTGAGTTTTGCGGCTTTTTCGCTCTTTTCCTGCTTTTCTGCGGCAAGTTGCGTTTTGAGGTTTGTAAATTCCTCAATATGTTCGGCAATTAATCTGCCCTCTTCCTCTATTCGGTCAAAACGTTTTTGGCAAAGTTTAAGTTCAACTTCCTTTTCCTCAAAGGATGCATCAAGTCCGTCAAGTTCCGCCTCCAGTTCTTCAAGGCGGTTTGCCTGCTGGTCTGCGGCAGCTTCCGCCTGACTTCGTCCGCTTTTAAGGTCGTTGGACTTATTCATCTTTTCAATTACAAGAGAATTGAACTCCGCCACTTTTCCCTCGTTTTCGCTTACACGCAGGTCAAATTTTTCAAATTCTTCCTGCTTTTGCCTGTAGACATTGTTTTTGTTTTCAAGCTGCAATCTCTTGCCCTTTATCTCTGTTCTGATAAAGTTTATCTTGTCGGCCTTTTCCTTTTTCTGCTCTGCTGCATCGGAAAGCTGAGTTTTTATGCGTTCTATATCCTCGCGGATATGCTCGGTCTGTGTTTCATACAGCTTGATGTCGTTTTCACGCTGTTCACGCGCAGAACGTGTTTCCGCCATATCGCTGTTAGCCGTTTCAAGCTTGGTTTCAAGCTCGGTCAATTTTTCCTTGTTTTTATTGGTCTCAAGGATCACAAGCTGTTTTTGGTCTTCCTGTTCGGCGATATTGCCGTTAAGTGAAGATATCTGCTTTGCAAGTTCGTTTATTTCTTCTTCCAGTTTGTCCGCATCACGCACGAAAAGATTGACCTGTACCAGTTTGAGCCTGTCAGCAAGCACAAGATACTGCTTTGTCTTTTCTGCCTGCTTTTCAAGCGGGCCTACCTGTGTTTCAAGTTCGGAGATTATATCGTTTACACGCACAAGGTTTGCGTGTTCCTTTTCAAGCTTATTTGAGGCCTCCGCACGGCGTGTTTTGTACTTTACGATACCTGCGGCTTCCTCAAAAAGCATACGCCTGTCCTCGCTTTTGGTTGAGAGTATCTCATCTATACGGCCCTGACCTATGATAGAATAGCCCTCTTTGCCGACACCCGTGTCCATAAAAAGTTCCAGTATGTCCTTAAGACGGCAGGCCGTTCCGTTTATCAGATAATCGCTCTCACCCGAACGGAAAACACGTCTTGTGACCGTAACTTCGCTGAAATCAAGATTAAGCTTTCTGTCGGTATTATCCATTACCATGGATACCTCGGCAAAACCCATAGGCTTTCTGTTGGCAGTACCGTTGAAGATAACGTCTTCCATTTTGGCACCGCGCAGACTTTTGGCGCTTTTTTCGCCCAGTACCCAGCGCACCGCATCCGCAATATTGCTCTTGCCGCTGCCGTTGGGACCTACGACTACGGTTATGCCCTTATTGAATTCAAGCCTTATTTTCTCGGGAAAGGACTTAAAACCCTGTAATTCCAATCTTTTCAGATACATATATATTTTATCTCCTTAAAGGGATTGTCAATATTATTCCATAATAATATAATACCATATTTGTAAAGATATTTCAATAAGATTTTATAGTAAGCGAATTAAATAATCGGACTTAAGCTTGCCCGCAATGACACTTTATATGTAACGTCAAACGCTGATTTTTACAGCGTTTTGACGTTATTATAAGTTATATGAATTATTAAATACTGAAATGAATATCTATTCCTGTTTCGTCTGATAAGTAGATAACATCTATCATTGTCATAGCTACATCGTGCTTTTCGCGTGTCGAAAGATCGTCCCAATTTTTCAAAGGATCTGTCAAAGGCGAAGTGTCAATTTTCTTGTGCTTTCGTGCTTGATTTCTTAAACTTTCCTCAAACTTTGCCTTTTTGTTGTGTAGTTCTTTAACACGTTTATTGATATAATCAAAAAGCACATCATCTGCATC
>JAFUAF010000073.1 GCA_017460805.1 Bacillota bacterium | reverse complement strand
TGTCTGCAATTCACTGTCATAAATGCGGTAGTTACCAAACGGCACGTTGCCCACGGCAATATCAAACGAATTGCTGTTAAATGCTGTTTTCTGGAATCCCTTTATCTGTATGTTTGCATTGGGATAAAGCTGTTTTGCAAAGCGGCCCGTAAGATCATCAAGTTCAACACCGTATAACTTGCTATCCTTTAAACTTTCGGGCATAGCGCCGAAAAAGTTGCCAACACCCATTGAAGGCTCTAAAATCGTACCGCCGTTAAAGCTAAGCCTTTCAAGCGTTTTATACATTGCTCCGATAATGGTAGGTGAAGTATTGTGTGCAGAAAACGGACTTATTGTAATCGACAAGACATTTAAAAATATCAGAAAACGGATGAAAGAAGCTATTGACAGGTCTATAAATGAAGCGAATTCGTTTTATGAATTTCTTGAACTTATGCAAAGGCGGCAGTATGAAATACGTTATGATGAACATCTGTCTTTTAAATTATGTGGGTATGACCAATATTTTCGTGTCGATACTCTCGGAACGGCTTATAAGGATATAGCAATACATCGCCGATGCGCAAATCATACAGAAGTCGAAAACAAGCGTATTCAGCCTTATATGAAACATTTTACACCGTCAACACACAAAAGCCGCTTGAAATCAAAAATTGATTGGGGTATGCGTGAGTGCAATAGTTTTGATGAATTATTGGAATACTTGAAAAAGCAAGGTATTGAAGTCAAACAGGGCAAGCACTTGGCAATAAAGCCGAAAGACGGACAGCGTTTCAGACGTATTGAGAAGTTAGGCGAACAGTATACGGAAGAAATGCTGCACCTTTACTTTGAGGACAGGGAGAGATACAATATCCGCAAGGCTAAAATAGACAGTCAATTCGGCAGACTTCTTCCGCCACACGAAAAATACGGCAGCCGATATATCGCTGTGGAAAATATAAATACGCAAATAAGAATGATGAATTTTATGAGCGAACACGGCATAAAAACACAAGCTGACTTGCTTGAAAAAATAGATAAGGCAAAGCACCGTATTGAGGTTTACGAAAGGGATATTCAAGACCTGCGGACACAGGGCGATAAATTAAACACCGTAATATCTGCGGAAGAAGATAGGGACAGAACACGGAGAATATACAGAGATTGGCAAAGTATGGAAGATAACTCCTCACAAAAAGAGATATACCGTATAAGAAATTATAAGGAAATTTATAGGTATCAACGGGCGGAGGCAGTTCTCAACCATTACAAGCTGACCGACCCGGTTTTCCTTGATGTGCGTGAAAGAAATCAGCGTGTGCGGCGGCATAATGAAAATATGGAAGAATACCAAAAGAAATTGCAGGATGCACAGAACGATCTGCGCCAATATGAAATATTGTATGAAAATCTGCGGTATATTGCAGGAGATAAACCCGAAATCGAGGAAGATACGCCCGAAATTGAGGAAGAAGAACGCACAACAAGGCGGTCATATAATTATTGGGACAGATAATGTTCTTCCGAAAAATCTCCCGAAATTTCCTTGCAATATAATGACATATAGGTTATAATATAAATAGAAAGAGAGGAACGGTTATGAACGTAACGGAAGAAACAAAATCAAAATATATAGCCAAAGACTCGGTATTCAGAAACTTGTTCGGTATAAAGAAATATGCGGCACAGTTGTATATGGCGTTGCACCCAGATGAAACCGTGACCGAAGATGATATTGAACACGTTACCCTTGAAAGCGTTATTATGGCTACACTCCATAATGACGTGGGCTTTAAAGTCAAGGATAAAATCATAATGTTGGTAGAACAGCAATCCACTTGGACAGAAAATATTGCGGTGCGTATGCTTGTGTACCTTGCCGAAACATATTATGATTATTTCAAAGATACAAAACAATCACTTTATGATGAACCAAAGGTAAAAATGCCGAAACCAGACCTTTACGTCTTATACACAGGTACAGACAAGAAAAATGTACCGCCGTATATTTCGCTGTCAGAATCGTACTTGGGCGGCGATAACTCCGTACTTGATTTTAAGGTAAAAGTCGTAACAGACGGTAAAGACGGCGATATTATTCAGCAATATGTACGTTTTACCAAAATTTATAATGAACAGGTCAAGCTGTACGGCAGGAACGCAAAAGCAGTATACGAAACTATAAGAATTTGTGAAGATGAAAATGTGTTGGCAGACTATATGAAATCTCGTGAGAGGGAGGTGTCAGGAATTATGTTAGCTTTCTCGGATGTTACAAGCGAACTTAATTTGTATGTTGACAGTAAGGTAAGAACGGCAGAAGCAATAGGCGAAGCAAAAGGCGAAACGAAAGGAATATTATCAACCCTTGTGGGACTTGTAAAGGACAAAATCTTGACAATACCGCAAGCAGCACAAAGAGCCAATATGACCGTTGAAGAATTTGAAGAAAAATCGGGACTTAAAGACGAATAATCAAACACTATCCCCTGCATAGCAGATGTAATTCTGTTATGCAGGGGCTTTTTTATTGCCGAAATGAAATATTGATAAAAAATTTACAATTTTGCTCTTGCAATTTCACATAAAGCGGTATATAATTGATTGGTAAACTCTCAAAAGATTATTTTGAGGAAGGAGAATAACAGATGAGTGATTATGTGGCAGGAAAGGCTTGGAAACAGGAAAAGTACGATCACATTCTTGATGAGGGCTTTAAACTTATAGCCGAAAAAGGTATCGGGGCGGTGATAATGCCCGAAGTTGCAAAGGCAAGCGGAATTTCGCCCGCAACGATTTTTCGCTATTTCCCGTCAAAAACGGAAATGATCGTTGCGATAGCCACGCGGAAATGGCGGGAATATATAGATTGGCACAACAGCCTTTTGACATCGGTTGAAATGGAAAAACTCACGGGGGCTGAATATCTGAAATTCTTTCTTGATTCCTTTTTGGAACTGTACCGCAGCCACAAAGATATTCTCCGCTTCAACTATGATTTTAACAGCTTTGTGCGAAATGCAGAGTGGACGGAAGAACAAAAGCAGCCATACATTGATATGGTGACAACACTCGGCAAGCAGTTTCACGAGCTGTATGAGCGTGGAATGAAAGACGGCACTTTAAAAACCGATATTTCGGAACAGACAATGTTTTCAAGTACGTTCCACATTATGCTTGCGGCAATAACACGCTATGCCGTTGGGCTTGCGGTGGTAAATGAGAGCGATCCCGAAAACGAGCTTATGATGCTTGCGGATATGATGCTCTCACGGTTTACAAAATAATTTTTAAGGAAAAAATATTTAAAATTTTTAAAAGAAAGGGTTGACAAGTTATGCGAAATACTGTATTCTCAAGCAAGCAAGCAAGCAAGCAAGC
>JAFUAF010000036.1 GCA_017460805.1 Bacillota bacterium | reverse complement strand
GCCAGCGTTCATCCTGAGCCAGGATCAAACTCTCATAAAAAGTTTTACAGCTCATTTGCTGACTTGGTGTTTTTTATAGTTGTTTTCTCAACTTGAATTGGTGTTATCTCCCTCTTATGTTGATAAAATTCACTCGCTCAAATTTTCTTAACGCTGCGCCTGTGTCGCTTCGCTCCTGCGGCTCATACGCTAAAAATTTGTCCTGCGGAACGCTTGAGTTAATTTTATCCTTGAATTATGGAAGATAACAAGGGATTGAGTATTAATTCTTTGATTATTCAGTTTTCAAAATACAAGCTCCCTTTCGGGAAAGTGCGCGACCGGGGGCTCGAACCCCGGACCTTGTGATTAAGAGTCACCTGCTCTGCCAACTGAGCTAGTCGCGCTTATTAAATTAAGGAAAGTGCGCGACCGGGGGCTCGAACCCCGGACCTTGTGATTAAGAGTCACCTGCTCTGCCAACTGAGCTAGTCGCGCTTATTTATTTTGCCGTGTTTCAACGACAAGAATTATAATACCATTATTTTAAGCTTTTGTCAACACCTTTTTTCAATTTTTTTAATATTTTTCGGGGCACCGTTTTTTTTGATGCCCCGAAGGTGTTTTTACTATTTATAATGCGTATTTTTCAAACTCTTTTTTCACAAGTGCAAGTATATCCTCAACAGCGGTATCAACACTGAACTCTGTTTTAAGACTCTTGTCACGAAGAGATATCTCCACAACATTCTTTTCAAGGTTTTTGGGGCTTACCACTACTCTTACGGGTATACCGAAAAGATCTGCATCTGCAAACATAGCGCCCGGACGCACATCTCTGTCGTCATAAAGCACTTCTGCGCCTTTGTTCTGTAATTCGGTGTAAAGTTTGTCCGCAAAATCCTTTACTTGTTCATTGTCCGCACGCAGCGCACATATCTCGACCTGCCACGGAGCTATAGTGATAGGCCAGATAGGACCGTAGTCGTCATGGCTTTCCTGACAGATAGAAGCCGAAAGTCTGCCGACACCTATGCCGTAGCAGCCCATAATGGGATACTGCTGCTTGCCGTCCTTGTCAAGATACGTCATATTCATTGACTTTGTATACTTTGTACCAAGCTGGAATATATTGCCTACCTCGATACCCTTTTCTATTGTGATGCTCTTGTGTCCGCAGCACGGGCAGGCAGCGCCCTCGTATATCTTAGCCACATCCACATATTCTATCTCCTTGCCGTAATCACGTTCAAGGTTTGCGCCTACATAATGATAGTCGATCTCATTTGCACCACAGATAACATTATTCATGCCGACAAGAGATCTGTCGAATATCATCTGTGCATCCGCCTTAGAATTTACGGGGCCGATAAAGCCTGCAACAATGCCGCTTTCCTCGGTTATTTCAACAGCGGGATGAATTTCCGCGCCAAGGTAGTTTCTGAGCTTTGTTTCGTTTACTTCAAGGTCGCCGCGTATAAAAACGATAATATACTTGTCGTCCTCATTTTTCTGATAAACAACTGCCTTGCACAGATCGCTTTCTTTAATATGAAGAAACTCGCTCAATGCTTCTATTGTCTTTGTTTCCGGCGTATGTACCTTTTCAAGCTGCTTGACTTCGCTGTTCAAAGGCTCTGTGATGCACTCGGCGGCCTCCATATTACTCTTATAATCACAGTCGGAACAGATAGCAAGTGTATCTTCGCCGATCTCGCTCAAAAGCATAAATTCGTGGCTTACACTGCCGCCCATCATACCCGAGTCGGATGCAACGGAGATAACATTTTTTGCGCCCGCACGCTTATAGATGTTTTCATAAGCTTTGTGGCAGTCCTTGTAGTATTCCTGCAGATCCTCCATGCTTGTGTGGAAAGAATATGCATCTTTCATGGTAAACTCGCGCACACGGATAAGACCGCCCCTTGCACGGGGTTCGTCACGGAATTTGGTCTGTATCTGATATATCATAAAAGGATAGTCCGTATAGGAATTTGCAATATCCCTTGCAAGATGCACAGCCGCTTCCTCATGGGTCATGCCAAGCACCATCTTATTTTTGCTTCTGTCCTCAAAACGTGCCATTTCGCTGCCGATAGAAGTATATCTGCCCGACTCCTCCCAAAGGGATGCAGGCATAACAACGGGGAACATAACTTCCTGTCCGCCTATCTTATCCATTTCATCACGGATAATAGCCTCTATCTTCTGCATAATGCGCTTGCCCGGTGTATAGAGCGAGTAAATGCCGTTTGACATATAGCGCATATAGCCGCCGCGCACCATAAAAGCATGACTTTCGATAGTACAGTCCTTGGGTGCCTCCTTAAATCTTTCGCCTAAAATGTTTCTGACTTTCATTTTTATTCTCCTTTGTATTACATAACGCAGGGGACTAAAACTTAGCCCCCTGCCGATTTTTAACCTTTTCCGGTTATTTTTTCATAGATCTCTATATATTTTCTTGCGCTGTCATCCCATGAAAATCTTGTTCTGATAGCGTTAAGAGACATCTCATACCATCTGCCCTTGTCGGCATACACGTCAAGCGCCTTATTTACTGCCCACATAAGGCCGCCGCAGTCGTAATCCGCAAACAGGAAGCCGTTTTCGTTGTCCTTTATGGTATCTACAAGACCGCCCGTAGCACGTGCGATAGGTACTGTGCCGTAGCTCATTGCAAACAGCTGTCCGAGACCGCACGGCTCAAACATACTGGGCATAAGGAACATATCAATACCCGCATAGATCTGCTGGGCAAGGGTATCGTTAAAGAGAATGTTTGCGCTTACCTTGTCGGGATATCTGAATGCAAGGTCTTTGAAAATATTCTCATAGTGATAATCGCCCGTACCAAGCACGATAAGCTGAACATTTTTGCTTAAAAGTTCCTGCGAAGCCTGAAGCACGAGATTGATACCCTTTTGGTCAACAAGTCTTGAAATAAGACCGAATACCGGGATATCGGGGTCAACGGGCAGATTAAGCTGGCGCTGCAGCTGCATCTTACATTCGCGTTTGCCGCTCATATCATCGGCACTGAAATTAGCCGCTATTTTTGTACTTGTTGCAGGGTCGTTTATCGAATAATCGATACCGTTTACAATGCCGTAAAGCTTGAAATCCACAGCACGAAGCACACCGTCAAGGCCGTATCCGCCCTCGCCAGTCTGTATCTCCTTTGCATATGTCTCACTTACGGTATTTACCGCATCGGAGTAAAGTATGCCCGCTTTCATATAGTTTACCATATTATAGAATTCAAGCTTGTCGCCTACAAAGTAGCCGTCGTTGAGTTCCATCATGGTAAGGGTATCGCGGGTAAACATACCCTGATACTGCAAGTTGTGTATGGTATAAAGTGTTTTTATGTCCTTAAAGAATTTTATCTTGCTGTAGACATCCTTGACATATACGCACATAGGGCCCGTCTGCCAGTCGTTGCAATGGATAACATCGGGTACAAAGTCGATATAATCCAAAAATTCTATAGCTGCTTTTGAGAAGAACGCAAAACGCTCGTTGTCATCGCCGTAGCCGTAGTAACCGCCCCTGCCGAAGTAAAAATCATTGCCTATCATATATGTAGGCACAACCGCATTGTCAATTCTGTAGATATCGGCCTTTTGTGTACGCCAATCCAGCGTAACATCAAATCCTGTCAGATATTCGCAGGAGGTCAGAAAATCTTCCTTTATGGTACGATATTTCGGGAAAACCACTCTTACGTCTATACCCGCCGCTTTAAGTGCCTTGGGCAAGGAACCCGTAACATCGCCCAGGCCGCCGCTTTTTGCATACGGTGAGACCTCGGTAGCTGCGATCAAAACTTTAAGTGCCATAACAAAAACCCCTCTCTGTCCGATCATCTTTTGCTCATACAACATTAAGCAGGCTATCAAGTTTTCCCCCAAAGAAACTAAAAATATACCCGCAATGTCTGTTTGTCCAAAAATAATCCTTTAATTTTTGAAAAAAGTGTTTATTTTTTTTCATTTTATATTATAATTATACTATGAAATGCCATTTATAGCAACAAAAAAAAGGAGAAATTTTAAAAAAAATGAGCGATTTGAAATTAAGAGATGAAATTGACCCCGATTTTAAGTGGAGTATAACCGACCTTTTTGCAAGTGACGAGGCATGGGAAGACGCTTATGCCAAGTATTCAAAGGAAACGGGCACTATATCACAGTACGACCCGCTGACACTTGAAAACCTTGCGCCATGCTTAAAAGCCATGGAAGAACTGTCAAAAAATGTCGAGCAGATATATGTCTATGCCAATTTAAAGCAGAACGAAGACAGCACAAACACCAAATACCAGGGCTATACCGACCGCACAGATGCGCTTTTGTCGGTATATTCGGGCGCGGTGTCCTTTATAGAACCCGGCATACTTGCCCTTGACGAAAAAGAGCTTTTAAAAGCGCTTGAAAGCGGTGAATTAAAAGTCTACGAGCATTATATCAAGGACATCCTGCGCAGCCGTGAGCATATACTCGACAGCAAGTCCGAAAAGATACTTGCCGATTTTTACGAAGTATGCACGGGTCCCGACACTATTTACAGTATGCTCAACGATGCCGATATTACATTTGAGGACGCGGTTGACAAGGACGGCAAAAAGCACAGACTTACACACGGCACATTTATCTCACTTTTGCAGGACAGTGACAGGGTTTTGAGAAAAAGTGCTTTTGAAAGCCTTTATTCATCATATTATAAGCAGAAAAACACCCTTGCCGCCATTTATAACGCTTCGGTAAAGAAAGATATTACCCTTGCAAGGTTAAGAAATTATCCTTCGGCACTCGACAACGCACTTTCCGCCTACAATATCCCGACTTCGGTATACACGGAACTTATTGCAACCGTAAGAAAGCATTTGCCTCTTATGCACCGCTATGTTAAGCTTCGCAAAAAGCTTTTGGGTGTTGACAAGCTGTATATGTATGACCTCTACACTCCCATTGTTAAAAACGATATGACGAAAGTTGAGTACGAGGATGCAAAGGCAGCTGTATTAAAAGCTGTCGAACCTATGGGTCGCGAATATGTCGAAAAGCTGACAAAGGCACTCAACGAGGAAAAATGGGTCGATATCTATGAAAACAAGGGCAAGCGCAGCGGTGCCTATTCATGGGGCGCTTACGGATGTCATCCCTTTGTGAGTCTTAATTACAATTTTAATGTGGATTCCATGTTTACCCTTGCACACGAAATGGGGCATGCAATGCACAGCCATTACACTTGGAGCAATCAGCCCGTTATTTACGGCGATTACACGATATTTGTTGCGGAAGTCGCATCGACGGTAAACGAAGCTCTGCTTATGGAGCAGCTTTTAGCTGTAACAGAGGACGAGGGGCAGAAGAAATATCTTATCAACTATTTTATGGAGCAGTTCCGAGGCACACTTTTCCGTCAGACGATGTTTGCCGAGTTTGAACTGACAACACATGAAATGGCAGAACGCGGCGAGCCTTTGACTTTTGATTCACTTTGTGATATATATCTTAAACTTAACCGCGACTACTACGGCGAAGATATAGAACTTAATGACGAGATAGCCTGGGAATGGGCAAGAATACCGCATTTTTACAATCAATTCTATGTTTACCAGTACGCAACAGGCTACAGCGCCGCCATTGCGCTCTCTCAGCGAATTTTAAAGGAAAATGGTGCAGAGGATTATATCAATTTCTTAAAAGGCGGCAGCAGCAAGTATTCTATCGACCTGCTCAAAGGTGCAGGCGTGGATATGAGCACACCAAAACCCGTTGAAAACGCCATGAAGGTATTTGAAGGCCTGTTGGATAAAATGGAAAAACTTTGCTGATACTTTTTGTATAACATGGCAGCGCAATTCGTATATAACAAAAAAAGCAAAAGACAGCGGCATGCGCACTGTCTTTTGCTTTTTTATCCTCATTTTCAGCCGAAACCAAGCGGTTTTATAAAAATCCGAGCTGCATTGCCTGCAAATCGGATAAACCGATCAACACCAAAACGATGATTTTTAATTTATACTCTCCGCAAGCTGCTGTTCTTCTTCGTTCTCCTCAACAGCTATATTTTCTTTTTCGCCGATGGCATGGTAAAAACTTGTGCTGAAGTCTATGCAGTAAACCACCAGCATTATCACGGCTATCGGTTTGCCGCAAAGATCGTAATACATATCAACGATACGCATTACAAGCGGATGGAAGAGCACGACTATACTTACCGCCATGATCCCCCAGCATATTGTACTTTCAAGACAAATAACACCCCTGTAGTTAAACGGTCTGTTATTGTAATCCCACCAGAAACAGCCAAAAAGCTTTGTCATAAGTTTTGCGGTCACTATTTCAAGCACGGTAGCGGCCACAGCACCTATAATAAAAAGCTGCAAATAGCTGTGTGTCAGCGGCGCAAGCAAATACTGCGCACCAAATGCACCCACGCCGTATATCGTACACAGCGGACAGCGCACAAAACCTCTGTCTGTCACGCGTGAATGAGTCTGACAGGTAAGTACTATACACTCGAATATGTAACCCAGAAAACTATATATAAAAAAACAATTCAAAAAATAATAAATATCCATGCCAAGATAGTTTTTTATCATAATGTATCACCACCATAAATATGCAAAAATAAAACTTTGCTTATTTACTATATAATACATAACTCTGCACAAAAAATCAATACTTTTTTTGTAACATTTTGATTACAAAAGTAATCATTGGATATTTCGATACTTTTTTCTTATAATTTCATATAACTTTTGTGTGGCCGCGGCATCGTGGTACGCTCTGTGAGCATTTTTAAGCCCAAGATCAAAAAATTCCGCTAAATATCCAAGATTATGCTTTGCGCACTCTTTATTATAGCGCCTGCTTAAAGTCAGCGTATCAATGACAGGATTATTGACCTCTATGTCAAGCTGTTTTGCATTTCTTATCAAAAAGGACATATCAAAAGGCGCATTATGGGCAACTATCGGAAGATCTCCCAAAAATTCCATAAATTTCGGCAGTACCTCTTCTATTTTTGGCTGCCCCTCTACCATGCGGTCGGTAATATGCACCTTTGCACTTATAAACCGCGGAATTATCTGTTCGGGGTCTACAAGTGTGGTAAAAACATCCGTTACAACACCTTTTTTTGCTTTTACCGCGCCTATTTCTATAATTTTGTTTATGCCCGCCGTCATGCCCGTCGTTTCAAAATCCAGCACAACATAATCCTCTGCCGTCGGTTCTGTCAGCTTAATATAAGCACACTTTTCCTTTTGCGGCTTTGGTTCACGCTTCCTGACAAGTTTCTCCATGTCTTCGCGCTGTCTGTAATTAAAAAAATCATTATTTTCAATATTGGACTTTTTTACAAGATACTTCAACAATTCATCCATAATAACACCCCGATAACAATATCTTATCTGAACGAGCGGAAAAGACCTATCACTTTGCCGAGTATCTTAACATCCCTTACGATAATAGGCTCGTAATCGTCATTTTCGGGCTGTAAACGCACATGGTCATTCTCGCGGAAAAAGCGTTTGCAGGTCGCCGAATCATCAAGCAAGGCAATTATTATATCGCCGTTATTTGCGTCGCTCTGCTGATTTACAAGCACAAGATCGTTATTTAAAATACCGCAGTTTATCATACTGCTGCCCCTTACACGAAGCATAAAGGTATCATTGTTTTTAAGATAATCGACAGGCACGGGGAAATATCCTTCCAGATTTTCTTCCGCAAGTATGGGAAGACCCGCCGTTACTGTACCGATAATAGGCACATTTGAGTATTCCACATCCATAGTATCATTATCGTTGTAGAAGTTGTCCTCCAATATCTCTATACAGCGGTTTTTGGATCTTGAGCGCTGGATATAGCCCTTTCTCTCCAATGTTTCCAGCTGTGCGTGTACACTCGAAGTACTTGACAGACCTGCCGCATTGCCTATTTCACGTATACTTGGGGTTATGCCTCTTTTGCGTATCTCGCCTTTTATAAAATCATATATCTGCTGCTGTTTTGCGGTCAAACTTTCCATAAAAAACGCTCCTTATAACTCTTTTCGAAAATTCGTTCTAATTACATTTTACCACAAAATACGAAAAAGTAAAGGATTTTTTTTTATTTTTTTACTGTTTTGCAAAATTTACGTATTTTTGTTCGATTTCAGAACACAAAAAAGCCGCTTGACACAGCGGCTCTTTCGTGTAAATAATTCGTGTTATTTTCTTAGGAGAAATAAAGTCCGAATATCGTCTTACCCTAACGATATACCGGCGAAATATGTTAGTTAGTCATCCCTAACACAATCATAATATACCATATATTTTATTCCTTGTCAATAGAAAAAACAAATTTTTTCATATAATTTTTTTATAATTTTTTTCATATAAATTTAAAAATCAGATAAAGCACGCCGTAAACCAACGGCTGATGCAAAAGGTAGATAATAAGCGAATGTCTGCCCATAAAGGCAAACGGTTCCGCTTTGATGCCAAGAACCTTTTCGCCAAGCGACAAAACGACAGGGGACAGAAAATACCCGCAGATGTACATAAATATCCACGGCAGCAGGCTGAAATAGTCGGCTGAATAAAAATCTCCCGACATAAAACCAAGGTATGTCATTAACCCGCCGCTGTAAAGCTGTCTCGGCAATTCGACATTGCCATACACTATCGTTCCTTCATTTATCCCCCAAAACAAAGAGAACAGCACACCCGAAACAAGCAGACCGACAAAGTTATTGACCTTTTTCAGTATCTTATCAAGCGGTATCATTATCAGCATAGCCGAGCCCAAAAATGTAAGCACGCCGCATTTTATTCGATCATCCGCGGGCATAAGCAGACTTGCCGCCGCCACCAGTTCTCCGCTTGCCAATACCAATATACCGTTTTTTATTTTATTTTTTATATTGCCGCTTATGCGCCAGCTTATGCCCGAAAGCAGAATAAAACCGCTGCAGCCGATCTTTTCCCATACATTCGCAGCCGAACTCGTATACCACGTCCAGTTTACCCCGAATATCCATACAATATCCCAGATAAGATGATATATTATCATATTTACCAGCAGAAACCCGCGCACGGTATCTATTGTATGAAAACGCTTTTTCCCTGTCATATACGCACCCTACTCGCCTTTTATCCCGTAAAACATACTTATTACGCAGCCATATACAAAACCCGCTATATGAGCGATATTGTCAATGCCTGCAACCAATCCGCCGCCTGCAAGGCCGACAAGGACGAAAAATATCAGAAAATACAGGTCAAACCCGTCTATTGAGCGCTTTGTGCGCAGGCTGTACATAAGCACGGCGCCCATAAGTGCAAATATCGCACCCGATGCACCAAGCGCCATTCCGCTCAGAAAGGCCGAAGAAGTCACACTTGCAAGCACTCCGCCGATAAAATATATCAGTGCAAACATTTTTTTGCCGTAATATCTTTCCACCCTTGTGCCGAAAATATACAGCGCAAGCAGGTTTGAAAGCAGATGTTCAACGCTTCCATGAAGAAACATACAGGTAAAATTACGATAAAGTTCACCATTTCCAAGCGGAAGAGCCGCGTAGTCATAAATAAGCGTATCGTTTTTATCGAATATCTGCAAAATATAAATGAGTATCAATACACCTATCATTATATAGGTCAGAAATGTATTTCCGCTGACTATACGCTCTCTGCGTTTTTCATGTCCGTAGGCGGTCACATCGGCAACGGTCTTACCCGACATATCCTCTGTAAGTGACTTTTCAAGCAGCGTTCGGATATTAAGCAATCTGTCGGGCTGACGGCCGTATACTTCCACCCCGTTTGGCGTAAGTACCCATTTTATTATATTTATTTTTTCAAAGCTTTCGACTGTCGCCGTAGCATATTCTTTTAATTCATCCGATACCTCATCCGTATCGAATACCCCAAGAATGACCACATTATAATCATTCATGGAATGACTTGCACCGATATAGCCCGCAAAATGCTCAAATTTTTGTTTATATTCGGGTTTTCGGGCATCAACGGCTATCACGCAGTAGAGATTCGGCCCTGCCTGTTTCCCCGCACAGAATATATCCAATTCGCCCGTTATTGCGGCCTGCGTGGAAAGTATCGGCGTAAAATCATTAAGCAGAAGTTCCTGCATTATACCAAGTACCACTCGATCACATCCTTTTCTTCATTTTACAACAAACCGCCCGCCAAGTCAATAAAAAACATGTTTCCCACAACTGTGCGCAGACCGCAAAAAAATTTTACAAAAAAGAATTTACAATCCCGATATTTTATATTGAAATTTCCGTGATTTTAGTGTAAAATTAATATATATTGATAAATTATCGGAGAATACGTATTGTATAAGGGGATAAATTATGACAGCCAAACGAAAACTCATTTTAATTATAGACGACTCCGCAACAACGCTTAAAAGTGCGGGGGATGTGCTGAAAAGCCATTACGAGCTTGCAATGGCAAGCAGCGGAGAAAAGGGCATAGCCTACTTAAAAGACCATGACCCCGACCTTATTTTGCTTGATGTTATCATGCCCGGAATGGACGGCTTTGAGACGATACGCAAAATAAAAAGCATGAAGGGCAAAAGCGGCATACCCGTTATTTTCCTTACGGGCGACCTTGCTATAGAAAGCGAGAGCCTTGGTTTCAAACTGGGTGCGGTGGACTACATAACCAAGCCTTTTGACGGCGATGCCATGCTTTACCGCATAGGAAAAATACTGGAATTTGAAACTCTGAAGAAAAACCTTGAAGCACAGGTAAAAGTCAAGACGGAACAGCTTGAAAAAATGACTATCCATGTTTTCAAGACCCTTTCAAAAATCGTTGACAACAAAAGTGTTTACACAATGGGGCACTCCCCCCGTGTTGCGGCCTACGCTTCTAAAATCGCGGAAATACTCAAATGGAACGAACACGATGCCACAGGTCTTTATTATATAGCACTTTTGCATGATATAGGCAAAATAGGCATATCGGAAAATATATTGAGCAAAAGTTCTCCTCTTACTGCGGACGAGCAGACTATACTCGATACCCACGCCGAAATAGGCGGCGAGCTTTTGCAGGATTTTACTCTTATAAAAAATCTTGCGGACGGCGTGCGCTATCATCATGCGCGCTATGACTCCGAAACAGAGCCCACAGGCCCGAATATCCCGATTGAAGCGCGTATTATTGCCGTTGCCGATTATATCGACTTGTCCCGTACACCGCGTGAAAATATGCCCGCGTGCACGGATGAAGACCTTATAGAAAAGCTTAAAAACGAACGCGGCAGCCGTTTTGACCCGATAATAGTTGATGCGGCACTCAATATGATACGTTCGGGCTTTGTTGCAAGCAAGATGAACGAAATTAACGACAGCGACATGGATGTTGTGGATTTCAGCAATGCCATACTTGAACGCGTACTTAACGAATATACCGAGGAGCTTAAAAACAAGGCGCAGAAAGATGCCCTTACGGGTCTTTGGAACCGCCAGTTCATGGCGCAGTCCGTAAACACCTATCTTTCGGTACACGGCGCGCGCGGCGCACTTCTGATGATAGACCTTGACAACTTCAAGGCCATAAACGATACATACGGACATATTGCGGGCGATGATGTCATACTTGCAATAAGCGATGTGCTTACAAGCTGTGTACGCGGCGATGACATAGTCTGCCGCCTTGGCGGAGATGAATTTATCGCCTTTATCGTGAGCGCAAAAACAAAAGATGCCATTGAAACAATATGCAAGCGTATATCCGAGGAATTTTTAAAACGCATCGACGACATAAATCCGCGTATACAAACTTCCGTTTCAATAGGTATTGCATTAAGCCACTCCGACGGCAACAATTTTGAGACCCTGTACAGCAACGCGGACAAGGCGCTGTATTTTGTAAAGCAAAATCAGAAAGGCGCTTACCATTTCTATACCGAAACACGCAGTATTGCGGCGGCAGACGATATGGTATCGGGCGACAGCTTCCTTTACAAGATACTCAATGCCCACGGCGAATCTTTAAGCTTAGGCTCGCAGGGCATAGCAAGAATGATAAGCTTTGTGGAACAGTATACCCTGCACAACCAGCAGAAAGTACAGGTCGTTCTGTTTACACTTGAAGACAAGAACGCCGAAAGCTTACAGGCGGATTTTGACACCCTGCACAGCGCTGTATGCAGCAATCTGCGCCGCGGCGATGTGTTTGCCCGCTACTCCGACAGTCAGTATATAGTTATACTTATGAATGTTGAAGCAGAGATAGGCGACAAAGTCGCAAAGCGTATAGAAAGCCGCTTTAACAGCGAGATACGCATGAATGACTCCTCATCGGTAAAGCTTACTTACGATGTATTCAGCATAAACGACGATGAGGCTTAAAAACGTATATGTTATAATTCACATATAAAATTTTATTTTCCACGGGAGGAAACGACATGAAATTAGAGACAAGATACTCAAACCATTTTGACGATGTTAAGCATTACGACACCGAAACTTTAAGAAAGCACTTCCTTGTAGAGGACATTTTTGTACCCGGCGATATGAAGCTTGTATACAGCCACAACGACCGTATCATTTTCGGCGGCATCACACCCACGGACAAGGCACTTAAACTCGAAGGCAGCAAGGAGCTTGCTTCAAAGTACTTCCTTGAAAGACGTGAACTCGGTGTTATAAATATCGGCGGCGACGGTTTTGTTACCGTTGACGGCAAGGAATACGCAGTAAACAACTACTACGCAATATATGTCGGAATGGGCGTTAAAGAAATATCCTTTGCGGCAAAAGACCCCAAAAACCCGCCTAAATTCTATATGATATCGGGTACGGCTCACAAGACATATCCTACCGTACTTATCTCTTACGACGATGCAAACCACAAGCCTCTCGGCTCACTTGAAGACTGCAACAAGAGAACGATCAACCAGTATATCCACGACGAAGTTTTTGCAAGACTTTCTCAGCGTGACGGTGTTGAATACGGCAGCTGCCAGATAGCAATGGGTCTTACAAAGCTCGATCCCGGTTCTAACTGGAACACAATGCCCGCTCATACACACGAAAGACGTATGGAAGTTTATCTTTACTTTGATGTTGAAAAGGACAATGTTGTATTCCACATGATGGGCAAGCCCGACGAAACACGCCATATCGTTATGAAAAACGAAAGCGCAGTTATCAGCCCCAGCTGGTCTATCCACAGCGGCGTAGGTACAAAGGCTTATACATTTATCTGGGGTATGGTCGGCGAAAACAAGGACTATGACGATCAGGACTGGTTAAAGACAGACGAACTTAAATAAGGAGGCGTTTTTATGACACAGGAACAGCTTAAAGAAGTAAAAGCGGTCGTTAATGATATTATTGCCGCACCCTCATGCTGTGCGGAGTTAAAATCGGCAGCTCAGACATGGCTCGATGCAGTCGGTACAGACAAGGAAACCGAAGCCGCAAAGATACTTATTGCAGAAGCGAGCGAGGACATCACACCTATTGACAGTCTTATCGCTTTTGCAGGCAGTGATGCGGGCAGGAATTACTTTGGTGCGGATATGGCTGCCACACTTGAAGCACACGGCAAGGAAATAAAGGCAAAAGGCGCAGAAAACTGCGATTGTGCAGCCTGTGCAAATGCCGAAAAATTACTTTCTTACAAAGATATGCTTTTATAGTAAGCGAATTAAATAATCAGCCTTAAGCTCGCTTAAGGCTGATTATTTATGAGCCACATCATATCGTGAACGTCTAAATATTTTTGACGTTCACGATAGCATAACAACCCACTAAAATAGCCCCCGTCAAAAAAACGGGGGCTTTTTACTGTCTGATGTTTATGCACTTTTGGCTATTGTTTCGCTTAAAATACGTTCAGCTGTCGGCTTGTCCACATCATGCGACAGAATTATCTCACTTACGATTATCTGCTTTGCATTGCCAAGCATCTTTTTTTCTATGCTTGAAAGCATTTTGCTTCTTTCACGCATTATAAGGGTCTTATAAACCTCTACCTCTGTTTTAAGGTCACCGGTCTTCAATCTCTCCATGTTCTGCTTATAACGCACATTCCAATTATCGGGCATCTCAATAACATCCGTTTTTTCAATAATTTCCAAAACCTCGTCGGGGGAAGCAATATTCCTGATACCTTTCTCCTCTGCCCTGTTAACGGAAATGCTTATTTTTAAATTACCAACCGATATCTTCATAACATAATAAGCTGTTTTAATTCCGTCCACCAGCTTATCCTCTATTCCCTCTATTATACCGGCGCCATACATCGGGTAAAGGACCCTGTCACCTATGGCAAACACTTTAAAACCTCCTTTCAAGCTTTCTGTTACGTCACGATTTCTACATATTTATTTTACCATAAAACGATAAATTTTTAAATTGTCTTTATTCACAATTATTTTTTACATTTTTTGGCGAAGATATACATAGTTTATTTTAGTGTGAACCATAAATTTGCACAAAAAGAGGATGTCGCATTAAACTCCACCCTCCGGCAAAATCGTTTGGTACTCGATTTTAAATCATTAAATCGTATGTAAGCTGATTAAACAGTGTGCCAAATGTACACAGAGGGACGGTTCTTTTGTGCGCGGCATTTAGTGATATTTGTTATATATCATACTATATAACGTACACAAAAGAACCATCCCCCGTCCTGTGTCTTCACACTAACCGTCCCCCGTATGACTTTACATCCCTTTTGGCTTAGTTCTATTTTATTTCTGTTAACGCATCCCCTTTTTCGTAATAATAGATTTTATCACATATATTTATCCATTCTATTATTATTTTTTTATTATTCATTTGACTAAAATTTGTTGTAAAAGTCGCCCCAAATACATTTTCAAGCTCAATAATTAAATCCAGATTTATATCCCATTGCTTGATTTTTTCAAAAACTTGCTTTTGTTTCTCGTTCCATATACATTGTTCGTTATAGTAAAACGACTGTGATGTCTTTTCAAAATCATTTTTAATATATTCAAGCAAAGTCATACCCTTTTCAAAAATATATATAACATTTTCGTATTCGGTAAATGATGTATATATAACAGTATTTTGAATTTTACAGCTTAATTCTTGTGCAAAATGAGCGGACATATAAGTATCGTTAAGTAATAACAATGAATATTCGCAGTTTTTGAAAACACAAATATATGCGGATACTTTATTTATCATTTGAGTTAAATTATTTAAAAAGCCTGTAAAAGCCATTTCTTCCGCAATATCATTTTTAGTTTGTACACAATTTAGGCAACTTTCTATCAATTTAATATCAGTACATTTTAAATTAATGCAACAAAATTTTTCCATTTTAAGTCTCCTCGTTGTTATAATAATTACGCTATTGCTATGTACACAGAGGGACGGTTACAACAATGTCTTTCTGTCAAGATTTCTAAGCTGTAAAGCCTCGGCTATATGCTGCTGTTTTATATCTGCGCTGCCGTCAAGGTCGGCTATCGTTCTTGCAAGTTTCAGCACCTTATGATAGGCGCGGCCGCTCATGCCAAAGCGTTCAAATGCAGTTTTCATAAGAACCGTTTCCGTTTCTCCGAGACGGCAGTATTTGTTTATCTGACGTGCGGACAGCTGCGAATTGAAATATACATTCTCGTCCTTATAGCGTTTTTGCTGTATATCGCGGGCTTTAAGCACACGTTTTTTTATTTCGGCGGAGCTTTCCGACGGGGCTGTGCTTCCCATTTTGTCAAAGTCCACAGCCGCCGCCTCTATATGTACATCTATCCTGTCCATAAGCGGGCCGCTTATCCTGCTTCTGTAGCGGATTATCTCGCTTTCGCGGCAGGTACACTTTGACGAATAGCCATGATAGCCGCAGGGACAAGGGTTCATGCTCGCAACAAGCATCAGATTTGCGGGATAGGTCATTGTGCCGTTCACGCGGGATATAGTGATCTCGCTGTCCTCCAGCGGCTGACGCAGTTCTTCAAGAACGGGGCGGTCAAATTCGGGCAGTTCGTCCAAAAACAGGATGCCGTTGTGTGAAAGACTCACTTCTCCCGGTTTAGGCACACGGCCGCCGCCCACCATAGCCACCTTTGATATGGTGTGATGCGGAGAACGGAAAGGTCTTTTGGTAATAAGTGAGTTTTTACTGCGCAAGAGCCCCGCGACCGAATAAATTTTGGTTATTTCTATGCTTTCCTCAAACGTAAGATCGGGCAAAATTGACGGCATACGTTTTGCCATCATTGTTTTTCCCGAACCCGGAGGGCCTATCATCAATACATTGTGCATACCCGCCGCCGCAATTTCAAGCGCTCTTTTTACATTCTCCTGCCCCTTTACGTCCGAAAAGTCCGTCATATCAAATTCACTTTTTTCCGAAAACAGTGCATCCACATCAACACTAAAAGGCACAACCGCGGGGTCGCCGTGCATTACCGCTATCGCCTGTGTAAGGTGCATAACGGGATAGACTTCCATATCCTTTACAAGTGCAGCCTCCTCTGCATTTTCAAAAGGAACGACAGCGCGCTTTATACCCTGTTCATGCGCATACCAAAGCATTGGCAAAACACCGTCAACAGGCCTGACCGCACCGTCAAGAGAAACCTCGCCCAGCACAAGTATATCGTCCCTTGCCTTTACCTTGTTCATGCACGCAAGTATGCCTATCGCTATCGGCAGATCAAAGGCAGGTCCCTCTTTTCTTGTATTTGCGGGTGCAAGATTTACGGTTATTCGCTTTGCGGGCATCTCCATTTCAGAGTTTTTGAGCGCCGTGCGCACTCTTTCTTTAGACTCTTTTACGGCGTTGTCGGGCAGACCGACTATCTCAAAAGCGGGAAAGCCATTGCTGATATCCACTTCCACCTCAACTATATATCCGCTGATGCCGTTAATTGCGGCGGATAAAACTTTTGCCAGCATACTTAATCCTCCGTATCAACAAAAATAAAATCAATAGTGCGGGTCATGGTGCTTGCACTTTCAAGCTTGACCCTGACCGCCTGACCTATTTTATATTCCTTATGAGTTCTTTCGCCCAAAAACAGCATATTATCCTCGTCAAAAATATAGTAATCGTCATTCAGATTTTTAACAGCCACCATACCCTCTATGGTATTGGGCAGCTCGACATAGATACCCCAGCTTGTGACCCCGCTTATTATGCCGTCAAAGCATTGACCGACCTTATCGGACATATACTCGACCATTTTATATTTGTCGGTCTCTCTTTCCGCCTCTTCCGCCCTGCGTTCTGTCATTGAGCAGTGAGAAGTAATTTCGGGAAGATTTTTTTGCAGGTATGCTATATCATTTTCCGAAAGCGTACCCTCCAAGTTTTTGCTGATTATGCGATGTATCTGTAAATCGGGATAACGGCGTATGGGCGAAGTAAAATGGCAGTAATACTTTGCCGCAAGGCCGAAATGTCCAAGGTTTGACGGGCTGTAGCGTGCCTGTTTAAGGCTTCTTAAAACCATGCGGTGTATAAGCATTTCTTCCGGTTTGTCCTTAGTCTGCGCAAGCAGTTTCTGAAAACTTTTCGGATGTGTTGCGCTGCCTTTTAAATAAAAACCGAGTTTTGCTATGGTTTCGCGCAGTTTATCGACCTTTTCTCCGTCGGGTTCTTCATGATTACGATAGACAAAAGGCAGTTCAAGCCAAAAATAATATTCGGCTATGCACTCATTCGCCGCAAGCATAAATTCCTCAATTATACTTGTTGCGATATTCCTCTCGTAAGGCTTTATATCTACGGGTTTGCCGTTTTCATCAAGAATTATTTTTGCTTCACGCGACTCAAATTCTATCGCGCCGCGTTTTCTGCGTTTTTCAAACAGAATATCCCTTAACTCAGCCATTTGCAAAAACATAGGCATAAGTTCTTTGTATTCATCGGCATAAGGGCTGCTTTCCTCGGTCAAAAGGCTGTTTACCACGGTATAGCTCATTCGTCTGTCAACATTTATGACCGCCTGTTCTATTTTCTGCGAAACCACAGCACCATCTTTGTCTATTTCCATAACACAGCAAAGGCAAAGCCTGTCACAGCCCGCATTAAGCGAACAAATGCCGTTTGAAAGCTTATGCGGCAGCATTGGTATAACTCTGTCCACAAGATAAACGCTTGTACCGCGCTCGTAGGCATCTTTATCGAGAGGACTGCCCTGCGTTACATAATGCGATACATCGGCAATATAGACACCCAGTCTGTAATTGCCGTTTTCAAGCTTTTCGACCGATACCGCATCATCCAGGTCTTTTGCGTCCTCGCCGTCAATCGTCACCATTTGCACAGAGCGATAGTCCGTGCGGTTTTTAAGCTCGTCCTCGCTGACCTCGGACGGAATATTTTCTATATAAGCATATATCTTTTCGTCAAAATCCATTGGCAGTTCAAACTGTCTGATAATGGAAACTATATCGACACCGGGGTCGTTTATATGGCCGATTATCTCGACTATCCTGCCCTCGGGTTTGGTGTTTTCACCCGCATTTTTTATTATTTGGACTACCACCTTATGACCCGAAACAGCGCCCATGGTATTGGTTTTTGAGATAAAAATATCATCGGCAAGCTTTTTATCGTCGGGCACAACAAAACCGAAACCCTTGCTTTCTTCAAAAGTTCCGACTATATGCTTCATGTTTCGTTCTATTATTCTGACTATCTCGCCCTCGGCACGTTTGCCGTAGTGAGATGTAATGCGGCACATAACTTTATCGCGGTGTATAGCGCCGTTCACAGCCGATGCGGGTATAAAAATATCCTCGGCAAATTGGTTATCGTCACGGGTAACAAAGCCAAAACCCCTTGCATTGCCCGTAAAAGTACCTGTATACAGGTTTTGTGACGACGGCAGCATTATCTTGCCCTTTTTGGTAAGGATAATTTTGCCGTTTTTCTCCATGTCGTCAATAATATCATAGAGCATTTGTATATCGCCCGATTTTATATCCAAAAGCATGGCAATATCCTTGGCAAACATCGGCTCATAATGCTCGTCGTTTATAAAACCCCATATTTTTTCATATCTTTCGTTGTATAATTCGTCCATAAAAACACCTCCCTTTTCTTAAAATTAGTATACCACACTTGTTTTCATTTTACAACAAAAAAAGGAGCCGTCCGAAAGGACGACCCCTTGAATTTTTATTAAGCTTCTGCAGCCTCTGTTGTTTCCTCTGTAACTTCTTCAGTTACTTCCTCTGTTGTTTCTTCGGAAGCTTCTTCAGTTGTTTCTTCGGTTTCTTCTTCAACTACAGCAGGCTCTTCCTCAGCGCCGAAACCAAAAGCATTTTTAACGTTATACATGATAACTGCCACTTCTGCTCTTGTGATGTCAGCCTTAGGAGCGATATTGCCGTTAGAGCCGTTTACAACGCTGTTTGCAGCAAGGAATGCAACATAAGGCTTAGCCCAGTCTGCAATATCCGCTGCATCGCCGAACTTGTCAAGTACGCTCTGATCAGCTGTAATATCAACGCCTGTCGATGCTAAAGCGTTAGCTACCATAACCATAAGTTCTTCTCTTGTACAGAAGTTCTCGGGGCCGAAGTTGCCGTCGCCGTAGCCATTTACAATGCCTGCTTCCTTAGCAAGACCTACGTAGTTAGCGTAGTACTTGTCGGAAGAAACATCGTCAAAGTTATCTGTTGCTGTACCCTCGATACCAAGAAGTTTAACAAGCATGATCACAAAGTCTGCACGCTTGCAGTTAGCATCGGGAGTAAATGTTCTGTAACCCGTACCATTGATGATACCTGCGGAAGCAAGTGCGTTGACAGCTTCCTCAGCCCAAGGCTTGTTGGAAATATCGTCAAACATGCTGTTGTCGGATGTATCTGTATCAATAGTATTGTCGGAACCGTTATCAGTTGCGGAAGAAGATGTCTTCTCTGTTGCAGCTTCTGTTTCTGTCTCGGATGAAGCGGATGTTGTCAGTCTTGCGCTGGAACCGCCGCCACCGCCACCGCCGCCGGAGGAACCGCCGCCGATAGTTGAGTTATTTGCAGATGCTGTTGTTGTTTCTGTTCTCGAAGGAGTCGGTGTAGGTGTAGGTATTACACTGCCGCCGTTATCGGGAAGAGTGATAGCATCTTCAGCTTCGTGAACATAAGCTACCTTTCTTGCAAGGAACGGGCCATACTCAAATTCACCTGTTTCGGGATTTCTTGGGTATCTTGAACCGCCCTGCTCTGTAAGGGAGTCAGTCTCGTTAAGACTCTGGAAGAAGTTGTCAGCATCAAGCTCTTCGCTTGAAAGAACTTTAACATCATAAGTCTGAGCCTTGTAGTTTACGTTGCTTACTTCTATCTGTCTGTTTTCACTGGGGCTCATAGGATCATCCCAGATGAAGTAGTTGCTCTTTTCTGTCTTAAGGTCATTTGCGCCATTGTTGTAATGAGCAAATTCTGTAAGTGTACCTACGCGGTCGGCAAGAGTTGATTCTGTAACAACTGCCTTGTCATCTCTGTAGGATACAACGCCCTTAAGGTCATAAGCATATTCGGAACGCTTTGAAGAATAAAGCGCTACGTTTGAATACTGGTTGTTGTAGAAAATTACATTTCTTAACTTACCATTCTGGTTAGAGTTTGAATCGTATCCGTTACCCTTGTTATTAAAGGAGATACAATCCTTGAAGTAGTGCATAACAGCGATAGACTCGCCGCCTGCCTTGAAGCCGTTACCACCACTTGTTGCACGGTAGTCAACGTCTGTACCGTCTTCGTTGAGCTTGAAGCCCTGTCTGTAGGATGCACAGTCTTCTACCTGTACAACACCGATAGCACCTGTTGAAAGCTTGGTGTAAAGATCCCAGCCGTCATCAAGGTTATGGTGAGATACACAGCCCTTGAATACGTTGTTGTTACCTACGGTAAGCTTGATAGCGAAACCGTCGGCATTGTTCTTGGACGGGTCACAGTTGTTGTAAGCCTCACAGTTGATGATAAGGTTTGACTGAGGCCAATCCTCGAATGCATCACTGGAGTCTGTACGGCTGATCTGAAGACCGCAGTCGCCGTTGTCATGGAATGTACAATTCTTAACGGTGTTGTGGTCGCCGCCGATATGGAAAGGCTTGTTGTTGCCTGCCGAACGCATTACTGTAAAGCCTTCAAAATCCCAGTAGTTACCGGAGATTATGAAGCCGGCGTTCTTATCCTGAAGGTCGATAACAGGATTTGCTCCCTCATCTGCTTTAAGCGTTTTCTTTGATGACTTGTAACCACTGTTGGAAGCATCAATGGTAATAGTTTCTCTCGGCTGGTAAACACCGTCAAGCATAACGATGGACTGGCCTCTCTTAACTACACCGATAGCAGCTTCAAGATCCATAGGATCCTGTCTTGTACCTGCACCGCTTACCTTACCTTCGGGTGAAACATAGATAACATTCGTAAATCCGGATGTATCCTTATGAGTGATATCTACTCTTGAAACTACCTTAGCATAGCTGTAGCAAAGGTCAAGTTCGCTTGGTCTGTAGATAAACTCGAAATTATTGATAGAGTTTGGAACAAGGTCAACGCTGAATGTTGAACCCTTCTTAACTACCTGAGCATCTTCCTTGATAACTACGCCGTTCTGCTTGATAGTTACAAGACCGCCGCTCGGGTTGGATGTTTTAAGGATAAGATCATACTTTTCCTGTGTTGTGTACAGTGAAGAATCAACTGTAAGCTTGGGTGAGTAAACATCTTCTTCAAGGTCAGCGATAACTGCATCATTGTTTGCATCGCTTTCTTTAAGGCTGATGTCCTCAACGTCTATATCGGCATAACGGCAAGCGAAGAAGCCGACATAAATGTTCTTTCTGTCCTGTCTTGTAAGGAGACCCTCAAGGTTCTCTCTTGCATCGAAGCAGTAAACAGTCTGAGTCTCGCCGAAAGTATCGGAACCTTCGGTAAGGTCTGTAGTTGTTAAAGAATAACCGTAATTGATCTTCTTTAATGTGATATGGTACTTATCGCCTGCAACGGGAAGTCTTGAAGTAGAAGTCTTGAAGCCGCCCTTTGCGTTTGAACCTGCACCGTCAATGCTTGTAACACCGCTTCTGTAGGAAAGAGTGATCCTGTTCTGAACTTCTTTTTCCTTGAAGCTTGATGTTGTTGTATCTGTCGGGAATGTGGATGCTGTAGCACCACCTGCGACAACTACGTTTGATGAGAACGAAATAATATTAACGTCCTCGTTTGTGATACCTGCCTGGATAAGGCCTGCCTCCTGCATCTTGTATGCTTCAAAGATGCTTATAGGCTCGCCGTACTGATCCTTATGAGCAAGGTTGATGTTTGTTGTGATGGAGTTATCGTTACCGCCCTCCTCAACAGGAAGGAACAGAGGGATAACGTCACGAGCCATGATACCGAACGCTTCCTGACCGGAACGAACCATATCAAGTGCCATTAAATCGGTAACCTGCTTGATTTCGCCTGTTTCCTCATCAATGTAGCTCTGCTTGTTGTAAATTTCCTGCATCTTTTTCTTCTTATCTTCGATAAGTTTTGCATCCGCTGCGTTTGCAGGATCGCGGATATATTTGTTAACTGTAATGTCTGCGGAGATCTCGAAGTTATCGTCTGCGCTTACTCTTGTGTAGTAGTATGCAATACCGTCATGGTCTGTAGCGTACTTACCTGCGCCGCCCCATGATGTAACTTTAACTTTGCCGACATTCTGCATAACGCCGTCTTTCATTATGCCTACAGGCTGCTCTGTAACAATATTGTCCTTGTCGCCTGTGAGGTAAAGTGTCTGGTTGCCGTCCTTGTCATATACGGTAACATTTGAAGAAGGATCGCTCTCACTTACACCAAGTGAAGATGCACCCATAAGAGTAGCTTTCCAGATCTTTTCGGAGTTGTCTCTTATCTTTATGGGAAGAGTGATAGAAGTTGTTTTGCCTTCTACGTTAGCAACAATGCTTACAGATGTTGATGCGCCTGCAACAGAAGAATCAAAGGAATCTGTAATAACTTCATACTCGTCTTTTTCAAGAGGTCTGTATGTATCGTTGCTGTATCTGATATAAACGTCCATACCCGTTTCGTCGAACTCCTCGCCTACATAGTATGTAAGTCTGGGGTAGTTCATAAGGAACGCACGGGTAGGTCTTTTAGCTTTTACAAGTACAGTAAATGTACAAGTTTTTGAAGGGTCATTCTTGAATGTGACTGTCAAAGTCTTTTCGCCCTCTGTTGTAAATACGTTAACGCCGTCAACTACAGCATCAAAACCGGATACTGTGTATTCGTCGTCATCAAGAGCCTTCTTTTCTGTTTTGCCGTTAACTGTGTAGTTGCCGTTAACAATAAGACCCTTCATATCAGCTTCTTCATTGATATCAAACGGAAGCTCCGTAGTACCCTTTTCGGGAACGGATCTTACACTGATAAAATCAAAAGAAGCAGGACTTACAGTAATTTTAAATTCAACATAATGACCGTCTGCAAGTGTAGTTTCTGTTTCAATAAAGTCAGCTCTTACAGTATGCTCGCCGATCATATCGTCTGTAAAGTAAGGATAATCCGTAAGTTCTTTGCCGTCAAGCGAAAGCTTGTACTGATTTGCCGCAAGAACTTCCGATAAACCCGACTTGTATGTTGTGCGTATCTGAAGACCGTTTGTTGTAAATCTTCTGTTTGTGATGTAGTCAACGATTACGGGAGCGTATTCAAGTTTCATCTCCACAACTCTGTTGTAGTCTACATCAACGGTAAATGAAGCTGTCTTACCGCCGTAGCTTACAATAACTTCTTTGTCGTTGCCTACAGTTGTAAGATCGGGGTTGCTGCATACCAGCTTGTCTGCACCGATAGTCTCGCTTGTACCATCTGTGTAAGTTACCTCAGCCTCAAGACCCGTAGTGTCGATAGTAGCCGAAGCATCACCAACAACATACTCTGTCTTATTGGGCTCGGATTTAAGAGTAAGACTCGCAACATCCTTTGTCTTTTCAAGCTTCATGTTTGAGAATGTAACATCACAAGCTCTTGTTGCAAAGAAACCTGCATAAAGTTCACCATTGTCACCTACAGTAACTTTGTCGATAACTACGGGAGTACCCTCACCGTTTTTGCTGTAAAGAGTCTTGAACAGGTTACCCTGCTTTGTGATGGAAATGTGTATTACATCATCCTTTGCAGGAAGATCTTCGCCTTCGAAAGCAGTCTTGGGGTCATTTGATGCTGTGCTGAGCACTGCATCCTGACGATAGAATGCTCTTACGGCGGTTGAGATATCATTCATGTAAAGAGGGCCTACAGCTGCAAAGTTTGTGGACAATGTAGCATCGTACTTGCCAACCAGCATAGCCTCAGCCTGCTCGTTAACTGCCGCTCTTTCACTTCTGGGAAGTGTAGCTGCCTTTTCAACAAGAGCAACATACTCTGCATAGTAATCCGCACTTTCCATAGGAATGACAGTATCACGGACCATAGCACCAAAACCTGCCTGCTTAAAGTCCTTTACTTCAGTACCGAGTCTGTTGATCTTAACATCGGCACTAAGTTCAAAGTTTTCGCTTGGATCAAGCTTTGTATAGTAATAAACCATACCATCTGAGTTGAGTGAAAGCTTACCAACCATCTCGGCCTCAACGGAACCGTTCTTCATTGCGGTACCGTCTGCCTCAATAGCACCCATGCGGATGTTGGCAGTTTTGCTGTCACCCTCGCCGTCAACGGTAACCTGATAATAAGGTACTTCAACGCCATTTTTAGAGAAAATGGTCTGACCTGTTACCTTATCGGCACCGCCGGCGTCGCCGAATACGGATGCTTTCCACTCGCCCGACTGGTCAACGTTGGTGTAAAGACCACCGATCCAGCCTTCTTTTACGGCCTGAGCGGAAACATCACTTTCCTCTGTTTCGGTGTCGCTCTCCGACGTACTGCTGCTTGTTGAAACAGCATCGCCCGATGCAACTTCGTCTTCCAGTGTTTCTACCGCTTCGGCTGTATCAACAACAGCTTCGTCAGCGTATACATTGAAAGAAACAGAAGATGAAAGCATAGCTACAGCCAAAGCCATAGCAATTATTCTACGCTTTTTCATATTTTTCCTCCTTCATTATTTTTTTGGGATCTTGATCCCCAAAGGGTCTACAATGCAGGATAAGCAACAGTGTATCTCGCGTACTGCCGGCATGATCCGTAAGACCATACCGCACTGTGCGCACGCACACAAACTCTCCTACCATTGATAGTCTATTTTATTATACTGTTATTACGAAAAAAAATCAATAGAAAAGTATCACAAATTTTTGTTTTTTCAAAACTTTTTACAGTTTTCTTGCCATTTGCCCACTTTGTTCTATTAATTTTTTACAAAAAAATTATTTATTTAATTTATAAAAGGCAGTTTCAGCCCTCAAAACCCTCGTCATCAAGAAGTCCTCCGCCTGCTATTGCCTGCCTTGCAAGAAAATCACAGCGCTCGTTTTCCACATTGTCGGCATGGCCTTTAACCCACACAAATATTACCTTATGCTTGTCAAGCAAAGCCAAAAGTCTCTCCCACAGATCGACATTAAGGGCTTTTTTCTTGTCGGGCTTGACCCAGTTGTTGCTCTTCCACTTTTTTACCCAGCCTTTTGTTATTGCATCCACAACATATTTGCTGTCGCTGTACAAAGTTACCTGACAGGGCACTTTAAGCGCCTCCAGTCCCTTTATTACCGCAAGCACTTCCATGCGGTTGTTGGTCGTCTTTTTAAAGCCCTCGGACAGCTCCTTGCGCTGATTTTTGTAAAGCATTACCACGCCGTAGCCCCCGGGGCCCGGATTTCCCGAACACGCTCCGTCGGTGTATATATCAAGTGATTTAAAATTCTCCGTCATCGTCGTCCTCATCATCGTCATCATTGCTTTCGGTTATTTTTTTGTACATCATATAGTCCATAAAGTTGTCGAACATATCGTCTTTTTGTCCGTTGCCGTTCCAATCGTGTATCACAAAAATACCCCCTTAAAACTTAAACCTTTAATTTTTCTTTAAAGGCCTGCGCCGCTTCTCTCTGCTGATCTTTCTTGGCAATATCCTGCCGCTTGTCATATAGCTTTTTACCCTTTGCGATAGCTATATCCACCTTTACAAGACTTCCCTGCAAATAGACTTTAAGCGGCACTATGGTATGTCCGTCTGTCGTGACCGCCCCGATCAGCTTGTTTATCTCATACTTGTGCAAAAGCAGCCGCCTGTCCGCAAGAGGGTCATGGTTAAAAATATTCCCCTGCTCGTAGGGGCTTATATGCATATTTTTTATTATAGCTTCGCCGTTTTCTATTTTTATAAAGCTGTCCTTTAAGTTACAGCGGCCCGCACGCATACTTTTAACTTCCGTACCCGTCAGCGCTATTCCCGCCTGAAAGGTCTCCAATATAAAATAATCGTGATAAGCCTTTTTATTCTGGGCAATAAGTTTGATCGATTTTTTGTCGCCCGCCATATTATCACCTTTCTTTCTGTTTCAATTTATTTTTTTAATTTGTTCTCTATGTTTTCAAGCACCTCATACGGCACAGCAAGATCGCCGTAACCCGTTCCAAGATCGAGGCCAGGCTTTATACTGCCGTGAAAATCACTGCCTCCCGACAGTCCAAGACCGTATTTTTGTGCTATCGTCTTTATATATTTGGTATCTGCGGGCTTATGCGTGGGATAATATGCCTCTATCGCATCAAGCCCGTATGTTTTCAGCCTTTCCGCCATTTTTTCCGTGTTTTTATCGCTTAATTTGCATAAAAGCGGATGCGCCCACACCGAAACGCCGCCCGCCTCTTTTATCAGCCCTACCGTTTCCTCGGGTGTAAGGCTTTCTTTCTCAACGTAAGCCTTGCACTTATCGCCTATATAGCGGTCGAAAGCCTCGTTTTTACTGCCGACACAACCTTTTTTCTGCATAAGCTGCGCAATATGCGCACGGGAGATGATACGGTCGGGGAAATTTTCTTTCAGTTCTTCCATTGTTATCTCAATGCCCTCTTCACGCAAATTCGCAAGCATTTTTTCATTTCGCGTAAGCCTTGCATTTTTCATATATTCAAGCCTTTCGCTTATTCTTTTTGAATTTTCCGGCAGAAAAAGTCCTACTATATGAAGTGAAATTTTCTCGTACACGGTGGAAAACTCCGCTCCCGCTATCACTCTTACCCCATATTTTTCGCCCGCCGCCTTTGCCTCTGCCACGCCGTCAAGCGTATCATGGTCTGTAAGTGCTATGGCCGCAAGTTCTTTTTCCGATGCATATCTTACCAGCTCCGACGGAGTGTATGTTCCGTCCGATGCCGTAGAATGTGTATGCAAGTCAATATATCTCATTTAGATCACCTGTATTTATCATAAAACAAAATTTAAAATAATACAATAGTATAAACAAAATTTTATGGAGATTTTTATTTTGAAAATCGACAACGAAGTATGCCGACCCGTATTACCTGCCATTTTCCGCGGTATTCTGGCAGCCGCCGTCATTACCGCCGTATCAATGCTTGTCTGCGCACTGGTAATGACCTTTGCCGCCCTTGACGAAAACACCGTATTTATCGCCATGCACATCACAAGCCTGGCCGCCGTATTTCTCGGAAGTCTGGCCGCCGCCTCCCGCATAAGCAAAAACGGCATGATAAACGGCATTATCGTAGGACTTGTCTATGCGGTTTTAATGCTGTTTACGGGTTTTATGACAACACCCGGCTATACCCTTACATCAAAGACCCTGCTGACATTCGGTATATGTATCGCAGGCGGGGCTCTCGGCGGAATATTCGGTGTAAACATCAAAAAATAAATTTTGCCGCGCAGAGACCCGACGGAATAAAAAGGCATTTCACCTTATCCGATGAAATGCCTTTAGTGCCCTAAAAAGCAAACACATTTTACATGAAGACAGATTCAAAACCCGTTGTTTCTATTATCTCGCGGACACTGTCCCTGACACCGATCATCTTAAATCCGTTTTTATCCTCAAGCGATTTATACATTATAAGAAGGATGCGCAGACCTGCGGAAGATATATAGGTCATATCTTCAACGTGCAGTTCTATTGTTTCGATCGGTTCCTCCGCTTCACGGAACTTATTCAAAAGTTCGGGAGCCGTAAGAGTGTCCAGTCGTCCCGAAATAAAAACTTGCAGAGTCGTACCCTGTTTTGCCGTGCTTACCGAAAAAGACTTTTCATCGGTCTGCCTTTCCTGTGCGCCCGTCTTTACGGTCATTTCCCAGAAGTAAAGATCCTTAAACACTTCCCGTACCGATTTATCCGCATCGCCCGAAACAGAACCGAGCTTCTGCGGCAGATGATCACTCATAGGTATTTCTTTCAGTTCAAAGCCCATTCTGTCGATAAATGCTTTTACCTGCTTTTCATCGGTATCAAAGAATACATTGCTGCCGAATTTCACATCCGCTGCCGTTGCGGCGGCTTTACCCGTAACGGCTTCATACATTGCAGTCAGCTTTTCATCGTAATTTAAAGCCGCATGTGCAATATCACGGTCGCGGAAAGCATAGGCGCGGTCTGTAGTCACCCAGCTGCCGCCGTGTTTTTGAAGAAGACGGCGAATATTTCCGAATACTTCTTCAAGCTCCGACTGTGAAAAATACATCAGCAGTCCCTCTGTTGTGATAAGTAAATTTTTATCCCCGTCGGAAAACGGCGCTTCAAGCGATTCATAGTTTGTTGCATCCACAGCATGATAATGAACATTATCGTTCCTGCCGATAACGCTTTCCACTGCGGGTGCTATATCATCAATAACTGCAGGGAGGTCAAAACCAAAATACGCGCGCCCCTGTTTTGACATACGTATACCCCTGGATGTATAACCGCACGGAAGATCTGCGATCAGACTGTCTTTCCTGCTGTCAAGCAGCTGATTTACAGTCCTGAATCTGGATTCTATCAGAACCATATATGCAGGTGCCAAACGCTTGACCTGCTCCGCCATTTCCTCGGAAACAGACTTTTCATACTTTTGTTCGCCAAAAGACTGAAATCCCAACGCCTCTGTCAGTCTTTTCGCATCTTCATCTCCCGCAGCAGCTATCAGCTGGGTGCATGATTTGGCTGTATTAAATACGGGATTAACTATTTCTCTTATTTTCTGTATCTCCATATCCGCCATCCTTTTTTTAACTCCGCACGAAACAAAACGCATTGCCCCGTTTCATGTATGTACCGCCCATATAGTTTTATTTCCGTAAATAAAAAATTTGTAAACGTGTTTGTATATTATAGCATAGTTATATATATTTGTCAAAAAAATATTTTCAATTATGTTATTTTTATGTGCCAAAATAGCACAGAAAGAAACTTAAAGCAAAATTATAATTGAATACTTCTCCCGAATTTGGTATAATGATCATATAACATATATACCGAATCAATTATTGATAAAACCATTTAACAAAAAATTTTAAAGAAGATACAAAGGAGATACAAATGAAAAGAAAGATAATACTTATTTTATTGTGTTTTGCGCTATTCTCGGTCACAGGATGTTCAAAAACGCAGACACCGGAAATACCCGACGGCAAAACGGAAGCGGTTTCCGCGGAAGAACCGTTATCGGAAGAACCGGCATCGGAAGAACCGGCATCGGAGGAACCGGCATCGGAAGAACCGGCATCGGAGAAACCGTCATTTTCAGAGGCGGTCATAAGCTATCTCGGTCCCGAAGGTACATACACGCAGGAAGCCTGCAATAAATTTTTTGGCGGCGAGGGAACTTGTGTGCCTTACAAAACGGTTGACGATACAATAGCGGCATTGATAAACAAAGAAACGGACTATGCTGTCATCCCGCAGGAAAATACCATAGGCGGTGCGGTCATCGACTATGTTGATGCGGTCATAAAAAATACGCAGGTAAGTGTTGTCGGCGAGGTCGAACTGCCCATAAACCAAAATCTTCTTGTTTTGCCCGAAACGGAGCTTAGCGATATAAAAACGGTCTATTCGCATAAACAGGGTATTGCGCAGGGTAAAGAATTTCTTGAAAGAGAACTGCCCGAAGCGGAAGTGATAGAAGTATCGAGCACAGCAGAGGGCGCTAAAATGGTTTCGGAAAGTAAGGATAAAAGCCTTGCGGCAATAGCTTCGGCGGGCTGTGCGGATGTATACGGGCTTAAAATTTTATCGGCAAACATCCAGAATAATGATAAGAACAAAACAAGATTTTATGTTCTTTCCCTTGAAAATGCCGGTACCGACAGCAAAGAAAGGCTTGCTTTTGTCGCATCGGGAAGTGCAAAAGATCTTCCGAAACTTATGAGCAATATTGAAAGTGATGGTGCGGAGCTTGTCACTGTACACGACAGACCGCAAAAGACGGAGCTTGGCAGCTACAACTATCTTATAGAGTGCGCCGACTGCTCTTATGAAGCCTACGAACATATTACAAAGACCGAGGGCTTTGAATATCGTTTTCTCGGCTGCTTTGACAGTTATTAAGTAAAAAAAGGCTATATATAATACAAATTTGAAAGGGGTTGAGCTTATGTTTGATTGGCTTGAGTATGACAAAAAAACAAAAAAAGGATTTGAGGAACAGGAAAAACAGCTGGTAAGTTTTCTTGAGGGGTATATCGAAAAAAATGCACGAATAAGAGAACTTCCCATATTTGAAAAACCGAATGAAGAAGCTATAGAGCGCATAATGAATACGGAGATACCCGCAAAGGGACGCGACCCTTTGACCGTTGGCGAGGAATTGGTAAATGATGTTTTTGAGCACTCTATGCTGAGTCAGCACCCGAGATTTTATTCTTTTGTTTGCTCGGCTGTATCGCCGTATTCTCTTGCGGGAAGCATACTTGCGGATGTTTACAATATCAATGCGGGCGGCTGGGATCTTGCACCCGCAGCTGCGGCTCTGGAAGAAAGACTTGTTAAATGGATGGGCGAGTGTGCGGGTTACAGCGGCGATAATGTAGGCGGTATTTTTGTGTCGGGCGGCTCTATGGCAAATATGAGCGCAATGGTCGCCGCAAGAGATTCGCGTCTTACTCACGATGAATTTCCGAAAGGAAGAGTCTATTTTTCCGACCAGACACACAGCTCCGTAGCAAAAGGCCTTAGAATAATAGGCTTCGGAGATGACCAGATTGTAAAAATACCGACCGACGATGAATTTAAAATACGCACGGACCTTCTGGAAGAAGCAATATGCCGCGATATAAACGAGGGCAAAAAGCCTGTTGCCGTAGTCGGCAACCTTGGCACGACCAATGCAGGCTGCATAGACCCGCTGGATAAGCTTGGCGAGATCGCAAAAAAATATGACCTGTGGTTTCATGTTGACGGGGCATACGGCGGTTCGATACTGCTTTCGCCCATTTACAGAAATCTTGCAAAGGGTATCGAAATGTCTGACTCTTTTTCGTGGGATACACATAAATGGCTTATGCAGACCTACAGCTGCAGTACGCTGATCGTAAAGGATAAGACCTATCTTCTTAATTCTTTTACAGAGCATCCCGAATATCTGGCAGATGTCAATACAAGCGACCATCTCAGCGGTTGGGATCTCGGCCCCGAAATGTCCAGACCAAACCGCGCAATAAAGCTTTGGTATACTCTCCAGGCAACGGGAACGGATCTGCTTGCGGAAATGATAGAATATTCTTTCTATAATGCAAATCTTGTTAAAAAAGAGCTGGAAAAACGGCCGAACTGGAAGATAATTTCAAAACCCTGCTGCGGCACATTGAATTTCAGATACGAGCCCGCCGGACTTTCGCCTGAAAAAATTGACAGTCTGACCGATAATATTTCAAAGAAAATAATAGAAAGCGGGTTTGCATATATCGTAACGACCGTGCTTAAAGGCAGAAAAACTTTAAGAATGTGTATCATAAATGCAAACACCACGGAAGATGATATTTTAAAAACAACGGCTCTTTTGGACGAAATTGCGATCAAAGAAGCGGAAAAAATGCTTGCCGAAAAATAAGGAGGAGATCTTATGAAAGAAAACAGTATTTATCAGGTATCTACATTACAGGCTTTGGTGCTGGGCTATACCCGCCCCGTTATTACAGTAGAGGAATTGCTTGAACACGGCGACACGGGTCTTGGAACATTTGAGGGTGTCGGGGGCGAAATGATAGTTGTTGACGGGCATTGCTACTGTGCCGCAAATGACGGCTCCGTGACGGAATCCGACCCTAAAACGGGTGTACCCTTTGCGGCTGTGACAAAAATAAAAGACGGCAGGGAGATCGACCTTGATAATATAGCGGATATAGAAGAACTGAAAACAAAACTCGATATCGCCATAGAAGAAGACTTCGGTCTTAACAGTATGCACATTGTAAAAATAGTCGGACGATTTAAAAAGGTCAGCGCAAGGTCGGAAGCGGAGTACAAGTCCCACCATGTTTCTTTGAAAGAGATACTTTCAAAATCACAGAAAGACTTTTTCTTTAATGATATAGACGGCACTTTGGTCTGTGTTTATTATCCCGATTATATGGACAGCATAAATGCAAAGGGCTGGCATCTGCATTTTGTTTCCGATGACCACAGCTGCGGCGGTCATGTTTTTGATGTCAGTGTCGATAAAAGCAAGGCTGTGATAAACAAAATAAGCAATTTGAATATCCAGCTGCCGACAGAACCCGTGTTTGATACATATTCCCTTAAATCGGCATCAAATGACGAGATAAAAGAAGTTGAACAAGGAAAATAAGAAAGGATATCGAATATGTATAACAATGAACGCAAACAGGTATTGACCGATAAAGACCGTCAAACAAAGGCCATATCCCTGACGGCACTTTGCATATTGCTGTGCGCTGCTATTATGTTTTCGCTTACCGCATGCGGCAGCACCGACAATTCAGCAAGCGCAAAAGTAACACAAGCAACGGAAAGCAAACCCGAGCCGCAGGAAGCCGACACCGAAAAATCGGCTGAAACAGCAGAAAGCAATGATATCGGAAACGGAAAAAAAGTATATTTCGCGGGGCCGATGTTCAATCAATCCGAAAAAGATTTTAATTTGAAGATAACGAATGTTCTTGAAGAATACGGCTATGAGGTATTTTTACCGCAGCGTGACGGCATTGAAGCCGCTATGCTTGAAGGAAAAACTGAAGAAGAACTGATAAAGATGATTTTTGAACTGGATGCAGGCGAAGTGCAAAAAGCCGATATTTTGTTTATGAACATAGACGGCAGAGTTCCCGATGAGGGTGCCTGCGTAGAACTTGGCCTTGCCTTCTCGGGCGGAAAAAGATGCTACGGATTTAAGACCGATACCCGCGCGGTAGAGTCCGGACTGGATATAAACCCCATGATAAGCGGTGCTATGATAAAAATTTTCAAAAATTACGACGGCGATCAGCTTGTCGAGGAAATTAAACAATATCTGTCCGAAAACGAACTGTAATGCTTGTACCTCATACAAAAAGCTGTGAAGAAACAACCTCTTCACAGCTTTTTTAATATCGGAAAACAGCGGTAAGCCCAAACTATTCTTCCTCAGGGAATACATAAGTGTCCGTAAGTGATTTTTGAAGTATCTTAGCCGCATCATCGGCGGTTATAAATGTATCGCCGTCAACATCGACATATTTCTTCCAATTTTCCGTTTCATTCTGAAGCGGGATAACAGCCTCTTCCGCAAGCACTCTCTGCATAACAAAAGCCGCATCACTTGCCGTTATCTGCTTGTCATTGTCGGCATCGCCGTAAATAAAATCATCCTCTGTCACAGGCGTTTCATCGCCAAGCTCCGCAACTTCTATATAATAGAAATCGACATTTGACTTCGGTGTTAAAGTATATGTGCCCGCAGAAAGCAGGTCTATTGTTGTAAGGACATCATTGCCGCCGCTGCCCGACTGGAATGTGCCGTGATATACGGCGGAAGCATCGGCTTTGTTTGTTACTTCCATGCGCACGGGCGCATTTGCGGTACTGCTTGCGATCATTGTAAGTTTAGCGGGTGCAGATGTTGTAAAGGTTATTGCCGAGCCCGAACTGAAACTGCCCGAATACTTGTATGCGGTCGTATCTCTGTAGCCCGAAGCCGTATTTGCCTTGCAGCTTATATTGCCCGTAAAATATGTGCCCTCGCCGTTTTTGCCGCCAAAAGCCGAATATGAACCGCTTTCCGGCGCATCAAAATAGTAGACAGCCTGCACATTACCCTCTGCCCTCGGCGGTTTTACAGTCGGCATATCGTCAATTGCGGTCTCTCTTTCACATCCCGCATTTTCCATAACATTCGCCTTTGCCGTTTCGGGGTCTTCAAGGATATAATTTTTATTTGCTATATATCCCGATGCATCAAAATTGTTGTAGGTATAGCCGCCGCCCTTGGTCGTAAAATCAGCTGCCGTAAGGCGGTATTCCCTGCTCGGTGCATTGAAATAATCCACACCCTCAAGGCTCTCGCGGCAGTTCACCATAACATTGTTGTATGCTTTTATAACACCGCCGTCATTGCTCGAAAACTTTGATGCAAAGCCGCCCTGTGAAGAGGTAAGAAACGGCGAAGCCGCATCCTCAAAATAATTATTTTCGGCAAATATGCTTGAATTGCAGGTAGCGCCCACGCCATAGGCATCCGTACCGTTATAGTAGTTGTTGTAAACGTGTATATTATGCCATCTTACGCGCGGTGTACGCTGATTTGTATTCAGGAAATAATTGTGGTGGAAGGTTATATTGCCCGTAGACTCGCGGCTTGACGAGCTTGAGCCTATAAGAGAGGTCTTGTCCGTGCCGTCAAAAAGGTTGTACGAAACCGTGACCTTGTTGCACTCTCTCAGATCGCACGAGCCGTCACCATGGAGTTTATCCCTTTCCGCGGAGCTGTCCTTGGGGTTGTAGCCCGAATAAAAATTATTGTTGTGTACCCACAATTTTGTTGCATTTTCAAAACCTATGGCATCCTCAACATAGTCGCGCATGGTCAGATTTCTGAATTCCGTGTCGTTATTGTCGCCCGAGCCTATACCCCAGCCGACAAAGCCCGCATTTGGGCCTACACCCTCGATAGTTACACCGCAGGTATTTTTCCACATACCCGGGGATGTGTCGCTGCTGCTTAAAGGCGTTACCTCGCCCAGAACTCTTATAATAACGGGTTTGCCGCCGTTAAGGCTGTTAAAACCGCTTATAATGCTTTTTATATTTTTATTTTTGTATACGTTTTTCTTGTTCTCCTCCGAAACGTAGAGGATAAGGGCATTGTCGGGGACTGTGCCGTCTGCGTTGTATGCCCCAGGTGCATCATTCGTGCCGTCAAAAGCAAAACCCGAACGGTCATAGGCCTTCGGAACAGCTGTATATACCGCTACATCTCGCTCCGTGCCGCCCTCTTTTGCGGTTATTTTTATATCGTAGCTTGTGCCGCCTTTAAGACCAAGCACATCGGCACGGAATGAATTCCCGCTGATATTTCTTACAAGCTCGGCATCGACCGACTTGTATGTGTCGGCTGTGCTTTCCTTGTAATATGCCTTGTATTCCGTGCCCTGCGTGCCGTTCCACTCTATAAAAGCGGACTCGAACCAGCTGCCCTGCATAAGCACGCTTTCCGCAGCATAGACATTCGCGATATTTATACTGCCCATAACAGATGCGGCTATAAGCGCCGCCGCTATCACTTTTTTCATTTTGTTGACCCTCTTTTAAATTTTTCTTTTCAGCCATTTTTTGGCGTGTTTCTTAACATATATTATAATAGCATTTATATTCTTTTTCGTCAACAATATGTTTTTTGAGTTTTTGTCGGTATCATTTCCGTTTGCCTTTGTCAAAGACAACGGTTTTGTTTGGAGATATTTTCTGCGATTATCTTTACAAAAGATTTACAAATCAACAGGTTGCAAACAGATGTAGTATATTGTATAATTAAATTAAATAACTTATTTATCCGAAATGCAATGCGGCTGCCTGCATTTCATTCGGCTGTGTTTTTTTCTGAAAAGGGGGAGAAAAAAATGAAAAGGATACTACCGCTGTTATTATGTTTAACAATGTTTATACAGGCTGCGATGCCTGTATATGCGGGTGAGGAGGAAAGCCCCGTCAGCGTTTATGCAAACGATGTGGCTATTGACCGCGAAATTCTTATTAAGGACAGTGATATGACCCAACTTCAGTCATATCTTCAGCAAGACGGCGATATGGCAATAACTATCTACAGCGATATGGATGCCCGCATCGGCAATAAAGGCGATAAAAACGCACCTCACGTCGATTTTTGGTGTACGCTCGGATCGGGTCTGAAAGTTATAGACCTTAACGGACACAATCTGACACTTTATAACGACAGAGAGCGTCAAAGCTACAGCGAAGGTGCAATGACGATGTTTAAAGTGCCGTCGGGTGCAGAACTTGTAATAAACGACAGCAAGAATTCGGGTGTGATAAATTACAGCGGACGTTTGACGACCGACAGAAAATATCATCACGAGCGAAACCTTATAGAGATCACGGGCGGTAAATTTACCCTGAACGGAGGTGAATTGTCCCCTGGAAGATCGGACAAAGTATATGTCAACGGAATAGTTAGATACCGATGGAGACAGGTAAACGGCTGTTCGGTCGTATTGAACGGCGGCGAAGCGGTATTTAACGGGGGTATTGTCAGAGGCAGAGGCCTCAGGTGGGAAAAAAACATATCGGGTAATTCTTTTTTGGATGAATACGACAAAAGAAACCGTGCAATAGAGGCTGTCAGCGGCAGTCTTATCATAAACGACGGCGAATTCTGGGGTATGGGAAATGCCAATGTTTTAAATATAAGCAGCGGTGTTGATTTAAAGATACTCGGCGGATATTTCGATACACACAAGCTTGGGTATGATATTACACTTGAAATGTCATCTATGGGAGCAGAAGACAGATCGTGGTATAGTGTCGGCAGTTCATACGGAAATATCGGCATACCCGCACGCGAGACCTCTCGTGATATGGTCAATGTAAAATATCTGCTTGACGGCAAAACAATGACCCAAGACGAACGCGAGCAGGGTGCTGCGGATGCGGACCATAAAAACGTTACTGTTATGCCGTTAAACAGATCGGCTTACGGAGTGTATTACAAAACGATAAACGATGCCCAAGCGGTCAGTTACACGGGTACGCAGGAATTAAAATTCAACTGGGATAAAAAAGCTTCTTTATCTTTTGGCATCATTGACAAGCCTTATTTCCCCCTTGTCAGGAATATAGATAAAATAAAGCTTCACACCTATCCCGAAAACACGGTGACCATTTCCGAAACACCAAACGGTAAGGGTGTAAATAAGACACTTACCGATTTCAGTACAGGAACCCAAAACTATCTTACTTCTGACAATACGTTCTCCGACTGGGACATGGTCGATCTTTCAAAGATCCCTGCTGATGCTTTGGCAGATCTTCAGGAGGGAAAGACCTATTATGTAAGGCTTTATTCACATGAAAGATGGTCAAATCAAAACACTTTTGACGGCGTTTTTTCGGCTTCCATGCCGATAAAATTGACAATAACGCCTGCCATGCCCATACCCGATTACGATCTTGGTTTTAAATACGAGACCGATGACAGCGGACGTATGCGTATTTACGGCACAAAGGACGGCGAGTCAAAATTTATAAATAATCAAAAACAATTAAATATAATAGATGACTTCGAGGGCAAATTTGCGTATACGAATGCAAGCGGAGCATCGGCTTACAGCACCTTTAAATACGGCAATTTAGCACAGATGGAGGCTTTTGATTTTCGCCACGGCGAAAGCAATGTCACTTATTCGCTGACGGCCTATAAAGACGGCAAATCAAAAACGGCTTCATATACGGATAAGGTGATCTATTACCCAACGATCACAACAAGCCCCGCTATGGACAGTTCAAGCCGTGTGCTTATAGATGCGGATGCAACAAGCAAGACCGTTACACTTAACAGCAACGCAAACAATACAACAAATATTTTCTGGGCAAAGGACGGTGTAAAAATAAGCAGTTCGGCAGGTAAGAAAACCTGGCCTGTCGCGCTTACAAGCAGCGATTCGTTTGGTTGGTACAGCCTTGGCTATACTGTTGACGGCGTAGATCATTTCGGCAAACAAAGCGTATATCTCGGCATAAAAGAAGGCAGCCGCACAGTCGTGTTATCACGTTCTTCCTCTTACTGCACTATAGAGGATAACAGCAGTACGACCCCGACAATAACCATAAGCAGTATGCAGGGCTCTTGGGGTGCTTTTGAACGCTGCAAATGGCATCTTGTAAGTTATCCCGAAGGCTACAGCGGTGCCATCAACAAATCGGGTACGACAAAAACCATGACATTTGATGCCATACTCGGTAAAACAAATTATAAATCGGATATTCTGGAAGGTACATATCAGATATCCTGTACCGTTTACGACAACTACGGTCAAAGTGCAACATCTGCACCCGTAAGCATATATGTTACCCGTTATCCGACGGGTGCGAAACTTCATCTTGACCCAAGCTTCTATAGCGACAGCAGCGGAAACAGTCTTGATATAACCGATAAGTTTGTGGTGCTTTACAATGAACTCGGAGAAAAACCCACCCGTATTTATCCCGAATTTTTACCCGAAAACAGTGTAGACAGTAATGACGATGAAATATTTTATGAGTCTTCAAACGAAAGTATTGTTCAAACGGATGATTACGGCAATCTTTACGGCAAGAAATCGGGTTCTGCGGCCGTTACCGCAGGATATGGCAATGCGGAAGCGAAAACGACCGTATATGTGCCTAAAACAAAGTATGACATTCCCGTATACGAGGATTGGCTTGATGTAAAAGCGGGCGGTACTGTTCACCGCGGCAAAGTGTATGAAGACAATGAATTTCTTGCCGAGCTTTCATGGGAAGCCAAAAACCGCTCGGGCAGCAGCACAGTTGAATATACGGCGGATACCTTTGTCGGCGATCTGGAATATTCCCCCGTATTGAACATATATCCAAAGGCGGGTGTATGCTATCCCGTTAATATAGATGTCGGCTCCAACACATATTATGATATAGATACAAACAGATTTATCATCAGCGTAAACGGCAAAGAATACTATAACCAAGTATACAGCACAAGAAATTATTTTGCCGAAACGGCACCGCTGTCGGAGGGTATAAAATATGAGGACAAGCTTAGTATAAACCTCGATTCGACGGGACTTATAACAGACCCCAAAGACGATTATCTGAACAAGGTGGTCTATTCCGTTGACATACCCAAAGCGGGTCAGGATAAGAAGGCAAGCAACAGCGAATACTATCTGCTCGATACCGACATAGCTACAGACGGCATCTTTATGGTAGGCGACAATGTAGTTCACATTACGGATAAGTCCACCGTTGACGGGGATATTTCAAACGACAAAACAGAGGACTTTGAAACCTACGAGCCGGGCGAGACATACAGGTATTATGTATGGTTTCGTCTGGAAAGCAGTTATACCAATGAGTCGGGCGGTAAGATCTATTTTGCGGATGACGTAAAGGCAATGGAAACGGATCATTTGACCGTGACCAATAACGAAAATGCAAATATCGGTTCGCTTTTTGCGTATTGCTATTTTACCATTACCGATGATATTATAATAGGCGATGTTAATCTGGACGATATAGTCAATGATGCCGATGCAAAGCTTTATTTGAAATATCTCAGCGGGGCATATAACTTTGATTCCGCACAGATAAGGCGCGCCGATGTCAACTCGGACAACAAGTACGATATGCTTGATGTAATTGCAATTTTAAACAGCCGATAAAACGGGCTGTTGTATTGGAATTGAAATTTAGTGGCTGGCGTATGCGGGGGCTCTGCCCCTGCACCCCCGCTCGCTTTTTAGAAAAGCGAGGGAAAACATATTCGCGAATATATTTATATTCAATTCATACATTGACACCGCGGCACATCTAAAACCCGCTGCAAATGTACATTTGCAGCACTTAAATACAGCCGCGGAGTATAACTTCAAATTTAGTTGACCTTTGTTCGCGTAATATGTTTGGACCCACTTTTTTGAAAAGTGGGCGGGGTGCAGGGGCAGCGCCCCTGCAAATAAACCACCACACAAAAAGGGAATGAAGCACCATATACAAGTGCGTCATTCCCTTTTGTTTTATCCCCTTATCATCTTGTTTACCCTTTGCGATACTTTTACTGTGCCTTTCCGAGTGCGTCGTAAACCGCCTCGTTAAGCTGATTATAATTCTCGGTAGCACCCGATATGGCGTCTACCTCGGCAATATCTCCCGCCGCCACAAGTGCCTTTGCGTATTCGGGTACGGAATCTACCGCAACAGCCGCTTCGGGTGCGCTCTGTGCATATTCCTCGCCCTTTTCCTCGCCGTTTGACTCAAAGGTCTTGAAATCGCAGGCGGTTATAACATTATCCTGCACGGTTATGGTCACGGTCGAATACTCGCCGTCCTCATCGGGGGCACTCTGTCCCGTGTATGTACCGTCCTTGTATCCGCCGCCTGAGCATCCCGCAAGAACAGCGGTACAGAAAACCAAAGCTAAAAATTTCTTCATATCAATTACTCCAATCAGTCTTTAAAATTCGGGTTGACTATTTCTTTGGCAAGTCTGCCGTGTTCCAGTACAAGGGTGCGCTGTGCCACCTCTGCTACCTCGGGGTCATGGGTAACAACAATCAGTGTAGTACCCTCGCGGTGAAGCTGTTTAAAAATGTCGATAACGATATTTTCATTCGCCTCGTCAAGATTACCCGTAGGCTCGTCTGCAAGCACTATCTCGGGATAGTTTATAAGCGCGCGGGCTATGCAGACACGCTGCTGCTCGCCGCCCGAAAGCTGACTTGGCAGATGCTTTGCCCTGTCTTTCAGCCCTACCCTTTCCAATGCCGCAAGCGCCTCTTTTTCATCGGGCATACTATGGTAGTACTGCGACACCATAACATTTTCCACCGCCGTAAGATAATTCACCAGGTGGAACTGCTGAAAAATAAGACCTATCTTGTCGCGCCTTATGTTTGTAAGGCTTTTATCGCTTTCCTTTGAGATGTCCGCGCCGTCAAGCAACACCTGTCCAAGCGACGGTTTATCCATACAGCCGACTATATTCATCATCGTACTCTTGCCCGAGCCCGACGGACCCATAATAGCCACCCAATCGCCCTTTTCCACCTTAAAACTGACATCGTCCAAAGCCTTAAGGTCACCGTATATTTTAGAAATATTTTTAAGTTCAAGCAGGCTCATTTTTATTCTCCTTTCAATACCAATGCGGGGTCAACGTCCGTTGCACTCCTTACGGGCAGCAGACACGCAAGACCCGTTACCGCCACGGAAACAAGAACCGTAAGCGGAAGTATGATAAATCTGAAACTTATGGAACTATTAAATACATTCATGCTGACAGCTTGTGCAAAAGCAAAGCCGAAGCCCGCGCCCAAAAGACCGCCAAAGCCGCCCAAAAGCAGACCTTCGCCCATAAATTCGCCTATAATGCCCGCATTTGATGCACCAAGCGCCTTGCGCAGACCGATTTCCTTGCGTCTTTCCGCCACAACAGCCATCATGGTGGTCGCAACACATATCATCGTAAGCAAAAGCACTACACTTGTTACAAGAAATACCAATGCCTGTAATTTTGTAAGCACAGTTGTTTCGGACTGTGTAACGCGCTTTACAAGCCTTGCGGAGACCGCGGGGGAAACTGTCGAAATTTTGTCCGCAATAGCCTGTAACTCGTCTTTTGATGCCGATATACTGAGTTCCGCAACATCCAGTCTGCCGCCGAAACCCGTTAAAGCCGACATATCTTCAAGTGAGATAAAAATATAATCCTCTTCCGTTCCGCCCGTTTCAAGTATGCCGGTAACTGTAAAATCGGCGGTTTTACCCTTATCGTCCTCTTTGGCATCCTCTTCTTTATAGATGACCGATACCGTACCGCCCTCTTTTACGCCAAGCACAGCCGCAAGACTTTTGCCGACCATTGCTTCGCCGTTTTGGGTCGGCCATGCCCCGTTTACATACCAATAAGGGCTTGCCGCCTTTGCCCCGTCCATATTTGTAGCCGCCGCAATAACGGGCTGGTCGTTTATGGTAACGGATTCGTATCTGTAGGGCGCAGCGCCCACAAGCAGGTCTTTATTGACCGCACTTTTTGCCTGCTCTATCGCTTCTTCATTAAAATCGGCATCGGCAGAAGCGGGCATAAGCAGCATATTTGCGCCGTAGTTTCTGAACTGTGCGCCCATCTGCCGCGGTACGTCATAATAAATAGTCACAAGCCCCGAAAGGATAGTCGCGCCTATCGCAATGGCAAGCAGCGCCACAAGCATTCGCGAGCGCCGCCTTATAAGCGAGGCTGTTATCATTCGCAGAAACATTTTTTGTTTTTTCATGGTTCGTCCTTTCCTATCTGCCGTGCAGAACTTCCGCGGGTCTTAACCTCAATAACATTCTTATTGCAGGTATACTGCCCGCCAATGTAACGGCAATAACAAGCAGAGCGACTATCGGGATAACGATGGGCTTCATTTCTATTGAAGAGCCGAATACCGTATGGCCGATTATCTGTGCAAAGCCAAAGCCCGCAAAATAACCGACAAGACCGCCTATTATCGCCGTTAAAATTATTTCTGTCAGAACAAGTGCGCTTATTGCGCCGTCATGTGCGCCGACCGCCTTTAAAAGGCCTATCTCGCTGCTTCTTTCCATAACGGAAGCCGTAACAAGGTTTGATATGCCAAGCGCCGAGCCAAGCAGACTTAAAAGTGTTATAAGTATCATCAAAAGCTGAGTTTTTTCAAGGATAGCACCCTCGGACTCCGCCACCTGTCTTACGGGAGCGGCAACAGAATTTGTGATGACCTCCTGTATCTGATAGCAGATAGAGCTTACATAAGCCGTGCAGTACCAGGTCTCATAGTCTGCCGCACCAAGTGATTTCGGGTCTTTGGCGGCCTTTCTTGCAAGATCATTATCGGGGGTCGTAAGTGCGCTGACTTCTATACTTGTCAAAAGCCCGTCGGTATCGGAAAGGCGCTGTACCACATCTATCGGCGCATAGATATTTTCATCCTCATCGCCGCCCGCATCAAAAACACCCGTAACAACAAGGGTCTCGCTGCCGTGTTCCGTCTTTACTTTTATGCTATCGCCCGCCTTGATATTCTCACGCTGAGCTACTGCCGCGCCGACCATAGCGGCTTTTTTGTCACCCGCCTGCTCGTCTATCCATCTGCCGTCGGTTATCTCCCACCAGCTGCGCAGATTTGTAACTCCCGCATTAAGTTTTTCGCCTGTCGGAAGTTCCATGTGGTGATTGAACCATGTGCCGACAAGTCTTGCACTACTGCCGCTTTCCAGATCGATATGCGTATCTATAAAAGGCGCAAAATCCACTATATTAAAAGCCCAGAATATCGTTTTTATCTTGCCGAGTTCATTCTCTTTAAGGTATGCGCCCGATTCCTCGCTCTCGTCAAGACCGTATATCTCATTCAAAACAGAAGCCTGTTTCGGCACAACGGTTATATTTGCGCCGTAGGTCTTAAGTTCCTGATTGACCTTGTCGCCGACATCCATCATTACATTGAGCATGGCAGTCGCAAGTGAAGCACCAAGCGCGATCGTAAAAGCTATCATCAGCATTTTGCCTTTCTGTCTGAAAAGCGCCCTGCCTATCATTCTTAAAAACATACGCTGCCTCCTTACCTAAATTCTTTCTCATGCTCCAAAAGCACGTCTATCGGCACAATAATATAGCCGTTTTCTATTTTATAATCTATAGGTATGGGGTTGCAGCCGCCCTTAAAACCAATGGTATTGACATTCATAACAACGTCACAGCGGTTGCATACCACCTGATCGCCGCGTTCGTAATAACCCGTTTTTCCGCAGATATCACAGGCATCAAGGCCTATGCCGTAGGCACTTGAATTGGGTTTCTTTATCACGATAAAACGAATTTCTACATTGTTGTCGGAAATATGAGCAAAGCGGTGAAGATGTCCGTCCGCCACCTGTTCAAGCGAAACATACATTTTGTTATCCCTGATCTCACATTCCTCGGCGGGTGTTATCTCCGCCTCTTTTTCGTTATATGCCTTTACAACGCTTAAATTCAAAACACTTAAAATACAGCATATAACGGCTGTTGTCGCCCAGCGTCTTCTGTCACGCCATTTAGCACGTATTTTGCGGTGCTGAGCGGGGTTTTCGTAAGGCTCATTGACTTTAAAGCTGCGTGACCAAATAATTGCGGGCACAACAAGCACTATCAAAGCCGCCGCATACACAAAATACATAGACTTGTTGGACACGAACTGCGTGAACACACGCATAGCGGGCTTTGCGGAAAAACTTGAAATACTTGCCGCAAGAGGGCCTTTTAAATGACCCGAGCGCACACGCACTTTTAACAATGTCAAAAGTCTGCCCGACTGTCTTATCCCGTTTACAAGAAGCAACATTTTCAGTACAAAAGCCGTTACCTTTTCGCCCGAAGCCGCAGCGCCCCTGTTGAGCGCAAGCCCTGCAACAATTATCAGTATCAGGCCAAAGGCAAAGCCGATAGCTTTAAAAATAAACTCGGTCGAAAGAACACTTTCGTCTATCTGGATAAAGCCCCAGGGATAGAGCATGACCGTCGGCAGTACCTCCATAAAAATACCGAAGATAAGCACCGCACCGCATACTTCCGCGGCTATGCCTTTTGTGGCTTTTTGTATGGGTCTTACCGAAAAAATATAAAATAATATAAGTGAAACAAGTGAAAGCACAAGTATGCGGACACTCCACATCTCGGAATTTATCTTGTTTGTTGTCTGTTTTAAATATGCCATGACCGCGGCCGCAATTACAAAAAGTACGGCACCGAGGTCAAGTATATGCCGTTTTTTTCTGCCGTCTGCGTTGGTGTACGCATAAAGCAGCGCCAGTAAAGAGCCCGGCACAAAAAGATCCTGTGTTATCTGTATAAGATATTTTAGCATGGACCTACCTCCAAAATGATCCGGTATCCGTCAAAATACCGCAAAATCGAAATTTTTTTATAACGCAAGAATTGCGCCGTCTCAAAACCCGCATAAGCGGGCAGAAAACGACGCATTCTCAGGGAAATCTCATTATAATGATGTGATTAAAAAATCACTTATAATGCATGAAAAAATTTTTTATTCTGCAAGAGGTACATAATCCCAGTCATATGTAACCTTTACAGGATCGCTCCAAAGGCCAACGCCATCCTTACCTGCATCAACACCTGTTTCGGAGTCGGAGTGAAGAAGATAACCGTTTTCTGCGGGGCTGTGGATAGTAAGTTCAAGTGTGTAAGCACCTTCGCCGGGCATCTTGATATTATCGCCGTAGTGAGGACCGTCATCAGCGTTCATAGGCATGAATGTACCGCTTACAACGCTTGCGCCGCTTGCATCCTTTACATCGTAATCAACTGTAAGGTAAGGTACCCAAGCACCCTCGCCAAAACCATAGTAGTCATCAATAGTGGAGATATCTGCCTCAAGGTGGATATCAGCCTCGCTTGCAGGCATCTGGTCTGCGGGGATCATATCAACAGCCTGGAAGTATACAGCTGCAACATTGATATGTGCATCAGCAAGTTCCTGCTCTTCGCCGATAGCGATCTCTGTAAAGCCTGCATCACCGGGTGCTACCTGTGCTTCGGCAGCCTTGTCTGCTGTTTCACCTGCTTCTGCAGCGGGTGTTTCCTCTGTAGTGCTTGCAGCGGGTGCTTCGCTTGTTGCGGGTGCTTCACTTGAAGAACCGCAGCCCGAAAGTGCAGCAGCAGCAACGATTGCGGAAGCTGCAATTAATGTTGAAAACTTCTTGAATTTCATGATTTTCCTCCTTAAAATTCTTTTTATGATTAACTTTTTATATGACAAGTTCTTTTTGGAACTCTTCATCACTTTCACAAAGGAAGTGTATACCTTCCGCCACACCCATTATCGCGGGTATGAATGTCCAGCAAAGTGCCGCGTATAAAATACCCTTGCCGTACTTGCCGACATAGAATTTATGTATGCCCAGACCGCCGAAAAGGATAGCCATTATACCTGCTTCTACCCTGCTGTTTCTCTTCCACTTTGTCATAGCAAAGATAAGAAGTGTTATGGTAAGCAGTATAAACTGCGGTATAAGCGTCTGTAAGCACGGGTAGATGCCAAGCACATCAAACAGGTCGTTTGACGGTATTATTGCGGCAAGCCAGTCGGGGGATGTCATCATTATAACGTCGCCCTCGATAAGTTCTTTTATACCCGAGCCAAGGAAAGAAATACTCATTATAAACATCAATATGCTTGTGCCCAGGAAGAACGGCTTGATAGGAAGTTTGATACTTAAGAAGCGTATTGCAAGGAACACGATCACAAGTACCACACAGCCCGTTGCAAAGCCCGCCCAGACCATTGAAGGATTTCCTTCCGCAAGTAAAGGCTGATAGAAAAGTATTACCTCCGCGCCCTCACGGAATACCGCAAGAAAAGCTGTAAACCCGAGTGTAAACAGGCTGCCCGTTTCAACCGATGCGGAAACCTGACCCTCGATATATTTTGTCCATGCCTCGGCTTCCGCCTTGGACACCATCCAGTTTGATACATAGAACAGCACAAGCACAGCGATAAGCGCTGTAACACCCTCGATTATCTCCTGATTTGCGCTGTTTGCAAGTTTAAGCGCATTAAGCAGCATTGCCGCTGCAAAACTTGCGAATATAGCTATTACCGAACCTAAGTAAACGGCGCGAAGTTTGTCTTTATTGCCCGATTTTACAAGATAGGCGATAATTGCGCCGACTACCAGTATAGCTTCAAAACCCTCTCTTAAAATTATGCCGAAGCAGGCAAGAAAGGTAGCAAACGAATTGCTGCCCGAATTAAGTCCGCCCGACGAAGCCGCCGTGCTTGCATTGTCGGTGCTCTCGTTTGATGTATCTGCACTCTCCTCTGTTGCATAACCGAATTTTACATCCAGTATCTTTGCATCCTCTTTGAGCATCGCAGCCAGTCCGTCAACATATTCGTTTACAGTCTCCTGCGGCTCTCCCTTTTTAATGGCCGATTTTATTTTGGAGAACTGGAACTCCACTTCCGTTTTTCTGGAAGCCTTTATATAGGATTTTGCACTTTTTTCAAAGCCCTCTACCTCATAAAAGCTGTAGTATGTACGGTTCATCTGGTCAAATGCGTTTTCCGCATCGCCGTCTGCGTAATACTGTTTTACGCCCTCCAGAACTTCCTCCATTTTTTCGGCAAGCTCCGTCCAGTTGGCATAAGTTCCCTCGCTCTGCCCCCATGTTGTGGCCATAACAGGTATGGACAGCGACATAAGTGCAAGCGTAAGCGCCGTTAAAAGTGCTAACATACGCCAAAGTTTATTTGAAATTTTCATTGTACGCCTCCGGAATGTTACCAATTAGTTTTGGTTAACTTATTTTCACTACCGAATATGTTAGCATACCCTAACTCCTATGTAAAGTGCCAGATAAATAAAATTTTATAGTGCCAGCAAATAAAAAAGCCGTCATGCTAAGCATAACAGCTTTTAGTTCTCAACGGCGGCATTATATAACAGCCTTACCGCCGCGCGCACATCTTCTTTTTTGATACCGCGGCTGCAAAGCACAAGTTTGTCCCCCTGCATATCCGCAAGCACACCCGATTTTTCCGCCCTTTGGCATATCTCCTGTGCGGAAGTATCGGCTATTGATACGGTACAGTCGGCATAATTCGCTTCTGCCCTGCCGAAAAGCTTTTTGCACTCATCCGCCATTTCTTCAAGCTTTTCTCTCTCACAGCCTGCCATTCTGTACAGGTATCTGTCCCTGTTTTTATCCCTTAAAAAATAAGTAAGGGTCAGCTGTGTAAAAACATCGGCACATGAAAAACACCGTTTCATTTTATTCAGCTTATCCGCAATTTGCTTCGGCACGACCGCATAAGCTATCCCCGCGGGGAATATAATATCCGCAAAAGTACCCGTATAAATAACGTTTTCTTCGCTATAAGCCCGCAGGGCAGGCAGTTTTGTCATATTGCCCGCATAGAAAAAACCCGTATCGTTTTCTATAATTATAACATTGTTCTCTTCCGCTCTTTTTGTGGCTTCTCTGCGTTTTTCCCCAGATAAATATTTATCGCCGCAAAACGCCCTTAAATACACGCAGTTTCCCTCAAACGCATTATCCAAACCGCCCGTATTTATATCCATACCGCACATTGCGGCTATTTCGGGAGCGGCGCTGTTTTCATCCTCTGCAAAATAAAGCACGGTATCCCTGCCGAGAGCCGTAAATACCGACCCCATACAGCTTTCCATACCGCCGAAAATAAAAACATCTTCCGCCGAACAGCGTATACTGCGGTAGCGATACAAAAAATCCACCGTTTCCGCCTTTAATTCATCCGTGCCGAAAGTCGGCGCAGAAGTAAAGACCGCATCATTTGTCAGCGCTTTTGCCGCACATTGCTTCCACTTGCTGAGCGGGAAATTTTCGGCACACACACTGCCCTCACGCATATCAAAAACTGCTTTTTTCTTTTCCTTGGGTCTTTCCGCCGCATACGGCTGACGGATATCCTCGACAAAATAACCCCGTCTTGCGCGGCTTATGATATAGCCCTCGGATAAAAGCTTTTCATACGCTAAATCGACGGTATTGCGGCTCACACCTATGCTTTGAGCAAGCTGCCTGCTTGGATCCAGCCTGTCGCCGCCCTCAAGCCTGCCGTCCGCTATATCTTTTTTTATCTGTTCATATATCTGAACGTAAAGCGGCACATCCGCGCCCGAATTTAAAATAAACATAAGCTCACCAACATCGAATAAGTTTACACTAACTTACTTTATTTTATCATAACAAATCTTTTCTGTCCAGTATTTTTTTGACAACCGATCATCTCTCCCCGTCAATTTTTCTTCAGACCGTTTCGTTTACACGATCTTCGGTTTTGTTCCATTTCTACTTTTTTCAGTTATATTACACAAAATCCGGAATAATTTTTCGCAGGCAGAAAAACTTCTGTTTACAATAGGGCAAAAATATTATATAATATTTATAAAATTAAGAAAACGCAAAAGGAGGGACGTTTATGTCAAAACAAAACAGCGAAGGGTTTAACGCCGAACGTGTTACGCTTTGCAATGACGGCAAATACCGCTGGGTCTATCCCTTTGATATGCTTAAAAACCCCGTCATATTATTCACTGTATGGAAAGTACTGGGAATATCATTTTTTGCGGTATGGCTGTTTGCGAACTTTCTGAACCTGATAGGAAACGACCTTGACCTTGAAACCTTTTTGGAAACAGCCAAATTTTTTCTGATACTTGCGCTTGTTTTTTGTGTGATAGGCATAATAGCCTATCTTATGGTTGCAAAACAGTACGGTTGGCGCTATATGGTCATTTTTGAGATGGACGACAAGGGCATTATCCACCGACAGATGGAAAAGCAGTTTGACAAGGTCAAAGCCTCGGGATGGCTCACGGCCATGATAGGCGCAGCAGCGGGAAAACCTTCGGCTGCCGGTGCCGGGCTGCTTGCCGCAACGCATGACAGCCTCAGCACGGATTTCGACAAGGTAAAAAGGATAAAAATATCAAGGGCGCATCACACTATCTATTTAAATGCGCCTTTCAGCAATAATCAAGTATATGTGAAAGACGAAGATTTTGATTTGGTAAAAAATTATATACTTGAACACATACCCGAAGAGATAAGTTCAAAAGTAAAATAAAATAAACAAAAAATGTAAACAAAAGGAAGATGTCAAAGCGGCATCTTCCTTTTTAAGTATTTTTTATGTTTAAGTATTTTTTTATGTTTTTTAGTTTTTTATTTTTTATCTCCGTTTCTTAAAAAATCGTCATTTAATATTACAGTATCACAAAAAAGAATTTTTGTATAGTTATTTTCTTTAAAAATACTCTTGAAAAACGCTCTTTAAAACGTTCTTAAAAAATATCAGTTGAAAAAAAGGCGTTATCATGGTATAATAAACAGGAAGAAAGCCCATTTTCTCAATTCAAAAAGTTTAATAGCGTGAAATCAAAGTATTTCGCAATATTTATTGCAAGTTAAATCTTCCGATAAATATTTTTATTAAACACCAATTATAAAAGAAACAGTGGTGACGGAAATGAAAGAAATTTTAAGAGCTGAGGGTCTTATAAAAAAATTTATAAGCGGCGAAATTGTTGTAAACGCACTGAGAGGTGTTGATTTTAGCATTAACGAGGGCGAATTTGTAGTAGTTCTCGGGCCGTCGGGTTCGGGCAAAAGTACTATGCTGAACATTATCGGCGGCATAGAGACCATAACCGACGGTAAGCTGTTTTATAACGATATAGAAGTACATAAGCTTTCAAAAAGCGGACTTACGGATTACAGGCGCAAATATGTGGGTTTTATTTTTCAGTTTTATAACCTTATGCCAAACCTTACCGCTATAGAAAATATCGAACTGGCGGCAGAGCTTACAAACAATGCGCTTGACCCCAAGGAACTTTTGGCTGCGGTAGGACTTGCGGAACGTGCGGACTACTTCCCCGCAAAAATGTCGGGCGGTCAGCAGCAGCGTGTGGCTATAGCGCGTGCGCTTTGCAAGAACCCCGATCTTTTGCTGTGTGACGAGCCTACGGGCGCGCTTGATACCAAAACGGGTGTGGACGTACTTAAATTACTGCTTGATTTCAACCAAAAATACAATAAGACCATTATTGTTGTTACACATAATGCAAATATTGCTTATGTTGCGGATAAGGTCTTTTATTTCAGGGACGGTCACATAGAAAAAGTAGTTGTAAATGAAAAGCCGCTTACCCCCGATGAAGTGGAATGGTAGGTGAAGCATATAAATGAGAAGATTTTTCAGAAACATTCTGCGAACGATTGGGCAGAATAAAATTTCATATATAGGTGCGGTGCTTATAATCGCCATGGGCGCACTTATATTTACGGGCATGACCAACTTTAATATTATTTTTGAAGAAAAATGCTCGGAATATTTTAACCAAACGTCATTTGCCGATGTCTTTGTGGAAGTAACATCCATGCCTAAGCAAAAGGTAAGCATACTTGAGGACATAGACGGCATAGACGACAGTTTCGGACGGCTTGAAGGAAATATGCGTCTTTTGCGCGACGGCGAAACAAAGGTAATAACCATCCACGCCATGGCCTACAGCCCCGATGACAACATGAACAAGCTTTTGCTGATACCCGAGCCCGACAATATGAGCGACACGGATATTTATATCAGTAAAAAAATGTGTGATATATACAATATCCAAAGCGGCGATGAAATAACCGTTATTGCCAATAACAAAACAAAAAAGCTGACCTGCCGCGGTATTGCCTACTCCTCGGAGAGGATGACAAGCACGGCGGACGAATCGGCAACTTCTCCCGACAGCTCCGTATTTGATATAGCGGCAATGAGCACGGATGGTCTTGAAAAGCTTTTGGGCGCGCACGGGGAGGTAACAAACCTTGGTATAAAACTTTCGGACGGCGTTGCATATTCGGATGTAAGATACAGCATAGAACAGATGCTCAAGCCCTACTCCGTTGTTTCGATAACCGAAAGGAAAGACCAGGAAAGCTTTAACGGTGTAACCGAAGAGATAGATATGTATAATCTGATAATCTCGGTCATACCTACAATTTTTATGGCTGTTACCGTGTTTATGCTTTATATAGTGCTTAAAAAGATGATAGATAAGGACAGAATACTTATCGGTACTATGAAAGCCTTTGGCGCAAGCAATATGGAAATTCTTACGCAGTATATGAAACAGGCCGTTGTAATAGGTATTGCCGGCGGTGCACTGTTTCTTATTCCTGCCGAGATGGTTGGAAAATTTCTATTCATTGATGATGCGATATATTTCAATCTTCCCGATCATACCTATACCCTGCATATATCATCATGGATAATTTCCATACTTATATCACTTGCTACGGCGATCATATCGGTTTATCTTGGTGTAAACGGTGTTATGAAAATAAACCCCGCCGAAAGTATGAGAGCGGCAGCGCCAAAGGGCGGCAGTTTCAAAGTTCCCGCGGTTTTGGGCAAACTGCTTAACACAAGACAAAAAATAGGCCTTACATCAATGCTTCGAAACAAAGGCCGAAGTCTTATAATAGCGGTCGCGGTTGCATTCCCGTTTTCGTGTGTGGCGGCCTTCGGCTCCTACAATATTCTTGTGGACAAAATGGTAAACGACCAGTTCGGCAAGATAGAAAACTATGACATTAAAGTTAAACTGACCGAGCTGATAGACCGAAATGATGCAAACGATATACTCAGAAATATGAAAGATGTTTACCGGGCGGAAGCGGCAGCCAGTTATTCGACACTTATGACTGCGGCCAATCATTATGAGTATGCACCGCTTATGGTACTGAACAACAATTCGGAAACTTACCGTATCATGGACAGGTACGGCAAGTATTACGAACCGCGTGACGACGGTCTTATAATGAGTCATCACCTTGCAGACAAACTCAAGGTAAAAACAGGCGACATTGTAAAGATAGAATGTAACGATCTGACCTATACAAATTCGCCCGTTGAAGTACCCATTGTACAAATTGTGGAAGATGCTTCGGGTATGTACAGTTTTATAAACGGCGAAGGCATAAAAAGATACTTCCCTGTTACAGACAAGGTAAACCTTTTTCTGATAACCGCCGACCCGGGAAAAACGGACAGCATAAAAACACAGATAAGCAAAATGCGAAGTATCTCTTTTATGTTTACACAGGTAGACCAGAAAAAAAGTTATGCGGAAATGATGAGCACCGTTGTGCTGACAATGAATTTCCTTGCGATATTTTCAATATTCGCGGGTGTTCTGATGATATACAATATCATGGGCATAAGCATAAGAGAGCGTAAAAACGAATTCGGTACTCTTATGGTGCTTGGAATGACAAAACCCGAAATAAGCGAAATAATAATTTTTGAACAGGTAATAAATTTCTGTTTCGGCATATTGATCGGGCTTCCGTGGATACACGCCTGGAGCCGCATAATAGAATTTGCCGCGGGCAGTGATACCGAAACCATAACAATGCAGATATTCCCGATAATGTGGATAGCCGCACTTTTAATATGTATTGTTTCAACAGTTATTTCGGTAATTTTGATAATAAGGGATGTCTTTAATATGGAACTCACCGATGTCCTTAAAGAAAGGGAGTAATACAGTGAAAAAAGATATTGTAAAAAAAGTTTTAAAAACAATCGTAGCAATCGCAGCCGTAGGCGGCATCGGCTACGGCATTTACTGGGCTTTAAGTGAAGATATAGAAGTCCGCTGCGTAAAAGTCGCCGCAAGCGAATACACAGACAGTTTTACGGAGAATGCGCACGTTAAAAGCGGCGATACCATAAACTGCGTAAGTGAAACCGAGGGCGCTGTTGTAAGCGTAAATGTGAAGAAAAACCAGGCCGTAAAAAAGGGCGATGTTATAGCAGTAGTCAGCAGCAAAGACCTTGAATTTGAAAAGCAGAAGCTCAATGACGAGATCGCCACTCTTCGTGCAAACCTCAATGAAACAAAGCAGAATGACAGCTATGAGAAAAAAGATATCAGGAACAGCATCAACGAGCTTAATGTTCAGCTTGACCAGATAGAAAATGCACGCAAGCAGAAAAAGTACGAAAAAAATATGGAAGTTTCTCCCGAGACCTATATAGATGTACTTAAAACCGCTGTTGATGCCGCACAGACAGAGCTTGATTTCAACAAAAACGAGCTTGATAACAAAACCAAACTGTTTTCGGCAGGCGTTATAAGCAAAAATGAAATGGACGAGGCACAGAACAAGTATAATTCGTCACAGAACAGCTATAACGAAGCGACACAAAAATACAACGATGCCGTTGCCAGAGCATCCCAGAGCAGCAGTGAAAACAGCGAATACTACAAATCCATACAGGAAGATTTTGATATTCAGCTTAAAGAGATATACGCAAAGCGCGACACTCTTGAATCACAGCTTTCAAACGACAAGATGTCTCTTGCCGAGGCCAATACAAACTCGCAGATATCCGAAAAGCAGACAGAGATAAAGCAGTTGGATGACAAAATAGCACGCTGTACTATAAAAGCACAGGCCGACGGCATTATTTCCGACCTGCCCGCAGACAAAATAAACCGTGTTGAAGCAGGTACGGTGCTTGCAGTCATCAGACCCGAAAGCGACCTTCGTGTTGAAGCCGATATACTTACAAACGAAGAACCTTATATCAACATAGGCGACAAAGTTAAGCTTACACAAAAGCTTAAAAACGACAAGAGAGAGTATTCGGGCACGGTTGCGGAGATCTATGACTATGCCGAAAAGACAACATCCGCACTTGGAAATGACGAATACCGCGTTAAAGTTGTTATGACGCTTGATGATGCTTCGGATCTTAAAGACGGCTACGAACTTGAGGCTGAATTTGTTACATACAGCACCGAAAGCGGCCTTACGGTACCGAACAGCGCGCTGTACAAAAAAGGCGAGATCTATTATGTGTTTGTAAACAACAACGGTACAGCAAAAGAAGTTCCCGTTGTACTGGCTCACCGCGGCAATATAAACAGTGAAGTTGAATCGGGCATCTCCGCAGGCGATGAAATTATAATAGATGCAAATGCAAAAAATCTTACCGACGGTGTTGAGATCGTTGCCGAATTAGTAGAAAGATAAGATAAAAAGATAAAACAAAAACACCCGCAGATATGTCGTCTGCGGGTATTTTTATGGGTTTTATGCGGCTTCCTGAATAGCATCGTCCGAATACTCTTCCACCATTTCGTCATACTTGTTTATCGCTTCATCAAAGCGTGCATCGATATCTTCAAAAAGATACAGACCGTCATCGTTTTTCTCTATTCCCTCAAAGGAAAGGGGATATATAACGGGCGGGTCATCAAGTCCGAGCATGGCATTTTGTCTTAACTGTGCCGTGCTTTGATACATAAGTTCCACCGCCATATATTCTTTTCCGTCGTTCGCCTCCCACTTTTCAAAAACAAGCTTGCTGCCGATAGGCACCTTTGTTTCAAGTGTATAAGGAAGTTCGTATTCCGTAACATCAAGGGAGTTAAATGTTTCATATCGGCACACCACAGAAGCAGCCTAATATCGACATTTTTACAATATCAGTTTATAATGGAATTATATCATACAATCAAATATGTTACAAGAGAAATTGCACTTGTGAGAACTATATTTTTTATAGTGAT
>JAFUAF010000035.1 GCA_017460805.1 Bacillota bacterium | reverse complement strand
TTTTCTTGCGGGGCTCCGCCCCTGCACCCCGCCCACTTTTTAGAAAAGTGGGTCAAAACATATTGCGCAAATAAAGTTTTACGCAATTCAAGCTTAAACACCGCGGCTATAATTTTTTTCCGCAAATTATCATTTGCGACGGAGTTAAATTGTGTATTTAACCTGATATTATGGTTGCATTATAAAGGCGTCCCTTTAGGGAAGCTGGCGCGCGAAGCGCGACTGAAGGGTAGAAAAGCCCCGCAGGAAGCACCCTTTCGACGCCGCGAGCGGCGCCACTTTCCCTAAAGGGACAGCTTTTTATACTGCGCACACGCTACATCATTCTCCACGTCAAATTCCAATAAGTAGTTACTTATAAGCAAGTGGCGCGCAAGCGCGTTGCGGGAAGTCGCACGGGAATCGCATCGCCGGTTTGCGGCTCAGCTCCCAGTCCCGTGCTCCAGCGACGATTTGCTTTTAGCAAATCGTCGCTAAATTCCAATTTAACACAAAATATAAAAGGTGATAAAAATGAAAAAACTTTTGATAGACGTGCTTTCGGGGTACATCCGTGCGGCGCTGCTTATAAACGGAGAGTTATGTGAGTTTGCCGCGGAGGACAGGAACGACGAGCCGCAGGCGGGCGATATCTTTTCGGGGCGAGTTATGCAGATAGTGAAAAAACAATACGCCTTTGTGGACATAGGCGCGGAAAAGAACGGTTTTTTGCAGCTTAACGGCAGGAATATCCAACAGGGTCAATCTCTTGTCGTTCAGGTTGAAAAGCCTGCCTATGACGAAAAAGGCGCAGCCCTCACAACGGATATTTCAATATCGGGACGGTTTGCGGCGGTCACGACCGATAAAAACGGCATCGGCATTTCCCGAAAAATAACCGATGATGCTTTGCGCCAACATCTTAAAGAAGTCGTTTCTTCGGCGCTTACGGATGGATTTAATGCGGTAGTGCGCACCAACGCCGCCGAAGCGGATGAAAACGATATAGTATCGGAAATATCTGAAATCCAAAAATTTTTGTCCGATATACTCACAAAAGGCCAATTTGCAAAACCGCCGTACTGCCTTTACCGCGCCCCGCGTGAGGTACACAGGCTTGTGCGCGACTGCCTTGATGAAGCGGACGAGTTGATCGTAAATGACGAAGAGTATTTTAACGATGTGTCACGCATTTTTAAAAACACGGCTCTCTATACCGCCGATATGCCGCTTTTTATGGAATATGGCATAGAAAGCGCGATAGAGAAACTTCTGCAAAGAAAAGTCTGGCTTGACTGCGGCGGCTTTCTGATTTTTGACTATACCGAGGCCATGACAGTTATAGATGTAAATTCGGGCAAATTCACAGACGGCGGCGATAAAAGAAAGACCGCGCTGAAAGTCAATATCCAAGCCGCAAAAGAAATTGCCCGCCAGTTAAGACTACGCAATCTGAGCGGCATTATCATAGTCGATTTTGTCAATATGAAAAATAAAGAGGATATACAGCTGCTTGAAGATGAACTGAAAAAGGCGATATCTTCGGACAGGCTAAAGACCGTGTACATCGGCATGACCGAGCTTGGCTTAGGACAACTGACCCGACAAAAACAAAGTGTTCCCCTGCATAAACTCTTCTCCCGCCCCTGCCAAAACTGCAAGGGCAGCGGCATAACACCGAATTTTCGCTATATCTCGGGTCTGATAAAAAATAAGGTCATTTATATCCTCTCACAGACCGTCTTTGATACCGCAGTTATAAAAGCGGGCAGGGAACTTGCAAATTATCTCGAACACTCGTCCGACCTTGAAGAGACCGCCCGAAAATACGCTAAAAATATAAAAATAGAGATCATCCCGACTGCCGCAGCGGACTACTTTGAAGTTGGACACAAATAAACACGGCAAGCACACGGGATTATTGGAGAAAAATAAAATGATTCTTGTTGAACGATTTAAAGAAGATATTTTATGGGAATTAGAACATAATTCTGATGATTTAATGCAGTTGCGTGGGTGCTTGGTTAAATATAGAGTGCAGGGAATGAATAAAAGCACTATGATAAAAATTCTGGAGGAATTAAGAAAATATGTTGATCAAAAAACAGAAGATGTTTTACTTGAATTATTAGATTTTACCGTTGGCTTTTGCAACCCAAAATTATCAATATACGAAGACTAAAAATTGAGATGTAAATGTATCTGTACACATATACTGATTCTATCAATTTGATTTATATTTTAGGAAGCACAAAATAATGAAATCTGACATAAATTTATTAAATACAGAAATAATTTTAACGTACACACGGTGATGATATGGGAATGAACAAATCTGTGATAGATGAATTTACGGGCAAAGTTCCGCAGGAGTTATTGGATATATGGTCGGAGCGGGGCTTTTGTACGATGCTGGACGGTTATCTTCGGGTCATCGATCCCCGTGAATACAAAGACCTTCTTGATGAAACATATTTCAGGGGCGGTATATCAATACCGATATTTACGACCGCATTCGGGGATATAATAACCTTTGAGAAAAATAAATATATCGGTATTGTGCGTTATAATAAGCATGACTTTAATATATTGGCGGCAGACTTTGAACTGTTTTTAATGTTTTTAAAAGACGAATATTTTTTAAAGTCAAAATTTCATATCGACAATTACAAATGCGCCAAAGAAAAATTGGGCATACCTAAGAATGACGAATGTTTTGGCTATTTCCCCGCATTATGTACGGGAGGAGCCGAAAAGACCGAGAATATAAAAATCGTTAAAATAAAAGAGCATATTTTGTTTTTGACACAGCTTGAGGGCAGGATAGAATAACGTACACAAGGGGATGGTTCTTTTGTGCACGTTATATAGTATGGTGTATAACAAATATCACTAAATGTCGTATACAGAAGAACCGCTCCCCTGTGCATGGCTATGCTTCGGGTTCGTTAAAATAATCCACAATACCCATATAAACGGCTCGGGCTATCCGTTTTTGGTAGTCGGGGTCGTTTAATTTTTTGTTTTCTTCGGGATTGCTGAGAAAACCGCACTCTACGATTATGCTCGGAGTACCGGTCTTTTTTAGTATGTAGTAGCTTGAATTGGGCTTGGCTTCGCGTGCATTGTCGGCATCGGCATATTCTTTTATGCGTTTTTGGACGAGTTCGGCAAGTTTTTTGCCCTCTTCGCTTTCCTTGTAATAGAAAACCTGCGCCCCGTGAACGTTGGGGGATGGGTAGCTGTTCTGATGTATGCTGACAAAAACATCACACTTGCCGCCGAGTTTCACCCGCTCTTTCATATCGCCGTTTTTGGTGTGCGCAAGCGCTTCGTCTTCTATCCTTGTCATACCGACATCCGCGCCGCTCTGTTCAAGATAACCCTGCAAAAGTTTTGCTATTTCCAGATTGACTTTCTTTTCCTCTGTACCGTCATCGTCTGCCTTGCCGGGGTCAAATCCGCCGTGACCCGCATCTATAACTATATGCTTTTTCTGTACCGACATGGCGGCCGTGTCCGCTGTCTGCGTAAAATAGACCTTTGCCGTGCCTATAAAAATAAGCAGAATGTAAAAATATGTCAGAATACTGCTTTTATTCATAAAACCACCTCGCCTATAAGTTCCGCAAGAATTTCGATGCTGTTATGCACTTCCTCTTGGGTGTTGGTCTGTGCGCCAAGCTCAATGAGCATACTTTTGTCGAGCATATGCAGGGAGTAGCGGTAGGCATTGAGATAGATCTTGCGGCTCACACCCGGGTATTTTTCATCAAGCGCCAGCTGCATTTTTAGGCTTAAAGCCAGATTCTGTTCCAGATACGGATTTTCAAGTCCTACGGGAACGGCACGGCCGCCCTCGTTCTTTTGGCACAGGCCGTTAAAAAACATTATCTTTGCATAGCTTTTCCCGCCGACATTTTTCACAAGCCGAATATTGTCATTCACACCGTCGCGGTGAAGGTCGATACAAAGCCGAATAGACGGGTTTTCCTTTAAAATTTGTTTTATGTACGGCTCACAGCGCTCGTAAGCCCCGTTTCTTTGTATTTTTCCGTTCTGCATATCAAAATCCTCGGTAACGTGCAAAACTTTTATGCCGTAGTTTTGTTCCAGCAGAGTTTTCAGATATTCGCCCGCCCCGCATACTCCCTCGGCCTTGCTTTTGCTGTTGGAGTAAAGCTCGTTTGCATGGGTGTGAAATATCAGCACGGTCGGCTCGTCGGCGCTTTTTTGAATATGACAGTCCGTGGCAAGCAGTTTTTTCGTGTCAAACAGATCGCTTGTCATGATAGTCTTTTTGTCTACGGCATAGACGTACTGCATCAAAGACGGGATATCGTTCAGGCTTTTAATATCATACTTCACGGGCGCAAAATCTTCAAGGTTCGCCTGTGACGCAAGTCCCGCGGGTGCAAGTTCGTAAAAAAGGGCAGGGGCAACTTCCTGCGTTTTGGCTTTTTGGGGTCTGAAATACACGCAGGACAGCACAAGCAGAAAAGCGGGAACAAGCAGAAACTTTGTGTTTTTTAAGTGCAATTCTATCCCCTCTTTTCCGCTATTTCAAAACCCACGCAAGCGCATACAGCACCGCAAGCCCGGGTGCTCCGAGCAGGGCGCAAAAGCCCGTCGTAAAAAGATTTATCCCGACCCCTATCTCAAACGGCGACAAAAGCACATCCGCCGCAAATATCGCCGCCGCACCCGCTCCCATGCGCATCAGAAATCTTAATGCCCGCATCATACCACCTCGGTCTCGGCAAGGCTCTCGCGGCAGAGCTTGATATAATAATTATATTTGTGCTGTAAAGACTTTATCTCGTAAATAAGGCTGTCTATCATATCGTCATCCGTGGCATAGTTAAGCCTGTGCCGCGCGGTAGCAAGCTGCTCCTTTATAATATCTATGGCTTCACTCCATTGTCCTCTCATACTTATCTCTCCTGTTCAAAAGTTTCTTGTATAAAAATTATATGCCGCATTACAAATGAAAATACTTATAAAAAAATGGGTAAAGATTGATATGAAAGTGTCAAAGTTATAGATGTAATAGTATAAATGCAAAATAGCGAACATGGGTTTGAAAGTATAATGAAATAGCGGTTATTGTGCATAATAGACAAAATTAAAAATTATTTTTGAGTATTTTACCACTTTAAATCCACCCTGAAATGTGTTATTATTTTAACGAACTTAAACAATAACTATTTTTTACAGCAATCAATTATTAAATTTTTTTGGAGGAATTTTTTATGGCAAGATTTACTTTACCCAGAGACTTGTTCCATGGCAAGGGTGCTTTGGAAAACTTAAAGAACCTTAAGGGCAAAAAGGCCGTTATAGTAGTTGGCGGCGGTGCAATGAAGCGCGGCGGTTTTTTACAGCGTGCGGAAGATTATCTGAAAGAAGCGGGCATGGAAGTTATGCTTATCGAGGGTGTTGAGCCCGACCCGTCCGTTACGACCGTTATGAACGGTGCAGCTAAAATGATCGAATTCGAGCCCGACTGGATAGTAGCTATGGGCGGCGGCTCGCCTATAGATGCGGCTAAGGCTATGTGGATAAAGTATGAATATCCCGATTGTACTTTTGAGGATATGTGCAAGGTATTCGGTATTCCCGAACTGCGCAAAAAAGCTCATTTCTGTGCTATCCCCTCAACATCGGGTACGGCGACCGAGGTTACGGCTTTCTCTATCATCACGGATTATGACAAGGGTATCAAATATCCTATAGCAGATTTTGAGATAACACCCGATGTGGCTATCGTTGATGCAGACCTTGCGGAAACAATGCCCCAGAAGCTCACCGCACACACGGGTATGGATGCTATGACTCATGCTATCGAGGCTTATGTTTCCACAGCTAACTGCGATTATACCGATCCGCTTGCTATCCATGCTATAGAAATGATCCAGGCCGACCTTGTTAAGTCATACAACGGCGATATGGACGCACGCGACAGAATGCACAACGCACAGTGCCTTGCAGGTATGGCTTTCTCCAATGCTCTGCTTGGTATCGTACATTCTATGGCGCATAAAACAGGCGCTATCTTTGCTGATTACGGCGCTCATATCATCCACGGCGCGGCTAATGCCATGTATCTGCCTAAGGTAATTGCTTTTAACGCTAAGGATGAAACGGCTAAAAAGCGTTACGGCGTAATTGCCGATTATATGCACCTTGGCGGCGCAAATGACGACGAAAAAGTTAAACTGCTTATAGATTATTTAAGAGGTATGAACGACAAACTCAACATTCCTCATTGTATCAAGAATTACGGTGCGGACAGCTTCCCGACAGAACAGGGCTTCGTTCCCGAGGATGTATTCCTTGAAAGACTGTCCTCTATCGCAACAAACGCTATCGCAGATGCCTGCACAGGCTCAAATCCGCGTCAGCCCTCGCAGGAGGAAATGGAAAAGCTGCTTAAATGCTGCTACTATGATACAGAGGTCGATTTCTGATAACCGACTCTCCTTTATACAATATATAACACTACAAAAAGGACTGCCGTTTTTTATGCGGCGGTTCTTTTTGCGTGCAAAAAAAGTTGTTGACAAAACAGCAGACGGGTATTATAATGAATATATGAACAGTTGTTCATATATTGAATTGGAAGGAGTGTGCTTTATGAAACCCTTAAATGATGATCTGGCCTATGATTTAGGCGATTTTTTCAAAATATTCGGCGACCCGTCAAGAATAAAGATACTGTATGCACTGCTGCAAAAGGATATGTGTGTAAGTGAGCTTGTGGGCGAATTGGGGCTTAACCAATCGGCGCTGTCGCATCAGCTGCGTTTGCTCAGACAAAACGACATAGTGAAATTCAGACGTGACGGAAAAATGGTCATATACTCGCTTGACGATGAGCATGTGGGTATACTGCTGCGAAACGGCATAGAGCATCTTTCGCATAAAAACGCTTATGAGGGCGAGGAGGTGTCGGAATGAAAAGCACATTGGTACTTGACGGACTTAACTGTCCGAACTGTGCGGCGAAGATAGAGAACAAGATAAAAAACGACCCGCGTTTTGAAAATGTGGAATTTAATTTTATAAACAAAAATCTTACGCTTGAACACAATATGTCATTAAATAAACTGATAGAAGAGATAGATATTATTGTATCGGGCATTGAAAACGGTGTTGAAGTGATTGAAAGATCCGCATACAAGCATGAACATAAGCATGAACACGAACATGAGCACGAACACGAGCACGAACATGAACATGAGCACGAGCACGGACATTCTCATTCTCATTCTCATTCGGAGGCTTCTCCTTTGGTGTTTGGCCTGCGGGCTTTGGCTGTTGTTCTGCTGCTTTTGGCCTACTTTTTTGTGTTTAAAAATCCGTTTATTATACTTTTGGCATATATTGCGGCGGGGTACGATGTAATTTTTTCGGCGGCAAAAAACATAACGAAAGGCCATGTGTTTGACGAGAATTTTTTAATGTCGGCAGCAACGATAGGTGCATTTATTCTTGGGGAATACACCGAGGCGCTGGCCGTTATGGTCTTTTATCAGGTGGGCGAATTTTTGCAGGATCTTGCTGTTGAGCGTTCGCGCCGTTCCATAACGGAGCTTATGGATATGAAGATAGAACACGCCGACCTTGTGGTTGACGGCAATATAAAGGAGATACCTCCCGAGGATATAAAAATCGGCGATATACTGCTTGTTAAGGCGGGAGCGAAGATACCCGCAGACGGAGTTGTTACGGACGGAACGACTTCGCTTGATACGGCAGCGCTTACGGGTGAGAGCGTTCCGCGGGAGGTCAATGTAGGCGACAGGGTATTAAGCGGCTGCATAAACAGCGGCAAGGCCATTAAAATAAAGGCGGAAAGCGTTTTTGACGACAGCACTTGCGCGCGTATACTGGAAATGACGGAAAATGCGGCGGCGCACAAAGCGAAAGCAGAAAATTTTATTACCGCATTTGCACGTATTTATACGCCTGCGGTCGTTATACTTGCAGTACTGCTTGCTGTTGTACCGTGCATATTTACGGGCTTTGATATACGGTGGATAAAAAGGGCGCTTATATTTTTGGTTGCATCCTGCCCCTGTGCACTGGTGCTTTCGGTGCCGCTGTGCTTTTTCAGCGGTATAGGAAAGGCTTCAAAACAGGGCGTGCTGATAAAGGGCAGCAGTTATATACAGACCCTTGCAAGTATAAAAAATGTGATATTTGATAAAACGGGAACACTGACAACAGGGCAGTTTACCGTACATTCCGCAAACAGTGAGACACTGGAGCTTGCGGCTGCGCTGGAGCAGTATTCAACACATCCCATTGCAAAGGCAATTTTATCCGCTTACGGCAAAACCCCTGTGCCTGCCGAAGAAACAGAAGAAATAGGCGGCTATGGTATGACGGGTATTTTCAATAAAAAACGCGCTTATGTCGGAAGCCGCGCATTAATGGAAAAGTACGGCATAGCAGCAGACAATGAAGATGCGGATGTCTATGCGGCACTTGACGGCAGACTTATCGGCAGCATCACACTTTCGGACACTTTAAAGGATGACAGTGCGCTTGCGGTGCGCGGGCTTGCGGCAGCGGGGATAAAGAGTGTTATGTTTACCGGAGATACGAGAAGAAATGCCGAAGAAACGGCTAAAAAAGCGGGTATTTCCGAAATAAAATGCGAACTTTTGCCCGGCGACAAACTTAATGAACTGAATAATTGGAAGAAAAAGCATGGAACGACTGCTTTTATGGGCGACGGAATTAACGATGCTCCCGTTTTGTCGGGTGCGGATGTCGGTATTGCCATGGGCGGTATAGGCAGTGATGCCGCAATAGAAGCGGCAGATATGGTAATTATGGGCGATAAGCCTTCGGCCGTTTTGCGTGCGGTGGAGACTTCACGCAGAACAATGGCTGTTTTAAAACAAAACGTGATCTTTGTGCTTCTGGTCAAGTTTGCGGTACTTTTGCTTGCCGCTCTCGGCCTTGGAAATATGTGGCTTGCGGTCTTTGCCGATGTCGGTACGGCGCTGCTTGCGGTATTGAATTCACTGCGGATACTGCGTTAGCCGAAAACTTTTTAACGGCCTTGTTTTTCCCCCGTTTGTATGTTATACTTGATATATCTGCAAAACGGGGGTTTTTTATGCAGAAAATTCGCCTTCTACTTGAAAACTATTTTCATCTGACAAAACATAATACAACTCTGAGGCGGGAACTGATAGCGGCCGTAACAAATTATTTTACGCTGCTTTATCTTTTGTCGCTTGTACCCGAAGTCATAGTCGGGGCTTTTCCCGGTGCAATAGATGCAAACGGAGAGTTGGTGCAGTCTGCCGTACTCTTTAACGGCGTAACTGCGGGACAGTTTCTTACGGCACTTACTGCGGCGGCATTCTGGGCGGCGGGCATAGGCTCTATAGTTATGGGCATGACGGTCAATATGCCCTTTGTACAAGGCCCAAGCCTTGCCATAGCGACCTTTGTTGTATATACGGTATGCCACAATTTCGGCTACACCTATTATCAGGCGCTTGCTATAATTTTTATTTCGGGGCTGTGTTTTTTCGTCCTTTCGGCAACGGGGGCGGAAGCACGCATACACAGTGCAATACCACGCAATCTGAAATATGCCGTAACAGCGGGCATAGGTATGTTTATTACATATACGGGGCTTCAGAAAGCACATATAATAGAATTTGACGAGGGCGGTATTCATCTTTTTGATATGCTTGCCGTTCATTCTCACGATACCCGCAGCGCATGGCTTGCCATAGCGGGTGTGATACTTATAACCATTCTTTTGGACAAACGTGTGCACGGTGCGGTCTTTATAGGAAAGATAGCGTGTATTGTGCTTGCCGTTCCTCTCGGGCTGCTGCATAGAGGACATGCGGTCAGCTTTTTTGAGATTCCGTTCGGCTCGGTGCTTTTCCGCCCGGATTTCTCGGGTCTTATAACGGGTGACGATATAAGATCGAAACTTATGTCATTTTCCACCCTTGCGGTCATCCTGTTTGCAATTTGCATAATGGATATTTTTGAAACCATGTCAATGCTTCTTGCCGCACGGCATATTTTAAAAAAAGAAAAAACGCGGATCACCGAAAGGACTCCGCGCATACTTGAAGTTGATGCCGTTACCACTGCGGCGGGTGCTTTGCTTGGCACGACCAATGTTTCTACTTATATAGAAAGCACCGCGGGCATATTGGAGGGCGCACGCACGGGACTTACGGCCGTGCTTACGGGCATAATGTTTATTGTTACCTCGGTTTCTGCACCGCTGGCAGGCTTTGTTCCGTCTGCCGCTACCGCGACTACGCTTATAGTTTCGGGCGTGCTGATGATGAATGTGATGAATGATGTCGGCTTTGATAAACCTATAGAAGCCGTCCCCGCTGTTTTTACAATTATTCTTATGCCGCTTACGGGCAGCCTGCTTACGGGTATAGCCTTTGGCATTATTATTTACCTTTTGACACATATCATGGCGGGCAAAGGCCACAGAATAAATTATGTTATCTACATATTGGCAATATTTTTTGCGGCTTTTCTGATGTTTTTGCCGCGCAATTAATTTATGCGTGCACAGGGGGACGGGCGCATTAAGTCAAAATGGCTTAAATAGCGAAACTGAGCACTTTGATGTGCACAAAAGAACCGTCCCCCTGTGTTTTCAGCGGAAAATTTTTTCGGTGGTTTTGATCGTGTGTGGGCGGCTGTCTCTGTTTATGTACCGTGACAGTTTTTCGCCCCAGAGCCCGATTTTTTCGTAGGATATTTTTTGGCACAAAAAGTCGGTAAATTTCCCGAACTTTCTGTAAAAAAGGTTGAACATCAGATAAGCGGGTATCTGTTCCTTTGACTTGGGCATACGCCTTATTATATTTTTAAAGCTGTAAATGTCCTTGTATATCTTGATATAGCCGTCATAAAGCTGCTTTTCGGTCATGTTTTTGGGCTTGAACACCACATTTGCGGTATTGTAGAGCGACAGGTCGTCGGTCAGAAGTCTGCCCTCGCTTTTCATCTTATCGTATAAAACCGTGCCGGGGTAGGGTGTCAGGATATGCGATGTAACGGTCTCTATCCTGTTTTTAACTATCCAGTCAAGCGTTGTTTTGAATGTTTCGGGCGTGTCGCCGTCAAGCCCGAACACAAAACTTGCGTTTATCATTATACCGCGGCTGTGCAGGGCTTCAACTATCCTCTCATACTTCCCCGTATCGTTTTGTACCTTGTGCACACCCTTTACGGAGGCGGGGTCTATACTCTCAAACCCGATAAAAAGCCCCATACATCCGCTTTCTTTCATCTCGTCCAGTAAATCGGGGTGGTCGGCAATGTTTGCGGACACCGCCGCATTCCATTTTATGCCGAGCGGTTTCAGCCTGCGCACCAGCTCGCGCGTGTATTTCAGATCCCCCGCAAAATTGTCGTCTATAAACATAATATGCTTTTTGCCGATGTTTTCTATCTCGGCTATCACATCCGAAATATCACGGTTCATAAACTTTCGCTCTTTGGAACTGTTGTAGCAGAAATCACAGCGGAAAGGACAGCCCCTGCCCGTGTGTACAATATTGCAGTACAGATATTCGCTGCTTTTTACCATGTCGTAGGCAGGCGAAACTATGTCATGCCCCGTCATGGGTCGGCAATGATAGCGGCTTTTTAAATTGCCCGCTTCAAAGTCGCGCACTATCTCGTCCCATGTTCCCTCCGCAGGTCCTATACATAAAACGTCAAACGCATCTTTCGGCACAAAAGCCTCGGCAGTAGTGATATGTATGCCGCCCGCAACAACGGGAATGCCCTTTTTGCGAAACTTCGCCGCTATCTCCACAGCCCTCGGCAAAGCATCCACCGTCACGGTGATACCGACCAGATCGGGCGTATCAAAGTTTATTGGTCTTATATTTTCGTTCTCTATTACTATCTTGTGCCTGTCACGCAGCATCGCTGCTATCGTCATAAGTCCCAGCGGCGGCGACATCCTCGATTTTATACTGCTGTCCATAGGCCGCCGAAGCATCTTTGGCTGAATAAGTTTTATATACATATCTGCTCACCTCTCTTAAATATCCCTTTGATAAAAGTGTAGCATATAAATATAACTTTGTCAATAATAAATTATCGAAAAACATAAAATTTTTATTGCGCAGAGGGGGCAGCCCTTTTGTGCACGTCTGCACGAAAAAACTGCCCCCTCTTTTATACATCAGTTCATTATTGAAACAAACTCTCCGTCTTTTTCGGTATACATTTCGGTTCTTGTGACTTTTATTTTAAGATAATCGAAGTCAAGGCCGAGCTTTTCATATATATATTTAAGCAAAAGGTCGATTTTAAGATTGACATTGCTGCCTGTGGCAAGGCGGACGTGCAGGGTGGTGTGCTCTCCGTCCTCACAGATAAGGCCGTATATCATCGGCTTTATATCGACAGTTTTTAATTTTTTCTTTTTGCCGAGCTTTTCGATATTCCACTCTTTGTCTTTTTCAAGCGTTTTAAGCTTTTCGGCAAAGTCCTCGTCTTTAAAATCGAGTACAGCCGTGTAATCCGCGGCGGCAAGCAGGGCAGCGCCCGTGTCCTCTCTTTCCCTTATGGGGCGGACCTCCGTTATCTCCGTACCCTCGCTAACCTGCGCATTAAGTCGGTTTTTTATTTCCTCGCACTCCATCGGCTCGTCCAGTTTTATATCCACGTATTCCGCGTAACTTGCCATACCAAGCGGCAGAGGAGCAGCAAAACTCATCAGCTGATGCGGATTGAAGCCCTGTGAAAATGCAATCGGTATATCGGCGCGCTTGACTGCCCGCTGAAAATAAGTCAAAAGGTCAAGATGCCCTATAAAACGCATTTTGCCGTCTTTTTTGAATTTAAGTCGGTAGCCGTATGTTATCCTATTCATAGCATACACCCGTTCCAAAGGCCTTTGCACCGCACATAGCACACTCGGTACGGCAGTTTTTGGTGACTTCTTCGGCCTTTGCCCTTTCCATTTCCTTTATAAAAAAGTTTTTGCTTACACCTATCGAGATATGATCCCAGGGCAAAAGTTCGTCATAGCTTCTTTCGCGGCAGGCGTAAAAATCCTTGTCCAAGCCTGTTTCTTCAAAGGCTTTCATCCACATATCATAGCGGAAAAGTTCTGTCCAGCCGTCAAATTTTGCGCCGTTTTTCCATGCACGGTATACCACGTCGCAAACACGCCTGTCGCCGCGTGCAAGCACGGCTTCCATGCTGCTCAGTTCGGGTTCATGATAGGTGTAGCGCACCTGTTTTTTGCTCATATTGGTCTTTACAAGTTTTGTTTTGCGCAAAAATTCGGGCACAGTGGCCTGCGCCGACCATTGGAACGGTGTGAACGGCTTGGGCACAAAACAGGACATACTTGCCACCACGGAAACGGGGCGGGGGCGTTCTTCCTTCGGTATCTCGTGATATTTGTCTACGATTTTATTCGCAAGATCTATTACGCCCAAAAGGTCTTCGTCGGTCTCGGTCGGAAGTCCGCACATAAAATACAGCTTGACCCTGTTCCAGCCGCCCGAGAATGCAAGGGCTGCGCCGCTTAATATATCTTCTTCGGTAAGTCCCTTGTTTATCACGTTTCTTAAACGCTGTGTACCCGCTTCGGGCGCAAAGGTAAGGCTTGATTTTCGTACCTCCTGCACACGCTCCATCAGATCGAGAGAAAACGCATCTATACGCAGGGAGGGCAGGGCGATATTTATTTTGTCCTTGGTGTAAAGGTCCAAAAGCCCCGCTGCAAGCTCCTGAAAATGTGTGTAGTCACTTGTCGAAAGGCTTGTAAGGCTTATCTCCTCATGCCCCGAATTTGCCACAAGCGATTTTGAACATTCTATCAGCGTGCCTGCCTGTTTTTCACGCACGGGGCGGTAGATATAACCAGCCTGACAGAAGCGGCAGCCCCTTATGCACCCTCTGAAAACTTCAAGAGTAACTCTGTCGTGTACGACTTCTATCAGCGGAACTATTTGCTTTTCGGGATAAAAAACTTTATCGAGGTCTTTGACGATCGCCTTTTTTATTGTCTTTGGGGCGGACGGATGATTGGGTGCAAAGCTCTTCAGCGTGCCGTCCTCGTTGTACGAAACATCATAGAATTTCGGCACATACATACAGGGGATAGAGAGGACTTTCTCCAGAAATTCAGCCCTTGTGCCGCCATTTTTCTTGTGTTCCTTGTACATATCCAAAAATTCGTCGTAGTAGACCTCGCCCTCGCCTATGTAGAAAATATCGAAGAAATCCGCCAACGGCTCGGGATTGTAGGCACATGGGCCGCCGCCTATGACAATAGGATCGTCCTCGCCTCTGTCACGGGCATATATCGGTATCTCCGCAAGGTCAAGCATATTTAAAATGTTGGTGTAGCTCATCTCGTACTGTAAAGTGAATGCCACAAAATCCGCATTTTTTATCGGCTCGCCCGTTTCAAGCGCATAAAGCGGTATATGGTGCTTGCGCATCTGCTCTTCCATGTCTACCCACGGCGCGAACACCCGCTGACAGTAGGTGTCCTCGCGGCGGTTTAAAAAATAGTAGAGTATCTGCATACCCAGGTGGCTCATGCCTACCTCGTATACGTCGGGAAAACAAAAAGCAAAGTTTATGTCCCACTTGTCCTTTTTGACCATGTTGATCTCGTTTCCGATGTAGCGCGCGGGTTTTTCCACGCGTAATAAAATTTCATCAAGCATATTGCTGCTCCTTTTTTAATAGTTATGAATAACTTTTTCTGCCCATTTCGGAAGAATGTCGGATATTTCGTCAAAAACTCCGTTTTGGAAGTGTGCTATACGTCTGAAAGCGGTCGTATTATCATACAATTCGGCTATATCGCAAAGCGGAAGTACGATCTCCAATTTTTGAAGTGACTCATAGTATCTTCTTTCGATATCGGCTTCGGGTATACCATGACCGCCGTTTAAAACGCGTTGTCTGACCCGCTCTTTTGCTATGTCGGCCGAATCAACACCTACGTAATATAAAATAATTCTGTATCCCTTTTCTTTTGCGTATTTTATGTTTTTTATTGCGCTTGCACCGCATAATGTTGTTTCTTGGTTAAACGATATCCCGCTTTCAAAGTACTCTTTCATTTTTTTTACTGCAATTTTTCCGGCTTTTGACATATCTGCGGTGTTTTGCCATGAACCGAATTTACGGACTATCTCATCCATGTTTATACGTGCAAGACCGCGGAATTTGGCATTGGTGTTATATAAAGTTGATTTTCCCGTACCGTTTGCTCCGGCGAAAATTATATATTGTTTCAACTTATTAAAACCTCTTTTCCGCAATTACCTTTTTTTGTTTTTGACATAGTATAAAGTCGGTAACGGTTTTGAAAAAATCTTTTTCATCGGGGTTTTTTGCACTTGAAACAATATCATAGGATTCATCAAAATCAATGTCTTTGCATTGCTCATATAATTCATGTAATATCTCTGTTTTTGACATATTTTTACCTCCTTTGGTTTTGTTTGATATCCCTTTCTGTCAGGTAAAACGGCGGGGCAATCATGGGTATGCCGTGTACATAATAAAGCCTTGGCAGTATCGGGCCTATGACCGACCAATCATCAACGCGGAATATGCGGTAGCTATCATCCGTTTTGCCGATATCCGCGCCGTAAAAGACAAACCTCTCGCCCGAAAGAAAATCATAATCAAACATATCCGTAAATTCCTTATCGGAAATATCACTTACAAGCATTACGTATTTTCCGTCTTCCGTATACCAAAAAAAATCGGTCGTTTCCACATAATTGCAAATGATATAATTGCGGGTCTCGTTTTTAAGCTGATTTTCCGTGACTGTGTATTTTACGGGCGGAAAGATAAGGAATACCGCCGCATTATACAGCAGGATAAACAACAAAAGAATGATAATGATTTTTTTGCGCTTTGTCATTTTACAACTCCTTATAATGCGGGATTATATCCTCGTACTCCCCGTTTTTCATCAAAAACCCCTTTGGGATAGTGCCTAAAGGCGTGAAGCCGAGACTTTCGTACAAATGCCGTGCGGAGTAGTTTGTTTTTACCACCGCATTGAACTGCAATATTCCGAAACCGAGTTCTTTTGCCTTTTCAAGACAGTCTGTCACAAGTTTTCTGCCGAGACCTTTTCCGCGGCAGGTGCTTTTTACGGCGTAGCTTGCGTTGCAGATATGACCGCAGCGGCCGACATTGTTGGGGTGGAGGATATAAAGCCCCAAGATCTCGCCGTTATCTTCGCAAACACCCGTATAAGACTGGGCGGAGAAAAATTCCTTTGCGGTTTCGGCTGTAAGCGGCTCATCCTGCGGGAAAGCTATGCCCTCTTCAACTATCTCGTTCCATATTGCCGTCATTTCGGGCAGATCTTTTGTTTCAAATTTTCTTATCATCATTTTGTAAGCTCCTTTATTCCGGTTACGACCCGCACTATCGGCAGGCCGACAATAGTATAAAAATCGCCTTTTATGCCCTCTGCAAGCAGTGCCCCTCTCTCTTGTATGCCGTAAGCACCGGCCTTGTCCATAGGTTCGCCCGTTGCGATATAATCAAGTATCTCCTTGTCTTCAAGTTCGCGGAAAAAGACTTCCGCGCCGTCCGAAAACGTCATGTCCTTAACGCCGTTTTTGCCGCTGTATATCAGCGTTACACCCGTGTATACAAAATGACTTCTGCCCGACAGACTTTTAAGCATTTCAAAAGCATCTTTTTCGTCCTTTGGCTTTCCGAGCACATTTTTATCCAGCGCAACAAGGGTGTCGGCGGCGATTATTACGCTGTCTTCGGATAATTCGCCTTTTATCTTGTCAAAAACTGCAAAGCCCTTGCGCCTTGAAAGCTGTCTGACTATCCCGTCGGGCGGTGTGTCCGCTTCGTAGCTTTCGTCCACGTCCGCCGTTATTATCTCAAATTTCATGTCTATCTGTTTTAAAAGCTCCTGCCTGCGCGGCGAGCCCGATGCAAGTATGTATCTCATGTTTTCTCCTTAAAGTTTTTTGTAGAGTATAAGCGCAATTACCATGCCGATTATGCCCGCTATGGTAATATTGAGCGTAAAGCCCAAAGTCAGCGTCATAAATGACAGGTCGAGATAAAACGGGTCTGTAAGTCCGATGCTTTTGCCGTAGCCAAGCCACGATAAAAACGGTGCCCGAGACATCACATCACCCAGAAATCCGCCTATTACAAGCCCCGAAATAAGTGTCAGGGCAAAAAGTATATTGCTTTTGTTCATTTGTACTTCCTCCAAAAAATGATTACTATTTCTATTTTACAACGAATTTCAAAAAAATTCAATACAATTCAAAAAAAGCACCCCTGCATTATCTGCAAAGGCGCTTTTGTGTACCAAACCAATTTATATTTTTATTTCAATAAGATTTTTTAACTCTTGTTTTTAGATTCTCTCAAAATCTGCGGCTTACTTGCCTGCCATCTGCTTTTCCTGGGCTTCGATCATTTTCTTTACCATATAGCCGCCCACATAACCGTTCTGTGCGGATGTTAAATCGCCGTTATAACCCTGCTTTAAAGGCACGCCGATCTCGTTGGCTACCTCATACTTAAATCTGTTCATGGCTTCCTTGGCCTCGGGCACGTTTACCTTGCCTGTATTGATAGAATTGCTCATATATAACTCCTCCTTTAAAACTGCTTGTTAAATCGTTGGTACACTATTATTGTGTCATTTAAAAACGTAATTAAACAGACAATTTTTTGAAATTCGCCGATTGGTATGTCTGTAAATGTTTGAGATTCCCCATTTTTTGAGAACGAATATCTATAAAAACGCTAAATAAGCGGCTTGTGCATATATTACCGACTGTGATACAATATGCTGAAAAATTGGAATTTGACGGGGAGATAACGGCTATAGCAGAGGGCTTCTATCCGAAGCCCGCAAACCCCTCAGTCAGCCGTTGTAGTTTTTTGTCAAAAGCCGATAAAATGGCGGCTGACAGCTCCCCTAACGAGGGGAGCCAAGAAACTCTCGCCGCAGCTATTGAAGAAACGTGGTGTCGTCATTGGCGTCCCTTTAGGGAAGCTGGCGCGCGAAGCGCGACTGAAGGGTAGAAAAGCTCCGCAGGAATCACCCTTTCGACGCCGCGAGCGGCGCCACTTTCCCTAAAGGGACAGCTTTTTATACTGCGCACGCGCTTACATTATCTCCCCGTCAAATTCCAATTTTACCTTCCTGTGCAAATGAAAAATGGGGGAACTCAAACTGTAAATGGTATTGCATAAAAAGTCAAAATATGATATATTAAAAAAAGTGCGAAAATCAATGAGTGACTTTAAGGGAGTTCTTATGGAAAATAAAATACGGATACGCCCGGCAAGGCGTGAAGATGTGCCTATGATAAACGGCATACTCAATTTTGCAATAATGAACACAAACTACAATCTGAATACAAGCCCGCGCAGCGAGGAACGTGCCTATGAGTGGTTTGACAGCCACGAGCGTGACGGATACCCCGTTATTGTGGCGGAGCTTAACGGCGAGGTGATAGGCTGGTCGTCCTTATCGCGCTTTCGCGAATACTCGGGCTACAACATAACGGCGGAGGTCTCCATATATGTAAGCGTGAACCACCGTCACAAGGGTGTCGGCACAACGCTTCTTACCACGCTTATGACAATGGCAAAGGGCAGATATCACTGCCTTGTGGCTGTTGTTACCGACAACAACTGGGCAAGTCTTGCGCTGTTTTCACGCTGCGGCTTTTTCGCAAATACGACTTTCCGTGAGATAGGCTACAAAAACAACACCTATATCGATATAACTTTTATGACAAAACTGCTCGAAAAATGAAACATAGCTGTAACATGACTGTTATTGTATTATGCGGTTTTTTATGTTACCATAATAGTTGGGAGAGTATGCGGAAAATGAGAGTGATAGTATGAAAAAAACTTTGGCGCTGTGTGTTTTGTGCCTGTTTGTGGGCGGCTGTTCGGATGCGCCGACAGCGGTGCAGGAAAATACGCTTGCACTTGATACCGCAAGTATACCCCAAAACACACAGACTATAGAAAATATTTTAAACGAAAATGTCTGGAATTATGATGCGGACAGTCTGACTTTCGGCAACGACCTTATCCTTTCGGGTGAGGGCGAGAATTTTGTGGCTATCTGCTCTGCTTCGGAGGCGGCGGGCATAGATACGACACGTCTTAAAAAAGGCGCAAAACAGACTATGCTTGCGACTGTAGGCCTTTTGAATTCGGATATGTCCGATGCGGGTACGGCATATTTTGCCTTTTCGGGCAATGAGCTTTTGTGCGGATATTATATGTACAACAATGTCTGCCATGACCTGACCGACAAATATCCGTTTGAGTACGCCTCGCCTTTTGTGTCGGCGGAAAATAAGCAGACTTCGCGCTCGTTTGAAAAGACCGAGGAAGATGTGATATTTGACCGTGCAGAGTATATCTTTGACGGCGAGACCGCACTTTTAAGCGGCAGTGCGCTTGTATTCTATACGGACGGAGAAAGAGGCTTCAGACGCGGTGACGAAATAGATTTCGGCGATGAACTTATGCCTGTTTCTGCGGCGCAGGGTGACGGCTTTATTTGCACGCTTTTAGACAGCTACGAAATAGCGGATACCGACACAAGCGATTACGAAGTGACCGAGGACGAGCCGAATATCGTTAATCAGAAATCCGAAAAAATTGTTTTTGTTGACAAAGACGGAAGTTATGTCCTGCCCGAAATACCGCTCGATCTGAGTATCTACACCTCTGTGGATGTGCTTGGCAGCAAGCGTATAGCGGCGGCAAGAAACAATGTTATAGATATATTCGAATACAAAGAAAACTGGGAAAAGGCGGGCAGACTGAGCGTCGATGCCGCTGTTGAAAAAATGCGTGTGGCAGATATCGACGGCGACGGAACTGCCGAATATATCGTTTCCGACGGTGTGAATATTTATGTTTATACGGGAACGGACAGGCTCAGGCTTGCATGGCGTACAAAATTCAGCGTCAGCGCAATAAATGATTTCTTTGTCGGCGACCTTAACAGCGACGGTGTAAAAGAGATATATGTAAACGATTCAAATGGTTTTGTGACCCGTTATGTGCTTTCTCACGGCGGTTTTGAGGTATATGGCGGCGGTATTGCCGAGGGCGACAATGCCTATTATGCCGTAGGCGATGCAGACGGCGACGGCAGGGACGATTATATGACCGTGTCGGAAGACACGATGTTTATCTGCAAATAGATATTTATGTGGGCTGTTATGTAAGTAACAGCCCGTAAATTTTGAATGGGAATGTTGTGATATGTTAAAAAAACTGATGTTGTTTTTGGTGGCTTTGATGTTGTTTTTTACGGCAGACATCAGCGCTGCTGAAAATGTGGCTGAGCTTCCGCCCGTTGCGGCAGAGGTGCTCAAATCAAAAATAAAGCTTGAAAAATACAAGCAAAGCCTGCCGCCTGTGGCAAGGTATATACTTTTCGATCTGAAAGAAACGGAAAGGGTGCAGACCGTGGCTTTTCACGGTGCGGAACGTGACGAGGAGCCTGTCAGGACGGAAAGCAACTGGGACGAACTGCCCGAGGGGCCGCTTGCGGAGTTTGATATTACGGGATTTTTTCTTGCATATCAGCCAAAAGACAATATTCCCGAGATCTTAAGCCCGCGTGACGGCTCACTGCTGCCGGATCATTCAAATATCCATATACGTGTAAAATATGACGGCCCCGACCCCGTTTTTGCGGAAATAAACAGTATTGCCAGCAGTTCTTTTCTGGAGGTCAAAAATAATGAACTGGTCATACTCAGCAGCAAGCTTGTGCGCGGCCGTGAATATCATCTGCGCATAAGGGCGGGCAATGCTTTTTCCGAAACGGTGTCTTTCCGCGTCGGCAGCAAGTATGAGGACGAGATAGCTAAAATAATTGCAAATACCGATATTGTGGCTGTCGGCCCGCGTATTCCGATGGAAAAAATATTCCCGAACGGATTTTTCCATTCCGAGGAGGAAGCGGATGCCAATATGGTAACAATAACCGTTAAGGTATGGCGCGCCAATACCACCGAGGTAGAGGTGGACGAGGAAGAGGTGGTGGACGAGATAGTCCGCACGATAAAAGTGCCCGTTACAAAATATACGGGCGGCGATACCGAAGTCAGTGAAGAAATACTCTATAACCGAAGTGTTGTTCCCGAGGATGAAGACACCGAAGAAGAAACGGACGAAACGGGCGAAGATACGGAACAGACCGAGGAGGAGATCATCCCCGATGATGCCGAAGAAGAACCCGAAGAGACCGCGGAAGAGGAAGAGGAAATAATTCACGAGGAAACTATAGAAGAATTGGCGGACTCCGCACCCGTCGGGGAAATTTCCGAAACGGCGGAGGAAGAAACGAAAGAAAACGTGGATGAAGAAAAAGGCGAATTGGTTATTGAGGATTATACCGAGATAACGACCGTTGAATATGTTACAAGGACTGTAAAACGCAGCGTAAACAAGGGCGAGCTGTATTCTTCGACCGCAAGCTTTACGTGCAACCGCGCTCTTGCGGAAACTTTCAGACAGGTATTTGACGAGCTGTACGAAATAAAATTCCCGATAAACGATCTGGGCTGCTACAGCTGGCGAAATACTGCGGGCGGCAGGATATCCGAGCACGCGTTGGGAACGGCCATTGATGTGAATTATATGCAGAATTACTGCGTATACGGCGACGGCTCTACGGTCGGCGATTATTGGCGGCCTTATGAGGATATTTATTCCGTCACGCCCGAAGTTGTCAATATTTTCAGAAAGTACAACTTTACATGGGGCGGAAGCTGGGTAACACCGCAGGATTATATGCACTTCTCGTACTTCGGCACATAAAAGGGAGAATATTATGGATAAAATTTTTATTGACAGATTACAGGTTTTCGGCCGTCACGGTGTTATGAGCGAGGAAAATGCACTCGGACAGATGTTTTATATCTCCGCAGAACTGGAACTTTCGCTTTCGGAAGCGGGCAGGACGGACGATCTGGAAAAAACGGTCAATTACAGCGATTGCTGTCATACAATAAAGAGTATATGTGAGAACAATACTTTTAAGCTGATAGAGACCCTTGCGGAAAATACTGCGCAGGCGCTGCTGACGGGTTCGCCATTGGTAAAGGCGGTAAAGGTGCGGATAGACAAGCCGTCTGCGCCTATAGGACTGCCGCTTGAGAGTGTGGGCGTGGAGATAGAAAGACGTTGGAATACTGCATATATCGCCCTTGGCAGCAATATGGGCGATAAGCAAAAATATATTTTCAATGCGGTCAAAGCTGTCGATTTTGATGAAAAATGCCGTGTTAAGCGTGTGTCCGATCTTATTGTGACAGAACCCGTGAGCGATATACCGCAGGATGATTATTTAAACGGATGTATGGAGATAGAAACGCTTTACGACCCGTTTGAACTGCTTGCTTTTCTTAATAAAACAGAGGCCGAAGCGGACAGGGTGCGAAAGGAAAAGTGGGGGCCGAGAACACTCGATCTGGATATTATCTTCTATAATAATGAAGTGATACAGACCGAAAAACTGACCGTTCCGCACCCGCTTATGCAGGACAGGCTGTTCGTGCTCGAACCTCTTGCACAAATAGCCCCGCATAAAGTCCACCCCGTACTCGGAAAGACCGTGACGGAGCTGAAAAGTTTGGTTAAAAATTAAAGTTGTGTTTTTTCTGCAAAAGTGTTATAGTAAAATAGTAAGATAATATAGAACGATTTTGGAAAGGCGGTACAGTATGGTATCGGTTGCATTAACTGAAATAGTAAAAAATTTTAACCTGATAAATCTTACCGAGGACATCCCGATAGACGAGATCGAGATATCCATACCCGAGGTAAACCGTCCCGCGTTACAGCTTGCGGGATTTTACGACTACTTTTTAAGCGAGCGCTTGCAGGTCATAGGTCTGGTAGAACATACCTACCTTTCAAAGCTTGCGCCCGAGTTCAGACAGGACACGCTCCAAAAGCTGTTTTCGCATAAAATGCCCTGTGTAATTCTGACAAGAAGTTTAGAGCCTCATCCCGAGATGCTGTTTTATGCAAAGGAGAACAAGATACCCGTCCTGCGTTCGGAGGAAACTACATCCGAGTTTGTCAGCGAGATACAGAAATACCTTAAAGTTGAACTTGCGCCGTCTACGACCATGCACGGCGTACTTGTCGATATCTACGGCGAGGGCGTGCTTATCATGGGCGAGAGCGGTATAGGCAAAAGCGAGACTGCACTTGAACTGATAAAAAGAGGCCACCGTCTTGTGGCGGATGATGCGGTCGAGATAAAAAAAGTGTCGCATACGACCCTTGTCGGCAGCTGTCCCGAGCTTATTCGCTATTTTATCGAAGTCCGCGGCATAGGCATCATCAATGTAAAACAGATGTTCGGCGTTCAGTCGGTAAAGGATACTATGGCGATAGATCTTATAGTAAAATTTGAGCTTTGGGAAAAGGGCAAAATATACGACCGTGTCGGACTTACCGAGGAATATATGGATATCCTCGGCAGTAAAGTCGTGTGCCATACCATTCCCGTGCGCCCCGGACGTAACCTCGCCATGATATGCGAGTCCGCGGCGGTAAACTGCCGCCAGAAGAAAATGGGCTACAATGCGGCGCAGGCACTTACGGACGCAATTATGCAGGATGCAATGAAAAAGAAATAAAAATAGGAGATCAGATATGTATTATTTAGGTATAGACCTTGGAGGAACCAATATTTCGGCAGGATTGGTGGAGGAAAACGGTAATATAATCGCCAAAAATTCCACACCTACAATGAACGGCAGACAGGCATCGGATATTCTTGACGATATGGCAGACCTCTGCAAAAAATTACTCGAAGAAAACAATATTGACATAAAGGATGTCAAAAGCCTTGGCGTTGGTCTGCCCGGACTTCTTGACAAGAAAAAAGGCGTGCTGGTTTATGCGAACAACCTTAATTTTGACGGCATAAATGTCGTTGAGGAAATGAAAAAGCGTATTGGCCTGCCCGTTTACATAGAAAATGACGCGAACTGCGCGGCTATCGGCGAGACTACCTGCGGCGCGGCTTACGGCGATAAAAATGTTATTTATGTTACACTTGGCACGGGTGTCGGCGCGGGCATCATCCTTAACGGAAAAGTTTTTGACGGCTCGTTCGGCGGCGGCGGTGAAGCGGGTCATATGGTCATCGTTGCGGACGGCGAGATGTGTACCTGCGGCAGAAAGGGCTGCTGGGAGGCCTATGCTTCCGCAAACGCTTTAAGACGAGAGGGCAGGATAGGCGCGGCCAAATACCCCACAAGCAGGATATTCCAGAAAGTGGACGGCGATATCAGACTTATTGATGCAAAGACAGTTTTTGATGCGGCTGACGAGGGCGACGAGGTGGCTCTTGACATAGTGCATCGTTACCAGATATATGTTGCTATCGGTCTTGTAAACCTTGTAAATATCTTCCAGCCCGAGGCTGTTGTTATCGGCGGCGGTATATGTGCAAGGGGCAGCAAGCTGATCGATCCTATCATAGAGATTTTAAATACAAGGGTATACGGCGGCGAGCTAAAGACTAAAATAGCTATAGCTACGCTCGGCAATGATGCGGGCATAGTCGGTGCCGCAATGCTCGGCAAAAAATAAGACTGCGGGGTGAGGTATATGGATAAGGTTTTTGTACTGGTACATGAATATGAATTTGACGAGGGCAGGGAAACAAAAATGCTCGGCGCTTATTCTTCGCAGGAAAAGGCGGATGAAGCGATAGAAAGATATTTTAAACTGGACGGTTTTCGTGATTATCCCAAGGCCTGCTTCTGGACTTACGAAATGGATGTCGATGTGGACGAAGATTGGCGCGAGGGCTTTGAAAGTGCATCCGACGAGAATGTAAAGCGGTTTGTAAGACTTACCGATATTGTCAATTCCTACACGGGTATTACCCAAACAGCGGCGGAAGCGTGGGACGATAAGGATTATTACTTTGCACTTTGCGAGATAAGCTACATCCTGCGCACCGAGGACGAGGAGAAGATAATGCACTATATAAATAAAGTCCTGCGCGAAAATGTCGGCACGGAGCTTGAAGAGGACGAGTGCAGGGAATTGACAAGGGAGCTTATGAATTTGTGATGGAAAGTATAGGTATAATAGGCGGCGCAGATGGTCCGACCGCCGCTTTTGTTGCGACCTCGGCTGTCGCTAAGGCGGGAATGGCGGTTGTTGCCGTGATAGTGGTTTTGTGTATTGCTGCCGCTGTGATATTTATAAGAAAGAATAAAAATAAGTGAGTTAAATTGGAATTTAACACACTTTTGCTTTTGCAAAAGTGTGTTGGAGCACGGGACTGGGAGTTGAGCGCGAAGCGGCCCCTGCGCGGGGTAATGACCGTACGATACGATTCCCGTGCGGCTACGCGCCGTAATGACCGAACGACCACTACAACGCGCTTGCCGCGCTATTTGTGATAAGGTAACTTTTTATAGTTGATGACAAATTGGAATTTGACGGGGAGAATGATGTAGCGTGTGCGCAGTATAAAAAGCTGTCCCTTTAGGGAAAGTGGCGCCGCTCGCGGCGTCGAAAGGGTGCTTTCTTTCGGGGCTTTTCTACCCTTCAGTCGCGCTTCGCGCGCCAGCTTCCCTAAAGGGACGCCTTTAAAATGCAGTCAGCAACTCCCCGTCAAATACCAATTTAAAGAGGTGTATATATGAACGGTATCTCAACAAAATTAAGTGAAAAAATGCCCGTAAAGCTCAACGAGCCTTTAAGCCGTCATACTACTTTCAAGATAGGCGGGGCGGCGGATATATTCGCCATGCCGCGGACGGCCGAGGAACTGGTCTTTGCCATAAAGACCTGCAAAGAGAGCGGCACGGAATTTTATATAATCGGCAACGGCAGCAATCTGCTTGTGCGCGACAGGGGCTTTCGCGGTGTTATTATCCGACCCGACCTGAAAGAATTATCCATTGACGGCACTAAAATAACCGCAGGCGCGGGGGTAATGCTCGGTGCGGCGGCAAGACTTGCGGCAGAAAACTCTCTGACGGGCATGGAGTTCGCCTCGGGCATACCCGGCACAATAGGCGGCGGTGTCTGCATGAACGCAGGCGCATACGGCGGCGAGCTGAAAGATATAATCGAATACGTAAAAATTCTTGACAAAGATTTGAATATACAGACTTTAAGCTGTGAAGAAGCGGCTTTCGGCTACCGTACAAGCGGCATTATGAAAACGGGTGCTATCGTGCTTGAAACGGCTTTTGTACTTGAAAAGGGCAATAAGAGCGAAATTCTTGAAAAAATGAATACCCTTAACTCACAGCGCCGCGAAAAACAGCCCCTTGAATACCCGTCGGCAGGCTCGACTTTCAAACGCCCCGAGGGCTATTTTGCGGGCAAACTGATAGATGACTGCGGACTGCGCGGCTTTGCCGTGGGCGATGCACAGGTCAGCGAAAAACACTGCGGCTTTGTGGTGAATAAAGGCAAGGCGACAGCCAAAGATGTGCTTGACCTTATGGAGCAGGTAACACAAAAAGTGTACGATAAATTCGGCGTAAAACTCGAACCCGAGGTAAGGATCATCGGCGAGGAGTGATCATTATGTCATTGGATAAGGCTGTTTTTTACGGAAAAGAACACAGAAAACCATATAAAGGTGCGAAAGCAGTAGATCATACCTGCCGCAATCACGGAGATTGTGATTATTGTAAAGGAAACAGGCTGTATTCTGTAAATAAAGCGTTGGAAAAAACCGAACAGATGATGAAAGAAATGCACATCTGATTTTAACGAAGAAAAAACGAAAGCAGGTGAGTTTATGAAAATAGTAATAGTAACAGGTATGTCGGGTGCGGGCAAAAGTACCGTTTTAAAGTTTTTGGAGGATATAGACTATTTCTGTGTGGACAATCTTCCGCCAAGTCTTATCCCGAAGTTTATTGAACTTTGTGCTCTGCCCGGCAACGATATTGAAAACGTGGCGCTTGGCATAGACATCCGCGGCGGCCGTCATTTCGGCGAACTGTTCGGTGTTTTGACCGATATACGTGCGGAAGTTGACTGCAAGATAATGTTTATGGACTGCTCGGACGAGGTGCTTTTAAAGCGTTATAAGGAGTCACGCCGTTCGCATCCGCTTGCAAAGGGCGAGAGGATAATAAACGGCATTATGCGTGAGCGTGATATGCTGCACGAGATAAAGCGCCGTGCAGACTATGTTATCGACACTTCACATCTGCTCACGCGGCATCTGCGCAGCCAGTTAAGCGATATCTTCCTTGAAAACAAGGGCTTTGACAGTCTTGTTATCACGGTTTTGAGTTTTGGCTTCAAATACGGCATCCCCGCAGATGCAGATCTGGTTTTTGATGTGCGTTTTATCCCCAATCCGTTTTATATCGCGGATCTGAAACCTTTGACGGGTAATGATGTGGCTGTGCATGACTATGTAATGGAGCAGCCCGAGAGTTCGGAGTTTCTTGAAAAATTGGACGATATGTGCAATTTTCTTATTCCAAACTACGTAAAAGAGGGTAAAAATCAACTTGTTATCGGTATAGGATGCACGGGAGGCAAGCACAGAAGTGTCACTTTAGCCAATGAGTTGTATACAAAACTGCGAAAAGTTGGACATAGTGTAGCAATCATTCATAGGGATATTGACAAAGACGCTAAAAGATAGTATAATTTTATCATTGCGATAATTATATTTACAGTACGGTTTTTATAAGGCAGGAGACGGAAAAATGTCATTTTCATCCGAGGTCAAAAACGAATTGCTTCAGGTCAGCGACAGCGCAAGACACTGTCAGATAGCCGAGCTTACGGCGTTTGTCAACCTGTGCGGATATTATGACGGCGAGATATTGATTTTTCTGTCGGAGAATACAAGGCTGCTCGATAAGATATCCTCGCTGGTGGAGATATTGACGGGCACACGCCCCGAAATACTGCTTTATGAAAATAAATTCTGCGCAAGGCTGCGCTCTTTGGAGGATGCGCAAAAGCTTGCCAATATCACTATTGGCAAACGGGGTTATGACAGACCCGCGATAAATCCGCTTGCCGTTTCAAGCGTATGCTGCAAACGTGCATATATAAGGGGTGCTTTTATCTGCACGGGCTCGGTCTCCGACCCCCGGAAACAGTATCATCTGGAGTTCAGCAACAGCGACTACGACCACGCAAACGCACTTAAAGGACTTATTTCTTCCTTTGGCATAGATGCAAAGATAATAACGCGCAAAAATCACTATGTCGTCTATATAAAAGAGGGCGAGCAGATAGTGGATATGCTGAATGTTATGTCGGCGCACAAGGCCTTGCTGGAGTTTGAGAACCTGCGTGTTGTCAAGGAAATGCGCAACAACGTAAACCGCATTGTAAACTGCGAGACCGCAAACCTTAACAAAGTAGTTTCTGCCGGTGTGAGGCAGGTGGAGGCAATAGAATATATAAGAAAGACCGTCGGGTTAAGCTACCTCTCCCCAAGCCTTGAAGAAATGGCAAGGGTCAGACTTGAATATCCCGATACCTCTCTTAAAGAATTGGGAGAAAAATTAAAACCGCCCGTCGGGAAATCGGGCGTAAACCATCGGCTTAAAAAAATATGCGAAATAGCCGAAAATCTGAAAGGGGATATATAAATGGTTAAAAAGCAAGTATTGGTCGGTTCAAGTATGGAAGAAAGACCGATAGCACTGTTGGTGCAGACAGCAGGCAGATTTAACAGCAGCCTGCATTTGCAGATGGAAAATAAAAACGTCAATTTAAAGAGCATTATGGGCGTTATATCCATAGGCTCGCTTTGCGACCATGATGTTGTCGTTACCGCCGAGGGCGAGGACGAGCAGGAGGCCTGCGACGCTATAATCGAATTTCTTAAATAAATTACATATTCGATAAACATTGAAGATGAGGAGTAAGGGATGACCTTTTCAAGAGAGTGCGGCTCATGGGCTGTAAGGCCGCATATAAGAAGTATCCCCCAAGGTAGCATCGGAGTTTTTGCGGCGAGAAATATCACCCTTTTGATAATTAACCGCAGACGGGTAACGGCGTTATACGTTATAAAGTGCCTGCTTTTGCAGGAATTAAGGTGGTACCGCGGCTCTCGTCCTTTTGTGACGAGGGCTGTTTTTTGTATACGATTGATAAATTGGAATTTGACGGGGAGTTAATGGCAAGCGTAAACCCCTACGCGGGGTAATGACCGAACCCCTCAGTCAGCCGTTGTAGTTTTGTGTTAAAAGCCAATAAAATGGCGGCTGACAGCTCCCCTAACGAGGGGAGCCAAGAAATGCGCACCGCAGTTACCGGACTATCGGGAGCCAAGAAACTCCCGTCGCAGCTATTGAAGGAACGGGCTGTCGTCCTTGCCTGCCCTTTTAGGGTAGGGGGACCGCTTGCGGTGGAAGGGTTTGCGGACTTCGTGTAGAAGT
>JAFUAF010000034.1 GCA_017460805.1 Bacillota bacterium | reverse complement strand
CCCTTCCACCGCAAGCGGTCCCCCTACCCCTCCCGGGCGGAGCCCTCCGGGCGTGAGCCTAAAAGGGCAGGCAAGGACGACAGCCCGTTCCTTCAATAGCTGCGACGGGAGTTTCTTGGCTCCCGATAGTCCGGTAACTGTGGTGCGCGTTTCTTGGCTCCCCTCGTTAGGGGAGCTGTCAGCCGCCATTTTATTGGCTTTTAACACAAAACTACAACGGCTGACTGAGGGGTTTACGCTTGCCATTATCTCCCCGTCAAATTCCAATTTTAAAGCAAAATCAAACAATAACACGTATAAAAAATCTATAAATAGGTAAAAATTATAAATATGAGGATGATGAACAATAATTTGCTAATAATTTTATATAAAAAACGCAGCGAAATTTTGTTTATAATTTTCTCAAAAAATTAGCACTCACCACTTGACATGGCTAACAACGAGTGCTATAATGTACTTGTAAAAAAGAAAAGAACATATAAAAAGACAGCAAGCATACCGCATACAGCGGTGTGGGCTGTTAAAATATCAAGGAGGCATGACCTATGTTATTACCAAGTATTTTTGGAGAAAGTTTATTTGACGATTGGATGGATATGCCGAGATTCGGCGGCATGGACGATGTGGAGAAGAAGCTCTACGGAAAACACGCGCCAAACATTATGAAAACGGATGTCCGCGAGCATGACAACGGCTACGAGATAGATATCGACCTGCCGGGCTTCAAGAAAGATGAAATAAATATCGGTCTTGAAAACGGCTATCTGACAGTAAGTGCAGCCAAGGGTCTGGACAAGGACGAAAACGACAAGCAGGGCAGGGTTATCCGCTGCGAGCGTTACGCAGGCTCTATGCAGAGAAATTTCTACGTAGGCAAGGAGATAAAGCACGAGGATATCAAGGCTAAGTTTGAAGACGGCGTTCTTAAACTTTCCGTGCCCAAGAAAGACCCCAACGCAGTTGAGGAAAAGAAGTACATTGCAATCGAATAAACCAAATAAAAATACCGCAGGCTTGACCTGCGGTATTTGTTTTCGCTTAAAGCGATGATAAAATTTCTTTAACTAACTGACTGACCAGTTTGTTATCGGCACGGCCTTTGGTCTTTGCGCTTACTGCGCCCATGACCTTGCCCATATCCTTCATGGATACTGCGCCCGTTTCTTCAACGGTTTGCCTGATAAGCTCTTTTATTGCGTCTTCTGACATCTGTTCGGGAAGGTATGCTTTCAAAATAGCAATTTTTGCATTGGCCTCGTCAATCAAATCCTGTCTGCCTGCTTTTGTAAAGTCGGGCAGGACATCATTTAGCTTTTTTATCTCCTTGGTGATAACTGCCATAACGTCCTCGTCGTTCGCATCGGCTTTGTTATCCTTTTCGTATTGCAGCACGCCTGCACGGACCATCTGCACGATATCTTTTTTAGTCGTGTCCTTGTCCTTCATGGCCTGCTTAAGGTCGTTAAAAAGCTGTTCCTTTAAAGCCATATAACCATTCCTTTAATTGTACTTGCGCTTTCTTGCAGCTTCAGATTTCTTCTTACGCTTAACGCTTGGCTTATCGTAATGCTCTCTCTTGCGAACCTCGCCCATTATACCTGCCTTAGCGCAGTTTCTCTTAAAACGGCGAAGAGCACTATCCAAAGATTCGTTTTCTTTAACTCTAACTTCAGACATCAAATTTCCCTCCCCTCAGTTACTATTCGGCTGTGGCTGTAAATACAACCACACACTAATAGATTATACACAAAAATTGCCGTATAGTCAAGCCTTTTTAAAATTTTTATATATATAAGAGGATAACTTGCTGTAATATGAAATTTTTATGCAGCTTCGGTTATTTTAGCTTCGTTAAACTGTCTGTAAGTCAGTATGATAACGGCTGCCGAGGCGATGAAAGTGAGCAGGTCGGAAACGGGCATGGAGTAGAGCACGCCGTCAAGGCCGAAGAACACAGGCAAAAGCAGTGCAAAGCCCACGCCGAAAACAATCTCTCTTATCATGGAAAGAAGTGTTGAAGCGGCTGCCTTGCCCATAGCCTGCAAAAATATAAAAGCGGCTTTATTGATACACGCAAAAATTATAAGGCAAAGATAAATTCTGAAAGAGTGTACCGCAAACTGTGTATAATAAACACTTTCGTTTGCCGCGCCGAATATAGCAATAAGCTGTTTCGGCATCAATTCAACTATCAGAAAGGCTATCGTGCCGACTGCGCCCTCACATACAAGCAGCATTGTAAACAGCTTTTTAACCCTGTCGGTAAGGCCTGCGCCCATATTAAAGCCCACAATGGGTATACAGCCTGCCGCCATGCCGACCACTATCGAAATAACTATCTGGAAAAATTTCATAACGATGCCGACTACCGCCATTGGTATCTGCGCAAATTGTTCCTGTGAGAATATCTCGTCCATTGCACCGTATTTTCTTATCATATTATTTATGGCTGCCATAGCCGCAACAAGGGATATCTGGGATAAAAAGCTGCAAAGACCAAGCATCATCATTCTTTTGGTTATTTTTGTGCTTATCGTAAAATCTTTTTTGCTTATTTTTATTGTCTTTGTATTGCATAAATAGCCTATCGCAAGTCCCGCGGTAAGTACCTGTCCCGCGACCGTGGCGACAGCCGCACCCATCATTCCCCATTTGAAAACAAAAATAAAAACGGGGTCAAGCACGATGTTGGCTGCCGCACCCGCAAGGGTGGAAACCATAGCGAATTTCGGGCTTCCGTCGGAACGAATAACGGGATTCATTGCCTGGCCGAACATATAAAACGGGATGCCGAGTGTTATATAGAAGAAATATTCTTTTGATTGGCGGAAAGTTTCTTCGTTTACAGTACCGCCGAACATACGTATTATCGGCTCTTGTGCGGCAAGGTAAATAAGACAGAGCAAAATACCGCCGATGACCGAAAGAACGACAGCGTTTCCGACGCCTTTTGAAGCGGTCTCGGGCTCGTCTCTGCCAAGACTGAGACTTACCAAGGCACAGCAGCCGTCACCTATCATTACAGCTATTGCAAGTGCAATGACCGTCAGCGGAAAAACGACTGTATTTGCTGCGTTTCCGTAAGAACCGAGGTAGCTTGCATTGGCGATGAATATCTGATCGACAATGTTGTAAAGCGCCGCCACAAGCAGGGATATAATGCAGGGTACGGCGTATTTTTTCATTAAAACGCCGATTTTTTCTTCAGCAAGATAATTTGTGTTTTCCATGTTTTCTCCTCTCTTTTTGTGCAAAAAAATAAGCGCAGCCCGGGATATAAAAATCCGGACTTACGCTTTAGCTGCACGATTTGTTATTTGGTTTGCAAAATGAAGTATATCACATAAAAATCAAAAAAGTCAAGAAAAAAATTATTTATAAAAATTTATTTATTCCAGCAGTCTTCGCATACACCGTAATAATACATCATACAGGTGTCGATATCCATATTTGTCATAAGGGAGACGGTTTTTTTATGTTCTGCGGTATCGGCGGGGAGGTCGATATCAAAGACCTTATGGCATTTGCGGCAGACAACATGGGCGTGTTCGTATGTGCGGGCATCATAGCGGCAGCCCTCGCCGCCAAGGCTGAATTCCATCAAAAGCCCCGCATCCTTTAGGGAAGCCACGTTTTTATATACGGTCGCAAGGCTTAAATTCGGGTGTGCGGGTTTAAGTGCCGCATAAATGGTCTCGGCGGTGGGGTGATCGCCCGTACCGAGAAGATATTCATAAATGGCAATACGCTGAGGGGTCGCCTTGAGATTTTTCTGATTGAGTATTTTTGCGGTGTTTTCCATACTGTCATCCCTTTGATGTTAGTTATTGATACAGGTTTACAACTTTTTTATTTAAAAGTAAATAGTAATAATGTAATAAATATTTTTTGTTAAAACTAATGAAAATGAAAAAAATTACTATCTTGTATTTGACATATAATTCTTTTCGGGTTATAATATACATAAGAATTGATTTTGCGGGACTTTTTGTCCTTACGGCAAAAATCGGACAAATTTATAGTATGAGGTGATATGTATGAAAAAGGTATTAACTATAGCGGGCAGCGATTGCAGCGGCGGTGCAGGTATTCAGGCCGATATCAAGACCATAACGGCGCACGGTCAGTATGCAATGAGCGCAATAACGGCTCTTACGGCACAGAATACACAGGGCGTTACGGGTATTTCAATCGTTACTCCCGATTTTGTGGGCGATCAGCTTGAAGCTATTTTCAGCGACATCATACCCGATGCGGTGAAGATAGGTATGGTTTGCAGTGCGGAGATAGCAGCTGTCGTAGCCGAAAAGCTTATAAAATACGACATTAAGAATATAGTTTTCGATCCCGTTATGGTATCCACAAGCGGCGCAACACTTATGGACAGCGCGTCTATTGCGGAAATTCTCCAGTCACTTGTTCCCCTTGCAACGCTTATTACGCCAAATATCCCCGAGGCTGAAACTATCCTCGGCAGAGAGATAAAGAACAATATGGACTGCGTTAAGGCGGCACAGAAGCTTTCGCGTGACCTTCAGAAGAGTGTACTGTTAAAGGGCGGTCACTTGGAGGCAAACAGCAACGATATCCTCTTCTCCGAGGGTAAGATAATCAACTACCGCGGCGACAGGATAGACACAAAGAACACTCACGGCTCGGGCTGTGTTTTAAGTACGGCTATCGCCTGCGGACTTGCAAACGGTCAGCCGCTTAATCAGGCTATCAAGAGCGGTAAAGAATTTATTACAAATGCTATCAAGTCTGCGGCTTCGCAGGATATCGGCAGCGGCAACGGCCCCGTTGATCCGACTTACAAAATCAAAGGATGATAAATTGGGTCCGGTACTTTGCTGCCGGGCTCTTTTTGCTTTTTTGGAGGTGTATATATATGAAAAAAGTTTTATTTCAAGGACACGGAAGTTTAAGACTGACGGCGGACGATATAGTTATTTATATCGACCCGTTTGCGGGCGAGGGCTATGATGTTCCCGCCGACCTTATACTGGTAACACATCAGCACCATGACCATAATAAGCTGGAACTGCCCGCTAAAAAGCCGGGCTGCCGTATTTTCCAGAATATAGATGCAATAAAAAACGGCAAGTATGTCAGCTTTGATTTTAACGATATACATATTGAGCCTGTGCAGGCGTATAATAAAAACCACCCCATTGACGAATGTGTGGGCTATGTGCTGACTTTCAGCGACGGCAAGACAATATATTTTGCGGGTGATACTTCAAAAACGGAACAGATGAGCGAGCTTGCAAACAGGGATATAGACTGTGCTTTCCTGCCTATGGACGGTATCTATAATATGGATATCCCCGAGGCGATAGAGTGCGCCGAGATAATAGGGGCAAAATGTACCGTGCCCGTGCATATGGCACCCGGACAGCTTTTCGATATGTCAAGAGCAAAACGGTTTACACCAAAGACTGCGGTAAAGATACTTGAACCGGGGGAAGAGATAGAGGTTTGATCTTAAGTGACAATACACAGGGGATGCCGCACTTACACAGTGCTGCATCCCCTGTTTTATGCAGTGATTTGAAACATAAATTTTTATTTGACGGGGTGTAATTGGCTGTCGTAAACCCCTCAGTCAGCCGTTGCAATTTTATGTCAAGAGCCGATAAAATGACGGCTGACAGCTCCCCTGAACAAGGGGAGCCAAGAAACTCCCGCCGTAGCTATTGAAGAAACGGGGTGTCGTCCTTGCCTGCCCTTTTAGGCTCACGCCCGGAGGGCTCCGCCCGGGAGGGGTAGGGGGACCGCCGCTTGCGGTGGTGGAAGGGTTTGAGGGCTTCGGATAGAAGCCCTCTGTCTTTGCCGGTAACACCCCGTCAAATTCCAATAAATAGTTACTTATAAATAGTGGCGCGCAAGCGCGTTGTAGTGGTCGCACGGGAATCGTATCGCGCTTCGCGCTCAACTCCCGGTCCCGTGCTCCAACACACTTTTGCAAAAGCAAAAGTGTGTTAAATTCCAATTTGTGCATATAGGTCAGCTTTTTGTTATAGGCTGAACTTATAACCTGCAATCGGTTTTACATATTTGATTTTTCGTTTAAAAGGTGCTATACTAAGTTCAACAAAGAAAAACACACAAACCGAGTAGGGAAATAGGAAAGCGACAGGAGGTCTTAAAATGAAATTCAAAAAATACCTGCACGGCTGCTTTGCCAAGTGCCGAATGTGCTGAAACCGAAAGCAGGACGAAATAAAATTTACTTACAAACTTACATAAAAAATAAAAACCAAAAATAATTTGTTTAAATAAGAAAGGAAATAATAACCATGAGTGAAAAAATAAAGAGAGCAGACAGAAAATTAAAATTTGAGACATTACAGTTACACGTAGGACAGGAAAATCCCGATCCCGTTACGGATGCAAGAGCAGTACCGATCTATCAGACATCAAGCTATGTGTTCAGAAATTCGGAACACGCGGCAGCGCGTTTCGGTCTTGCGGATGCGGGCAACATTTACGGCAGACTTACAAACCCCACAGAGGATGTATTTGAAAAGAGAATAGCAGCCCTTGAGGGCGGTGTTGCAGCCCTTGCGGTAGCATCGGGCGCAGCGGCTATCACCTACACATTCCAGAACCTTGCACAGGCAGGCGACCATATCGTAGCCGCAAAGAATATTTACGGCGGCACATACAACTTGCTTGCGCACACACTTCCGCAGTACGGCATCAGCACAAGCTTTGTCGATCCCGAAAATTTTGACGAGATAAAAGCGGCTGTAAAGGAGAACACAAAGGCAATATTCATCGAGACATTGGGCAACCCCAATTCCGATGTTGTTGATATAGAGGCCATTGCAAAGATAGCGCATGACAACAAGATCCCCCTTGTTATCGACAATACCTTTGCAACACCTTACCTTGTAAGACCTATCGAACATGGTGCGGATATCGTTGTACACTCCGCAACCAAGTTCATAGGCGGCCACGGCACAACTATCGGCGGTGTTATTGTAGACAGCGGAAAGTTTGACTGGGAGGCTTCGGGCAAGTTTGCAAGTCTTGTAGACCCCAACCCAAGCTATCACGGCGTAAGCTTTACAAAGGCTGTAGGCCCTGCTGCATTTGTTACAAAGATACGCGCTATCCTTCTTCGCGATACGGGCGCAACACTTTCGCCTTTCCACGCATTCTTCTTCTTACAGGGTCTTGAAACTCTGTCATTAAGGGTAGAACGCCATGTTTCAAACGCATTGAAGGTAGTGGAGTACCTTTCAAAGCATCCTCAGGTGGAAAAGGTGAACCATCCCTCCGTTTCTGCAGACCCCAAGCAGCAGGAGCTTTATAAGAAGTATTTCCCCAACGGCGGCGGTTCTATCTTTACATTTGAGATAAAGGGCGATGCCGAAAAAGCAAAGAAGTTTATCGACAATCTGGAGATATTCTCCCTGCTTGCCAATGTTGCGGATGTTAAGAGTCTTGTTATACATCCCGCTTCAACAACACATTCCCAGCTTAATGAGGAAGAACTTCTCGATCAGGGCATCAGACCCAATACTATAAGACTTTCCATAGGTACGGAAAATATCGACGATATTATCCAGGACCTTGAGGAAGCATTCAAAACTGTGGAGTAAATATAAATTCAAAGACTGCCTCATCATTTCTGCGGCAGTCTTTGTTTTTGTGGGTGGGAACCGTCGCTAAACAACAATTCAATTACAGCCCGCTTTTTAACGCGGGTTTTAATTTTTTTTTACAAAATCAAAAAAAATGCTGGTAATTGACAAATATATGTGATATAATGAAGCATAGTGCATTAATGGGTCTATCAGACAGACCACATCAAACACAAGGAGGACAATTTTAAATGAGCACATTTGAAAAGATCGATGCAAATAAAGTTAAGATATCTTTCAGTGTTGACGCTGCAAGATTTGAAGAGGGTATGAAGTATTCATACAACAAGAACAAGGGACAGATAAATATTCAGGGTTTCCGCAAGGGCAAAGCACCCCGCAAGATTATAGAAGCAACATACGGCAAGGCAGTATTTTATGATGATGCCATTAACTTTGTACTTCCCGCAGCTTATGAAGCAGCTGTTAAGGAAAACGACCTTGACGTTGTTTCAAGACCCGAGATAGATATAACAGCTATCGACGACAACGGCGTTCAGTTTACGGCAGAAGTTTATATCAAGCCCGAAGTTAAGATCGAAGGCTACAAGGGTATCGAAGTTGCAAAGGCAAACCTTGAAGTTTCCGATGAGGAGATCGAGACAGAACTTAAAAACGATCAGGAGAAGAATGCCCGCATAGTTACGGTCACAGACAGACCCGTACAGGACGGCGATATCGCAACTATCGACTTCAAGGGCTATATTGACGACGTTGCTTTTGAGGGCGGCGAGGGCAAGGATTATGACCTTGAGATCGGTACACATACATTTATCGACAACTTTGAAGAACAGCTTATCGGCGCAAATGTTGGTGACGACGTAGTTGTAAACGTAACATTCCCCGAGGAATACGGCAAGACAGAACTTGCAGGCAAGCCCGCTAAGTTTGAAGTAGAGATAAAGGACATCAAATATAAGGAATATCCCGAGCTCAATGACGAATTTGTTCAGGACACAACAGAATTTGAGTCTCTTGATGAATATAAAAACGAGATCGCGGGTAAACTGTTAGCGCAGAAGACCCAGAACGCTAAGGCAGAAAAGCAGGAGAGCATCCTTACACAGCTTATCGACAAGGCTGAAATGGACGTTCCCGACGCTATGATAGAAAACGATATCGACATGAAGATAGACGAGTTCAGCCGCAATATTCAGCAGCAGGGTCTCAGCCTTGATATGTATCTTGAATACATGGGTCAGAATCTTCAGGCTATGCGTGATGCTTACAGACCTATAAGCGAAAAGCAGGTAAAGGGCCGTCTTGCACTTGAAGCTGTTGCAGCGGCAGAGGGCTTTGACGTAACAGATCAGGAGATCGACGACGAGATAAAGAGGATCGCAGAACAGTATCACATGGAATTTGACAAGCTTAAGGACGTACTTCGCGACGAGGATAAGAAGAACCTTGTAAACGACCTTAAAGTACAGAAGGCACTTGACTTTGTAACAGACAATGCTGTTGAGGTAGAAGCTGCCGAGTAATTCTATGCCGAAAGAGGTGTACAATATGAGTTTAGTACCTATAGTAGTTGACCAGACCAGCAGGGGCGAGCGCTCCTACGATATTTACTCCCGCCTTTTAAAGGACAGGATAATCTTCCTTGGCGAGCCTGTGACCGATACAACGGCAAGCCTTGTTGTGGCACAGCTGCTTTTCCTTGCGGCGGAAGACCCCGACAAGGATATCAGCCTTTATATCAACAGCCCGGGCGGTTCTGTAAGCGCAGGTCTTGCGATCTACGACACCATGCAGTATATCAAACCCGATGTTTCCACTATCTGTATAGGTATGGCGGCAAGCATGGGCGCATTTCTGCTTGCGGGCGGTCAGAAAGGCAAAAGATACGCTTTACCCAATGCCGAGATAATGATACACCAGCCTTTGGGCGGCGCTCAGGGTCAGGCATCGGATATCGAGATAACCGCAAAACAGATACTCAAGATCAAGGAAAAACTTAATAAAATGCTTGCCGAAAATACGGGCAAGCCCCTTGAGATCGTTGAAAACGACACCGACAGGGATAACTATATGTCGGCTGAAGAGGCTAAGGCCTACGGTCTTATAGATGAGGTCATAACCAAACCTCAAAACTAATCATTTTCCCGAAAGGGTCAAGGAGGAACCTTAATGGCTTCAAAAAAGGATATCACCTGCGCATTTTGCGGCAGGTCACAATCCGAGGTGGATTTTATCTTCTCGGGACTTAACGCAAATATCTGCAACGAATGTGTTTCCTATTGCTTTGAAAGTCTTGAATCTATGGGCATGAATAAGAACGATATGTTCAATGCCGACGAGACCGACTGGAATCAGGAAAAATCGGCGGCTAAACTGCCAAAGCCCGCACAGCTCAAAGCTGCGCTGGACGAGTATGTTATAGGTCAGGACGATGCAAAACGCGCGCTTTCCGTGGCTGTTTACAACCACTATAAGCGTATAAACAATATTGATGCCAACACAAAGGATGCGCCCGAACTTCAAAAAAGCAATGTGCTTTTGGTAGGACCTACGGGTGTTGGCAAAACAATGCTTGCACAGACACTTGCAAAGCTGATAAATGTGCCGTTTGCCATTGCCGATGCGACCTCTCTTACAGAGGCGGGCTATGTCGGCGAGGATGTTGAAAATATCCTGCTTAAAATAATTCAGGCAGCGGATTTCGACATGGACATGGCGGAACGCGGCATTATCTATATCGACGAGATAGATAAAATAGCAAGAAAGTCCGACAATCCCTCTATTACCCGTGATGTAAGCGGCGAGGGCGTTCAGCAGGCACTTCTTAAAATCCTTGAAGGTACGGTAGCAAATGTTCCGCCTCAGGGCGGCAGAAAGCACCCGCATCAGGAATTTTTACAGATAGACACAACAAATATTCTTTTCATTCTGGGCGGCGCATTTGCAGGCCTTGAAAAGATAATCGAAAGCCGTATAAACGAAAAGGTCATTGGTTTCGGCAGCGAAAGCAAAAGTTCCAAGGAACTTCGCGCGGGCTCTATCTTTAAAGAGATAGTACCGCAGGATCTGCACAAATACGGCCTTATACCCGAACTTATAGGACGTATGCCTACCGTTGTCAGCCTTGACAGCTTAGACGAGGATGCGCTTATAAGAATACTGACAGAGCCTAAAAACGCACTTACCAAGCAGTATCAGTATCTGCTTGAACTGGACGGCGTTCAGCTTGAATTTGAGAAAGATGCACTTGTAAGCATTGCCGAAAAGGCTATCGCTCAGGAAACGGGCGCACGCGGTCTGAGAGCCATAATGGAAAGCTTTATGATGGGCATTATGTATGATGTTCCGTCCGACCAGACTGTGGAAAAGTGCATTATCACAAAGGATGTTGTGGAAAATAATGCACAGCCGAGATTTATCTATAAAAAGAAAAAAGAAGCGTAAAGCTTTTGACCCCGCGATTTGCGGGGTCTTTTTTTGTGTGTTTCGGCATAGAATTATAAGAAAAATTCTACGGTGATAGTATGAGCAGGGGCAAAACCATAGTAAAAGGTGCTTTTATACTTACGCTTGCAAACCTTGTGACCCGCATAATGGGCTTTGTGTACCGTATTTTTATGTCAAAGGCGCTGGGAACGCACGGCATGGGCGTTTTTCAGCTTATAATGCCGATATATACGCTTGTTTTTTCACTTTGTGCTTCGGGGCTTGCGACAGTCGTTTCAAACTGCACCGCCGCAAGAAAAGCCGAGGGCGGAGCGGGCAGGATAGTGCGGGCGGCGGTCGGTGTATCGGTCGTGCTTTCGTTTTTTGCGGGTGCAGTCGTTTTCTTCTTTGCGGATGAAATATCGGCAAATGTCCTGCATGAGCCGTCAACTTTTCTTGCCCTGCGCATAATTTCGCTGTGTTTTCCGTTTATGTGCGCGGGGGCTGTGCTTCGGGGTTATTTTTACGGTATGCAGAAAATGGCTGTGCCTGCGGCTTCGCAGGTGTTGGAACAGACTATAAGGATAACCCTTGTCTGGGCGCTGTGTGATAAAATGCTTGCAAGGGGGCTGAATTATGCCTGTGCAATGGCGGTCATGGGTATGGCGTGCGGTGAGATAGGCTCGTTTTTGTTTACACTTGCCGTTTTTATGCCGCATAAAAAAGCATTGTCAAAATATAAGTCTCTTTCGCACAAAGAAGCGCTTTACATAGTTTTATCCATGTCGCTGCCGCTGACTTTGAACAGGGGAACAGGCTCGGCGCTTTCTACTTTGGAGCATATACTTATCCCTCAAAGGCTTGCGCTGCATGGTATGACGAATGAACAGGCGGTCAGTCTTTTTGGCGGTATGTGCGGTATGGCTGCGCCTTTGGTAATGTTTCCTTGCTCACTTCTGACCGCACTTGCGGCGGCTATAATGCCCGCCATAAGCGAATTTCATGCTCAAAAGAACAAGGCGGGTGCGGCAAAAGCCTTGGATCGCTCGCTGCTGTTTACCGCTGTTTTAAGCATTTTTGCCTGCGGTATTTTTATTACTTTTCCCGAAAGGATATGTCTTGCGGTGTACGGGAGGGATGATATTGCGTATATCCTGCGGCTTTTGGGCTTTATTTGCCCGTTTTTGTATACGCAGGTGATAATGTCCGCGGCACTTAACGGTATAAATTTGCAGCTTTACATATTCAAGCTGGGTATGCTTGGCTTTGTCATAAGTCTTTCGGCGGTGTATTTTCTTATCCCTAAATACGGCATACACGCATATATAGCGGGCTGGGCGGTATCAGCAATAATCAGCAACCGCCTTTGCGCTTATAAACTCGAAAAAGAGATAGGGGAGTTTGGAGTCAATGCCGCCGATACGGTCAAATGCGTGCTTTCCGCGGCTTTAGTCTGCCTGTGTGCAAGACTCGCCGTTAAAGATGTTCAAAACGGACTTGTGCCGCTTATCTTTATTTCGGGTATAAGCTGCGGGGCGTATTTTCTTCTGCTTGAAATATTGGGTCTGAGGCTTGAAAGAATAGCGGGCGGGGTTTGACACGGCGCTTTATTTATGATAAAATCAATATATAGTGTCGTTTTTAGTAAACTAATGATGAAAAATGAGCAGAAAAAGAAAAAAAATAAAGAAATTCGATCTTGAAAAGCTGAATTATTCGCAGGCCGATGCGGATATGATATATGATTTTATAATGGATTATCAGTCGGAGCGTTTTCTGCCGCCCAAGTCTTTTGTGACCAAAAGGCGCAATGCAAGGCAGTATGTCGATAAATTGGCTTTAAACGCGGGGGAGTGCCTGCGTATACTCGAAAAGTCGTTTTCGGCGGGCAGAGCGCTCGAAGCGAAGAAGATATACTACAAATACTGCAATATCCGCAAGCGTTTTCCCGAATTTACGGCAGATGAAAAGGCGGAAAAGATACTTTCCGATCTGATGCGTAAAGTCTCGGTCTTTGAGGCATCCAAGCTGAAAAAGGAAAAGTCAAGGATAAAAAATCCCGACTGTGTGGATTATGCGCGTTTTATGTCACAGCCGTGGGCATATTCCAACTTTTTCAACGGAGATATAAACGGTGTTGTAGATCTGAAAGAATATGCATATTCGCTCGATCTTATCGACAGTGTTTTGAACCGCCGTTTTGATATGGAAAGCAAGCGGCAGACCAAGCGCCGTATGTTTTATATCCATGTCGGCAAGACAAACAGCGGCAAGACCTACAGCTCCATACAAATGATGAAAAAGGCGGAAAAAGGCGCATATCTTTCGCCTTTACGACTGCTTGCGCTGGAAGTGAGTGACAACCTTAACAATGAGGGCATCCCGTGCAGTTTTGTAACGGGCGAGGAAGAAAGAGTAGTGGAGGGTGCTTCACATATCGCCTCTACCGTTGAATTGGCAGATCTCGGCACGGAATATGATGTCGTTGTAATAGACGAATGTCAGATGATAGCCGACAATTCGCGCGGTTATGCGTGGACACGCGCCATTATGGGTATGCAGGCGGGGGAAATATGCCTTTGTACCGCTCCCGAGGCTCTTGATGTGCTGATAAAGCTGATAGATGCCTGCGGAGATTTTTATGAGGTCATAAATCACCGCCGCAAAACACCGCTTGAAATAGAGCAGACTCCGTTTTCTTTGGAAGATGTCCAATCGGGTGATGCGCTGGTCGTTTTCTCAAAGCAAAAGGTCAATGCCATAGGCGCACAGCTTATAAAAATGGGTATCGACGTAAGTGTTTTATACGGCGCTTTGCCATACGAAACAAGGAAACAGCAGTTTGAAAACTTCATTAACGGCAAGTCAAAAGTTCTTGTGACTACCGATGCCATAGGCATGGGAGTTAATCTGCCCATAAGACGAATAGTTTTTATGGAAGTTTACAAGTATGACGGTGTAACGAGCCGACTGCTCACATCAAGCGAGATAAAGCAGATAGCGGGACGCGCGGGCAGACGCGGCAAGTTTGACATTGGTTATGTAAACGCTATCGGCGCAAAGGAACTGAAATTTATTCAGAAAAATATTACGGGCAGGACGGAAAAGGTCGGCGGTATTTGTGTCGGTTTCCCTAAATGGGTGCTGGAGGACGAATATGTCGGGCTTAAAAATGCCCTGCACGCATGGGAATTTTACAAAGTCCCCGATATTTATATAAAGGAAAATCTGACCGAGGCTCTTGCAAACCTGTCTATGGTTCGCAGTATCTATGACCGCCTCGATATAGAGGAAAACAAGGTCGAGATGTTTGAATATGCGACCATGCCTGTGGATTCACGTAATCAGAAAGTGCGCAGGCTTTGGTGTGATTATATGGAACAGCGGCTTTCGGGAGATAGAACTCTGCGCAAGCCATATTTAAAAGATGACTCCATAGAAGAACTGCTGACCTACAGCAAAATGCTCGACACATATTTTATGTGCGGCAGGATATGGGAGATGGAATTTGATGCGCCGTGGCTGTTCAAGGAGCGTAAAAAATGCACCGAAAGTCTGATAGAGGGGCTTATTGACGATGTCGGCAGCTATACAAGAACGTGCCGTCATTGTGGCAGAGTTCTCGAATGGCACAACAGCGGCTATCTGTGCGATAAATGCGCAGAAAGACTGGGCTTTAAGAGAGGAGAATAAATATGTTATTTCTGGAATATCCAAAGTGCTCGACCTGCAAAAAGGCAAAGAAGTGGCTTGAGGACAACAAGATAAAATTTGACGACAGGCATATCGTGGAAAATAACCCCACAGCCGTCGAGTTAAAGGAATGGAAAGAAAAAAGCGGCCTGCCTGTCAAAAAGTTTGTCAATACAAGCGGCATGAAGTACCGCGAGCTTAATTTAAAGGACAAGCTGCCACAAATGAGTGAGGACGAGATATTTGCTCTGCTTGCGACTGACGGTATGCTTGTGAAAAGACCGCTTTTGATAGGCAGGGACTTTGTTCTGACGGGCTTTAAAGAAAGTGAATGGGAAGAAAAACTGAAATAAAAACAAACCCGCTGTTTTATCGCAGCGGGTCAGATTGTCAAAAAAGCTATTTTTGCAATTAAATTATGAATTTAAAGTAAGCTATTGATGCAAAAGTAATTTTGGCGTCGCAGACATTGTTTGAGCAGCTAAAGCTGCTCAAATCCCGTAGGGATTGCGCGAGCTTCAGCTCACGCAACTATATCCGCAGGCGGAATCGAATTTCGCCGAGGAAGCAGACAAAGTCTGCTTACCTTACAGACTTG
>JAFUAF010000033.1 GCA_017460805.1 Bacillota bacterium | reverse complement strand
CGGAGGGCTCCGCCCGGGAGGGGTAGGGGGACCGCTTGCGGTGGAAGGGTTTGCGGACTTCGTGTAGAAGTCCGCTGCCTCCGCCAATAACCATAAAAGTTACTTATAAACAGTGGCGCGCAAGCGCGTTGTAGTGGTCGTTCGGTCATTACGGCGCGTAGCCGCACGGGAATCGTATCGCGCTTCGCGCTCAACTCCCGGTCCCGTGCTCCAGCGACGATTTGCTAAAGCAAATCGTCGCTAAATTCCCATTTTTGATCTATCTCGGGGCGTTCCTTTTGCAGCGCTTCAAGTGCCGTTTTTTCTTCCTCTGTTATCCATTCAAGGTTAAGTCTGACAGACTTTAAATTTGGCGCATCTTTCAATGCCGCACAATTACGCACACGGCAGTTATCGGCAAGATCCACGCTTTCCAAATTCGGCATATCCTTTACAAATGCAAGGTCAACATCGCTGCTGCCGAATTGTATTGTATGCAGACCCGTCAATTTTCTTATATACGGTTGTGCAATATTCTCAAAATCGGAAAAATCATTGTATGTAATAAATTCCCCCACGCCGACAGAAATGCTCTCCAAAAGTTCCATATCCGTATAACTTACAAATTCCGCAAATTCTTCGGGCTTTTCAAAACGTATAGGCTTAACCGAATACGGTATAAAACGACCAAGATCTCTGTTATAGTGCAGTGCATAAACGCGGTACGGCGGTATATTGTCATTATATCTTTGATTGATATACAGGTTTTCATTAACTATATCGGGATATTTTGCCGTATCAAAACTTTGATTTACAGCATTGACAACATCATTGTAAGAGTATTTATCCGTGCTTCTGTAATCAATTTTTATTGCCGAAGGGTCATATGCATTATTTTCGCTTGAGGAGCTTTTTATGTCATACCAACCCGCATCAAGATAGCTGTTTACCGCCTTAATAAAGTCTTTTTGCTGTCTTTTTGCACTTGTTTGACCGCTGCACCCAAAAAGAAATACAGTCAGCATAAGAAAAACACAACCCATTATTATCTTCTTTTTTTCCATTGATATCCCTCCACGTTTTTATTATAATCCAATTATAACATCACAGCATTTTCAAGTCAATAATTGCAAATAAACACACAAAAAAGGATGCCCGAAAGGACATCCTTAATAAGTAAAATCAGATAAGTTCGATAATAACTGTTTCTGCACCGTCGCCGCGTCTTGCGCCAAGCTTCACGATTCTTGTGTAGCCGCCGTTTCTGCCTGCATACTTAGGTGCGATCTCATCGAAAAGCTTTGCAGCCATATCTACCTTAACAGTGTTGCTTCTAACCTTGCGGCCGTCAGCGGGAACTTCTGTTACAGGGTAAAGATAAGCAAGGATCTTTCTTCTTGCGTTAAGACGAGAGGGGCTGTCTTTCTTGATAGACTTCTCAACTTCGTCGAAAACAGTAACTTTCTTACCGTTTACAACTTCCTTAACGCGCTTGCCTGCTGCATCTTTCTTAGCAACCTTAGCTGTTACTGTAACTTCCTCGAAGTTATCCTTTTCCTTAACAGCAAGAGTGATAAGCTTCTCGGCAATGCTTCTTATTTCCTTTGCCTTAGACTCGGTAGTTGTTATTTTACCGTGGTATAATAAATTAGTTACCTGGTTGCGCAGCAATGCTTTACGCTGTGTTGCTGTACGTCCAAGTTTTCTATATCCGGACATTGGTAAACCTCCTTATAATATCTTATTCCTCACTCGGGCTTAAGCTTAAGCCAAGCTCGGCCAGTTTATTAAGTACTTCCTCAAGCGACTTACGGCCGAGGTTACGTACTTTCATCATATCTTCTTCTGTTTTGTTTGCAAGATCTTCAACTGTGTTAATGCCTGCACGCTTTAAGCAGTTATAAGAACGTACCGAAAGGTCAAGCTCTTCAATGCTGAGCTCAAGCACTTTTTCTTTCTTGCCTTCTTCTTTCTCGACAAGAATTTCGGCATTTTTTGCGCTGTCTGACAAGTCAACAAACAGATTAAGGTGCTCGTTAAGTATCTTGGCACCAAGGCTTACTGCGTCGTCGGGCGCAATCGTGCCGTCTGTCCATACCTCAAATGTCAGCTTGTCATAGTCTGTTATCTGACCTACACGCGTATCTTCAACGCGGAAGTTACAGCGTCTGACAGGAGTGTAAATAGAATCTACAGGTATCATTCTGAGCGGCTGATCGGCTCTCTTGTTCTTTGCCGCATCAACATATCCGCGGCCTTTTGTAATGGTTATCTCAACAAAAAGCTTGCTGTCGGGGCCGCCCGATAAGGTAGCAATATGAAGATCGGGATTCATTATCTCGATATCGGCATCAAACTGAATGTCGCCTGCCTTAACTTCACATTCGCCCGAAGCATTGATGTATGCCATTTTAGGCTCGCTGCCTTCGCCCGTGTACTTGATAGCAAGATTTTTAAGATTAAGGATAAGTTCCGTAACGTCTTCCTTAACGCCGGGGATAGTACTGAATTCATGCAGTACGCCCTCTATCTTAACATTGCTTACAGCAGCACCGGGAAGAGAAGAAAGCAAAATTCTTCTTAAAGAGTTGCCAAGGGTCGTACCATAGCCTCTTTCCAGCGGTTCTACAACAAAGCAGCCATATGCGCCGTCTTTTTCTGTAATTTCAATGCGAGGTTTCTCAAATTCAAACACTCTGTCCAACCTCCCTAAAAGTCAATTTAATAATAGTTTTAAACACAGCCGATAAATTACTTGCTGTACAACTCGACGATAAGTGTCTCGTTAATATCGTTAAGGTCAACAAGCTGCTCTCTCTTGGGAAGTGTCTGTACACTGCCCTTAAGGTTGTCATGATCTGCAGTTAACCACTCGGGAACGATTCTTGAAGCTGTTACATCAAGAACATCCTTAAATCTCTGAAGATCCTTTTTGGTCTCCTTGATCTCGATAACATCGCCTACTTTAACCTGCTGTGAAGGGATGTTTGCCTTATTGCCGTTTATTGTAACAAGGTTGTGTCTTACTATCTGACGAGCCTCTTTTCTTGTACGGCCATAGCCAAGTCTGTAAACAACATTGTCAAGTCTTAACTCAAGAAGCATAAGAAGGTTCTCACCTGCGATGCCGTGCATCTTCTCGGCTTTCTTGTAGTAGTTTCTGAACTGCTTTTCAAGCACACCGTAAATAAACTTTACTTTCTGCTTTTCCTTTAACTGAATACCATATTCACTTAATTTACGCATATTTCTCTTGCGGTGGCCCACTTTCTTGCTTGAACCAAGAACAGAAGGCTCTATACCCAAGTATCTGCATCTTTTAATGATAGGACCCATATCTCTAGCCATTAATAGTTACCTCCGTTTAATTTCAAATACGATCTTTATGTCTTTAGATAACATTGAGTTAATGTAAATAAAAATTCAACATTCAAATTTTCTTAACGCTGCGCCTGTGTCGCATCGCTCCTGCGGCTCATACGCTAAAAATTTGTCCCTGCGGGCACATATTGAATTTTTATTCCGAACCGGTCAATGTTATACTCTACGTCTCTTAGGCGGTCTGCATCCGTTATGAGGAACGGGTGTAACGTCCTTGATCATTGTTACATCAAGGCCTGCTGCCTGTAATGCACGGATAGCTGCTTCACGGCCGCTGCCCGGGCCCTTAACAAAAACTTCAACTGTCTTTAAGCCGTAATCCTTTGCAGCGCCTGCTGCCTTCTCGGCTGCCATCTGAGCAGCATAAGGAGTGGACTTTCTTGAACCTCTGAAGCCAAGCTCGCCTGCACTTGCCCATGAAAGAGCGTTGCCTGCGGCATCTGTAATAGTTACGATAGTGTTATTGAAAGTAGACTGGATATGTGCTGCACCGCGCTCTACGACCTTTTTGTCGCGGCGTCTGCGGCCTACAGTCTTCTTAACTGTTTTCTTAGCCATTTAAACTAACCTCCCAAATAATATCAAATGATTATTTCTTCTTGTTCGCAACAGTCCTTCTGGGACCTTTTCTTGTACGAGCGTTGGTCTTGGTCTTCTGTCCTCTTACAGGGAGACCCTTTCTGTGGCGGATGCCTCTGTAGCAGCCAATTTCCACTAATCTTTTGATATTAAGCGCGATCTCACGTCTTAAATCACCCTCTACAGTCTGAGATGCGTCGATCACGTCACGGATCTTAGCAACTTCATCATCTGTAAGGTCTCTTACTCTTGTATCAGGATTAACGCCTGCTTCAGCTAAAATTCTGTTTGAGCTTGCACGGCCGATACCGTAAACATAAGTAAGACCTATTTCAATTCTTTTTTCTCTCGGTAAGTCTACACCCGCTATACGAGCCATATACTTGTTACCTCCTTGTTTAAATTCACCGCTTTTGCGGTACATAATGTTACTGCCGTTTTTCACGGCGTCGGTCATCGATCGGACACGCTCCGTCGGGCAGCCGCTCCCTCCGAAGCAAAATTGTAGAACGCCTTTCGGTAAGCGTCCCGGTACCCAAGGCCGTTGAGGACTTTCACCCTCACTAAACCATAATCATACCTGTGTTTTATTAAAACGCACGGTAATAATATCCGACGTCAAACCAGTTTTTAGTATACCAAATCCCCACACAAAAATCAAGCTTTTATTTTTGGATTTTACCAAAAAACAAAACTTTGTTAAAATTGTCCATTATAAAGTATAAATCACGGGGTCAGACCTTACACTATGCCCAAACAAAATATTCTAAAACAGCAGATCTTCAAGTCTGTGCAGGCATTTTTCCTCTTCGTTCCACTCACAGATATAGCCCCCGCCGTTTTTTACGTGCCATTCGTAAAAAGTACGCTTTTCTTCGCAGTATTTTTCCATAAGAGCCATTATTATACCGCCGTGTACCGTAAAAGCAAGAGTCTGCGCATTGTTTTCTATAAGTGCCTGTTCAAAAGCCGCCGAAGCGCGTTCCGAAAAATCCGCGGCATTCTCTCCTCCGGGGAAAGGTATGCGCCCCGCATTTTCTATCCACTTTATATAGGTAGGATCTGTTTTGAGCTGAGCATTCGTCTTGTTTTCAAAATAGCCGAAATCACATTCGCGCAGGTCGTTATATGTAATTATTTCCATTTTGGGATAAATTATACCCGCCGTCTGCACACAGCGCTTCATGGGGCTTGAAATAACGGCATCGGCGCAGGGATATTTCCTGCCCGAAAGCTCGTCTATGCCCGCCTTTGCAAGCGGCTCGTCCGTTCGTCCGATATACCGCCCCGCAATATTGCCCTCTGTCTTGCCGTGGCGGATAAAAATAATTTTCTTCATATATATTACCCCGTATATTACTCCAGAATTTTATATTTTTCGTTTCCGTTCCATGTGTCAAAAGTTTTCATTCCCTTATAGACCGCAAGCGACATATCCAAAAGCGGCATCAGCATGACCGCACCCGTTCCCTCTCCGAGACACATATCGGCATCAATAACGGGCTTCATGCCAAGTTCTTCAAACAGCGCACTTACGGCGGGCTCTTTGGAAAAATGCGAGGGGATGATGAAATCCCGTGCGCCCTCGCACAGCCTTACCGCACACAAAGCCGCCGCCGCAGAGATAAACCCGTCTATCACAACAGGCGTACCATGCACCGCTCCGCCGATAAAAACGCCGACAAGGCCGGCGATATCAAGCCCGCCGACCTTTGACAAAACATCAATAATATCACTCCTGTCGGGGCTGTTGACCTCGACGGCTTTTTTTACCACGGAAATTTTACGCTGCAAAGCCTCGCTTGTAAGACCCGCGCCCCTGCCCGTTGTGACTTCTGCGGGAAGCCCGAGCAAAACGGAAGTCACAGCGCTTGAAGTTGTGGTGTTGCCTATGCCCATTTCCCCCGTACAGATAATGTCATAGCCCTTTTCCGTCAACTCCCCGACCGTATCTATACCGAGCCGAATAGCCTTTTTTGCCGTTTCCCTTGTCATGGCAGGGCCTTTTAAAATATCGTTTGTGCCGTACATCAGTTTTTTGGACTTGTCCGTCACATTTTCCACATCTGATACCACGCCTATATCCACGGGGAAAACGTCTGCCCCCGCATATTCGGCCATTTTGCAGACACTTGTTTCGCCTAAAGCAAAATTGCCCGTCACAGTTGCCGTTACCGCCTGCCCCGTCTGGGTCACGCCCTCACAAACGACCCCGTTGTCCGCACACATTATCACAAGCGCTTTTTTGCCGAGCGAAAAATCCGCCCTGCCCTTTATGCCCGCTATCTTCGCCGTCATTTCCTCAAACCCGCCAAGACTGAACAAGGGCTTCGCTATCGAGAGCCAATGCGCCTTTGCCGCCTTGTACGCCCCGATGTCAAATTTTTTTATCTCTATATTATGATCCATATTACAATTCCTTATATGTACCGAATTTTTTTGTTTTAAGGACATTATAGCACACATAAGCTTTTTTTGCAATTGATCATTTCAATAATGTTTTGAAGCGCTCCATAGCCTTTACGGTGTTTTCTTTGCTGTTAAACGCAGTCAGACGGAAGAAATTATTTCCGTTTTTGCCGAAGCCCGCGCCGGGTGTTCCGACAACGGCTATTTTTTCAAGCATAAATTCAAAAAATTGCCAGCTGTCCATTCCAAACGGACACTCAAACCATATATAAGGCGAATTGACCCCTCCGAAAAATCTTGTGCCCGTTTCTTCCATAGTTTTTGCCATTATCTGCGCATTTTGCTTGTAATGTGCGACAATGCTGCGGGTCTCGCTTATTCCGTCCGTGCTGAAAACAGCCTCTGCGGCACGCTGTACGATATAGGGCACACCGTTGAACTTTGTCGTCTGCCGTCTTAACCACATTTTATTAAGGCTCATGCCGCCGCTTTCTATAGCCTTTGGCACTATTGTATAACCGCAGCGAAGCCCCGTAAAGCCCGCCGTCTTTGACAGCGAACAAAATTCTATTGCACATTTTTTTGCATCTTTCACAGAATAAATACTGCGCGGGAGTTCTTTGTCCGAAACAAAGCTTTCATAAGCCGAGTCAAAAAGGATAAGTGCATTGTTTTCAAGCGCATAAGCCACCCATTCTTCAAGCTGTGCCTTGGTATAGCAGGCGCCCGTGGGGTTATTGGGCGAACAAAGATAAATGATATCGGCCTTGACATTTTTATCGGGCATTGGCAAAAATCCGTTTTCCGCCGTACCATCCATATAGATTATTTTCCGCCCGTTCATAATATTCGTATCAACGTAAACGGGATAAACGGGGTCGGGAATAAGAACGGTATTGTCCTTTGAAAAAAGATCGGTTATATTGCCTATATCGGACTTTGCTCCGTCCGATACAAAGATCTCGTCAATGTCAAGCTCCGCGCCGTTTTGTGCGTAATAATTTTTTATGGCTGTTCTCAGAAAATCATAGCCCTGCTCGGGGCCGTAACCGCGGAAAGTTTCCGCCGCACCCATTTCGTCAACAGCCTTATGAAGTGCTTTTATTACGGTTTCCGCAAGCGGGAGCGTTACGTCGCCTATACCCATGCGGATGACCTCTTTATCGGGGTTTGCCGCCTGAAATGCGTTTACTTTTTTTGCTACCTCGCTGAAAAGATAGCTTTCTTTCAGTTCGGCAAAATTTTTATTAAGATTCATATCATCACCTCATCCATTCTCCGTCAAAACTGAACTGTGCAGGACCCGTCATATAAACATGGCCGTCATTCTTCCATTCAATTATAAGTTTGCCGCCCAAAAGTTCGACCTCTATCTTTTCACGCGGGCTGATTTTATTAAGGCACGCGGCAGCGACTGTTGCGCAGGTCCCCGTTCCGCAGGCAAGGGTCTCGCCCGTACCGCGTTCCCAGACACGCATTTTAAGATGCGTATTATCAACAACTTCGACAAATTCTATATTTGCCTTTCTCGGGAAGTGTTCATCAATTTCAAAAACTTTCCCGTATTTTTCGACATCAAAATCCTTTACGGGGGTATCTATAAACGTCACCGCATGAGGATTTCCCATTGAAACACAGGTAAAATCAAAGTCCTTTCCGTAAGCCGACAGTTTAAGAAAGTTATCTCCCGAAACAACAGGTATTTCGGTCGGCACAAGTATCGGCGCACCCATATCTACCGTAAGCAAAACGGCCTTGTCGTTTTCGTCCGTATGTACATCTATGTATTTTATGCCCGCAAGGGTCTCGACGGAAATATTCTTTTTATGCGCTATATTCCTGTCATAAACGTATTTTGCAACACAGCGCACCGCATTGCCGCACATTTCGGACTCACTGCCGTCGGGGTTGAACATTCGCATTCGGCAGTCGGCTTGCTCACTCGGGCAAATAAGCACAAGCCCGTCCGAACCTACGCCGAAATGCCTGTCACTTATTACCTTGGAAAGTTCCGACGGGTCGTCAATTTTTTCCTCAAAACAGTTTATATATACATAATCGTTTCCGCATCCCTGCATTTTTGTAAATTTCATATACTACTCCTCTCGTATAGACAATAAATTGTTGTTTAGCGACAGTTTTATGCGGGGGCTCTGCCCCCTGCACCCCCGCTCGCTTTTTAGAAAAGCGAGGGAAAACATATTCGCGAATATACTTATATTCAATTCATACATTGACACCGCGGCGCATCTAAAACCTGCTGCAAATGTACATTTGCAGCACTAAAACCCAGCCGCGGAGTATAACTTCAAATTTAGTTAATCTTTATTCGCGCAATATGTTTGGACCCACTTTTTTGAAAAGTGGGCGGGGTGCAGGGGCAGCGCCCCTGCAAAAAAAGCCGTTAAACAACAATTTAACTCATCAAATGCTCCACATTTACCGCATAATCCCCCGTAAAGCAGGCGGTACAAAAGCCGCAGCTGCTGTTGGGTGCGATTTTTTTCAAATTTTCAAGGCTTAAATATTCAAGAGAATCGGCATTGATATATTTTGCGGTCTCCTCCACCGTCATTTTATTCGCTATCAGCTGATCCCTTGACGGAACATCCGTACCGAAAAAGCAGGGGTGTGTAAAAGGCGGCGAACTGATACGCACATGGACTTCTTTTGCGCCCGCATCACGCAGCATTTTAACTATCCTGCCGCTTGTCGTACCTCTGACGATACTGTCATCCACCATAACGACTCTCTTGCCGTTTACCGCACTTTTAAGCACATTCAATTTCATTTTTACTGCGGTCTCGCGCTGATTTTGCGTCGGCTTGATAAAAGTCCTTGCAATATACTTGTTTTTTATAAAACCCGTATCCTCGGGTATACCGCTGTATTCCGCATAGCCCTGCGCCGCCGAAAGCCCGCTGTCGGGCACGCCTATCACTATATCCGCATCAACGGGTGCCTGCTGTGCAAGAAAAGCCCCTGCGCGCTTTCTACATTCATGCACTACTTCGTTTTCGATAACGCTGTCGGGTCGTGCAAAATATATATGCTCAAATATACAAAGATGAGAGGAATTGCCGCAAAGTTCCGTATCCGTGCGGATATCCCCGTCTTCAACCGTAACTACCTCGCCCGGCAGGATATTCCTGACAAAATGCGCATCCACCGCATCAAAAGCACAGGTCTCGCTTGCAAAAACTATCGCATTGTCACGTTTCCCCATAGAAAGCGGTCTGAATCCCCACGGGTCGCGCGCCGCAATAAGCTTGTTGGGGCTCATTATCAAAAGCGAAAACGCCCCTTTAAGCTTTTGCATGGCCTTTTTTACCGCTTCTTCTATAGACGGGGTGTTTATGCGCTCCCTCGCTATCAGATAAGCGATTATCTCTGTGTCGGAAGTTGTCTGAAAAATAGCTCCGTTGTGTTCAAGTTCTTTTTTTAACTCGGCCGTGTTGGTAATATTTCCGTTGTGGCTTATGGCAAGCGACCCTTTTATATATCTTAAAACCAAGGGCTGAACATTTTCGCGCGTTTTACCGCCTGCCGTTGAATAGCGCACATGGCCTATCGCCATTCTGCCTTTTAGTTTTTCAAGGACTTCCTCGTTAAATACTTCGTTTACAAGTCCCCTGTCCTTGTAATGAAATATCTCCCTGTCGCGGTTCACGGCTATACCGCAGCCCTCCTGTCCTCTGTGCTGTAAACTGACAAGCCCGTAATATGTTGTTGCCGCGGGGTCTCCCAAAGGATCGTAAATACCGAATACTCCACATTCCTCGTGCAAATTTGACATTTTCTCACCTCTTAAGATATTCGTCAACGGCTTTTGCCGCTTCCCGTCCCTCGTGTATCGCCCAGACCACAAGGCTTTGTCCCCGCCTTGCATCGCCTGCGGCAAACACGCCTTTAAGACTTGTTTCAAACTTGCCGTACTGCGCCTTTATATTGCTTCTTGCATCGGTTTCAAGCGAAAGCTGCTTTATAAGCGTATCTTCGGGGCCCGTAAAGCCCATTGCAAGCAGCATAAGCTGACAAGGCATGACCTTTTCCGTTCCCTTTATCGGCTTTGGAAACATTTTGCCGTTTTCGCTGACCCACTCCACTTTTACCGTGTGTACTTCCTTTATATCGCCGTTTTCATCCCCTACTATTTTTGTTACCGTTGTCAGATATTCGCGCGGGTCTTTGCCGTATAGAAACTCGGCTTCTTCCTGTCCGTAATCGACCTTTTTGATTCGCGGCCACTGCGGCCAATGGTTGGCAGCCGTTCTTGAAACGGGCAGTTCGGGCATTATTTCAAGCTGAGTCACGCTTTTGCAGCCGTGACGGATAGAAGTGCCCACACAGTCCGTGCCCGTATCTCCGCCGCCGACAATAATAACGTCTTTACCCTCTGCGGAAATATATTTCTTGTCCGCAAGCTCGCTGTCAAGCAGGCTTTTTGTATTTGCTTTAAGAAAATCTACCGCAAAATGTATGCCCTTGACATCGTTTCTTCCGTCCGCCTGAAGATCGCGCGGATGTGTTGCGCCGCAGCAAAGCACAAGTGCATCAAATTCATTCACGACTTTTGCCGCGGGATAATTTTTGCCGACCTCTGTATTTGTGATAAAAGTTATACCCTCTTTTTTAAGCAGGTCGATACGTCTTTGAACCACCTTTTTATCAAGCTTCATATTGGGTATGCCGTACATCAGAAGACCGCCTGCCCTGTCGGAGCGTTCAAAAACGGTCACTTTATAGCCAAGCTGATTAAGCGTATCGGCACAGGCAAGCCCCGACGGCCCCGAGCCGATAACGGCAACGCTTTTACCCGTTGAAAACTTGGGTATTCTGGGCTGTATCTTCCCGTTTTCAAACATATAGTCTATGATGTGGACTTCTATATTTTTGACGGTCACGGCATCGCCGTTAAGTCCCGCGGTACAGCTGCCCTCACAGAGTGCGGGGCAGACACGCCCCGTAAATTCGGGAAAATTGCTTGTTTTTGAAAGTCTTTTATATGCCTCTTCAATTTTGCCGTGATAGACAAGGTCGTTCCACTCGGGTATAAGGTTTCCGAGCGGGCAGCCGCCCACAACGGGGTCTCCCGTGTGACAAAACGGCGCACCGCAGTTCATACACCTTGCCGCCTGTTTACACAAAAATTTGCTGTCGCAATGCGTGTGAAATTCTGCCCAATCTTTCATTCTTTCCTCCGCAGGCCTGTCCTTCGGAAGCTCTCTTTCATATTCAAGAAATCCTGTCGGTTTACCCATTTGCCGCACTCCTTTCCGTCTTTTTTATCATTGTCGTTCCGCTTACCTCGATAAAAGCATCCATTATCGCATCCTCGTCCGAAAGACCCTTTGCCTTGCAGCGCTTGATCTCCGTTATCATTTCCTTGTATGCCGCAGGAATGACTTTTACGAAATTCTTTACTTCCTTGTCAAAGTTTTCAAGTATCGCTTTTGCCGTTTCGGAATTTGTATATTTAACATGATTTTCAAGCATGATTTTAAGTTCCGAAATATCTTCGTCATCTTTTACTTTTTCAAGCAGGACAAGCGCCTTGTTGCATTTGCTCTCAAAATCCTTGGTCTTGTTGTAGACGTATGCAACACCGCCCGACATACCCGCGCCGAAGTTTTTGCCGACAGCACCGAGAACAGCCACCTTGCCGCCCGTCATATATTCGCAGCCGTGCTGGCCCACGCCCTCGACAACAGCCGTCATACCGCTGTTTCTTACGCAAAAACGCTCGCCCGCGATACCGTTTATATACGCCTCGCCGCTGACTGCACCGTAAAACGCCACATTTCCTATTATAATGTTTTCATCTGCCTTAAATTTTGCCTTTTTTGACGGCACTGCCACTATTCGGCCGCCCGAAAGACCCTTGCCGATATAGTCGTTTGCATCGCCCTCGAGTTTCATTGTTACGCCATGGGTCTGGAATGCGCCGAAACTCTGACCCGCAGAGCCGACAAAATCAAGTTCTATAAGTTCGTCGGGAAGTCCCGCTTCGCCGTACTTCCTTGTTATTTCCGAAGAAAGTATCGTACCGCAGACACGGTCGGTATTGCTTATCGCAAGTGATGCCGAAATCTTTTTCCCTTCATTTATGGCAGGCTGACAAAGCCTTACAAGTGCGTTTACATCAAGGCACTTTTCAAGTTCGTGATCCTGCGGAGTATTAAAATATCTCTCGCTGTCATTTGAACATATCTTGGGCTGATAAAGCATATTTGTAAGGTCTATTTCCTTTGCTTTCCAATGGTGGAGATGCTTGGGCGCAAGCTTTTCAACATGGCCGACCATTTCGTTTATCGTCCTTACGCCGATCTTCGCCATCCATTCACGCAGATCCCTTGCAATAAAACGCATGAAGTTTTCAATATATTCGGGCTTGCCCGCAAACCTTTTTCGCAGTTCGGGATTTTGAGTAGCCACACCTACGGGGCAGGTATCCTGATTGCACACACGCATCATCACACAGCCCATCGTTACAAGCGGAGCTGTTGCAAAGCCGAATTCTTCCGCACCCAAAAGGCAGGCAACGGCTACATCACGGCCTGTCAGAAGCTTGCCGTCCGTTTCTATCACAACTCTGTTTCTTAAATTGTTCATCAGCAAAGCCTGATGAGTTTCGGCTATACCAAGTTCCCAAGGCAGACCTGCGTGTCTTACGCTCGTTCTGGGTGCCGCGCCCGTACCGCCGTCATAACCGCTTACAAGAATAACGTCTGCACGGCCTTTTGCCACACCTACGGCTATCGTGCCGACACCCGCTTCGGAAACCAGTTTAACGCTTATCCTTGCGTTTCTGTTTGCGTTTTTAAGGTCGTGTATAAGCTGTGCCAGGTCTTCGATAGAGTAAATATCATGGTGCGGAGGCGGCGAAATAAGAGCCACGCCGGGTGTTGAATTTCTTGCCTTTGCTATCCACGGATAGACTTTCTTTCCGGGAAGATGACCGCCCTCGCCGGGTTTTGCTCCCTGCGCCATTTTTATCTGAATCTCGACAGCATTTTGCAGATAGTTTATCGTTACACCAAAACGACCCGAAGCTACCTGTTTGATAGCGGAACGTCTTAAATCGCCGTTTTCGTCGGGTGTAAAGCGCTCGGCTTCCTCGCCGCCCTCGCCGCTGTTTGACTTGCCGCCCAGGCGGTTCATGGCAATAGCCATACACTCATGCGCTTCCTTTGAGATAGAGCCGTAACTCATAGCACCCGTTTTAAAGCGCTTTACAATGCTTTCAACGGACTCCACTTCGTCAATGTTTATCGGCTTATCGACCGTGCGGATATCGAGCAGACCCCTTATCGTGCAAAGCTGCTCGTTTGTGTCATTCATCATATTCGCAAACTCTTTGTAAAGTTTGTAGTCGCCCTCGCGGCAGGCTTTCTGCAAAAGATAAATGCTCTTCGGGTTATACATATGGTATTCCCCGCCGCGTCTCCACTTGTAGTCGCCGCCCGCTTCGAGAGCGTCATTCTCCGTCTGCGGCTTAAAAGCATTTTCATGCCGCATCTGTGCTTCTTTTGCGATATGCTTCATTGTTATGCCGCCGATACGTGTCGCCGTACCCGTAAAAAATCTGTCCACAACGCGCTTGCTTATGCCAAGTGCCTCAAATATCTGCGCACCCATATAACTCTGAACGGTCGAGATACCCATTTTGCTCATTATTTTTACAATGCCGTGTGTTACCGCATTTATATAAGTTGAAACAGCCTCGTCCGCCGACTTTGTAATGCTTTCGTTTTTCGCCATATCTTCAAGGGTCTCGTATACAAGATACGGAGCTATAGCGTTTATGCCGTAGCCCAGCAGCACCGCAAAATGATGTACCTCTCTCGGCTCGCCCGTTTCAAGCACAATGCTGACTTTCATTCTTGTGCCTTTTCTTATAAGATGATGATGCAGACCCGCACCCGCAAGCAAAGCAGGAATAGCACATTTCTGCGCATTTACGCCCTTATCCGAAAGTACAATAATATTGTATTTGTTTTCAATGGCAATATCGACAGCCTTAAAAATATTTTCTATCGCATTTGAAAGCCCCTCTTTTTCTGCGGGGTCATAGAGAATAGAAATGGTAACGGCCTTAAAATCCTGCTCGTCAATGGTTTTAAGCGCCTGTAACTGCTTGTTTGTAAGTATGGGAGATGCGCATCTTATCCTGCGGCAGTTTCTGCCCTTGGGTTCAAGCAGATTTCTTTCGCCGCCGAGATAAATATCCGTACCCGTAACTATCTCCTCGCGGATAGCATCTATAGGCGGGTTTGTGACCTGTGCAAAAAGCTGTTTGAAATAGTTGTACAAAAGCTGCGGCTTATCCGAAAGGCAGGCAAGCGGCGTGTCCGTACCCATTGCGGTAATTGGGTCTTCGCCCGTTTCAACAATGCCTTTCAAAGTCATATCCACATCTTCCCAGGTATAGCCAAAGGCTTTCTGACGGGTAAGCAGCGGGATATCCGTATCAAAATCGTTTTCCTTGTTTACAAAAAGATTTTCTATCTCAATAAGGCGGTTTGCCATAAGTTCGCCGTAGGGGTGCTTCATTACCTCCTCGCGCATATCCGCCGCAAGGTCAGCCCAAAGACCGCCCTTTCTGCCCGAGTGGATATTGTCTATATCAAGCATATTTTCCTTTACCCATTTTTCGTAAGGGAATTCGGAAGATACCGTATTTTTTATTTCTTCATCGGGTATTATCCTGCCCGCTTCTGTGTCGATAAGCAGCATCTTTCCGGGTTCAAGGCGTTTTTTCTCAATTATTTTATCTTCGGGAACATTCAAAACGCCGACTTCCGAAGAAAGAATAACGGTATCGTCGTCCGTCACATAATAACGTGCGGGGCGCAGACCGTTTCTGTCGAGCACGGCACCGACAAGCGTTCCGTTTGTAAAACCGACTGCCGCAGGGCCGTCCCACGCTTCACCCGTTGTGGAGTTGTATTCATAGAACGCTCTCTTTGCAGCATCCATGCTTTTGTCGTTTTCCCACGGCTCGGGCACAGCCATCATTATTGCCTTCGGCAGCGAAAAGCCCGCAAGTTCAAGCATCTGGATATAGTTGTCAAGCATTGCGGAGTCCGAGCCGTCCTCATTTATAACGGGGTATATCTTGCTTATATCCTCACCGAAAATGTCCGTTTCAAAAATCTTTTCCCTTGCGTGTGTCCAGTTTACATTGCCCCTTATGGTGTTTATCTCGCCGTTATGGATAAGATAGCGGTTGGGGTGCGCCCTTTCCCAGCTTGGGAAAGTATTGGTGGAAAAACGGCTGTGTACAAGCGCAATAGCCGTCTGCATATCAAGATCCATCAAATCGAGATAGAAACGCGTCACCTGATCGGGTGTGAGCATACCCTTGTAAACTATCGTTCTTGACGAAAGAGATGCAAAATAGAAATACGGGTCGCTGCCCGTGCCCCTTATCTCTTTTTCGGAGCGTTTTAAAACAAGGTAGAGCTTTCTTTCAAATTCAAGTCCCTTTTTTGCATCTTCGGGGCGCTTGATGAAGATCTGCACTATGCGGGGCATGGCGGTTCTTGCGCTTTCGCCTATGCACTTTGCATAAGTCGGCACTTCACGCATACCGAGATATTCCATACCCTCTTCGGAAATGATGCCCGCAAGCGTTTTAAGGCTTTGGGTGCGCGTTTCAACATCGGGCGAAAGAAAAAGCATACCGACACCGTAATCCCCCTCATCGGGCAAAGCTATGGCTTCATTTGCACATACCTTTTTCATAAAATCATGCGGTATCTGTATAAGAATACCCGCACCGTCACCCGTGTCGGGCTCGCTGCCTACACCGCCCCTATGTGCAAGATTTTCAAGTATCTGCACCGCATCGTTGATTATCTTATGCGACCTTTTTCCTTTTATATTGGCTATAAAACCAATACCGCAGTTGTCATGCTCAAAACGAGGGTCATAAAGTCCCTGCTTTTGGGGTAAACCGTTTTGTGTCATAGTATCATTCCTTTCTTGATTTTTGAATTTGTTTTTGGTATCATCTTGCATAAATCCCGCAAAATCTTAAAATTTTTAACTTTATTTGTCCTTATTATGAATTTTAGTCTAAACTAACTTGCAAAATTATTGTACTACATCCAAAATAAAAATGCAAGTACTTTTTATAAAAATTTCAAAATATTTTTGTATTTTCTCGTTTTCGCCCGAAATAGACATAATTTTTGCAAGTTTCTCTAATATCCGCTTGCATTTTGAGTCAAAAATCAAGGACACTTCCTGTTTTTTACTTTCTTATCGGTAATTTCCCCGTGAAATTCGTGTTATTTCAAAAAAATCGTTGCAGTAAGATGTACTGTCTGTTATAATTTATTTGAATAGTTGTTTTACGTGAAGATCATACAGAAAACCACCCCTGTGTGACCGTTTTGATACGCAGAATGGCGCATAAAATATAACAGAGAAAACAGATGTACAGAAGCCATACATGAGGAAGAAAACATGAAAACAATAAGCAATTTTATAGGAAAATATATGGCGGCCGCGGTGCTTTTTGTTGCGGCACTTGCGCTGTTTGTTCCGCAAAGCTGCCTTTGGATACAGACAGGCTGGGTAAACTATCTTTTGATGACGGTAATGTTCGGTATGGGGCTGACGATGAAAACAAGCGATTTTACAGTCGTGTTTTCAAGGCCGAAGGATGTTATTGTCGGCTGTGTATCGCAGTTTTTAATAATGCCGCTGCTTGCTTTTTTACTTGGAAGGCTGTTTGGATTGGATGATGAACTTATGGTCGGTGTTATTCTTGTCGGCACTTGCCCGGGCGGTACATCAAGCAATGTTATCACATATTTATCCGAGGGGGATGTTGCGCTTTCCGTCGGTATGACAAGTGTCAATACCTTGCTTGCGCCGTTTCTCACTCCCGCATTGACCTACCTGTTTTTAAAAACAAGTGTGAATGTTGACGTACTTGCAATGTTTCTGTCAATAATAAAGGTCGTTATTGTTCCGATAGGTCTCGGAATAATTATAAACAGATTTTTCGGAAAATTCACACAAAAGGCAAAGGATATACTGCCGTCTGTTTCGGTAATTGCTATCTGCCTTATAGTTGCGGCTATTGTATCACACAATTCCGCAAAGATTCTCTCAACAGGGGCGGTCATTTTTGCGGTAGTTATACTTCACAACATTCTCGGTTATCTTTGCGGCTACGGCATAGGAAAAGTGTTTAAAATGGATATTGCACGCAAAAAGGCCGTTGCTGTGGAAATAGGTATGCAAAATTCGGGGCTTGCAGCAACGCTTGCGGGTTCGGCATTTCCCGATATGTCTATGGCAACAGTCCCCGGTGCGATATTCTCGGTATGGCATAATATATCGGGCGCAATGCTTGCGGCTGTATTCAAAAAACTAAAGTAAATCAGAAAATTATGAAAAGCGAAACTTCAGCAAAAAACGGGGTCTGCATATCACAGGCCCCATTTTACTGCATCGGAGAGATACTTATATTTAAATTTAAAACTTAAAACTGGTCATCGCCCTGCAAAGCAAGTACGCCGCTTTCGCCCGTTCTTACTTTCACACATTCGTCGATGCCGTAAACGAATATCTTACCGTCGCCGATATTGCCCGTATAAAGAGCCTTTTTAGCCGCCGCAATAACATCGGCAACGGGTACTTTTGCAACCACCACTTCCACTTTTATCTTAGGCAAAAGTGTTACCTCGACATCGGCGCCGCGGTACTTTTTAAAGTGGCCTTTCTGTACGCCGCAGCCCATTGCATTTACAACGGTCATACCCGTAATTCCCACATTTTCAAGTGATTTTTTCAAACCCTCAAACTTATCCATTTTACAGATGATCTCAACCTTGTGCATCTTTATATCGCCTGCTATGGGTGCGGGGTCGCTCATTACCTGAACGGGAACGGCTATATCGGAAGATACTTTTTCGGACGGAGAAGTCGTGCTGCCCGCAAACAGGTTTCCTGCACCGGGCATCGGCATAAAGTCCGCATAAGAAGATGCAAGGCCGTGTTCAAGCGCATCAAGGCCGACAATCTCTTCTTCCGCCGTAACTCTCAAACCGATAGTATGCTTAATAATAAGAAAAACTATTGTCATTGTGACCGCAACAAAAGCTATTACAGCCGCAACACCCACAAGCTGAACAAGTGTTCTGTCAATGCTGCCTGTTGTAAAAAGACCGCCGTCACGGGCAAACAGACCCACACATATCGAGCCGAAAAGACCGTTTGCGCCGTGTACCGCAACAGCTCCCACGGGGTCGTCTATTTTAAGTTTGTTATCTATAAATTCTACGGCAAGTACGATAATTATACCCGAAATTGCACCGATGATAGCCGCAGCCCATGGATCTACAGCCGCACAGCCCGCGGTTATTGCCACAAGACCCGCAAGAGAGCCGTTAAGCGTCATGGAAACATCGGGCTTGCCGTACTTTATCCATGTAAATATCATTGTAACAAGTGTTGCCATACAAGCCGCAATATTTGTCGTCATAAACACATTGCCGACCTCGCAGCCCTGCTCGTAAGAAGAAAGACCGTAGCTTGAGGCGGGGTTGAAACCAAACCAGCCCATCCATAAAATGAATACGCCAAGTGCGCCTATTGTAAGGTTGTGACCGGGTATAGCCCTTGCCTTGCCGTTTTCGTCATACTTGCCGATACGGGGTCCGAGAATTTTTGCGCCGATAAGTGCGGAAATGCCGCCGACCATGTGAACAACAGTCGAGCCCGCATAATCATGGAAACCCGTCCATGAGCCGATAGTCAGCGTGCTTAACCAACCGCCGCCCCATATCCAATGTGCTTCAAACGGATAGATAAAAGCACTTATCACAAGCGAATAAACAAGATACGAGATGAATTTTGTTCTCTCTGCCATTGCACCCGAAACGATAGTTGCGGAAGTTGCACAGAATACGGTATTGAACATAAAATGCACCCAAAACGGTACGCTGCCCGTATCATAGCTTCCGCGTGAGAAAAAGTCAATACCGCCGAAAATACTGTTAAGCCCGCCGAACATGATTCCGTAGCCTATTATCCAATACGCTATCGAGCCGAGAACAAAGTCCATAAGGTTTTTCATAATGATATTGCCCGCATTTTTAGCACGGGTAAAGCCCGCCTCGACCATTGCGAAGCCCGCCTGCATCCAGTAGACGAGTACCGCGCCGAGAATAAGCCAAATAGTATCAAGTGCCGAAAAGTTTGTCATATACATCACTCCCAAATTTCAAAACTCTTTTTTATTTTTAATAAGTAGAAAGATAATTGTTAAGCTCCCATTGACTTACAAACATTCTGAACTGATCCCACTCCGCCTTTTTTGACTTTACAAAAGCATTGTAGCAATGTTCGCCGAGAACTTCCTTGACAAGACCGTCCTGCTCCATAGCAACGATTGCTTCGTAAAGGCTGCCCGGAAGATTTTTTACGCCGAGAGCATCTCTTTCTTCCTGTGTGGAACGGAAAAGGTTGATATCAACACTTTCGGGTGCGGGCAAATTGTTTTTGATGCCGTCAAGACCCGCAGCCAGGCAGACTGCAAGGCATAAATACGGGTTTGTGGAGGGGTCGGGGCTTCTTAATTCCACTCTTGTGCCCGCACCTCTTGAAGCGGGGATACGGATGATATCCGTTCTGTTTGATGCCGACCATGCAATATAACAGGGTGCTTCATAACCGGGCACAAGTCTCTTATAGCTGTTTACAAGCGGGTTTGTAACTGCCGTGAAGCCCGCAACGTGCTTTAAAACACCCGCAATAAAACTGTAAGCCGTTTTTGAAAGACCTACGGGGTCGGCGGGATCGTAAAATGCGTTCTTGCCGTCCTTGAAAAGTGACATATTTGTGTGCATACCCGAACCGTTGATACCGAAGATAGGCTTTGGCATAAAGGTCGCGTGCAGGCCGTACTTCTTTGCGATAGTCTTTACTACCAGTCTGAATGCCGCTACATTATCCGCCGTCTTTAAAGCATTTGCGTACTTAAAGTCGATCTCATGCTGACCCTCTGCGACCTCGTGGTGGGATGCCTCTATCTCAAAGCCCATTTCTTCAAGCGTAAGGCAGATATCACGCCTTGCATCCGTGCCAAGGTCAACGGGGTCAAGGTCGAAATAACCCGCCTCGTCATTCGTCTTTGTTGTGGGTCTGCCGTTTTCGTCGGTCTGAAAAAGGAAGAACTCACATTCGTTGCCGACATTGAAATCATAGCCCATTTCTTCCGCTTCTTTAAGCACTTTCTTTAAAATACCTCTTGGGCAGCCCGGGAAAGGCTCTCCGTCGGGTGTATATACATCACAGATAAAACGTGCCACCTTGCCGTTCTGCGGTCTCCATGGATAGATAACAAAAGTGTCGAGGTCGGGTCTTAAATACATATCCGACTCCTCTATTCTTGCAAAACCCTCTATTGACGAACCGTCAAACATCATGCCGTCATCAAGTATCTTTTCAAGCTGTGAAAAAGTTATGGCAACATTTTTCGGGATACCCATAACATCAATAAACTGCAAACGGATAAATTCTACATCCTTTTCTATACATTCCTTTAGAATTTGTTCCTTTGTCATACTCATATTAAACACTCCTTTTATAAAATACTTTTTAAGATAAAAAAAGGCATCAGACATACACCGGTATATGTCTAACGCCTTTGTTATAATGCAAGTATAAATCAATTTCTTGCAAAAGTCAAGCATTTTTTTATAAAATTTTAAAAATTTTGCAAGTTTTGTATATTCAGCTTGCATTTTCCTTGTTTGCAAGTACTTCTTCTATCGCGATTATATCAAGTATATCAAACGAATCGCTATCATCCGTATCTTTTTCGGAAACAGACCGTTCCGCAGGTATCCCGCACAGCTTTTTCAGCAGCAGTTCCGCATCATGAGCCGTAACAAGACCGTCATTGTCTATATCCGCCTTAGATTCATCATCTATACTGTATTTAAAATCGATCGCATACAGATCAACGGATGATGTTCTGTCGGATATAAGCACTTTGTATATTCCCGCTTTCGGCACATTCAGTTTCGGCACATAAACAGAGTCCTCGCTTTCGGCCGTTATAACGCCCGCATCTGCTATCTCCCCATCCGAATTTACCAGTACAACGGTTTTGTCGGGTGCTGCGGCATAGACCGTAAGACTTCCCCTTTGTTTTGCGTTTACTTCAATAATATACTCGCCGCAGGCAGCCTGTCCGAGCGTATTTCCTATGACCGCGCCGTCAGAAGTGAAATTGCCGTCGGACGGCGTAAGCACAAGTTTGTTTGATATGCCGTCAGCCTTGAATATCTGCTCGTTTTCCATACCCTTGTTGAATACAATGCTGTCCGCTGCCATCTTTCCGCCGACAGCAAGCGACAGTTTGTCATTGAGTACATTTTTCCCGTCCAAGACCTCGAACCTGCCCGAAAAAACATTTTTTATATATACAATGCTTTGCGGATACGTTGTTGTTTCCGCGGCAGTTTCCGTTGTGGTCTCCGTTGTTTCGGTCGTTGTTTCCGTTGTGGTTTCCGTTGTCGTTGACGTTGTGGTTTCGGTCGTGGTTTCGGTCGCTGTTTCTGTTGTGGTTTCCGTCGTGGTTTCCGTTGTCGTTGACGTTGTGGTTTCCGTCGTGGTTTCGGTTGTAGTTGTTGTTGTTTTGGTCGTTGTTTCTGTTGTGGTTTCGGTTGTAGTTGTTGTTGTTTTGGTCGTTGTTTCTGTTGTGGTTTCCGTTGTCGTTGACGTTGTGGTTTCGGTCGTGGTTTCCGTTGTGGTCTCACTGCCGACAAAAATGCCGTTAGGATAATTTTCAACGGGGATAGGGTCCATTACCATTTCCGAACTGCTTGCTGAAGATGCAACGGGAGGATAGCCGAATTTGACTATATCAACATATATATCGGCATCCCCTTCGCCTATAACATCAAATGTCATTGAAAAAAGTTTACCGTCGCCCTCAATAGCTTTAAAATGATTGTTTTCATCAACATATGTATCGGCCACCATACCCGCAAATTTTATCTTGCCAAGCTGTGCCGCCGTCTTTACGCCGTCTGCCCCTTCAAATTCCGCGGCCGCACTTTTGGCGGGCACATAGGCTATCTGTGAATTTATTTTTGAATTTGCAAACAGAGGGGAAGTGATATCCTGCCCCACCGCCTCAAGATAATATGTATAAGTCACATAACCGTCAAGATCGGCCTGTCCCTTTGGTATATTTCCGCACTTTGCCCTGATAACATCCGGGTCGTACTTCAGATAAAACGTAGCCGATGAAAACCCCGGATTTTGTTCAAGATAAAAATCAATATTGACCGTGCTGCCTATCAGCTCGGGGGAAACAGACTCGTCATCCGTGTTTTCCCGCCCCTCGATAACGGGCCTGATATACATGACCCCGTCTTTCTTTTCAAATCCATTTTCCTGTCCGGCAGTAACATTTCCCGTAAATACACTCGAAAACATCATACTTGCAAAAAGTACCGCACTGACGATCCGCTGTGTTATTTTCCTCATTACCCTTAACTCCTTTTGCATCAGATACTTAATTCAAAATCCATTTTTAAAGTATATAACAAAGCAAAAAACTTGTCAATCGAATTACAAATTTGCACATCGTCCGTCAGTACTCGACCATTTTTCTTGCTTTTACACCCTTATCAAAGGGGTGTTTCAGTTTCTTCATTTCCGTGATATAATCGGCATTTTTAAGCAGTTCTTCTTTCGGGTCTCTGCCCGTCATTACGACTTCAAGGTTTGCAGGCTTGTTTTCAAGAAAGGAAAGCAGGCTTTCAAGCGGGATAAAGCCGAGGTTTACGGCATGAAGTATCTCATCCAAGATCAGCATATCATGATCTTTTGCCTTAGCCTTTATCTCTTCAAGCGAATTCGTATAAAACTCCGCCGCCCTTTGCTTTTCTTCGTCCGTCATTTTAAAGCTGAATTTTATATCGGGATATGCGGGCAAAATTTCTGCGCCAAGGGATTTTAACACGCTTATTTCCCCGCTTTTGCCGTCTTTTAAAAACTGCATAACAAGCACCTTGCCGCCGTTACCCAAGCAGCGAAGCGCAAGCCCCATTGCTGCCGTGGTCTTGCCCTTGCCGTCACCGCAGTAAATATGTATAAGCCCGTTTTCCATTCAGACTCCCTCCTCCAATATCCTGTAGACCGCCGCCATATCAAGGTTTCGGCGCACCGCATCGGCAAGGATATCGTATTGTCTTTCTTTGTATTCTTTCATATCAAATGTACGGATATTGCGCATATCCACACTTTTTTTATCCGCAAGCGCAAGAATTATCTTTTCCGAAATGCCTTTTGCATCAAAAATGCCGTGGATATAGGTGCCGTAGATACTGCCGACATTCATGCCGTCACGCGTGCCGTTTTCAAGCAGACTCATACCGCCGTCGGTCGTGCCCATGTGTATCTCGTAACCTTCGAATTTTTCGCCTTTTAAAGAAGAAAAGATACCGCCGATATTTTCAAAAGTACCGCTTATGCGGGTACGGGTCTTTTCCTCGGAAAACACGGTTTTAACGGGCAAAAGACCCATTCCGCGTATACTGCCGCCGCCCTCTGTGTTGTCGGGGTCGCATATTTCTTCGCCCAAAAGCTGAAATCCACCGCAGATGCCGAATATCGGCACGTTTGCCGCAAGCCGTTTTATCGCCGCTTCAAGCCCGTTTTCACGCAGTATTTTCATATCCGCTATTGTACTTTTTGTACCGGGAAGAATTATCATATCGGGTATGCCGAGTTCGCTTGCTCGGGTCACATAGCGCACCGAAACCCCGTCTATGCACTCGAAAGCCCCGAAGTCCGTAAAATTCGAGATATGCGCAAGCCTTATCACCGCAATATCTATAAGCCCCTCGCCGTGCCTGTTAAAGCGTTCCGACAGGCTGTCCTCGTCGTCGATATCCGCCTTTATATACGGCACAACGCCCAAAACAGGCTTGCCCGAGCGCTGTTCAAGTATGTCAACACCCGACTGCAAAAGCGTTTTATCCCCGCGGAATTTATTGACGATAAGGCCTTTTACAAGCTGTTTTTCGTCCTCTTCCAGTAAATCGACAGTGCCCAGTAACTGCGCAAAAACGCCGCCCCTGTCTATATCCCCGATAAGCAGAACGGGCGAATTTGCAATCTTCGCCATGCCCATATTGACTATATCGTCCGATTTTAAATTTATCTCGGCAGGGCTGCCCGCCCCCTCGATAACTATTATATCGTTTTCCCTCGCAAGACTGTCGTAAGCTGCTTTTATGGTAGGGATAAGCTCCTTTTTGTGCTTAAAATACTCCCTCGCGGTCATATTGCCGCGTACCTCGCCCATGACTATGACCTGTGAACCGACATCGGTCGTAGGCTTTAAAAGTATCGGGTTCATCGCCGCCAAAGGCTCTATACCCGCCGCCTCCGCCTGCATCGCCTGCGCACGGCCTATCTCCAGCCCCTCTTTCGTGATAAAGGAATTGAGCGCCATATTCTGTGATTTAAAGGGAGCGGCTCTGTAGCCGTCCTGTACAAATATACGGCATAAAGCCGCCGTTAAAAGGCTTTTGCCCACATTGGACATCGTGCCTTGAAGCATTATTGATCTAACCATTTTCGGTCTCCTTTTTCCAACCTTTCAAGTACCGCACGGAAAGCAGCAGTATATCAAAATTATACATCAGCGGCAGAAAATCCGTAATATCAAAATGCGGGATAGTTATTTTCAAGCTGTAAAATGCGCAGTATAGATTGACGATATTCGCCATGACCGCTATTACCCGCGCCAAGATAAGCACGGGGCGTTTTACTCTGTACGCATAAAAGCCGAGTATGACAAGCGATATAAAAAACATCGCAAACGAAACCCAGAGAGCTATCAAAAGATATATAGGTAAAACCCGCAAACTTGCCGCTATACTTTCGAGATATTCTCTCAGACCCCGCTCCGTCAATATCCAATAAAAGCCCGCACCAAGCAATACACCGAACATCAGCAATTTTTCATGCCGTCTTTTTTTGAAAACAAAATTTGTAAGATTTATCACACTCAGCGCCACGGGCAGGGCTACGGTGAAAAGCAGTACCACCATCACAGGAAGTTCGGATACAGCCAAAGCCAAAAGCAGCGCACAGACTATCGCCACGACCGCTCCGACAAAATTTTTAAGATCCTCTTTCATTTTAAAGCCCCCTTGATATACCGCACCGAAAGTATCAGCAGATCGACATTATACACCGTCAAAAAAAACGCAGTAAAACTGCCTATGCTCGCTGCTTTAGGCATAACCTTTATAACAATGTATGCCGTGGCAAAAATAAACATCGCATTTGCCGCCGCTGTTACCGCTATCGCCGCAAAAAGCAGGCTTTTTTTGACCTTATCGGCATAAAACCCGACAATAACAAGCGCAGCCGTAAGCAAAACAATAAAGCCGCATACCGCAGCAATACCTCCGTTTGAATGAATGAACGAATTATTTTTACCGCTTACAAACGTATCTGCGGCAAGGGCAAGCAGGACATAAAATACCGCTCCGATAAAAGCACCGAAAACAAGCAGTCTTTCCCGTTTCTTTTCCCCTGTGATACTGTTTCTTATATTACGGTAGGTCAAATATAACGGCAGAACAAATATCAGCGTATTCACAAACAAAAACTGCGCCCACGGCACGCCCGCCATCAAACAAACCACAAATACCAATATAAGCACCGCAATTACTAAAGCGATCATAAACAGACCTCCCTCAGTGCCTTGACAAGCCGTTCATTCTCTTCATGTGTTCTGACAGCAATTCTGTAATAGCCGTTCAGACCGAAGCTTGTACAATCGCGTATCAGAATACCTTTTTCAAGCAAAAGAGAATAAAGCGGTCTTTCGCTTTTAAACAGAATAAAATTCACATCGGATTTAAAATATTCTATCCCCATTTCATCAAAAGCATGGTACAAAAACCGTTTTTCGGCATTTATGTATTCAATGCTTTTTTTCACATATTCCGTTTCATTCAAAGCCGCCAAGCCCGCCGCCTGCGCAGGTACGGAAACAGACCAGCGCGGTTTTGCGGCGTTTATTTTCTCAATTATCTTTTTATCCTCACAAACCGCATAGCCAAGCCGCAAAGCGGGTATTGCATACATTTTTGTAAACGAGAACAGAGACAGGGGACGGTTTTCTGTCTCCTGCGAGAGACGGAGAACCGTCCCCTGTCTCTCGCCAAAATCCGCAAATGACCTGTCAATAAGCGCAATATTTGAATTTTGGATAATTCTTTCCAACAAGTCTGCGTCAATGGTTTTCCCCGTCGGGTTATTGGGGTCGCAGATGACCGTAATATCGGCTTGTCCGACAAGATCAAGTACATCCTCGGTCACGGAAAAGCCATTCTTCTCGTCCAAAGTGTATTTTATTATATCCGCACCGACAGCCCTCGCCGCCCGCTCATACTCAGAAAATGTCGGCATAAGCACAAGCACGCTTTTCGGACGCAGAGCCTGCATAACTGCATAGATAAGTTCCTCCGCGCCGTTCCCGCAGATGATATTATCCACGGACACTCCGTGTTTTTTCGCAAGGGAACACCTCAAATCCCTGCACTTATCGTCGGGGTATCTGTCTGTGTTTTCAAGACTTTCCCGCGCCGCTTTTATAACACTTTCGGGCGCACCCAAAGGGTTGATGCTCGCCGAAAAATCAAGTATTTCTCTTTCAAAGGCGTAAATGTCGCCGCCATGTGTTTGTAATCGAATTGACATATTCTCTCCCGTTGACAATATTTGTCGTAATGTGTATAATAAAAACGATGATCAGTGCAGGGTGTTGCCCCAATCGAAAGAAAGGGGTGGTATTTATGAGCGTATATGAAGTTTTATCTCTTTTGATAGGTTTCGCCGCTTTGATTTTAGAAATCATTAAATACATAACAAAAAAATAACACCCCACTGCCCAAAAGTGAAAAGGTGTTATTTAGTATAGCATTCTAACTAACAATTGGGTCAACACCAAGAGCATCAGCTCCGCTGTGTTGGTCGTCACGATAGGAGTATGTTTTGTTTTCAACTCATAAGCCTATCGCAGGGGGAGTGACTGTTCGCTCCCTCTTTTTTAGTATAACACCTTAAACCTATTTTGTAAACATATTTTTTATAATTTCATATAAAACCGAAAAATATCCCGCAACAAATTTATTATACAATTCCATACGTGTATCCGCAAATGACCGTCAAATCGGCTTGTCCGACAAAATCAAGTATTTCTCTTTCAAAGGCGTAAATGTCGCCGCCGTGTGTTTGTAATTGAATTGACATATTCTCTTCCGTTGACAATATTTATCGTAATGTGTATAATAAAAACGACGATCAGTGCAGGGTGTTGACCTCTCTTTTAACAGGGAGGTGATTATTATGAGTATATACGAGATTTTGTCTATTATTATAGCTCTCGCTTCTCTTATTTTAGAGTTAATAAAATACTTAACAAAAAAATAACGCCTGACCACTGCTCAACGTGAAGGCGTTATTTTAACATACTTTACAATGGGTCAACACTTTTGTGTTGGTCGTCACGATAGGAGTATGTTTTGTTTCCAACTCATAAGCCTATCGCAGGGGGAGTGACTATTCGCTCCCTCTTTTTTAGTATAACACCTTAAACCTATTTTGTAAACATATTTTTTATAATTTCATATAAAACCGAAAAATATCCCGCACCGAACATAAACGTAAAAAGCCCGACAGGCACAAACAGCAGCAAAACCCAACAAAAATTTATTATACAACTCCATATAACAACACTCCTATAACAGCAAACACAGTCAGACCCACAAAAGCGGCACAATACATTATTTTATTGACAATAACTATGTGTTTGGGTTCAATTTCATTTATATCATCGCCTATAAACGGCTTTTTGTACAGTTTTCCGAAGTAGTACGCGTTTCCCGCAAGCCTGACGCCCATTGCACCCGCACAGGCAGCCTCGGTTTGAGCTGAATTTGGGCTTGCATGATTTTTTCTGTCGCGGATAAAAATTTTCCATGCGTTTTTTGCGCTTTGTCCGCACAAAGGGGCGGTCATTATCAAAAACAGGGCAGAGAGTCTTGACGGGATAAAATTGACTATATCGTCAAGTTTTGCCGCGCAAAAGCCGAAGTTTATATATTTTTCATTTTTGTAGCCGACCATTGAGTCCATCGTGTTTATCGCCTTGTAAAGCACCCCCACCGCAGGGCCGAAAAACATCATATAAAACATGGGCGCGATAACTCCGTCCGAGAAATTTTCCGCCACGGTCTCGACAGCCGCCTTGATTATGCCCTTTCTGTCCAGCACCGCCGTATCTCTGCCGACTATCATCGACACCGCCGTTCTTGCCGCCTCTGTATCATCGTTTTCCAAAGCCGTATAGACTTTCATGCTCTCGGTTTTAAGTGACTTTGCCGCAAGCATAAAACAGCAGATAACGGCATTTACCGCAAGCCTTATATAAAAATTTACGGGTAACACCGAAATAAAAAACGTCGCCGAAAACGTAATAAGGCAGACCGAAAGCACCAAAAGCGCTCCCGCCGCCCTTTCGTCCGCTTTGGTTTTCGGGCACACGCGCCTGTATATTTTTTCAAAAAAGCTTATCAAGCGCCCTATAAAACAAATCGGATGATATGCCCCCAAAGGGTCGCCGATAACACAGTCCAGCAAAAACCCGATAACACAGCTTAAAACCGATATTTCAAGATATTCTTTCATTTTATCCTCTGCCCTATGCCGCAGTTCACGCGCCAGACCTCGTCTGCCTTTGCCGCTATTTTACACAGTTCGCGGCCGACAAGTTCGCGCCAGTCACGGTCGAATTTATCTAAAGGTATTATCCCGCTGCCAACTTCGTCACTTATCACAATATCATATTTTACGGCATTCGCCGTCACTCCCGACACATCGCCGTTATTTCCCATACATTCACGCACTTTCAGGTGGAAATCTTCAAAAACTTCCGCTTCGCCGAATTTACTTTTCACAAAATCCCGCTTGCCTTGAAAAGCGCCGCCTATCACAAGTATCATAAAATTTTTTCTCCCAAAACAGTTCCCGCAAGTATCATAAACTCGCACCAACATAAAAACCGGCCCGCCGTATCGCCCGTTACGCCGCCGAAATTTTTCTTTGCCGTAATATAGTACACAAGCACAGTTATCACGCACAAAACTATAGGGCAAAGCGCCGCCATACCCGCCGAAACAAGCATAAGCGCACAGGCCGCAATAATATAAAAGACCATTGAAAGCCCGACCGCCGTTTTTGCCGATTTTTCCGCAAACATTGAACCAAGCCCGTCTTTTTTTGCCTTTGGGAAAAGAACAAGGCAAAGCCCGCTCAACGCCCTTGAAAGCACAAAACCCGCGCAGACACAAGGCACACTTTTCAATTCCTCACACCAAAACGCAAAGTACAATATCATGTAACAAACCACGGCTATTACTGCAAAAGCGCCTGTATGCGGGTCGCTCATAATTTCAAGTTTTCGCTCCCTGCTCTGGTAGGATGCAAGCGCGTCCGAAGTGTCCATAAGCCCGTCAAGGTGTATGCCGCCCGTTATCACAACGGGTATGACCGTACAGACCGCCGCGCGTATCATGCCCATGTCACTCAAAAGCGTGTAAAAAAGCATGACTGCGCCGCCTATAACGACCCCGACCAAAGGAAAAAAGCAAAGCGCATATTTAAGTGTCTCATCATCCCATTTTATCTGCGGCACGGGAATTTTGCTGTACATGGAAAATGCCGCAATAAACGCTTTTATCATTGTTTTGTCCTCATTTCAGTTTTACGGGGATGCCGCAGACCACCTCAAAAACAGCGTTTGCGATTTGGGCAAGCCTTTGGTTTATATCCCCTAAAATTTTTATGTATTCAACGGTCTCTTCGCCGTATAAAATGCCGTCGGAAAATATCTCGTTAGTGACGATAACAAGCGCTTTGCAGTCAATTCCATTTATAAAAGAAAGAATATCGTCCGCAGCATTTTTGTTTTTTTCGTCAAAAACTTCGTTTGCGGCAAGGTTTGACATACATTCAAGCAGTACAACGCTGTTTCGGGACAGGGGACGGTTCTCTGTCCCGTCTTGGCATCGGTTTCTGTTCGAGGACAGAGAACCGTCCCCTGTCCCATAGCACTCCACGGTCTCAAAGCCTTTGCCCCGACGCTGTTTTCTGTGCTTTTGCACACGCTTTTTGCCTTCCTCGCCGTAGGGTTTCATAGTAGCCATATAGTACATTTTTTCTGTTTTTGATTTATTTTTCAGCTCGGCGGCAAGGTTTTCGGCAAATTTGCTTTTACCGCTGCCGCTGCCGCCGATCACAAGTATTATTTCTTTTTGCATAGCCTTAAAAAATCATCCAAAAAATCTTCGTTTGCGGGGTAAAATATATGCGGATAGCCACAGATACACCTGCACTTTTTGTGTATGCACTTCCATTGTTTTCCGCTGTGTTTTTTTGCCGTATATTCAGCCCCGTTGTCGGTGCTGTCGTAATAGTGAAATTCGTGCGCCTTTATTTTTTTGCCGTCCTCATTTGTAAGCGTGATATAGCCAAAACGCACCAATTTCCCCTTATTTTCGCACATTGAGCCGATAAATCCGACCATTTCATGCCCGTCGATGCTCTTTTGCAGATACATGAAGCCCCCGCACTCCGCAAGACAGGGCAGGCCGCATTCAAGGGCGGTTTTTATAGAGTTTCTCATTGATATGTTGCGGCTCAGTTTTTCCAAATACAATTCGGGATAGCCGCCGCCGATAATAAGCCCGTCCAATCCGTCGGGCAGTTTTTCATCTTCAAGCGGGCTGAAATACACCAACTCACAGCCCTTTTCCCTAAGCATATCAAGGTTTGCCTTATAATAAAAGCAAAACGCCTTATCCCTCGCCACACCGATTTTCAAATCATATTTTTTCTCACACAAAAAAGGCTTTGCATCAAGCTTTGGCGCAGATTTCGCAAGGTTTATAAGGCGGTCAAGGTCGATATATTTTTCGGCACTCTCGCCCAAAAGCCGCATTTTCCGCTCCAAATCCGACATTTCCGCAGGGGTCACAAGCCCGAGATGTCGGCTTTCAAGCGCAAAGTTCTCATCTTTCGGCAAAAAACCGAGCGCCGCGATGCCCATATTTTCTATTGCGGGTGCAAGCGCCTTAAAAACGTGCTCCGACACATTATTGAGGATAACGCCGCAGATATTGCTGTCGGGTCTGAATTTTTTCATTCCCTCCACAACAGCAAGCAGAGAAGCCGCCATTCCCCGCGCATTTACCACAAGTACGGCCGGGCAGTCCAGAGCGCGCGCCACAGAATAACTGCTTGCCGCCGTATCCGTCATTTCCATGCCGTCATAATAGCCCATAACGCCCTCGATAAGGCTTATCCCGCCCGCATATTTCACAAAAAGCGAACGCAAAAGTTTTTCATCACAAAAAAAAGGGTCAAGATTTACACAATTTGTGCCAAGCTCGGTATGAAACATGGGATCTATATAATCGGGTCCGCATTTGAACGCCGACACATTCATTCTGTTTTTAAGCGCCGCAAGCAGGGCGCACATGACGGTAGTTTTGCCGCTGCCGCTGCCGCAGGCGGTTATCATTATTCTTGGATAGTTCATTGTTTTTTCTCCGTAAAAATGGCTATATAAACGGGGTTTTGCGCTTTCATCAAAAGATGTGTGCCCGCCTTTTCCGCCCTTGAAGCGTTGATACAGCAAATTTCTGCTTCATACTTGTCCGCAAGTTCAAAAATTTCCGAAACTGTATTTAGTGACACCGCATTTACTGCTATTCTGATATTTTTATTTTCCACAAAAAGTGTGTCGATGATTTCTTTTAGTTCGCCGCCGTTGCCGCCGACAAAAGCGTGGGTCGGCACGGGCAAAGTATCAAAATCAAAGCTTTTCGGCGCTTCGCCCTCAATAATATGCACATTGTCGCAGGCGAATTTTATCTTGTTTTTTTCAAGCAGCCCGAGTGCTTCGGGATTTTTTTCAAAGGCATAAACAGCGCCGTTTAAAAGGTACTGTGCCGCCTCTACAGACACCGAGCCCGTTCCCGCGCCAACGTCGTATAAAACCGAGTTTTCATCAAGATTCAGCTTCGCAAGGCTTAAAGAGCGTATCTCCGATTTTGTCATAGGTACCTTGCCGCGGATAAACTCTTCATCCGCAATACTGCCGAATTTCACGTATTCGGCATCATTTTCCGCAAGAAGAACGGAAAGTGCATCAAAATCCCTGCCCTTTAATTCTTCCGCCGTGCCTATGGTTATTCTTTCACTTTCCGCGGATAAATTTTCTCCCACAAAAAGCCGCACATTGTTCATGCCGTATTTGCACAACCCGTCACAAATCTTTTTCACGCCGTCTTTTTCGAGCAGAAAAAAGACCTTGTTATATCTTTTTATGTATGTGATAAAATTGCAGTTTCTGCCGTGCAGGCTGGCAAACTTCACATCGCTGTAGTCCTTTTTGAGCTTTGCAAAAAAATACGAAAATGACGATATTCCCGCCATGACCTCAACGTCCATGCCGTCAAGCGCCGCCAAAATTCCCTTTGCACCGCTGTAAAAGCCCGTATCGCCCGACAAAAGCACACAAAATCGGCTTTTATCGCTGTTTTCTATATATTGGCGTATCCCGTTTGGGCGGTATTCCGCAAAAGACGGCTTGTCAAAAAGCCCGATAAGGCGCTTTGCGCCGATAAGCACATCCGCCGCCTCTATCGCTTTTTCAGCCGCTTTCGTCAAGGTCTCCGCACCCGTTCCGATACCGATAAGAGTTATCTTTTTCATAAACACGACCTCCGTAATAAGTCTATTTTACCATAATATAAAATCGTTTTCAATAACAAAAAAACGTACACAAAAGAACCGTCCCTTTGTGTACGTTTATCTTATTTCCGAAATTATTCCCAGAAAATATCATCCAAAGTCTTGTCAAGCGCCCTGCAAATGGCAATGCAAAGATTTATCGTGGGGTTATAGTCGCCCTTTTCTATTGCGCTTATGGTCTGTCTTGAAACCCCGACAAGGTCGGCAAGCTGCTGCTGAGAAAGGTCTTTTGCGGCGCGGGCGGATTTTAAACGAAGATTTTTCATCACTCTTCCTCCTCGCGGCTCACAAGAAACTTTTTAACAACAAATTCCGCGGCAATAAACAAAAACGAAACGCCTATCACCAAGCCGAGGCAGTCCTTTGTAAGCATACCGTTTTCCATAACATGACCCTTGCCCGCCTGAATTATGCCGCCGACAAGGTTTATCGTGCCAAGCCCCGCAAGCATAAGCGCATAACCTTTTACCGACTTTTCCGAGACCGTAAAATAGGCATCCTTAAAAATACAGTACGATACAAAAACTATAAAGCTTAAATAAAGCTGAAGCCCTGCAAATACTACGGCCGACATAATTGTTGTGCCGCCCGCTTCAAGCACTATTATCACCGCAGCGAATATCATCGCCGTATAATAGGCATACTTAAACGCCCTGCCGCGGACTATTTGCTGTCTTTCATCAAAATTGGTGTATTTCAATGTCCTTTTCAGCTCATACACCACCGCCGCTATCAGCACTATCGGCAAAACGAGAGTTGAAACTATTTTTAATATATCCATTTTTTATTCCTCCTTGAAACAGATATTTTGTTTGCAAGGATATAGTAACATATATTATTTTTATTGTCAAGTATATTTTATATTTTTCTTTTAATATTTTACATGGAGTATAAAAACGCTCTATATTTTTCTTATCTTTTATAAATATCCAGAATTTGTGTTGAATATCCCTCCTGTGCGTATTTATCACGCTCAAAAAGTATAAATTTAGTCTTTACAATATTGTCGCCGTCGCTTGTATCATTTTCTTTTATATACAAAACATTTCCGTCGGATGTAAAATGAAGTTCGTCCACTCTCCACAGCCCGCCCTTTTCCGTGTCGAGCAGCCATGCCGCGGGTGCATCCCTTGCGGTGATTATGAGCCAATTCCCAAAACAGTCGTATACATCGTAGTTTTCGGTCGTAACGGGTGTTTCGTCATTAACGATATTTTTCACAAAAGCCCCGTCCGTATTGTATAAAACATATTTCCCGCCATCACAGACCACTATTTTTCCGTCACAGGGCGTATAGACTTTATCGTATTCTTTGCCCGCAAATAAAAATTTGCCCGTTTCGCCGTTATACTGCGCATAAGTCTTTATACCCTCGCCGTTAAAGCGCTTATACAGCCGCAAAGCCGTCAGATACGCCTGCTCCCTTGTATAACTGCCGTTTGGGTCAAATCTGTTGCCGCCTACGCCAAACATTATTTTATTTTGAAAACAGTACTGTATACCCACCGCCGACCAATGCTCAAATTGTGATATATCCGCAAATTGATAAGGAAAATCGAAACGCTTGTTGCTGTCGGTAAAGCGATAGTCAAAATATTCCTCGCACCCGCTTAAATTTGCCGCCTTGTACAGCATACGCGCCGCCTGCTGACGGGTAATAAGACCGTTCGGGTCAAATTTATTGTCGCCAACACCCGCCGCTATCCCCAAAGCAGCTGCCGTTTTTATATCCGCATTGTCGGTGTCGGTAAATTTTATCCCGTCGGCATTTATGTTATTTATGATCTTTTCATCCTGCGCCCTTAAAGTGTTTATTATCAGCCCGCAAAACTCCCCGCGGGTAATGGGCTTTTGATAGTCACGCAGATATCCGCCCGAAACTATGCCAAGCTCCTCCGCTTCTTCCACCTCGCTTTTCGCCCAGTCCGACACAACATCCGCCGCAGGAACACTCACAGCCCCAAAAGCCATAAACCCGCAGATAAAAGCCGCCAAAAATCCGTTTTTCATATTTATTCTCATACTTACCCCTCTCTCATATATTTATCTTTCACCTATATAAACACCGAAACAGAAGCAAATGGGTACACCTCAAAAAATTTTTTATACTGCTTTTTCAATAATTTTATCATACAATTACATTTTTATCAAGTGCAAATAGTCAAAAATAATCGACAAAAAGTGCGCACGAAAAATCGCACGCACTTCGTTTTTATTTATCTTTCATGCTTTCGGGCATGGGCATTACAAATTGGCGTTTTTGGTCGAGGTACTCTCTCACGCCCTCGAGGGCTTCGCCGAAGCGCTGGAAATGCACTATCTCACGTTCTCTCAAAAATCTGAGCGGTTCAAGAACATCGGGGTCGTCGGTCATTTTCATCAGATATTCATAGGTCGAGCGCGCCTTTTGCTCGGCGGCAAGGTTTTCGTAAAGGTCGGTCAAAGGGTCGCCTTTTGATTGAAAATAAGCCGCGGTAAACGGCACACCCGCCGCACTTGCGGGATAGACCCCGCAGCCGTGGTCTACAAAATAGCTGTCAAAGCCCGCCTTTTTTATCTCGTCGGGGTCAAGGTCGCGGCTCAGCTGGTGGCACATCGTTCCTATCATTTCAAGGTGTGCAAGCTCCTCCGTGCCAATGTCGTTCAAAATCGCCTTGGACTGCGGCGTAACAGCTGAATAGCGCTGCGATAAATACCTGAGCGATGCCCCAAGTTCGCCGTCGGGACCCCCGTACTGTGTTATGATAAGTTTGGCGAGGGCGGGGTTTTGGGTCTTGATCTTTACGGGGAATTCCTGCTTTTTCTCATATATCCACATTAGTTTTCGGCCTCCTTTTCGGCTATATCAAAATTAAAACACATCTCCCACGGCCAGGGGTCGTCTGTCCAGTTGAATTGGTCTTTTTTGCTGTAGCTTCTGTAGGAAAACAGCGGGCCGTACAGGTTTTCGTACTGTTCGCGCAGGCCGTCCGCCTCGTTCACTACTTCGTTATATTTTTTTATCCCCTCTTTGCAGTCGGGGTGGCTGTCAAGGTAAAGCTGCAAGTCAACAGCCAGAAAGTCGAGCACCGTAAGGCGCTTTAAAATGCTGTCTCTGTCCATTTTTATACTCCTTTATTTATAAATATCAACTAATTCGGGGAAAACCGTGCCCGCAAGCAACGCCTGTGTAGGCTCCATAAGTGTACAAAGCTTCTGTATCGGCACATAGGCCTGCGCAAGCTTTGTGACGGTGATAGTCTTGTCAAAAGGTGTGCAATCCGCCATGTTTTTGACCTCCTTGTGGTTCTGATTTATAGTATTCAAAAAATAAAAATGGGTTAAAAAAAATTGAGCATACGATATCGAACATTGACAAATCCAAGCGTTAATGATATACTTGTTACGAAAAAAACAAAAAAGGAGAGAAAATTATGAAATTCAAACTTGCGGCACTTATATTTGCACTTTCCGTATCACTTTGTGCATGTCAAAGCACAAGTAATACTACAGTAAATGAACAGGCAAATACCGCAGCAGACAACAGCACCGCCAACAATGGAGATACGCCCGACAATGGTCTTTCCGCAGAAAGCGGAGAAAAAGTCATTACCGTAAAAGCGGGCAAACCCTGCAAAGAAATACAGGATGCGGACATTTACAGCGGTAAAATACAGATATCGGATAAACTGCTTACATTTCCGATGACTGTCAGAGAATTTGAGCAGGCGACGGGAGTCGAGACCGATACATCTGACGATTCCACCGATATAAATTATTCCGGACAAACCTCGTTATATTTGAACGACAATGAAGATTATGATGTAACACTTTATTACAAAAATCCGGGCACAGACACCATTTCCGCTAAAGACTGCATTATCTATTCGGTTGAGATTTTTCCCATGACGCGTGCCAATGATGTTTTCCTGCCTCGCGGTATTGGTTCAAAATCCACGGAACAAGATATTTACGATACATACGGAGAAAAAGCCGAAGACACCAGAAGTGATATTATTTATTACGATGACCCTGTTACCGGCGAAAACAACGATATATACTCCGCCACAGGCAATTTTGTGGAATTTTCTGCATTTAGCAGCGGCATAGATATGTACAAAGCCACTTTTGCCACCGCCGACCCGAATGACACAAAATTTCATCTTATTGATACCGTATATGACGAGGACAACTATGAATATTATGCAGGTTTTGAAGTGCCTTACAGTCTTACGGTGAAGGAATACCAACACTCCAACAATTCCGGCTATGTTTCGGGTAAATATTCCGCTTCAAATGTAACAGGCGATATGGTTATAGATGACGCTACTCTTTCTTACCATTACAGCACCGAAGAAGAATTTATGAATGATTTTTCGGAGCCCGACAGAAATATTGAAAAAATCAGCGATAACGGAAATCTTATTTTGTTATATGAAAGCAGCAATGATGCGACCGACACTTGTTTGGGAACTTTCTTCTTTTATGACCGTTCTTTAAAATTGTTCGGAATAAATTCACTTGAATTTTATCCGCGTGAAAATTTATCCGATGAAGATATCAACGATCTCAAGGCGTATGCCGCCGAAATTATAAATACATTTAAGACTATAAAAATTGAAAGATAAAACAAAAAACGGGACTGTCAATACGGCAGTTCCGTTTTTCACGCTGTACCAGAGTTCCTCCCGTACAAATTCAGTTCAATATTCTTTTTGCGGTCTCGGTCATTGTTCTGCCCGTTTCCATGCTCTTTTTTTCGAGATATTTGTGCGCCTGGGGTTCGGTCATATTGTAGTGGCTGATAAGATAGCGCTTGGCCTTGTCTATTATTGCCCTGTCCTTTGGAGAGCGCGACTTATGGGCATTTGACGGCTCGGGGCGCAGCATATCCATATAGCAGACAAGCTGTGCGGTATTTATGGGAACGGCGAGTTTTACTGCCCTTTCGCAGTCGCAGTTATTAAGCATATCGGGTGTGCCGATAAGGATAATGCCGAAAGTTTCGGGGATATCCTGCAAAAGCTCGTTTATATTGGCATCGGGAAAGCGGCAGCCGCAGATAACGATACCGCCGTCGTAATAGCCCAGTTTTTGTCTGAGGGCGTTTGCACTCAGCACGGCACACGCCGCATTAAACCCCGCCGCCATAGCCGTTTTTGCCACGGCGAGCGCAGTATTTTTATTCGGAAAAGCAATAAAAACGTCATTACCCGTCACGTTGCATCCCTCCACAAACAATCACACTCGGAGACAGCGGGGACGGTTCTTCTGTCCCGTATAGTTCACGTCCGCACGGCTCACTCCCGATATGGCGACAGCAATAACCGTCCCCCTGTCTCATATTAAATCCCGCCGCCATAGCGGTTTTAGCCACGGCGAGCGCCGTATTTTTATTCGGAAAAGCAATAAAAACATCATTACCCGTCACAGTGCATCCCTCCACAAACAATCGCACTCGGAGACAGCGGGGACGGTTCTTCTGTCCCGTATAATTCACGTCCGCACGGCTCACTCCCAATATGGCGACAGCAATAACCGTCCCCCTGTCTCATATTAAACCCCGCCGCCATAGCCGTTTTAGCCACAGCGAGCACAGTATTTTTATTCGGAAAAGCAATAAAAACGTCATTACCCGTCACGTTGCATCCCTCCGCAAAAAATCACACTCGGAGACAGCGGGGACGGTTCTTCTGTCCCGTATAATTTACGTCCGCACGGCTCACTCCCGATATGGCGACAGCAATAACCGTCCCCCTGTCTCAAAAATCACATTTAAAGTGTACCATAATTTTCCTTAAAACACAACATTTTTTATTTTGATCTTCCCCATTTTTATTTGTAAGAGACAGCGGGGACGGTTCTTCTGTCCCGTATAGTTCATGTCCGCACGGCTCACTCCCGATATGGCGACAGCAAGAACCGTCCCCCTGTCTCATATATAAAAACAATAACAATATCGCTTTTCCATGATGAATTTACAGGAAACTCAAAAGATACGGGAAACTGCTGCTCAAAGACCGGTACGAACTTGACGGAATACACTTTAAAAAGCGTTTTTGCTTTGATAAGGCTGTGAGTCAGACAGATGTGGTCGACTGCCTACTTAGCCTTGATGAACGGCTTAAAAACACCTACTACGCATACCAAGACATCCTCGCCGCTATTAAACGAAAGGATGTAACAAGGTTAAACAGCCTGCTTGAACAAAAATATACAAATATTTCGGGCTATATGAAAACCACCTTGAAAACTACCAAAGATAACAAAGAATATGTAACAAATGCCGTTAAATATGGCTATACAAACGGCCTTGTGGAAGGCTTCAACAACAAGATAAAAGCAATCAAAAGAGTGGTCTTCGGCTACCGCTCATTCTACAATTTCAGAAACAGAATACTTATTTCATGTGACTTGATCAGCATTGAAAAACGGTGTGCATGATCTCTCATACACACCGTTTGTTAAGTTTGTGTTAAATGTCAACCACACCAGTTGACAAAGAACCTTTTTATTTTATCTATTCATTTCTTCCTGCGGGCCGTCGGATTTATGGGTCTTGATAACGCTTTCTATCTCGCCCAAGCTTGCCGCGGGCATATCGCCGTATGTGGTATTTTTAACAGCGCTCATGGCGTTGCCGTATTCCACGCATTTCTGTGGGTCGCCGAATTTTATTGCCGCATACAGCGCGCCCGCAACATAAGCATCGCCGCTGCCTATACGGTCAACGACCTCGATATTCTCGTAAGGCGGTTCTTCATAGAACTTGCCGTCATAATACAGCTTGCTGCCGAAGTTGTGCTTTGTGGGGCTTACAACATCACGGCGGGTAGTTGCCACTATCTTACAGCCGTACTCGTCGGAATAGCTCTTCATTATTTCTTCAAGAGTACCCGTTTTCTGCATCATTTTTCTTGATGTTTCCTCGGAAACAAAAAGTATGTCGATATAAGGCAGAACCGATTTTATGGTCTCCCTTGCCTCTTCCTCGCTCCAGAGTTTTGCGCGGTAGTTTACGTCAAAGCTGATAGCCGCACCCTGCTCCTTAAAACGCTTTATAAGCTCGATAACGATGCCGCGCAGTTCCTTGTTCAAAGCCATTGTGATGCCGCTTACATGGAAAACACGCGCCTTGTCGTATACGGACGGGCTTATCTCGTTAAGTTTGAGCGAGCAAACCGAAGAATGGGCTCTGTCGTAAACGACCGATGATTTACGCGGATAAGCACCGCTCTCGTAGTAGTAGATGCCAAGACGCTTTTCTTCGGATGTATCGTTTACGATAAAATCGTCACTTACATTGCCGTAACGTATCTTATAACGGATAAAACGGCCTATCTTGTTGTCGGGAAGTTTTGTGATGATAGCCGAGCGCACACCAAGATATGCCGCACCCGAAGCCACATTCAGCTCCGAACCGCCTGCCTTTTTCTCAAATGTCTCACACTGGCTTATCTTCTCCTTGTCGGGAGGAGAAAGACGAAGCATGACCTCGCCCAAGCTGATAATATCAAACTTTTTAGGCTCCTTTGTAATAAAATCCATCATAAATATGCACCTCTCTTTTTTGTTATATTTCAGCGGGTCAATTCCCGCGTTCAGTCTTTTTTATCCGACCGCCGTTTTTATTGATTTTTAAATCTGACTGCGGTGCCATACGCAATAACTTCCGCAGCACCCGCCATAATTGCGGACGAAGCGTAACGTATACATACGATAGCATCCGCACCCATTCGCTCTGCATCGTTTTTCATTCGCATAGTTGCCATAGCACGGGCTTCATTCATCATGTCGTTGTATGAAGTCAATTCGCCGCCAACCAGATTTTTAAAACTTTGCAGCACATCATTTACCATGTGTGTTGTCTGTACTGTACTTCCCTTTGCAATACCGAGTATTTCATATTCTTTGCCATCTATATGTTCAGTAGTTGTCAATATCATCTTCTTCACCTTTTTCTATTTCCTTTATCCGCTGAACGGCAGCATAAATCATCCCTGCGATCAGCGCTATGGGAATGCCCGCAAAAATAAACATCAGAATTGAAGGCATTTCTTTCCCTGCCGTTATAAACAACAACGCATAGCCCATATAGAACAGAATGACGACCGCAGCAATTACAACAGTAACAATGATTTTATGCGTGTGTGATTTTTTCATAATCCCTCACCTGTTTTTGTCACAAAACATTGATATTCCCAATATCTCCGCCAGCGTGCCGACTGCATAGCATACCATATCGCCCCAAGAGAAACTTGTGCCTATCACAGTCCTCAAAAATGCGTTATCTTGCACACCAAGCAGTTTCACAATGTTTATCGCCTGCAATAATTCTGTTGCAAATGCAAAAAGCAAAACAAAGACCGCAGCGGCATAATGGTTGTTGTTGCCGCCCAAAACCGTCTGTACAAAGCAGTATACGACCCACACGACAATAACATCCCCAAGATAGGAGCGGATAAAACCGCCGTGCAGCGTCAGCGCTATCAAAGTTTCAAGCGCAAACAGCACAATAAATATCAAAAAATAATAAATCCGCCGGTTCATTATCAGTTGGGATAGCCGACTTTCTTTTTAACTTTTCTGAGGGTCTTATTGGCAATATAGCCCGCTTTTTCCGCGCCCTCTTTGATAACTTTGTCAACATAGGCTTTATCGGCGGAAATTCTCTTGAATTCCTCCTGAATGGGGCGTATCTCCTCAACAACTGCATCCGCGATAGTCTTTTTAAAATCGCCGTAGCCCTTGCCTGCAAATTCAAGCGCATTTTCCTCGGGCGTTTTGCCGTTTATAGCGGAATAGATACTTAAAAGATTGCTTACGCCGGGCTTGTTTTCGGGGTCGAAGCGTACCTCGGTATCGCTGTCGGTAACGGCACGTTTTATCTTGTTTGCAATAAGATTAAGGTCGTCAAGCACAAAGATAACATTGTTGTCGTTGTCACTTTCGGACTTGCTCATTTTTCTTGTGGGTTCCTGGAGGCCCATAATTCTTGCGCCTACCTTTGCTATATAAGCATCGGGCACTTTGAATACATCCCCGTAGATATTGTTGAAACGCTCCGCAAGGTCGCGTGTTATTTCAAGATGCTGGCGCTGGTCTTCGCCTACAGGCACCATATCGGCCTGATACAAAAGAATATCGGCAGCCATAAGTGCGGGATAAGTGAAAAGACCCGCATTTATATTATCGGCGTGCTTTGCCGATTTGTCCTTGAACTGGGTCATACGGCTGAGTTCGCCCATGTATGTAAAGCAATTCAGTATCCACGCAAGCTCCGCATGAGCAGCAACGTCGGACTGCACATACAGAATATTTTTCTCGGGGTCGATACCGAGCGCCATAAACAAAATTATAAGATTTCTTGTACGCTGACGAAGCTCTGTCGGGTTTTGTCTTACGGTCAAAGCGTGCATATTTGCAATGCCGTAAATGCAGTTATACTCGTCCTGCAAGTTTTTCCAGTTTTTCAATGCGCCGAGGTAGTTGCCAAGCGACGGTATGCCCGAAGGCTGCATTGCGGAATAAATAACTTTCTTGTTCTCGTCCATTTTTAACTCTCCTGTTTTATCCTCTTAAACTTGCCACAATAACGGCTTTTATGGTGTGCATACGGTTTTCGGCTTCGTCAAAGACAATAGAGTTTTTGCTCTCGAATACCTCGTCCGTAACTTCCATTTCATCAATATGGAATTTTTTGCTTATTTCCTTGCCTATCGTGGTCTTTAAATCATGGAATGCGGGCAGACAGTGCATAAATAAAGCCTGTTCGCCTGCGATATCCATTGCTTTTTTATTTACCTGGTAGGGCGAAAGCTCCTTTATGCGGCTTGCCCATACCTCGTCGGGCTCGCCCATGGAGACCCACACATCGGTATATATAACATCTGCGCCCTTGATATCCTCGATATTTTCCGTAAGGGTTATCTTAGCGCCCGTTTCCTTTGCGATTTCAAGGCACTTATCCACAAGCTCCTTGTTGGGGTGATACTTTTTGGGTGCGCAGGCAACAAAATCCATACCCATTTTTGCGGACGCTATCATAAGGCTGTTGCCCATGTTGTAGCGCGCATCGCCCATGTATACCAGTTTGATGCCCTTTAAATGCCCCTTATGCTCGATAATGGTAAGCATATCGGCAAGCACCTGTGTCGGGTGAAATTCGTTTGTAAGGCCGTTCCATACGGGTACACCCGCGTGTTTTGCCAGTTCTTCAACTATTTCCTGACCGAAGCCGCGGTATTCTATACCGTCAAACATCCTGCCAAGCACTCTTGCGGTGTCCGCAATACTTTCTTTTTTGCCTATCTGTGAGCCGAGAGGGTCGAGATAGGTAACGCCCATGCCAAGGTCGTAGGCCGCAACCTCAAAAGAACAGCGTGTACGCGTACTGTTCTTTTCAAATATAAGGGCGATATTTTTGCCGCGGAACATATCGTGCAGCTCGCCCGCCTTTTTCTTCGCTTTCAGTTCTGCCGCAAGGTCGAGCAGATACTGTATCTCCTCCGGCGTAAAGTCAAGAAGTGTAAGCAGATTTCTGTTTTTTAAATTTATACTCATAATTTCTCCTTTTGTATGACATGTATTTATACATTAATTATAGTCAAATTTTATAAAAAATCAAGTCCTTACAGACCCATGCGGCGTGCAAAAACGATTATAAACCCCATTCCCACGCAGGACATGGATGAAAACAGGGGCCATACAATGCAGGACACCACATTGTACATATCAAACACCCTGCCGCGTTTTTTATTGAGCCAAAGGCTGCATCTTTTTTTGGTGCTGTAAAAATAGACATTAAATGCTCCCTCTGCGGGAAACACCGACTTGTATTCAACACCGTCTATATCATATACCGCCACTTTGTAGCTGATATTTTTGCCTAATAACGCCGCATTTTCATTTTCGTTCTCAACACGCACAAAGCTGCCTTTTCTGCGTTTTGACATAAGAAGCCCGATCGTCATATAGCAAAAATACACATTCATAGCCAGTACGATCAGCATAAAGACGGAAAGCACCGCAAATATCAGAAAAAACAGCCTGCGCGTAAGCATGCACAAAATTACCGCTATAACAATATAAATAATAACAAATTCCATTATTTTGCCTCATTTATGCAAGTTTAAGGACATTGAGAAGCAGCATCCAACTCATGCCGTAGTAAGTGACCACGGCAACAAGGTCGTTTATTGTTGTAATAAGCGGACCCGAAGCTACTGCGGGGTCGATTTTTATTTTTTTGAAAAACAGGGGTATAAGCGTACCCACCGCACTTGAAATAACCATTGCAAGCAGCAGAGAAATGCCTATACAGCCCGACACCGCAAACGAGAACAGCGGCTCGCGGTGCTTTATCAGCATAATATAAAGCCCAAGCAGCAAAAACGACAGACTGCCCAGCAAAAATCCGTTGCATAGTCCGACGCGCATTTCCTTGACAACAAGCCCCGCTTTCTGCTTGAATTCAAGGTTTTCGTCCATTAAAACGCGGATAGTAACAGCCAGCGACTGTGTGCCGACATTACCCGCCATATCCAGTATAAGCGACTGGAAAGCCATTATAATTGTAAGCTGAGCTATAACCTGCTCAAATATACCCACAACGCTTGATACCATCATACCAAGCACCAAAAGCACCAAAAGCCACGGCAGACGTTTTTTCATGCTTTCGCCAAGCGGTTCCTTCAGGTCTTCCTCTGCGGTAAGACCCGCAAACATGGCGTAGTCCTCGCCCATTTCATCATCCACTACTTCAATAAGGTTTTTGGATGTGATAACACCGAGAAATTTGTTGCTGTTATCAAGTACGGGGATAGAGTCCTCCGAATACTCTTTCAGTTCTTCCAGACAGTCATCTATGGTTTCATGCGCATATACATAAGGGAAAGAAGTAACGATAAGTTCTTCAAGACTGCTTGTACTGCGCGCGGTTATAAGGTCTTTGAGGTCTATCGCACCGAAAAAAGACCCATTTTCATCAACCACAAAAAGTGTCGTGATATTGTCATTATCTTCCGCCTGACGTATAAGTTCGCTCATAGCGCCTTTTATTGTCAGGTTTTCGCGGATAACGATACAATTTGTAGTCATGTGACTGCCTATCTCGTCCTCGTCAAAAGATGCAATAAGGCGAATCTCTGCCTTGACATCGGGTTTAAGAATATCAATTATAAGCGCGCGTTTTTCCTTTTCTATCTCGTGCAGAACATTTGCCGCCGTATCCGTTTCAAGCTGTGACACGACAGCCGCGGCTTTGGTCACATCCATTTCATCAAGGTAAGCACCCGCCGTTTCCTCGTCAAGATATTCAAAGGCCTCCGCAAGCATTTCGCCTTTGAGTACACGGTACATTTTCTTGCGTTCCTGCGGTGTCAGTTCTTCCATTACCTGCGCAATATCATTGCCATGGTAATCCTCCAGTTTTTCCTGTATGGCACGCGGCGAAAAATTACCGCGTATTACTGCCGCTATCTCTTTTTCGTAGTCGGGTCTTGAAGCTGTTTCCGCAGCATCGGGTGCAGCCATTGTTTTTTCCTGCATTTCCATTTTGCATCATCCCCCTTTTTATATTTGGCAGGTGAAGCAAAATATCCCACTATTTGTGTGTAAAAGTCGGCACGACCGCCGCAGTACCCACACATAATCGATAATTTGCCTCTGTTCGCCCGTCAGGCCCGCAACTGTCACTGTTTGCCACTTTTACTCACCTCTCTTAAAAATAAAATATACCTATATTATTTTATCATACACACGCTTTAAAGTCAAGCCGCGCCCAATCCAAAAGTTTTTAAAAAACACTGTACAAATATGCCCAAACAGCATATAATTATAGTAAACGACAAAAGTCTTTGGACTTTGGGCGTTTACTTGCGCCGACTGCGAGCCGCAAAGCGGCTTTATTCCTTGTACGCAGTCGTGTGCATGCCCCGCAGGGTTATAGTAAAGGACATTTTTAAATGTCGTT
>JAFUAF010000072.1 GCA_017460805.1 Bacillota bacterium | reverse complement strand
GATAAAGGGATTCCAGAAAACAGCATTTAACAGCAATTCGTTTGATATTGCCGTGGGCAACGTGCCGTTTGGTAACTACCGCATTTATGACAGTGAATTGCAGACAAATGACCTTATCCATGATTACTTTTTTGAAAAAGCGCTTGATAAAATCCATCCCGGCGGTGTTGTCGCTTTCATTACCTCTATGGGCACTATGGATAAAACAACAGATAATGTTCGTAAATACCTTGCGGCGCGTGCTGAGCTTCTCGGTGCGGTGCGTCTGCCCGATATTGCTATGAAAAATGCCAACACCGAGGTAACATCGGATATTATTTTCCTTAAAAAACGTGATGAGGTGCTTGACTTTGAGAAAAATCCCGAATTAATTCCCGATTGGGTAGATACAAAGGAAAATGCAGACGGATATATCGTAAACAACTATTTTGCCGATAATCCCGATGCTGTTGTCGGAAGGGTAACAAGCGTTTCCGGTCCTTACGGCAGGAAAATAGTTTGTAAACTTGAAGACGGACAGGACTTTGCACAGACACTTGAAAATGCTTTATCTACCGTAAAAGGCAGTTTTGAATATGACGAACTTGCAAACAGTGTTGAGGAGGAAATCGACCCCGATTATTTGAAAGTATCTTATGAGGGACACAGAAACTTCTGTTACTGTGTTGTGGATGATAAGATATATTTCCGCGAAAACCAAATGATGATACCGCAAGATTTTGAGGGTAAAAAAGCCGAAAGAATACGCGGTATGATAGAAGTCAGTACGGCATTGCAGGAAGTTATAAAAAGCCAGCGCGAGAATTACACCGATGAGTATATAGCCGAAAAGCAAGCCGAATTAAATGCTGTATATGAGAGATTCACAAAGAAATTCGGGCTTATTTCTTCCGATTATAACAAGAGCCTGTTCAAAGAAGATGATACAAGCGAACTTATATCATCACTTGAAAACCTTGATGAAAACGGCGAATTGGTAAGCAAGGCGGATATTTTCACAAAAAGAACAATAATCCCTTATGAGCCGCCCACTCATGCCGATACCGTATCGGATGCACTTACAATAAGTATATCGGAAAAAGCAAGGGTTGATTTAGCATATATGTCCGAACTTTGCGGCAAATCAAAAGAAGAAATACTTGACGAAATGCAGGGGGTTATTTTTGAAAACCCCGTATCGGGCAAGTATGAAACAGCCGATGAATATTTATCGGGTGATGTACGCGAAAAGCTGCGTGTAGCTTCGCTTATGGCTGAAAGCAATCCGAAATATAAAATCAATGTTGAGTCTTTAACGGCAGTACAGCCCGAAGATCTAACACCGAAAGAAATATCGGTGCAGTTATGTTCAACTTGGATACCCGTCAAGTATTATGAGCAATTCGTTTATGAGCTGCTTGATACACCGCGCCGCTGCCGCTCGGAAAATAATTATTACGGTGCTAATCCATTTGAAGCGGGCAAAAATCCCATAACCATATCAGTACAGTTTGATGAACGCTCCGCGACCTACGGCATATCCAACAAGGGCTCGTCAAAGGCAGACGGTGGCAATATCAAGGTATACAAGACTTACGGTACGGAAAGAGTAAATGCCTACAAGATAATCGAGGACACTCTCAACAATAAGACCGTTGTTGTCAAGGACTATATCGAAGAACCCGATGGAAAGAAAAAGGCTGTTGTAAACCAAAAGGAAACGATATTGGCGCAGGAAAAACAGGAAGAAGTCAAACAGCGTTTCAAGGAATGGATATGGCAGGATCCCGACAGGACGGAGGAATTATGCCGTATCTATAACGAGAAATTCAACTCTATCAGACCGCGTGAATATGACGGCAGCCATATTAAATTTGTGGGTATGAACCCGAATATTGAGCTGCGCCCGCATCAGAAAAATGCTATCGCGCATACTTTGTATGGCGGTAATACCCTGCTGGCTCATACAATGGGGGCTGGGAAGACGTTCGAGATGGTTGCAAGCGCAATGGAAGCAAAACGGCTTGGTTTGTGCCATAAGAGCCTTATTTGTGTACCTAAACATATCGTAAATCAGTTTGGTAAAGAATTTATGCAGTTATATCCAAATGCAAACATACTTGTAGCGACGGAAAAGGATTTTTCAAAGAAAAATCGCCGTCGCTTTTTTAGTAGGATAGCAACGGGAAATTATGATGCCGTCATAATAAGTCACTCACAGCTTGAAAAACTGCCGCTTTCGCCTGAAAGACGAATAGACTTTGTGCAGGGACAGATTGATGAGATAACCGCCGCACTCGATGATTTAAGGCGCATAGAGGGCAAGCGTGGTTTTACAGTCAAGCAGATGGAAGCCGAGCGCACAAACCTTGAAGCAAAAATCGAAAGTCTTATCAAAGAAGAAAAATACGATACAAACGTATTTTTCGAGGATATGGGCTTTGACAGAATGTTTGTTGACGAAGCGCACTATTTCAAAAATAAGCAATTCGTTACCAAAATGGGCAGGAATGTATCGGGTATAAATGCTTCTTCCGTATCTCAACGTGCAACAGACCTT
>JAFUAF010000002.1 GCA_017460805.1 Bacillota bacterium | reverse complement strand
GTAAACGACAAAAGTCTTTGGACTTTGGGCGTTTACTTGCGCCGACTGCGAGCCGCAAAGCGGCTTTATTCCTTGTACGCAGTCGTGTGCATGCCCCGCAGGGTTATAGTAAAGGACATTTTTAAATGTCGTTTACTATATTTATAAAATATTAACATTTGGAATATTGAATTTATCGCTTGTTTTATGTATACTGAAAATGAGGAGGTGCTTTTATGGGGAAATCGGATATGCCTTTAAGGATATACTGCAAAAACTGCGGGTCGCCTGCGGGCTTTGATATAGTGCATCAGAACTACCGCTGTATGTCCTGCGGGGAGCTTACGGGTATAGCGGAGGCAAACCAAAAAACGGCGCAATGGAAAAAACTACAGACGGATAACGCAAAAGAAGCGCTTTCGGAAGAAAGAACCGAGGAACGCGCCTGTCCGTCATGCGGGGCGACAATAATCTTCAAGGCGGGAGAGGCTGCGGAAAACTGTGTATACTGCGGCTCAAAACTGGTAAGCGAAAAATTTATGCAGCCCGAAAATATACCCGAACTTATTATTCCGTTTTTTATAACTTTTGACGAGGCTAAAAAACGTATGCTTGAATGGGGGCATAAAAACGAAAAAAGTGTTGAGGGACGAAGCGTGGTGTCGTCAATGGGCAATTTTAAGGGAGCTTATGTGCCCTATGTGCTTGTAAAAGGCCCTGTGAGTGCAAAAGTTTTAAGAAGCGGCACGGAAAGAGAATACAGCTGTATGGGCTATATCGAGGGGACGGCGGTCAGTACATCGGCTCATTTGGACAACGAAGTGCTCAATGCGGCAGAGCCTTTTGACTGGTCGCAGGCAAGACCGTTTGAACTTGGTTATATAGCGGGGCAAAACGTGAAGTTTGCCACTCTGCTCGAAAATAGTATAAAAGCAAGAATAGGCAGCGAGGCGGCGGAGGACTTTCTGTCCCTTGTCGAAAAGGAAATGCAGACAAAAGGCGTGGAGCTTTTGCCGAGAACGGGAGATATGATGGCGCTGTCCGTGCTTTTGCCTATCTATTATATAAAATCGGGCGAACTGACGGCGGTAATGAACGGTCAGACGGGCAGGATAGCGGTAAGCAAAAAACGCGAAAAGAAAAGTTATCCCTGGGCGCTTGAACCTGCGCTTTACACAATAATAGCGACGGTTTTGGGCTCTATACCTTATAAATTTGCGCCCGAAGCCGTGTGTATGTTTTTTATGTTTTTCGGCATACTGTTTTTTGCGATAATGAGCGACGGACAAAATTCGCTTATAAAGCGAATAACCGTAAAAAGTGAGAACGCAAAAGCAAAACGAGAAAATGACGTGCTTAAAATAGACGAGAAAAAGGACATACTTAAAAATCCGTATGAGAATACCCCTGTTTTTATCGAAAAAAACGAAAAGGGAGAGAATGTACCAGTGAGGATACGTTTTTATACGCCCGGCAGAATTCTGTATACGATAGTCAATATGTTTGTGACGGTTTTTCTGCCTGCGATAATTGCATTTGTGCTTCGTCTTATGGGTGTCGGTTCGTCTTTTAATATCGGTTACGGCGCGGCATGGTATGTGCTTGCGGGTGTTGTGGTCCTGGTCTATTTCACAAAGGGATTAAGGCGTGATATTTATGAGCATCCCGTTTTGTATGAGATAAAAGCCGACAAAAAACTGCGCCGCATAAAAAACGAGAGGTTCAAACCAAGCGTTTTGAATATGATAAAAAGATATGAAGATATCTCGATTTTTGAAATACTTAGGCTATTGGGCGGCGCAGGCGTATTTTTGGGCGTAACTGTGCTGTTTCTTATTATAGGCTCTGTAGCGGCTATTCTTGATTAAACGGAGGGAAAAATGAAAACCGATAAAAAGATAGTTATTCTTACAACGGGCGGCACGATAGCGGGTGTCGGCGAGGAGGGCAGGACTGTGGGTTATGCTCCCGGTGCATTGAGTGCCGAAGAACTTATTTCCGCCGTGCCGCAAATAAAGAATATTGCAAAAATAGAAGTCAGGGAGATATGCAGTGTAAATTCCGACGATATAAGCGGAAAAATATGGCTTAAACTGGCAGGAACGATAAATTCCATGTCGGAAGATAAAGATACGGCGGGTTTTGTTATCACTCACGGTACGGACACACTTGAGGAAACGGCATATTTTCTGAATATGACCGTCAAGACAGATAAACCCGTCGTTCTTACCGGTTCTATGCGTCCGTCAACATCTGTTTCCGCAGACGGCTCGATGAATTTGTACCAAGCCGTTTGTACAGCCGCATCGGACAGGGCAAAAGGGCTTGGTGTGCTTGTTGTGTTCGGCGATAATATTTTTTCGGCGAGAACTGTTGTAAAAAACAGCACTTACCGCCTTAATGCTGTCTGCGGCGGGGAATACGGTACACTTGGCGTAGTGCGTGACGGGGAGGTCTTTATCTATCAAAAGCCCGTTAAAGTGCATACAGTTGATACGGAATTTGACGTTTCGGACATTGATGTTTTGCCGAGGGTCAATATAGTTTATTTTGCCGTGGACTCCGACCCCGCTTTGCTTGAATTTGCCGCAGGACATTCGGACGGCATAGTTATTGCGGGCGCGGGTGCGGGTGAGTTTAGCATGGATTTTAAAAACATAATTGAAAATATAAAAATACCCGTTGTCATAAGTTCAAGAACGGGCGGAGGCATTATCGTAAAAGATAATCTTATATGTAAAAACACCATAGCCGCCGATGATATGTCACCCCAGAAAGCGGCGGTGCTGTTAAGGCTCGGACTTACAAAGACGAATGAAAAAAATGCTTTGCAGGCCATGTTTTTTAAATATTGAACAGAAATGAAAAACATACCGACAGAAAGCTGAAAGCGGCTGCCGCATTTGTGAATGTGGCAGCCGCTTTTGTATCAGGCTGTTTGTTTTTTGAAAATAAACAGCTTTGTCAGTAAATACGCAAGTCTGTTTAATATAAATGCGCCGATGAATGACACCGCATATGCAAGCAATTCCGTTTTGTAGTTTGTTGGTATCGGATATTTGGCAAGTATAAATTCAAACAAAAAAACGTGTACAAGATATATTTCAAAAGTGTACTTGCCGATAACGGAAAATATTTTGTATAATTTGGTTTTGGCGATCTTATCAAAAATTACCGAAACGGTAATACATATACCGGGTACTACCGCTATTGCGGGGTACCAGCCGAGACCCCAGTCAAATTTATGTTCCGGAAAAGAGTTATACAAAACACCTGTCAGTATGATCCCGATAATTGCGATCACATCCGTTATGACAATTTGCATGGGTGTTGCCGATTCTCCGTTTTCAGCGGATTTTGCGGTCAAAAAGCCGAGATAAAATATAGGCAGTCTTGTCAGTATTATCAGGTATTGCACATAACCGATAAAAGGTATGGTCAATATGTATAAAAACAGCAGCACCAAAACGTTTTTCGGTGTTGAAAGGATTTTTACCGCCGAATAAAACAATGGGGCGAGCAAATATGATATCCACATTCCCGAAATATACCAATTAAAGTTCCATTTGCTGCTTTTTCTGAAAAACTCAACTCCGACAGCATTTCCCAATATCGAACTTGCGGGCATTTGGGAGACGATTATTTGAAAAGCACTCCATATAACGATAAATGTCAGAAACACGGGCATTATTCGTCTTACTCTCCGCCAAAAGAATGAAGCGGTCTCCGGATCTTTAGACAATGAATACCAGCACCCTATTCCTGATGCGTAAAAGAAAATGTCAACACCGTAATGTCCGAATTTGGATAAAAAAGACAGTCTGGGGAAACCGACTTCGGATTCCGCGTGGAAAAACAAAACCAAAAGGATAGCTGCCGCCATCCATATAGAGCGATGCTTCAATAAATTTTTGATGCTGTATGATTTTGACATAAGTCACCTCTCGTATTGTTACTTTTAGGAATTATTGTTTCGGATAATATAAACTTCCGCAAATTTTTATATTGATATATTATCATAGTACTGCGGGAAATGTCAATCGGGCTTAAAAATATTTTTTCGCTGAATATCGTCCGTATCGGCTCTGCTTTTTCGAGCGGATAAAATTTTGCTTTGGCTGTTTTTTTGGTCATAATATAAATTAATGTTATTTTAGGCTTTTCTGTGCGGCACAATACAAAGAGGAATATTGAATAAAAAATAGGGGACGAAATACGACGTATCGTGCAAAATAGCAGTAATAAAATTATAAATCAACATTTATTCTTATAAAATGCACAATAATATTTGTGATTTTAACGGTTTTTTGTTGAATTGTGTCTGTTGAAGTGTTATAATAAATACATATCAAATGTAAAGATAACGAAAAAATGAATTATCGTGAACGACAAAAATAATTAGTCGTTCACGATATGATGGGGCTCATAAATAATCAGACTCAAACAAGTTTAAGTCCGATTATTTAATTCGCTTACTATAAATATGTCTGGAGGAGATAAAAATTGTATAACGGACAGCCTAAAAAATTGCTGATAATAAATATACTTGATATCCTGCGAAGATATTCCGATGCGGATCACAGGTTAAGCCAAAGTGATATACTTGCAAAGCTTAAAAGCGAATACGGCATGGATGTAAACCGAAAATCCGTAAAGTCAAATATCATGGATCTTATTGATTTTGGCTATGATATTGAATATACCGTATCGGAACGCAGCAACGGTGCGGATGTATACAGTGATTTTTATCTTAACAGGGAATTCAACGATGAGGAACTGCGTACCCTTATCGACAGTCTTTTGTTTTCAAAGTACATACCTTATAACCAGTGCAAAGAACTTGTAAAAAAGCTGGAAGCACTGTCAAGTATTTACTTTAAATACAAAGTCAGACATGTTACTTCTTTACCTGAAAAATACCCCAAAACGGGACAGCTTTTTTACATTATTTCTGTTCTTGATGAAGCAATAGAAAAAAAGGTCAAGGTAAAATTCAAATATCGTGATTTCGGTGTTGACAAAAAATTGAAAAACCGCAAAGACAATGACGGCAAAGACAAGATATATACCGTAAGCCCGTATCAGATGGCAGCAACAAACAGCAGATATTACCTTATTTGCAACAGTGAAAACCATGAAAATATATCTCATTTTCGTCTTGACAAGATAGCCGATATTACAATGACGGATGAAAAGTCGGTTCCGGCAAAAAAAATCAAGGGTTATGAAAAAGGATTCGATCTGCCAAGGCACATGGCGGAACATATATATATGTTCTCCGGCAAAAGCGAGGCCGTGGTTTTCAGAACTTCAAAGAATATGATAACACAGGCAATAGATTGGTTTGGTACGGATATTTCACTTTTTAATATAACACAAGACAGTGTTGACATAAAAGTGACCGTCAATTTACAGGCAATGCACTACTGGGCAATGCAGTATGCAAATCATGTTAAAGTGATCAGCCCTCAAAGCCTGGCGGACAGTATAAAAGCCGATCTGAAAGCGGCTTATGAAAAATACCGGTAATATAAGCAGCATCTGACCCGCACGGTAAGATGCTGTTTTTGTAAGATGCTGTTTATTATAATCATATAAAGGAGCGTGACATTTATGGTAAAATTTATACCCGAAGAACCTTATTCGGACACAAAAAGCAAGGCAGAGATAGATTTTTTTTATGAATTGAAAGAAAACATAACGGTAAGTGATGCCTATGTTTTTCATTCCGTCGGACTGCCCAAACATTTTGGCAAGATATTCGGAGAGGCCGATTTTATTATATTATGCCGTAAAGGTATACTGTGCCTTGAAGTCAAAGGCGGTAATGTTGAATATAAAAAAGGAGAATGGATATATCACAAAACATAATTGCAAGAAACGAAGTGCTCGAAACAATGGGAAGGGGCTGATACTGTGAATATTTGTGAATTTCCGGACATAAGGACTCCCGGTAAAAAGATCCTTATTGCAGACAGTGTAAAAAACGCCAACAGACTGGTAAGAAAAAGCGGGAAAATATTGTTTAATGTTGAGGTAAAGACATTGAAAGACATAGCGGTCGAAGCGGTTTCGGCAAGCTATGCAAAAAATAGCATGAAAGAGAGAGTGCGTGTGCTTGGAGACAGGGCGTGTGCCAATATCCTATATGATATTTTAAAGGAAAATATGCCCAAATTTTTGCCCGAAGTATGTCTTGATATAAACACGGCGCTGGGGCTGCTGAGAATAATAAATATGATAAGACTTGGCATACCCACACAGGACTATGAGAATGAAACGGATGAGGAGAAAAAAATTGTACAGTTAAAGAAAATCGTAGGATTGTACGAAAAATATCTTAAAGATAATAAACTGTACGACCGCGCACGGCTTTTGGATATAGATAAAGAACTTTTTGATCTTTCAAATGTGTCCTACTATGCGCTTAAAAGCGAAAACAGAAGCAAAAAGAAGAAAAACTTGTAAAGTCTCTTACACGGGAAAAGGAAGATATAAAATATGTTAATGACAAACTCTACAAATCCGTCTGCACATAAATATAATTCGGTATATTATTACAGCAAAAGCAGAAGCTTTAATACCGTTAAATATAATTCCGAGGCTGCGGAGGATGAAAAGAGGGAAAGAACGGCAGAAAACGAAAGGCTTGAATATGTTGCGGCTACCAGAGCGAGAGAGGCAATGATTTTTATGCCGCCAATTAAATCACCATGGATAAACAGTGAGTCCGATGCGGAGGTATATCCGATGGAGATAGGAGAAAGAGCGGCGGAAAAACCGGAAACGGAAGAACTGCCGCCCACGGAACCGATGTTCGAACTCTCGGAAGAGCAGAAGAAGTCCGTGTATATGACTGTAAATCCAAGCCGCATGGAAGGTGCGCATAAGAGCAAAGCGGAGAAAGCGGCCCGCGAAGAGTCGGATAATTATGTCTTTGAGGGCGAGGGCAATGCAGAGGATAAGGCAGGGGACGAAAATGTCCTTTCATCAGCCGTTGACGATGACGATGCCGCCCTTGAAAGTACGGACAAAAAAGAAAAAATACGTGCCGACTATCTTGGAACGGCCATGCACCGTATGTTTGAATTGACGGTCAACCGATTTATAAGCGAGGGAAAAGATAAAACAAAGTTGTCGGAATATTTAAACGATGCGGTAAATCAAGCTTTGATAGAGGGCATGGATGATATGGACGATGTTAATAAATATGAAAAACGTCTTAAAGCTTTTGCCGCAGAATTTGAAAAGGACAGCGCCCTGCATGACAGGATAGCAAGTGCCGACACAGTTTATACCGAACTTCCGTTTTCGTTTTTTGTAAATGAAGCGGAAGCAAAAGAATTGTCAGACTGTCTTTCGGTCGGAAAGCATAAAGTCGAAGTATCAGACGGCGATTGGGTAAACGGCACGGCAGACCTTGTGCTCGTAAAAGACGGAGTTGTTACCGTGCTTGACTATAAATCAAATAAAAATAAATTTAATATCCCGGATTTTATAGGAGAACTTCGCGAACAGTATAAAGGCCAGCTCGCTCTTTACGCTTTTGCAATGAGAAAACTGCTCGGCACGGATAAGGTAGAAACGGATATAGTCAATTACCGGACGGAGGTGTGAATTGCAGCAAATTTAACAGCACTTTCGGATGAAGCAAACGATCTGTAATAAAGTCTTTCACCCCATGGATAATGGGGTGAATTTTTTTGTTTTTATTATAAACTATTGTGATAAATCGGGTAAGGTGATATAATTTTATATATAAAAGGATTTTTTGAGTTAAATTCCGGAATGGAGGGAAAATGAAAGTGATCAGAAAAATTTTGGCATTGATTATTGTTATATCTTCTGTTTCGGTTGTGTATGCCGATGATTCCGAGGGCTTTTATGATGATTTTTCGGGGCTTGATTTAGACTCGGGGAAATGGCTGACGGCGGAGAAAAACTGGGGCGGTACGGTAATTGAAGACGGGAAGAGTGTTGATTACAATGGCGGAGTTATTGCGGAAAATGTTCATTTACAGGATGGAAAGCTGATATTTACGGGCTGTGGAAATTTATATGATGGTGCAAAAAGAGGGATAAACCGAAACGGGACTTATCGGGACAACGGAAAAAGATGCGGCGGGGCGATAGCCACGAAAGAATATTTTGCTTCGGGAAGTTATGAGATATATGCGAAAATATCTCCCGAATTCGGCTGCTGCAGCGCAATGTGGACATTTGAATATGAAGAGGACTATTCGGGAGATGAACTGAAAGTCACAAACCATGAAATAGATATCGAGTTTCCCGGACGGGATGAAAACAACGAGCTGAGCCTTTCTAATTGTCTGTGTACGACTTGGATAGGCGAGGGGGATGATGAACATAAAACAGCCTCCCCTTACTGCAAAAATCAGGCGGACAGTCAATTTCACACCTATAGGTTTGACTGGCATACGGGCGATGAAAACCAAGTGCCGAGGGTGGAATACTATTTTGATAACGAACTTGTTTATACTTCATATGAGTATATCCCCACAAATGCGGGCAGATTGTGGCTCGGGCTGTGGTTTCCGAGATATTGGGCAGGTACGCCCGATTTTGACAAAACAAATTTTGAAATAGACTATGTAAGAGTAACGCCGTTCCACGAAAAAGGCGATAAAGACCAAAACGAGTCCTATCCCAACGGCGGCTGGAGAAAGCAGAATATCGTCAGAGGGGATGTAAACGGCGATAATATCGTTGACCTTCGGGATGTTATAGAAGCGGAAAAGAAAACCATAACGGGCTATGTCCCGAATGCCGATGTAAATGATGACGAAAAAACGGACAGCAAGGATGCAGGGATTATTTTGAAGAGTTTGTTTTGAAATGTTAAATCGGTATATATTGTTATTTTTGAGAATTTATGATATAATTTTGTTAAAAAGGGGGAAGGTATTATGATAGATGCAGAAAAAATAAAACCGTTTATTAAGATTTACAAAGAGCATTTTTCTAAACATTGGGAAGATGAAAAATACAAATGGGAAGCTGTTAAGCATTTTCAGGATAACTGGGATATTAATGCAAAAAACTTTGGTGAGATGTTTGAAAAAGCTACAGACAAAACATACACCCTGCTTGCATCGTTAAATAATTTTCCGCGTGCAATGATCATTGAGCTTGCTAAAGCAGATGATAATGCTGTCCGAGAAATGTTTGTTGATTTATTTGATGAAAACAATGATATTTCCACACGCATTGAGAATTTTAGAAAATCTGCTGAATCGATCAGGTCAAAATATGATAACGGAACATGGAAAAATCATTATCAAAGTATAAATTCTATAAGTACATATTTATGGTTAAAGTATCCCGATAAATATTATATATATAAGTATGGACTTTATAAAAAATGTGCCGAACGGTTTGATGATTCGTATCGCCCTAAGGCTAATGGGGCAATAGATAATGTTATAGGCGGATATAAAATGTATGATGAGATAAGAAATATATTAATGTATGATGTAGAAATGCAATCGCTGCTCCATTCGGCATTGACAGAGGATTGTTATTCCGACAATAATCTTATCACAGCTACTATAGATTTTGGCTTTTGTTTTTCGAATTACTTTTATGACACAGATACAAGCTGGTTTCCTAAACTTAATGAATATGATCCCGGTTTGTCGGTTGAAAATTGGAAAGACTTATTGAATGATCCGCAAATATTTGATGAAAACAGTATGTTTGTTATGAACGCATTTTTGGATATCGGCGGAGAAGCAACGTGTAAAGAGCTATCAAATGAATATGGTAAGGACCCTGGTTTTTATAATATAGTTTCGTCAAAACTGGCAAAGCGTATACATGATAAGACCGATTGTCCACTTGTGAAAAAAGAAATGAGTGATAATTCAAAATGGTGGCCGATACTTTATCAAGGTAAACAGGCAGGTAGCAGTGATGATGGTGTTTATATTTGGAAATTGAGGAATAATCTAAAAATAGCTTTATCAAATATGAATGATAAAAGTGTAGATAATGAAATTGACAATTCTATAGATGCACAAAACATTTCTAACTCGGAGTTTCTTAAATATTTTACTCCCTTGCTTCAAGCAATTAAGGAACTCGGCGGTAGTGCTACCAGAAAAGAAGCACATGAAAAAGTTATTGAAATCATGGATATTACGGAAGAGGAACTAAGTATTACTTATGAAAAAACCGGTGCAAGCAGGGTGTTAAATCAAATAGATTTTGCGCGAAATGATCTTGCTCATGAGGGTTTTATCAGTAATGAAACAAAAGGTGTTTGGGCACTTACGGAACTTGGAATGAATACAGAAATGACATTGGAACTTGCCGGTCATATTCATATGAAATGGGTAAAAATAAACGCTGCAAAGCGCAAAGGGCAAGAAATTCCCAATATAGATTTATCAAAGTTTTATATAAAGAAGAAAGACCGTAAGTATACAAAAAACGATTTCTTAAAGGAAGTTTTTATTACAGAAACAGAATACAACAAACTTCGTTCTCTTGTTCTAAGAAAGCAAAATATTATTTTGCAAGGCTCGCCCGGTGTTGGCAAAACCTTTTCGGCAGAGCGTCTTGCCTATTCTATAATTGGCGAAAAAAATGAAAACCGCATCTGCAAGGTGCAGTTTCATCAAAATTATTCCTATGAGGATTTTATTATGGGCTACCGCCCGAATGATAACGGCGGTTTTGAATTGCAAAGTGGGGTATTCTACAACTTCTGCCTTAGGTGCAAAGAAAATCCTGACAAGCCGTATTTCTTTATTATTGACGAGATAAACCGTGGCAATCTAAGTAAGATATTTGGTGAACTGCTGATGTTGATAGAAACAGATAAGCGGGGTGAAAAACATAAACTGAATTTAGTTTATGGCGGAAAACCCTTTTATGTTCCCGAGAACTTACATATTATAGGAATGATGAATACTGCCGATAGAAGTCTTGCGATGATAGATTATGCGCTTCGAAGGCGTTTTAGTTTCTATACAATGAAGCCCGCTTTTGATAGTGCGGACGAAAACGGGTTTGGAGATTATATGAAAAACGTTGATTGTGGTCTTTACCATAGCATTGTTGACAGAATAAAACTCTTGAATGAAGTAATTCGCAAAGATACAACTCTTGGAAAGGGTTTTGAAATTGGTCACAGTTATTTTGCTCCGGAAAACGCATCCGATATTAATGATGAATGGGTCAGGAATGTTGTTGAATTTGAAGTTATGCCACTGATCGAGGAATATTGGTTTGATAACGAGAAAAAACTGAATGAACAAATCAATATTCTTCGCCAAATGTTAGGTGAATAATATGACTGTAGATAAAGGTATTTTTATTCAGAATATTTACTATATGTTGTCCTATGCCTTTCAAATACTTAAACAGGAAGATTATAAGAGTGTTGCGGGAGAAAAGTTTGAAAAAATACACGACCTTTTTGCCGCAATACTTGAAAAAGGTGTTTCGCGCCAGATAAAACAGGGATTATACAGAGAGTATGTTCCGATGCGTGAAAGTTTATCTGTTATACGCGGAAAGCTTGACATGGCAGGAACGATAAATATGAAAGTTCGGCAAAAGCAAAAACTTTCATGTGAATTTGACGAATTTTCGGAGAATAACATATATAATCAGATACTGAAAGTCACGATACATAGACTTATTTGTGCAGCTGATGTGGATTTGAAGAGGAAGCAAGCACTTAAAAAGCTGATGCTGTTTTTTGAAAATGTCAGTTATATTCAACCGGATAAAAGCATTTGGAACAGACTTATATATAAACGCAATAATCGTAATTACGAATTGATGCTTAATATCTGCTATCTTTTGCTTAATGGTATGCTGCAAACAACAGAGGATGGCGGATATAAGCTTTTGTCATTTTTGGATGAACACATGGAAAAGCTCTTCGAAAAGTTTGTTTTGGAGTATTATAAACAACACCATAGCGATCTTCATCCCTGTTCGCCAATGTTGAATTGGAATTATGCCGACACGACTAATGATAATATGATTAGTTTTCTCCCGTGTATGCATCTTGACATAGTTTTGTGCAAGAATGAAAAAACGCTTATTATAGACACGAAATACTACAGCAAAGCTATGATACAAAATTATGAAAAGGAAAAAATAAGGTCTGCGCATTTGTATCAAATATTTGCGTATGTGAAGAATATGGATAAAGTTAATACGGGTAATGTTTCGGGACTTTTGCTCTATGCAAAGACAGAAGATGAAGTATTTCCCGAAGGGGAACCATTTATGATTGGCAGAAACAGTATAGGTGCAAGGACTTTAGATCTGAATTGCGATTTTAAAACGATTGTGAAACAACTGGAAAAAATAATATATGATTATGAGTTGTGTGATTGATAAAACGCAAATATTAATGCAAGGAGAATCGCAGATGAACTTATCTATACCGACAGGAAATACGATATTGAGGCGTTAAAAGAAAAATATGGAAAATTTGATGAAAGTTGGGTGCGCTGATAATTGCTGCAGTGTCATTATTGACAAATTTTGAAAGTCAAAAGGTGCAAAAATTCAAAAAAATAAAAAAATTGACTTTTTTTGCTTAAAATGTTTTACATTTTGCAAGATATGAGTTATAATAAAATGAGTGGTAATGAAAATAATATAGAATAGTATATTTTGGAGGTACATAAATGGGCGGTTTCTTTGGTGCTGTAGGCAGAAAAAGCTGTAATTTTGAATTGTTTTTCGGTACGGATTATCATTCGCATCTGGGTACAAGAAGGGCAGGTCTTGTCTTTTATGACGGCAAGGACTTTGACCGTGCTATCCATAACATAGAAAATTCTCCGTTTCGTACAAAGTTTGACAAAGATGTTCAGAACATGGACGGTTATATGGGTATAGGCTGTATTTCGGATTATGAGCCCCAGCCCCTTATTATCCGTTCACATCACGGAACTTATGCGCTTACAACGGTAAGCAAGATAAACAACAAAGATGAGATTTTGGACAAGCTGTTTGAAAACGGCAACTCGCATTTCCTTGAAATGAGCGGCGGTGACATCAATTCAACCGAATTGGTGGCTGCTGTCATCAATCAAAAGGAGAACCTTATTGACGGTATCCGCTATGCTTTGGAGCTTGTTGACGGTTCTTTGTCCATATTGCTGATGACTCCCAAGGGAATTTATGCGGCAAGGGATAAATACGGCAGAACACCCGTTGTTATCGGCCGCAGGATAACCCAGGACGATGACAATCCCGTACACAAGGACTATGAAGAATTTTGTATTTCTTTCGAGGACTTTGCTTTCCACAAGCTTGGCTATGACAGCTATAAATCTCTCGGCCCCGGCGAGATAGATATTGTTACTCAGGAGGGAGTAAAGACCCTTGTTGCACCTGGCGACAAAATGAAGATATGCACTTTCCTCTGGGTGTACTACGGTTATCCGTCGAGCAGTTACGAGGGCATAAATGTAGAGCATATGCGCTATAAATGCGGTGCCTGTCTTGCAAGACGCGACGATGCAAAACCCGATGTAGTAGCGGGTATCCCCGACTCGGGTACGGCTCATGCGGTAGGATATTCAAATGAATCGGGCATACCGTTTTCAAGACCGTTTATCAAATATACGCCTACATGGTCGCGTTCGTTTATGCCAACTATACAGAGCAAGCGCAATATGATAGCAAAAATGAAGCTTATTGCCGTTGACGAGCTTATAAAGGACAAGAGCCTGCTGCTTATCGACGACTCTATCGTAAGAGGTACACAGCTTCGCGAAACTACGGAGTTTTTATATGCAAGCGGCGCTAAGGAAGTTCATATCAGACCCGCTTGTCCTCCGCTTATTTACGGCTGCAAGTTCCTTAATTTCTCGCGCTCTTCATCTGAAATGGATCTTATAACAAGACGTGTTATCGCAAAACTGGAAGGCACTACGGAAGTTACCGAAGAGGTGCTTCAGCAGTACGTTGACCCTGATTCGGAGAAATACGCAAACATGATAGAAGCTATCCGCAAGGAACTTCACTTTACATCATTAAGATATAATCGACTTGACGATATGCTCGAATCAGTGGGCATTCCCGTAGAAAATCTCTGTACATACTGCTGGGATGGTAAAGATATCTAATAAAAAAGACCCGAAAGGGTCTTTTTTAGTGGTGATGATGTTCATGTTCATGGTCATGGTCATGGCCGCAGTCACAGTCGTGGTCGTGATGATGGTGGTGGTGTTCGTGTTCGTCCTCGCCGTATTCTATAAGATGCATATCATCAAGAACTTCAAGCACGTCGCCGTATACTACAAGACGTGTCGCTTTGTCTTGTATACCTTCAAGGGCATAAAGCATATATTCGCGGAATTCATTGGGTGAAATATCTGCGGGAAAATGCGTGAAAAGTCTTTGCTTTACAAGTTTTTGCTGTGTTGGTGTAAGTGCTGTACAGCTGTCGTTTATCATTTTAATGACATCTTTTATTGCCGCATTTGTTTCGTCAATGGTTGCAGGCTTGATATTGCCCTTGTTTATATCGGTAACTGCATCGGATAATTCCAGCATATAAAGCGAAGTAACGGCGTTGTATACGTTTATTGAAAGTCGGCAGTCCTCGGGCAGTGCCATTTTCTGTGCTTCGGTAAGTCTGTGGACTGTGTCCTGGAGGGTATCTTCGTAATCGCGTGCATCATTGAACAGTTTTTCTATCTGGTCGGTAGTGCGCTCTATTATTGTTTCGATATAGAAATCGGGATCATCGGAATCCAGCATTTCTATGCAGGAGTGGAGCATATCCTTTGTTACCGCGTCGTCATTGCAGGCATATTTTTCATCAAGTGCGTATGTATTGAGTATTTCAAGATAATTTGAAATATTGTAGCATACATTGAGTATTTCCTCTAAATTGCCGAGTTTGTCGCTTATATCGTCCACAAGACTTGCCTGTTCTTCAAGTTCTTCGCCTTTTGCATTTGAATAGTTGAATTTTGAAAGTTCATCAAGCGACTGCGCGATAAGCGTAAAATATTTGCCATAAGCCCCGGAGTGCTGAGGATCGAGCGCGACAGAAAGCGAATATTTGTAGTTTTCTATATAGGCATTTGAAATATCGCTGAAAAGCAGATCAAGACTGCGTGAAACAAAATCTTCATACTTTGATTTTGCCATGCGAAGCGGTATTTTTGATAATATGCTGCTTATGACAAAGGGAATATCATAGCTGCGGGCAACAGCCGCAGAAACCGTGTCCACAAGTTCACCGTCATTTTGCGGAAGGATGTCCGCACTTTCCTGTATCATTTCAAGTTTGGAACGGAAACCGCTTTCGCCTGCAAGGATATCGGCAAATTCGGAATATGCGAGTACGCTTTTATATTTTTCGACAAGGCCGTTTCGATATTCTGCTATTTCATTATTGTATGGAGTTCTGTCTTCAAGCTGCTTTGCAAGATTTTCGGGCAGTTTTTTGAACAGAGCACATATTTTCTCTATTTCCTCCGAAAGGTCGGTGTATGCAAGTATCTCGCCGTAAATTTCCGTGTCGGCATATTCGTCTTTAAGGTTGGTTATTTCGTATACTGTGTTTAAAAGCACGTCCGTAATGCGTGAATGTATAACTTTTATAGCTGTATTTTGCAGCTGTTCATGTACAAGTGCCATGTTTTTTCCTCCGTAATGATATTTGATTAAATTATAACATATAAAATCGGTTTTGTAAATAAGACTGTTATTGCTTTTTTATTTATGTTGTGATATAATATTAAAGTTAGTTATTTAAGAATTTGCTGTTTCAAAGGAGATAAAAAATGATAAGAACACGTTTTGCACCAAGTCCTACGGGATATATGCACATTGGTAATCTGCGTACTGCGCTTTATGAATTTCTTATTGCAAAATCACAGGGCGGCAGTTTTATTTTAAGAATAGAAGATACAGACCAGGAGCGTTTTGTTGAGGGCGCTACGGATGTTATTTACAAGACACTTGAAATGAGCGGCATCACACATGACGAGGGTCCCGATGTAGGCGGCGATTACGGCCCTTATGTACAGAGCGAGCGCAAAAACGATTATATAGAATATGCTAAGCAGCTTATCGAAAAAGGCGAGGCTTATTACTGCTTTTGTACAAAGGAAAGACTTGACAGCCTTAAAACAGAGGCAGGCGGCGAACAGATAACACATTATGACCGCCATTGTCTGCATCTTTCAAAAGAGGAAGTGGAGGAGAACCTTAAAAAGGGTATGCCTTTTGTTATCCGTCAGAAGATAAAAGAGGGTACAACAACTTTCCATGACGAGGTTTACGGCAGTATCACCGTTGATAATTCGGAGCTTGAAGACCAGATACTTATAAAGGCAGACGGCTATCCCACATATAATTTTGCAAATGTTATCGACGACCATTTAATGAATATAACCCATGTTGTACGCGGCAGCGAGTATCTTTCTTCCACACCTAAGTACAACCTGCTTTACGAGGCATTCGGCTGGGATATACCTACATATATCCATTTGCCTGCGGTTATGAAAGACCAGCATCAGAAACTGAGCAAACGAAACGGCGATGCTTCTTTCCAGGACCTTGTTGCAAAGGGTTATCTCCCCGAGGCTATAATCAATTATATCGCGCTTTTGGGCTGGTCTCCGTCTGTTAATCAGGAAATATTCACAATGGATGAGCTTATAAAGATATTTGATATAAAGGGATTGAGCAAATCTCCCGCTATCTTTGATATCGTGAAGCTTACATGGATGAACGGCGAGTATATCAAAAAGCTTGATTTTGACAAATTTTATGAAATGGCTCTGCCTTATCTTAAAGAAAGCGTTCATGCGGATATCGACCTTAAAATGCTTGCGGGCTTTATACAGACACGTATAGGCACATTCAACGATATAGCCAAAATGGTTGACTTTGTGGATGTTTTACCCGAGTATTCACCCGAGCTTTATATCCACAAAAAGATGAAGACAACACTTGAAAATTCGCTTGCTAACCTTGAAAAGGCCGTTCCCGTGCTTGAAAAACAGGACGACTGGTCAAATGAGGCGCTTTATGCTTCGCTTGTTGCGCTTGCGCAGGAACTTGAGGTCAAAAACGGTCAGATACTCTGGCCTATAAGAACGGCACTCAGCGGCAAGCCGACTTCTCCCTGCGGTGCAAGTGAACTTTGTGCACTTTTCGGCAAGGAAGAATCTTTAAAGCGTATTCAAAAAGGCATGGAGCTTTTAAAAGAAGCTTTGGGCTGAAAATGGATAATAACACAAAGGGCGAATTAAGCCATTTAAGCAGATACAGAAGTGCACTTATGGGCATTGCGGTATTTGTGCGCAATGTACCGGGCGTAAATTTCTACACAAAAAGCATATACAGTTTTTTGTGGTTTGTACCGGCAATAGTGACCTTGTATTTTGTTTTTCCGTGGTATTACAAACTGCTTGAAAAGTGCCGTTCGCCGATAAAAGCAATAATCTGTACAATACTTATATGGCTGTTGGTATCTGTTGCCGCGCGTCATAGTATCAGGTGCGATAAAACTGATTTTTGACGGTGTTTTTGGATTTACCGACAAATTAAAAAGATCCGGTTCGCAATGAATCGGATCTTATTTTTATATTTGTGCCGCCAGAATATCGACTTCTTCTTTTGTTGCTATGTATTGGGTAAAGGCGGTCGCACTGCCGCAGCATACGGCAAGTTTTACGGTATTTTCAACAGGCATGGAATTTGCAATGCCATACAGCAGTCCGGCAAGCATGCTGTCACCGGAACCTATGCTGTTGATACATCTTCCCTGGGGTGCCTGCAAATAAAACGCGAAATTTTTATTGCAGAAATAAGCACCGTCTGCACCCATTGATATAAGTACATTGCGGCAGCCGAGTTCAAGAAGACGCTGTGCATATTTTTCAACTTCGTCTTTTTGTATCTCGCCGCCAAAGTATTCTTCAAGCTCGCTGAAATTCGGCTTTAAGACAAAAGGCCTGTGCGTCAGTGCGTATTCTATATGGGGGATATCATAAACTATCCTGTCTGTCTGAACATAGTCCACTATCTTGTCAATGAGGCTGTAATCGGTAAAACTGCCGCTTATGACAAGTATATCTTCGGGTGTTATATGGTCGAGCGGTCGTTTAAGGTCGTCCAGACATACATTTATCCCTTTGCCGTTTATTTCGGTTTCGCCGTTTTTGCCTAACGCTTTCATATTTATACGTGTCATTCCCTTGTCCAGAAATACATATTCGGCATTTACAAGCCTGTGAAGCATATCTTTGAGCATTACCCCGGTCTGACCTGCAATGGGCACTATGGCAGTATTTTTGCATCCAAGCCTTGTAAGCATAACGGAAACATTTATTCCCTTGCCGCCGGGATAAAGCACATCCTCGGAGCTTCTGTTCAGCGTATTTGGTACAATATCTGTTTTAACAATGTAATCCAGCGATGGATTGACCGTAAGAGTGTAAACCATACAGACACCTTCTTATAAGTTTTTTTACAATTTTAATTATACTACCATTTTTTGTAATTTGCAATAGTTTAAAAAGTATATTTGACGTAACACGGTAAATGTATTATAATATAAAGTAGATATACTATGTTTGAATTGAGGAGATAAGATGATCAAAGAAACATTTTCGGATAAAGAGACCTTTGATTTTGCCCATGTTTTGGCAAGTGAAGCAAAGAAAGGCGATATATACTGCCTTTGCGGCGACCTTGGCGTAGGCAAGACGGTGTTTACAAAGGGCTTTGCAAAGGGGCTTGAAATCAACGAACATATCACAAGCCCGACTTTTACAATAGTAAACGAGTATGAGGGCAGAATGCCGTTTTATCATTTTGATGTTTACAGGATAGCAGACCCCGAGGAAATGTATGAGATAGGCTTTGACGAGTATATTTTCGGCGAAGGCGTATGTCTGATAGAGTGGGCGGATATGATAAAGGAACTTATCCCCGAAAACGCAAAATGGATAACGATTGAAAAAGACCTTGAAAAAGGCGAGGACTACAGAAAAATAGAGGTAAAATGATATGAAGATACTTGCGCTTGATACAACTGGGCTTGTGGCATCGGCGGCTGTCTTGTCCGATGAAAAGCTTGTTGCGGAATTTACACTTAACTACAAAAAAACACATTCGCAGACTCTTATGCCTATGGTGGAAAAGATATGCAGCGATATAGAACTTGATCTTAAAACGCTTGATTACATAGCCTGTGCTTCGGGGCCGGGGTCTTTTACGGGTCTCAGGATAGGCGTGGCAGCGGCAAAAGGCCTTGCACACGGGCTTGGTATAAAAATAATACCCGTGCCGACTTTGGATGCCCTTGCATATAACCTGCCTTACAGCGATAAAGTGGTAGTGCCGATAATGGATGCACGCAGGGATCAGGTGTATACGGGCTTTTTCTCGATGCAGGACGGAAAACTTGAAAAATTGAGCGATTACATGGCAGAGGATATTAAAGTTGTACTTGACGAACTTGCATCAATAACGGATTCCGCCGTATTTTTAGGTGACGGTGTTCCCGTTTTTAAAGACAGGATACTTGAATATAACAACAGTCATACCTTTGCGCCCGCCTGTTCAAATATGCAGAGGGCGGCGTGCGTAGGCGCACTTGCGATGCAGAGGACGGAAGATGCCGTGGACTGCGGAGAATTTGAGATAGTTTATTTAAGAAAATCACAGGCCGAGAGGGAAATGGGTTTATGATAGAAGTACGAGAAATGCGTTATGAGGATCTGGACGAGGTAATGAAGATAGAAAACGTCTGTTTTGCCATACCGTGGACAAGAGAGTCCATGCAGGGCGAACTGTTCAGCCTTATGAAATTTTATTATGTGGCACTTTTCGATGGCAAAATTGCGGGCTACGGCGGTATGTGGCACGTAGTGACCGAGGGGCATATAACAAATATAGCCGTATCGCCCGACTACAGGCGTATGGGTGTTGGCAGCGCGATAGTTGATGCGCTTATGAATACAGCCGAAGAAAAGGAAATGCTCGGAGTTACGCTTGAAGTGCGTGTAAGCAACGAGGCCGCAATAAAACTGTATAAAAAGCATGGTTTTGTTGTAACAGGCACAAGAAAAAAATACTACAGCGACAATAATGAAGATGCGTATCTGATGTGGAATTATCTGATACCTATTGAAGACATAATCGAAGCAAATTAAAGGAAAGAGGTGCAGGCAAATGACGGAAAAACTTGACTACACACAGCTTAAAAGAATTTATAACGAGGCTGATATAACCCATAAGACAAAAAGCGAAATGGACAGGATAATAGGTCAGTCTAAGGGCGCGGAGTCGCTTAAATTCGGTTTTTCGATAAAACATAAGGGCTATAATATCTATGTCAGCGGCGTACCCGGAAGCGGCAAGACCAGTTTTGCGGAGTACTATGCAAAAAAACAGGCGGCAAAGGAATCCGTACCCAAGGACCTTGCCTATGTATATAATTTCAAAGACCCGAAGGAACCTGTTCTTCTGACTTTTGATGCGGGCAAAGGCAGCGAGTTCGCAGATGATATGGCACAGCTTATCCAAACGGTAAAAGTAGAGATACCAAAGGTATTTTCAAATGATGAATACGAGCAGGAAAACGCTCAGCTGATGAAAAAATTTCAGGAGCAGCGCGATGATGCGATAAAGGCGCTTACACAGGCTGCAAAAGACGAGGGATTTTCGCTTAAATTCGGCAGCGGCGGTGTATACTTCCTGCCCATAGTGGACGGCAAAGCCATTTCCGAGGCGGAATATGACGAACTTGAAGACGAGGAGAAAGAAGAACTTGCCGAGGAGTCCGAGGATATCCAGGCAATGGCGGGCGATACCATGCGTATTCTGCGTTCTATCGACAAAAAGGCAAAGCTGGAGTCCGATATACAAGACTATAACCTTGCGCTGCTTACCGTAGGCCGTTTTATGTCGCCTATACTTGAAAAATATGTGGATAACGAGGCTGTTACGGGCTATCTTTTAAATGTTAAGGAAGATATCATAGCCAATATACAGGATTTTACAGACCATAGCGACAGCGGAGAAGAAGATCCGCTTGGGGCTGTTATGCCGTGGGCAAAACGCCCCGATGACGAACACCTTATAAAATATGAGGTAAATCTTATCACGGATAACAGCAAGACGAAAAATGCGCCTGTTGTGGTTAGTTTTAATCCCACATACACCAATCTTGTGGGCGAGCTTGAATACGATACGGAAAACGGTAATTTATTTACCGATCATACAAAAATAAAGGGTGGGCTTATCCATAAGGCAAACGGCGGCTATCTTATTTTGCAGGTAACAGACCTGCTGTCAAGTCCCTTTGCGTGGGAGACCCTGCGCCGTGTTTTAAAAACGGGGGAAATAAATATCGAGCCGTTAAAGGAATTTCAGATAAGCGGCCTTGCGGTTACGGCTCTTCGCCCGCAGCCTGCAAAGGTAGATCTGAAAGTCATTCTTGTCGGCACGAATTATTATATGGAGCTTTTGAATGAATACGACGACGAGTTTGCAAAGCTGTTTAAAATAAAGGCCATGTTTGACTATGAAATGGACAGCACGCCCGAAAACCTCAGTGCTATGACAGAATTTATAAAGGGCAGGACCAAGGAACTCGGTGCAAAGATAGATATGCCCGCAATACTGGAAGTCTTTGAATATTCGCAAAGACTTGCGGCAAGACAGGATAAACTGACCGTACTTTTCGGCAGGATAAGCGACTTGCTTGTGGAATCTGCGGCTTACGGCAAAAACAAAATTACTGCCGATGTTGTTATAAAAGCCATTGACCGAAAGAACGAAAGGCTTGAACTCTATCACCAAAAATACCTTTCAATGATACTTGAAAACGATATAATGATAGCCACACAGGGCAAGCGGGTAGGCGAGATAAACGGCCTTTGTGTTATGGAAACAAACGGATATTCATTCGGTCTGCCGACAAAAATAACCGCAAGCACCTATATGGGCAAGGCAGGTGTTGTCAATATCGAAAAAGAGGCAGAAATGAGCGGCAATATCCATGACAAGGGCGTACAGGTCATAACGGGCTATCTGGGCGAGACCTTTGCGCAGAAATTCCCGCTTACATTAAGCTGCCGACTTTGCTTTGAACAGAATTACAACGGCGTTGACGGCGACAGCGCATCAAGCACCGAACTTTATGCAATAATCTCATCCCTTTCGGGCGTACCTATCGACCAGCGTTTTGCCGTAACGGGCAGCGTGAACCAAAAGGGCGTTATACAGCCGATAGGCGGTGTTACCGAGAAGATAGAGGGATTTTTTGCGGTGTGCAAAAGCCGCGGTTTAAAGGATAACGCGGTCATAATCCCGAAACAGAATGTGCGTGACCTTGTGCTTAAAGATGAGGTCATAGAGGCTGTTAAAGCGGGCAAATTCAATATTTACGCGATAGAGCATATAAATGAGGGCATAGAGCTTCTTATGGGCAAGCCTGCGGGCGAAAAGAACAAAAACGGAAACTTTCCGCGCGGCAGCATAAATTATCTTGCCTACAAGAAGTTAAAGGACTACAATGCAAACAGTGAAGAAGAGTAAAATAATTTTTGAGGACGAATATCTGATCGCGGTTCAAAAGCCTGCGGGTATGCTGTCGCAAAGCGACGGCGAGGCCGATTTGGTTTTTGAAATGTCGGAGCATACGGGCGGGGAGGTCTATATCATCAACCGCCTTGACAGACCCGTCGGAGGACTGGTGCTTCTTGCAAAGGATAAGAAAACGGCAGGTATTCTGTCACAGACCGATATTGAAAAATTCTATCTTGCCGTTGTCTGCGGAGAACCGAACGACAGCGGCAGGCTTGAAAATTATCTGATGCACGACAAAAGGCTGAATATCGTCAAAAATGTAAATAAGGGCATGGGCAAGCTTGCCGTGCTTGAATATGAGAAGATTTGGCAGGACGGCGGGCTTGCGCTGCTTAAAGTGAAACTGCTGACGGGCAGGCATCATCAGATAAGGGCACAGATGCTTTTTAACAAAACGCCTATTTACGGCGATACCAAGTATAACCCCGAATTTAAGCATAAACGCGGTATCATGCCTGCGCTTTTCAGCCACAGTTTGAGTTTTGTATACCCCGTAACGGGCGAGAACACGGAGTTTAAAATTTATCCCGAAGATGAGATTTTCAGATATAAAAGAGACCTTACTTGAACTTATATTTCCCAACTGCTGTATGGTCTGCGGCGAAGTGTTGGAATTTCACAAAGAAAAGTGGCTTTGCCCGAAATGCAGGCTTGAAACGATAAGCGGAAAGACCTGTGATATTTGCGGCGTTCCGATAATCGCAAACAATATATGCAGCGATTGCCAAAATAAAAAGCTTTATTTCAAGCGGGCTTACTGCGCCTATGAATATAAGGACAAGGTCAGAAAAGCAATACATAATATAAAATTCAATAATGAACCGAGGAATGTGGAGTATTTTGCAAGACCTTTATATGACTATGCAAAATCACACGGTTTTTCGGGTGCGGATATAGTCGTTCCCGTGCCTATGCACAAGAAAAAGCTGAAACAGCGCGGCTATAACCAAAGCGCAATGCTTGCAAGCTTTCTTGCAAACCTTGGTATGGGCGAGTATCGTGAAGCGCTTGTAAAGATACGCGATACCCAAAATCAGCACGATCTGTCCGAAAAGGAACGTCTTAAAAATCTGAAAGACGCTTTTACTGTGACAGGTGATGTAAAAGATAAGAAAATTTTGCTTGTCGATGATATTTACACTACGGGCTCTACCGTGAACGAGTGCGCCAAAACATTGATAAAAGCGGGCGCGGAAAGTGTGGAGGTCATTTGCATCGCTATTGTAAACAGGAGAGAATGACTATGAATAAAATCAAAAAGATGATATTGGCTGTTATAGTTATGGCGGGTATTTTGGTTTTGATTGCATCCGTGTATACAGCGCAAAGAAAAGAGTTTTATAACATAGTTGAAGGAAGAATAATACAGCGTTACGTCGGAAATTTCTTCCTCGAACCCGAAGACACCGATGCTACGGCAATAGAAGCGCCTTATCTTTTTTCAATATATATAAGCAATGAAAGCGGCGAAAATATTCTTAATTACGGGGTTTTGTGGAGTCATTCCGAAAAGATAGGAAAGTATAACAAGATACATCTTTCAAATTTGGAATACTGCCTTATAATGGATGCGGCAAATTTTGTTTTCAAAGGACTTGAAGAAGAAAATAATTCAAATTATGACGGGAATTACAGAATAAGCACATATTTTGAGCAAAGCTTAAAACCCATAAAGTCAAAAGAGGATATGATGTTTAGACAAGATATATCGGGTGAAGTAAATACCGATAAATATATTACGCAAAGAACAGTCGGGACGACACTTTTTGCGCTGTTTATCGAGGGCTTTATCTATATCAGGCGCGGTTACCCCTTGGCTGTTTTTATAATTATAATTCTCGCCGTACTGTATAAAAAGGTGTTTGAAAATTACAGGACAGCATCGGGCTGCACAAACCGTGAAATACTTGAAAAAGCGGCTTTGCAGAAAAAGTTTGTCAGGAATACTGTAGTTGGGCTTTTGATGTTTGATGTTTTATTCTTGGTATTGATACCGCTGATAGGTGAAATCATAGGAGTGATCTTACAGATTCCGTATAAACTTATTGCCCTCACCTTGGGGTTTGATTATTTTGAAGTGGCGGTAAACTATGTACTATGGGCAGCTGTTACATATTTTCAGATAAAATTTTTATATAAGAATACGGGCAGCAAAAAAATGTGTATGGCGCTTGTCAAACCGACTGCTATATTGTTTGTTGTACAGTTTGTTTTATTTTCTCTGTTGCTTGGCATACATAGTGCTCCCGATGGCGGTTATCCCGTATACAGACCTACGGACACAGTCTTTCGCATACTGCGTGACCGTTTAGGTATGTATGAAACAATGATCATCCCGTCAAAAACAGTAATATTTATGCTTTTTTTTGCGCTTGGGCTGATACTTTTCTATTCATTCGGCGATAAGAAAAACAAATACATAACTTTTGCATGGAGTACGGCATTTGCTGCTTGTAATGCGTTTATGTGCTGCCTTTCGTGCTATATAATAAATTTTTGGAGAATTTTTTAAGCGGAGTATGAAATGAACATTTTAACAGTTGAAAATATATCGAAGTCCTACGGGGAAAAGGTGGTTTTAAGCAACATTTCCTTTGGTGTGGACAGCAATGACAAAATTGGTATAATAGGTGTGAACGGTACGGGCAAATCTACGCTTTTGAAGATAATAGCGGGAGTTGACGAGGCCGACAGCGGGGATATTGTGAAAATGCGCGGTCTGCGTGTTTCGTATCTTCCGCAGACCCCCGAATTCCTTGAAAACGAGGTCGTTATCGACTATATGAACAGGATCTGCGATCCGCAGTCACCCGAAGAGGACAGTAATGTAAAATCTATCCTCACAAAGATAGGCATAACCGACTATTACAAGCCTGTTTCGGAACTGTCGGGCGGCGGCAGAAAGCGTGTTGCGATAGCGGCGGCACTTATTTCAAAAGTCGATCTGCTTATCCTTGACGAGCCGACAAACCACATTGACAGCAAGACTGTCGAATGGCTTGAAGATATGCTTAAATCAAGTACAAAAGCGCTTATTCTTGTTACCCACGACAGATATTTTCTTGACAGGGCGGCGAACAAGATAATCGAGCTTGACAAGGGCAAAATGTATACTTATGAGGGCAACTATACCGTTTTTCTTGAAAAAAAGGCGGAGAGGGAGGAACTTGAAGCAGCGTCCGAACGCAAGAGAAAAAGTTTTATCCGCACGGAGCTGGAGTGGATAAGACGCGGCGCAAGGGCAAGAACTACAAAGCAAAAGGCAAGGCTTGAACGCTTTGACGAGATAAATTCCATACAAGCGCCCAAAGAAGTGCAGAAGATAGATTTTAAGGGTGCTTCGACAAGACTTGGCGGCAAGACGATAATTGCCGACAATATAACAAAATCCTATAATGGTATTGACTATGTGTCAAATTTTTCGTATATTATAAATAAGAACGACAGACTTGGCATAGTCGGCGACAACGGCTGCGGCAAGACTACGCTTATAAATATGCTCTGCGGAAAGATAAGTCCGGACAGCGGCAGCGTGGAAGTGGGAGAGACCGTCAAAATAGGTGTTTTTGCGCAGGAGAATAATGATGTTTATTCGCATGAGAACGAAAGACCCATCGACTATATCCGTGATGTGGCGGAATATGTGCAAAACGGCAGGGATAAAATTTCCGCTTCACAGCTTATGGAAAGGTTTTTATTTGACGGGGATATGCAGTACTCCCTTATATCCAAACTGTCGGGCGGCGAAAAAAGGCGTTTGTATCTGCTTAAAGTGCTGATGTCTGCGCCGAATATCCTGTTTTTGGACGAGCCGACAAACGATCTTGATATAGAAACACTGACGGTTTTGGAGGATTATATACAAGGCTTCGGCGGGGCTGTTATCATAGTTTCGCATGACAGATATTTCCTCGATAAATGTGTGAACAGGATATTTGCCTTTGAAAACGGAAACATAAAGCAGTATGAGGGCAATTATGCCGATTATCATGACAAAAAGGCGGAAGAAGAAAAGCCCGTAAAGGAAGAAAAGACCGCCAAAACATGGGATAAAGGTCAGCGTAAACTGAAAATGACCTATAACGAACAGCGTGAATTTGAGACCATTGACGATGATATTTCTTCGCTTGAAGAACAAATATCCGAAATAGATAAAGAAATGGAGACTTCGGCGGCAAACTATTCAAAATTGCAGGAACTCAGTGCCAAAAAAGAAGAGCTTGAAGCCGAACTTGAACAAAAAACGGAACGTTGGGTCTATCTGACCGAGCTTGATGAAAAAATAAAATCACAGGAGTGATACGAATGTATACTTCCGAATTATTGAAAAATAAGGAATATGATTTTCTGCGCACTAATGAGCATTTGGGTGAAAGAATAATAATGCTTGGGCTTGCGGGAAGCTATGCGTACGGTACAAATAACGAAAACAGCGATATAGATATAAGAGGTGTTGCCTTAAATCGCAGTTGTGAACTTATAGGCCTTGCAAATTACGAGCAGTACGTGGATGACAATACCGATACGACCATATATACTTTTAACAAAATAATAACCTTGCTTTTAAGCTGCAATCCAAATACTATCGAACTTTTGGGTATGCGGACTGAAAATTATTTATATCTTAATGAAATGGGTCGGGAACTGATAGATAATGCGGATATGTTTTTGTCAAAACGTGCGATAGGCTCATTTGGCGGTTATGCCGATGCACAGCTGCGCAGGCTGCAAAATGCACTTGAAAGGGACAAATATCCCCAGCCCGAAAAAGAAGTGCATTTGTATAATTCCATAAAAAATGCCATGAATGATATTATAAGTCATTATCAAAAGTATGCTGAAAATGGTGTAAAGTTATATATTGATAAATCAGATAAACCCGAAATGGAAACCGAAATTTTTATGGATAATACTCTAAAGCATTATCCGCTGCGTGATTATGTGGGTATCTGCAACGAGATGAACAATATTGTAAAGGACTATAATAAACTTGGCCGCCGCAATAAAAAGAAAGATGATGATCACTTGAATAAACATGCGATGCACCTTTTGCGGCTGTTTATGATGGCGATAGATATATTGGAAAAAGAGAAAATAAATACATACAGAGAAAATGAGCTTGATCTGCTTTTAAGCATACGCCGCGGTGATTATCAAAAATCAGACGGGACATACAAGGATGATTTTTATGCCCTTATATCGGACTATGAGAAAAGGCTTGAATATGCTGCAAAAAATACAGCTTTGCCCGATGAACCGGATATGAATAAGGTTTCGGATTATGTTATGGCTGTTAACAAAAAGGTGATATTAAATGGATATTAACAAAACAATACGGGACAGGCTTGACGAGATAGAGAATAAAGAACATGTCAGAATACTTCATTGTGTCGAATCGGGCAGCAGAGCGTGGGGATTTGCCTCACCGGACAGCGATTATGATGTACGGTTTGTTTATGCAAGAAAGCCTGACCATTATTTATCACTGCGTCCTAAAAAAGATTATATAGATTGGGAACTTAACGAAACATTGGACATAAACGGCTGGGATATTTCAAAGGCGCTTCAGCTTTTTTACAAATCAAATGCGACTGTTTTTGAGTGGTCGAATTCGCCTGTGATATACAAAACGACCGAAACATGGGACAATGTAAGAAAGGTGTCCGAAAACTATTTTTCGGTAAAATCGGCTATGTATCATTATTATGGTACTGCGAGCAGCAATTATCATAAATATCTGACAGAGGAATATGTCAAATATAAAAAATATTTTTATGTACTGCGTCCGCTGCTTTGCTGTAAATGGATAGAGGAGAACAGAACTGCACCTCCTGTTATTTTTGACGATTTAGCAAAAACTGTGCTTTCGGATAAATTAAAACCTGTTGTTGACAAGCTGGTTGCTCAAAAAATAAAGATGAGTGAAAGCGATAAGGATAGACGGGTAGATGTACTGAATACATATATTGTTGAAGAACTTGAAAGATATAAGATCCTGCTTGATGAGATGCACGAAGAAAAAAACAGAGACTGGGATGCTTTGGATGAAATATTTAAGAAAATAATACTATCATAATTTGATTTTATAACGGGAGGTGAGGCCATGCGAGGCATTACCACAGATACGGCAGCGATGCCTAAAGATTTGAAGTTGATAAACAGGGAGAAAATTTTAAGTACTATAGCCCAATCGGAAACGATAATGCTCAATGAAGTCGCAGATGCAACGGGCATCAGCCGACAGACTATTGTAAAGGCGATAGAGTCTTTTGTGGAGCAGGGTATAGTTTTGTCTCTCGGAAAGGGTCAGTCAACCAGTCTTGGCGGAAAGCGCCCCGAGATATACTCATTCAACAAAAATTACAGATACAATATCTGTGTAAGGCTTGAAAATCATGTGCTGAAAGTGGTGCTTACCAACCTTATCAACGAGATAATCTGCGTTATCGACAAGCCCCACGGACAGAACGAGCCTCTTGAAAACATAATCTGGGATTTCAGGAATATCTATGCACAGATAATGCTTGAAAACAAGCTGACGGACGATAAAATTTTTATGGTGGGTGTCTGCCTCGGCGGTATAACCGATGAAGATACTGGCATAATGCGCTATAACTCGCTTTATCCCAACTGGGGCAGGGATATTCCGATCGTCAGTATGTTCAAGACCATACTGCCCGAAAATATTAATGTTTATATCTGCAACGAGGCAAAAATGACGGGCTATGCGGAACTTTATTACAACAAAAGCCTGCTTGATAAAAGCTATGTCGCTATCTATACCCTTGACGGAATTGCGGCGGGATATATCGACCGCGGCAAGATCATGATGGGCAGTCATACCCTTATCGGCGAGATAGGTCACATGACCCTTGATGCCAATGATGTTGAGATATGCCAATGCGGCAGCTGCGGCTGTTTTGAGAGGATAGTTTCGCTTGACAGGCTGTACAACAGGATAGTCAACAGCAGAAATTACGAACAATCGGTGCTTTTCCGCTACGGCACGGGTCTTACAATGGAAAATATTTTTAATGCCGCCGACAATGATGCCGACGAGCTGGCAATGGATACTGTCAGATATGTGGCAAAATTTTTCAGTATGGCACTTAAAAATATCATTATAAATATAGACCCCGAACTTATTATAATCCAAGGAATATATTCCTCCGCAGGAACTTATTTCCATAAGCAGGTACTTAAAAATTTAGGCTCTTTCAAGTATATGCCGCGTGAAAATCCCGTCGAGATAACTTACGACAGCCGCGAGGTGTGGCATCTTGCCGTAACGGGCATATCCATGTGCCTTGTGGACAGGTTTATGGCAAATGAAAGTATGTACAAATAAAACAGACCCCGATGCTCAGGCATCGGGGTCTTGCATTAATCTTCTCTATAGCCGTTTGGATTGTTTTTTTGCCAATTCCATGAGTCACGGCACATATCTTCAAGATTTTTCTTTGCTGTCCAGCCAAGCTCCTTTTTAGCCTTGTCGCTGTTTGCCCAGAACTCGGGCAGATCGCCCGCACGTCTTGCGCCAAATTCATATTTAACTTCTATGCCGTTGGCTTTTTCAAAGGCGTTTACTATTTCAAGCACGCTGTAGGGTGTACCCGTGCCGAGGTTGAAAATAGAAGTACCTTTATTTTTTGCTGCATATTCAACAGCCTTAACATGACCTTCCGCAAGATCTACAACATGGATATAATCCCTTCGGCAAGTGCCGTCGGGGGTCTTGTAGTCATTGCCGAAGATAGTCAGGTGGTCGCGTCTGCCGACTGCTACCTGTGAAATGTAGGGCATAAGGTTGTTTGGAATGCCCTGCGGGTCTTCGCCGATACGTCCCGAGGGGTGTGCGCCGATAGGATTGAAGTATCTTAAAAGCACAACAGAAAGTTCGGGGTCTGCGGTGTTTGCATCGGTAAGTATCTGTTCGATCATGGATTTTGTCCAGCCGTAGGGGCTTGAACAAGTGCCTTTTTTCATTGTTTCGATATAAGGGATGTCATTTTCTTCGCCGTAAACGGTGGCGGAAGAGGAGAAAATTATCTTCTTGCAGCCGTTTTCGGTAAGGGAGTTGACAAGATTGATAGTACCCGTAATATTGTTCTCGTAGTAGAGAAGCGGTTTCTGTACGCTTTCGCCGACAGCTTTAAGACCTGCAAAATGTATGCAGCAGTCTATCTCTCTTTTGCTTGTCACAAGGTCAAGCGCTGCCTTATCAAGAATATCACATTTTATAAAGGTAAGATCCTTGCCCGTAATTTCTTTTATCCTGCCCTCAACTTCGGGATAGGAGTTGTAAAGATTGTCTATAACAATAACTTCGTAGCCGCTGTTGAGCAGCTCCACAACAGTATGTGAGCCGATGTAGCCCAGACCGCCCGTAACTAAAACCGTCATATCACATTCTCCTTTGCATTTATTCTATAACTATATTTTATCGTACAGGAGGATAATCGTCAAGCAATTCTTTTACGCCGTCAAATATCGCCTGTGCTATCTTTTGTCTGTTTGTGCCCTCGCCCATTATTGCCGCATCGCCGGCATTGCTTATAAAGCCTATTTCAAGCAGAGTAGAAGGCTTTGTGCCTTTAAGCACGATAAAATCTTCACTCTTTACGCCGCGGTTTACGGTACCGAGTGCATCAAGCAGATTATCAAGCAGTTTTTCCCCAAGCATATAGCTTGTAAGGCCGTTGCCATGGTCGTTGGGATAGAGTATATAGGTCTCCGTGCCGCTTGGATTTGGATTGTCGTTAGAATTGATGTGCACCGATACAAAAACATCGGCTATGGCAGAAGCCATTTCCTGTCTTTCCCAAAGTGTGGGGTAGGTATCTTCAAGTCTTGTGCAGTAAACTTTTATTGTGCCGTCCGCATCAAAAAGCTTTGCCGCGCGCTGAACTATATCAAGCGTAAGCTCCTTTTCAACAAGGCCGTTGCCTGTTGCACCATTGTCCTGTAAGCCGTGGCCTGCATCAAGCACAAGTATCCTATCGTATTTTTCGTATGGCTTTACGACTTTGAATACCGTGTAGCTGCCCGCTCTTTCGGCTGTTATGGCTACAATGCTTGCGGCATGGATATTTACTGTTGTGCCATAGGATGAGGTATTTATATCCACGCTGTCAACATAGTCGTTTTTAACGCTGAAAGAAGTGCTTGAAAGTATGCTTGTAAGGTTTGTGGGAATGTTAATAATATATTCCGCATCAAGGTAGTTTTCGGTATACTGTACGTTTTTAAGGTTTATAAGTCCGTTGGGATCGTTGATTATAAGCTTGTTGTCATCAAAGGTAAAGTTGTTTCCGACATAGCTGTAGTCTTCGCTGCTTACGTTATAATCTGCGCCGCCCTCGCTTAAAACGACCATTGTGGTATTTCCGTTTTTGGAGATATTGTATTTTACAGTGTCGTTAAGTTCTATCGAAATACGTATATATTTCTCCGAAAGCTGGTAATAATAACCGTTTTGCACAAAGTTGCCTTTGCCGAAATCCTTTTTGTCTACACTTAAAGTGCCGTTTTCAACATCTATCGTCAGCAGTTTGCCGTCCGTGGAGCGAACTACATTGACCTCGGGAGCGTATTTTTCGCCGCCAATGGAGATAATGTCGGCCCCTGGGGTGTTGCTGAATTCTATTTTGTTTATAAGCTGCTTTTCCTGTACGGCCTGTGTTGTTGTAACTGGAGCCTTTGTTGTGGCTATAGTCGTTGGCTCTTCTGTCGGCTCTTCCGTGGTAGCTTCTGTCGTTTCTTCAACGATAACGGCCGTATGCGGCTTGTCCTTGACGGAAGCTGTTCTTGTACTGCCGTCCCAGCCGACTTCCTTATCTATGGCCTGCGATACAAAACGCAGGGGTATCATTGTTTTGTTGTTTATTATCTTGGCGGGGATGTCCATTTCCTTTTCCGCGCCGTTTACAAGAGCGGTGGTGGAGTTTATCTCAATAACAACGGTCGTGTTTTCGTGATAGATAAAAACTTCTCTTGTGTCGTTTTTCCACTCGACATCCGCACCAAGTCCTTCAAAAACTTCTCTTGCGGGTACAAGAGTGTAGTTGTTCAGAAGCACGGGCGGCATCGGCAGATCCGACGGCTCTCTTCCGTTTATCTCAAGGGTTATTTCTTCCGCGTTGTACCAATGGTCTTCGCCGTCATATGTCAAAGTCATATTAACATATTTTCCCCTTGCGTAAACCGTGCTTGACATCAGTAAAAGCCATACCGCAAGCATTATAAAAATTTTTCTCATATATATTACCTCTCTTGTTTTATTGTCAAAAAAAGCGGCAGTATGTAACGCATACTACCGCTGATTATAACATATATTTGCTTAAAAATCACTATATAAGCAGTATTTTTAATAAAACTGTAATAAAACAGCTTATTTTAATGCGGGAAAGTCGAGCAGGAATTCCGTTCCCTCGCCGAATGTGCTGTCTACACTTATTTTTCCGTTGTGGTGATCCATTATCCACTTTGCTATGGATAACCCAAGACCAAAACCTTTTATCTCCTTATTGCGGGATTTGTCGCTGCGGTAGAAACGCTCGAAAATATTGTTTATATCCTCTTTTTTGATGCCTATACCGTTGTCGCGTATTTTAAGCAGGGCACGGCCGTTGTCTTCAAATGTCTCAAAATCAATAACACAGCTTTTTTCGCCCGAATATTTTACGGCATTTTCAACAAATATCCATATAAGCTGTTTGATAAGGTGATAATCGCCCGATATTCTTGTGCTTTGAGCGCCCGAAATATTTATCTGTGCGGGGAGTTCCATAACTTCGGCTTCTTTTTTTATCTCGTCAAGCAGTTCCTCTATGCAGAGCTCGGATATTGTGATACTGCTGTTTACATCGTTTCTTGCCCAAAAAAGCAGGCGGTTTATCAGCATTGTCATATGTTCCGTTTCGGAAGTTATCGACTCTATGGACTCGTCAAGTATCTCGGGGTCGTCCTTGCCCCAGCGTGAAAGCATACCCGTATAGCCCTTTATAACGGAAAGCGGGGTCTTTAATTCGTGCGATACATCCGACATAAACTGGTTCTGACGTTCAAATGAGATCTGAAGTCTTTCAAGCATATCGTTGAAAGCACGTACAAGTTCTTTTATCTCGTCATCTGCTTCGGGTTCGTCTATACGCTGATTAAAATTCTCTTCGCTTATCTTTATTGCGGCATCCGCTACCTGATGCACGGGCTCGAGCATTTTGCTGCTTATTGCACGGCCAATAACAAAGGCGATGATGACTGCGATAATATTTTCTATGATAAACAGAAGACTCATTTTGTTTATCATCTGGACCTCGTGATTATAAAGGCGGAAAGCACGTATATTGTACTTTTCGCCGTTTATCTCAACGTGTCTGGAGGATGAAAGATAGGAGTCGCCGTCTATCTTGTCCATGCGAACATTCGGGTCACCGCCGAACGGACCGTTGTTAAATCTGTCACTCGGGTCGCGTGTAGGGGTGCGTCGCATTCCGGAACCGCTTTCAATGTTGTCGTGAGCGCCCTCGAACGGAAAATTCTCGCCCGGTTTTTCGCTTGGCTTTTCACTTGGCCTGTTATTTCTGTTTGGCACGGGCATATCGCTGCGCATTAAATTTACCCTGACTTCTATATACGGGTTTTGTACCTGTTCTTTTATTGCTTCGTTTGAAATATCGCCGCCGTCTTTTATATACTGCTCGATATTGTCAAGAACTTCGTCTATCTCCTTTTCGGAACTGGTGCGGTAGTAAACTATGCTGTTTACCACTATAAAACAGGACACCAGAAATATAATAAGAATAAACACCAATGAATATATCAGTGCTATCTTATTTTTTATCGACATACGGTTATAAAATGCTTTTATTTTATTCGTCCTTTGCATAATATCCGACACCTCTGATCGTGTAAATTATCTTAACATCAAATTTATCGTCTATCTTTGTGCGCAGATACCTGATATAAACATCAACAACATTGGTCTCGCCTATGTAGTCATAGCCCCAGACTTTGTTGAGTATCTGGTCACGGGTTATAACAATGTTTTTGTTGGTCACAAGGTATAAAAGCAGGTCATATTCACGCTTTGTAAGGTCGATGACCGTATCGCGGAATTTGACTGTGCGGGAAGACTTGTCTATTGTAAGGCCTTTTATTGCAAGCACGTTTTCGTCACGTTCGCGTTTTTCCTGATTGATTATACGAAGTGCAACGCGCATTCTTGCAAACACTTCCTCAATGGCAAACGGCTTGGTGATATAGTCGTTTGCGCCGCTGTCAAGGCCTGCTACGGTATCCATGACCTCACTTTTTGCGGTTATCATTATAATAGGAACGTCGGATTCCTTTCTTATGCGGCGGCATACCTCGATACCGCTAAGCTGCGGGAGCATAAGGTCAAGCAGCACTATATCGGGCTTTTTTTCAAAATACATATCAAGTCCCGTGCGGCCGTCGTTTGCTATCAATACTTCATATCCCTCGTGTTTTAATTCAAGCTCCACAAAACGTGCAAGCTTAACTTCGTCTTCTACTATAAGTACTTTGTATTTTTTGTTTTCCATTTTGCAAAACCCCTTTTTATTATCCTTTTGATTTTTAGTTTTCAACCTTATATTAATATTTTAACTTTAAGAACATATTAATGCAAGATTAAAATTTGATTAGAAATTAAAATTTCTAATTTTGAAAAAAACTGTTGACTTAAACCGCTGTAAGTAGTATAATGGTTTTTGTTATCGGGGTGTAGCGTAGTTTGGTAGCGCGCAGCGTTCGGGACGCTGAGGTCGCAGGTTCAAATCCTGTCGCCCCGATTTTTATATTGGTCAAATGCCGCGGCAGGTTTTGCTGCGGTATTTTTTTTAACAAAAAAACCACCCAAAAGGGTGGCTTTGTTTTTATTTGCATTTTGCAAGGGATATAACGGCATCTTCTTTTATAATGGTCTTGCCGTACTCTGTCAGCATACCGACACTGCCGCTGTGGAGCGGACAAAATTCGCCGTATTCCATAAAGCAGTTTCTGGCGGCGGGCGTAAACTCGCTGTAGCTGCATCTTAATACCAGATAAAATTTTCCTTCCATTTTGTACAGTGCACTGTCGCCGTGATATTCGGGAGCGCCTATGCTGCACGCAGTAATTGCGGATGAAAGGCTGTCAAACATATAAATAAAGTCGGTTACCGTATTGCGGTCGGCATAAATTTCATTTACGGGACTGTCATCATCAATGATATTGTCGGACCGTTCTCCGAATAAGTCACTGTATAGGCTTGAAAGATGCTTTTTGAGGTCATCCCCCGAAACCTGATCCGCCCTTTCGGGTGTGCGCGAAACAATAAGCGCGATACCGTCGGGATGAGGTCTTGCTTCCACCATAACAGGATTTTCGTTAGCATTGAAATTTATCTTTTCCGATGCAAGTTTCATAATCTCGCGAACCAAGCTCTGCAGTTTATCCGAACGCTGAAAAAGATCGTTGAATGTTATGTTTCTGTCCTTGAGATCCTGACGGGAAAGAAGAAACTTTATCTGGTAATCATTTAATTTTTCCATTTTCATATAATCACCGCCTGATATTGAATAGTTGATTTGCCGAGCGTCGGATCAACCGAGTGTTAATACTTTATAAAACAATTATAAACAAAAAAATCGGAATTGTAAAGAGGATAATATTACAATTTTGTGAAAAAATAATTTATTGGTAATATTATATCAGCCAATATATGTAATATTCCCTTGCAAAGTGCATAAAAAAAGACGGACAAAACAGTTTAATGTGTACAAAATATTGCTGTAAGCGGTCATTTTCATATAGTGCACTAAAAAAAAGTATAAAATTGACCAAAAAATAAAATGAGCGGCCGTAAAAGATTAGCTTGACATTAAAACAGTTTTACTGTAAAATAAATTCATTGTAAAACAAAGTGCCTTTTCAGAATATTTGAAGTATGAAAATCGGAGGTATTAAAGTGAAAAGGGATATAAGGGAAATCGTTGAAAGCTGGGCAGGGGTAGAGGAAGCCATAGAAGAGATAATGCGGCGCGAGGAAAAAATTGCCGCAGCCCGCAGCGAGGAAATGTTATTGTCGGGGCATCAGTTTGATGCAATGGCCGTTATAGCTTTTTTGGACATACATAATGTTACAAAGATAGCCAAGACGATAGGCTGCTCCAAGTCGGCTGCTTCTATCATGATATCAAAAATGATGGCCGATGATATGGTAAAAAAGACCTATGGTCATAATATGCAGGATAACCGCAGTATATATATAGAAGTTACCGAAAAGGGAAAACTTCAGCTAAAAAATTTTATGCGTACAAGGCTGACAGTTATCGGCAATGTATTTGAAAAGCTTAATGAAAACCTGAAAAAAGAAGTATACGACGGCATGGGGTGTCTTTGCAGGGTGTACAACTACAAGGACAGCTTTCTGGTGGAAACAACAAATATGCTGCTTGATGAAATGGGTTATGAAGGCGAAAAGAGAGATTTTATTGTTAGATTTTCAAACTTTGTAGCAAACAGGCTGGCAAGTGAAAAGACCATAACCGAAAATCCCCAGCGTATAAGCAAAAATCTGACATTCCAACAGCTTGGCATGTTAAAATCCATACATATTAAAAAAATTAATACCGTTTCAAAATTGGTAAAGCATTTCGGTACAAGCGTAAGCACTGTATCGGTAAATGTTTCAAGACTGTGCAGATCGGGTTACGTGATAAAGGAATACGGCAAGACGGACGATAACCGCGAGACCATACTTTCCGTAACACAAAAGGCAAAGGATGAACTTCAGGCTGTGAGCAACAGATGTTTTGAAATATTCTATGAAGAATATAATCAAATGAATCCGGAACAGCAGAAATTGCTGGAGGATGGACTTGAACATTTTGATAACGTGGTAAAATTAATTAAAGCGGAGGCAAGTGTAATATGAAAAAGAAAATGAGATATGCGGCGGTGGCAATGGCTGCGCTGTTAATGTTATCGGGCTGCTCGTCGAAAAAAGGTACAGAGGCGGAAGCCGCACAGGAAACGACCGCGGCAGTAGTACCTGTTGAGGTAATGACGGCAGAACCTATGGGAATATCAAAATCGCTCACTTATGTCGGCAAAGTAGCGGCAAATGACACGGTAAACGTAACAAGCAAAATATCGGGTCAGGCTAAGGAAGTCTATGTCAATGTCGGCGATACCGTTAAAAAAGGACAGGTGCTTCTTCTTATAGATGACAAGGATATACGTGACCAGATATCCACATCGGAGGCACAGCTTAAAGTGGCAGAATCCGCAGTAGCAAGTGCACAGGCGGGTCTTGCGATGGCAACGAGCGGCGGTCAGACGGCTACACAGCGCACATCACTTGAAACGGCTGTAAAGAATGCACAGATAGGTGTAGATAATGCAAAGATAGGCCTTGACAACGCTCAGAATGCGTACAACAACGCTTTGCAGAAGTATAACGACTATTCAACCATGCTTACGGCGGGTGTTATTACACAAAATGATTTTAATTCGGTAGAACTCGGCTATACACAGGCACAGAACGGACTTAATCAGGCGCAGAATGCTTATGACACGGCTGTTACGGGTCTTGAGCAGGCAAAGACAAGTCTTGCACTCTATACCGAAAAGACTATGGGCGACAGCGAAACGACGGCAAGAAATGCGTTAAAAAGCGCTCAGGCGAGCAGAGATGCGGCACAGAACGGACTTAATATCTTAAAAAGCAACCTTAATTATATAAGAGTAACAAGCCCTATAGACGGTGTTATCACATCAAGAAATATAGAACCTACAAATATGGTAAGCGCATCATCTTCGCCTTTTGTTGTGGCAGATACTTCAAAGGTAACGGTAGATGTTGAAGTAAGTGAAAGAATAATAAATTCCGTAAATATAGGTCAGAATATCGGTGTTAATGTAAATGCCGTATTCGACGGACCCGTAAACGGCACAATAAAGACCATTAATCCCGCGGCAGGCAATTCAGGCTCTTTTACGGTAAAAATAGAGCTTGACAACAGTGACGGAATGCTTAAACCGGGTATGGTGGCTCACGTTTCCTTTGTTGAAACAAGCGCACAGAATGTGGTTGTAGTACCGAGAAATACAGTTATAGAAGACAGCGAAGCACCTTATGTTTATGTAACGGACGGCAAGACGGCAGCCAAAAAATACGTCACAACAGGCATAGACGACGGTGCGAATGTAGAAATAAGCGGTATTGAATTCGGCGAACAGATAATTATATCGGGTCAGAATTATGTTGCCGACGGCGGCCCCGTGACTATAGAAACGGGTGAAGAAACAGCTGCCAAGCCCGAGACCGGTAAGGAGGAATAATTTATGAACTTATCAAGCTTATCGGTCAAGCGTCCCGTAACCACAATAATGTGTGTGTTGGTAGCAATAAGCTTCGGCCTTATGTCTATGATGAATTTAAGTATGGATATGATGCCAAATATGAACATACCTATCGTACTTATTATGACTACTTATGACGGTGCAAGTTCCGAGGAAATAAAGACCCTTGTAACAGAACCGCTGGAAAGCGCTGTTGCAACGGTAAGCGGTCTTGATACGCTCCAGTCGGAGTCGTCTGCGGGCAACAGTATGATAATGGCGCGTTTTGATTATTCGGTCGATGTTGATGTAGCCGCACAGGATGTACGAGAGAGGGTGGATATGTACAAAGCCATGCTGCCCGATGATGCAAAGGATCCCATGATACTTAAAATAGATATCAACTCCCTTGCAGGCAATATCGTTATAAGTGCAAGTTCCAATACAAAGACCATAAACGAGCTGAAAGCACTTATGGATGACCGTATCGTACCCCGTATAGAAAGACAAAACGGCGTTGCATCGGTAAACACTATCGGCGGTAACGACAAGATAATAGAAGTTGCAATAAATCAGGAAAAAATGCGTGTATACGGCATAACCGAAAGTACGGTCACGGGTATGCTTGTTTCCGAAAATATCAACACCCCTCTGGGCAGCGTTTATAAGGGTGATAAAAACCTTACGCTGCGTGTAAAGGGTGAATTCAGAGATATAAACGAGATACGTGATGTCCTTATTCCCACAAGTTCGGGAGGAAACGTATTTTTAAGTGATATTGCCACAGTTACCGAAAAATTTGATGAGACCAAGGCGTTTTCGTATACCGACGGTCTGGAAAGTATAACGATGTCGGTTTCCAAAAACTCGACAGCAAACACGGTCGATGTGTCCAAAGCTGTTTTTAAGGAAATGGCAAAGATACAGGAAGAAATGCCCGACATCAACTTTGTTACCGTGCGTGACCCCGCCGAATATGTAACTTTGGCTCTTTCAAGTGTTGCAAACTCACTTTGGCAGGGCGGTCTTTTCGCTATCATAGTACTGTTCCTTTTCCTGCGTGAGATACGTTCTACATTGGTAGTTGCGGTTTCTATGCCCGTTTCGGTCGTTACAACGTTTGCGGTCATGAGACTTGCACACGTAAACTTCAATATGATGAGTCTTGGCGGTCTTACGCTTGGTATAGGTATGCTTGTTGATAACTCCATCGTTGTTATGGAGAGTATATTCAAAAAGCTGGAAGAGGGGCTTGATAAAACTCATGCCGCTATTGAGGGCGGTACCGAGGTAATCAATTCCGTTGTGGCTTCAACGCTTACAACAATAGCCGTTTTCCTGCCTATCACTATGGTTGAAGGCCAGGTTTCGGAGCTTTTCAACGATATGTGTCTTACTATCGTGTTCTCGCTTTTGTGTTCACTGGTGGTTTCCATAACATTCGTGCCTATGGCCGCATCTCTTCTCCTTTCTCCCGAAGATACGGGCGAGAAAAAGGCAAAGACGATACTTGGCAAACCTCTTGATTTTATCGGCTATTTATTGACAGGCCTCGAAAAAATATACGACAAGCTTATTCATAAAGCACTTGACATGAAAAAGCTTACGGTTGCAATAGCGCTTGCTTTCGTGGTCATTACGGGTATGGTAATTCCTACGATGAACATGGAATTTATGGCAAATACCGACGAAAGTTCGGTTTCTATTACCGTATCGCTTCCAAAGGGTTCAAACATAAAGCGAACGGAAGAGATCTCGTGGAAAGTTGTTGATGCCGTAAAGGACGACCCAGATATCAAAAATATTTCTATGAGTGCGGGCAATACGGGCGGTATGTCGGCTCTTATGGGTGCGACCGAGGACAGCAGTACCGTAACCGTATCGCTCAAGAAAAAATCTGAAGGCCGTACAAGAACGACCGATGAAGTGGCAAGCGAGATGCGTAAAAAGCTTACCAATATTCCGGGTGCGGAGATAGAAGTAAGTTCCGCGGGTTCTTCAATGGGCAGCTACTCATCCGCAGGGGTCGAGATAGAAGTTTATTCGGACAATTCCGAGGATGCAAAAAAAGTCAGTGATGATTTTGTCGAAATACTCAAAGGTTTTTCGGGTATTACAGATGTAAAATCTTCAATAGAGGAGAGTTCGCCCAACGCAACTATCCGTATCGACAAGAGAAAGGCTAACAGTCTTGGCATCAGTATATCAAGTATATCGGGTATTTTAAGAACGGATATTACAGGTTCATCTCCGACAAAATATAAGATCGACGGCGATGAATATGATATAAAAGTAGTGCTTGAGGACGGCAAGGTAAATTATATCTCGGATGTGGAAAAACTGCTTATCCCCACAGCGGGCGGCGGTTCTGTTCCGCTTAGCGAAATAAGTGAAGTTATTGAAGAGGATGTTCCCGTTTCAATAGCAAGAAAAGACCAGACCGATATGATAACCGTATCGGGTACACTTGACGGCGCGGCTCTTTCGCAGATACAAAACCAGTTTGATGAGGCTGTTATGTCTTATAATCTTCCGGGAGATGTTACATGGCAGTACGGCGGTGTGGCAGAGCGTATGGCAGAGGCTTTCTCGGGTCTTCTTATTGCCCTTGTGGTAGCCGTTTTGCTTGTATACATGGTTATGGCGGCTGAATTTGAAGCTTACAGCTTCCCGTTTATCGTCATGTTCTCTATACCTATCGCTATCACAGGCGGTCTGTTCGGCAACTTTGTCTGGGGTCAGGCGATCTCCGTTACAAGTCTGCTCGGTCTGATAATGCTTTCGGGTGTCGTTGTAAACAACGCTATCGTGCTTATCGACTACGCTAACTTACAGGTGCGTGACCGCGGCAAAAATTATAAAGAGGCCATGCTTATTGCAGGCCCCGCACGTTTAAGACCTATCCTTATGTCAACACTTACGACCGTGCTTGGTATGATCCCCATGATGGTATCACAGGCAGACGGTTCCGAGTCCATGAGAGGTCTTGCCGTAACGGTAGTATTCGGTCTGCTTTTCTCGACTCTTGTAACATTACTGCTTATTCCTGCGATTTATGTTGCATTCAATGAGCGCATAGACAAGAAAAAGAAGAAAAAACAGGCTAAAAAAGAAAAAAACGCAGCTAAAAAAGCAGCAGCTGCCGCAGCAAACTGATAAAATAAGGCGCAGAAGAAACCTCTGCGTCTTTTTTATATAAAAAATTTGCCGTATGTATTGAAATTTAAGTGAGGATTGTGATATAATCTATAGTAATTATGTAAATATGATAATTCAGAGGTATACTATGGCTGATAAAAATAAAAAAACCAAAAAGAAAAATACAAAGATCGTATATATTTTGGCAGGCATCGTTATTTTGGCTGCTGCGGCACTGTGCTTTGCAATAAATATGGGAAGTGAAGCCGTTTCGGGAGATAGAATGGTATTTCCCGAACTTAATTATGAAAGTTCTTCCAAGGCCTCTTTCCATGTAAACGGCAAAAACATTTTTTACTGCTCAAAAGACGGCATGCAGATGCTTGACCACCAGGGAAGTACAGTATGGACAGATACTTACACGATGCAGCAGCCCGTTATGATAGGCGACGGAGATTATGTAGCCGTTGCGGAAGAACGCGGCAGACTGGTAAAGGTCTACGGGCCAAAAGGCTTCTTGTATGATATTCCTGCGGAAGGTCCTATAACCACGTTTGCGGTAAATCAAAACGGTTATACGGCAGTTATAATGGAAATGTCAAATACATACCTTACAAATATTTACAATTCGCAGGGTACTGTTGTTTCAATAAGCAGCTGTCCGGCAGCGGAAAGCATACCCGTTGCCATTGCAATATCCGAGGACAGCAGTATTTATGCGACATCTTATATAGATACAAGTATGGTAACATTCAAGTCAAATGTTGTAATGCGCTATGTAGGCAAGGAAATGGCTGCGACAGCAGAATCCATAGACGGTATGTTTACTGCTTTTTCGGGCGGAGATGCTATTGTAGGTATGCTTAAATTCGGCAAAAACAATACGCTTGCTGCGATAAGTGACCAAGAGATAATTTTAATGGATATATCGGCTGACGGCTGCAAAGAAAAACTCAGGACATCGCCAAACGGCGTAATGACGGCTGTTGATGTTTCGGCAGACGGTACGGTCGCGTGGGCTGTCAAAAATGAAAATGGCGGCCATATCAGTGCTTACTACCAGTCGGGCAAGCAGGCAGCGGATTTTGATACGGCATCCGAGATCTCTTATATAAAAATGTATGATAATATGATGCTTGCGGCAACAAGTTCTCAGCTTATTTCTTATGATATGAGCGGTGCACAGAATTGGTCTATGGCTTCGGGCGGAGATACCAAGCAGCTGCTTTTATATTCGGCGGCTAATGAGATACTTATTGCGGGCAATAATAAAATGCGTGTAATGCGCGTTAAAAAGGGCGAAAACGTAAACGAAAACGCCGCACCCGATACAGATGAAGGTGCAGTTATAGTCACGGAGGAATTGACCGAAGCGACCACGGCCGCACCCGTGACAGAAACGACTACAGAGACGGTAACGGCCGATACGTCTGATGATCCATCCGATGAAGAGTATTACGAAGATGACGATGATGAAGAATACTACGAGGATGATGAAGAGTACTACGAGGATGATGAAGAGTACTACGAGGACGAGGAATACTACGAGGATGATGAGGAGTATTATGATGAAGACGAAGACTACAGTGATAATGAAGATGAGGAACAAGAGTAAAAATGAGTGGTATTGATATTTTTGTTATAGCTGTTGCGGCGGTATTTGTTATTTACGGCATATACTGCGGGTTTTTATCGGGGATAGTGCATACCGTTTGTGTGGCTTTGTCAACGGTGGCTTCTATGGTATGCTATCCGCTTGTGTGCAGTTTTATGCGCGGCAGCGGGCTGTTTGACATGATAAAAAATGCGGTCACGGAAGACCTTGGGCTTCGTACTTTTGCGGAAAATTCCACAAGACAGGCACAGCTTTCGCTTATAAACGGACTGCCGCTGCCCGAGATATTAAAGGAAAAACTTGTTGTCAACAATAATTCGGTTATATATAATATGCTTGGCGTTGACAACGTGGTTGATTATATAGGTGCTTTTATTGCAAATATAGTGCTTAATATAATAGTAAGCATACTGCTTTTTGTGATATGTTTTGCGGCGGTAAGGATGATAGCTGCGGCATTCAATCTTATTAAAAAAACACCGGGTGTGCGTATTTTAAGCCGTGCAGGCGGAGGTTTGCTGGGGCTTGCAATGTCTGTTGTCTTTATGTGGGCGATGTTTGCGATAATGGATGCTTTTGTTGCGCAGCCTGTGTTTTCGACACTGTATGACAGCATTATGCAGTCAAAAATAGCGATAGTTTTATATAATACCGATATTATAAGGCTTGTAATGATGAAGAGGATGTTTTGATGATAGAAAGCTACTTTACCGTTGCGGGCGAGGGCGAGGCGGAGATAGTTGAAAAAAAATCCCGTTTTATTGCCCATGTTATACCCGTAACAGAGGAAAAAGAAGCCATTGAGCATATAGAAAAAATAAAAAAGCAGTACTGGGACGCGCGGCATAACTGCTACGCTTTTGTGCTTGGATTGGACGGACGCATACAGCGTTATTCCGACGACGGCGAGCCGGGCGGAACGGCGGGTATGCCTATGCTTGAAGTGCTTATCGGCGAACAGGTAAAAAATGTGCTTGTTGTGGTTACAAGGTACTTCGGCGGCACTTTGCTCGGTACGGGCGGTCTTGTGCGTGCATACAGCAAAAGCACAAAAGAGGGACTGCTTGCCGCGGGTATTGTCGAAAGGATTTTATACAGCCGGATAAATGTGACCGTAAGTTATGATTTGAGCGGCAAAGTTCAGTATGAGGCCATGCAGGGCGGTCATATAGTGGAAGATACGGTATATACCGACAGTGTATGTTTTAAATTGCTTGTAAAAGTTTCCGATGCGGACAGGTTTATAAAAAATGTCACGAATGTCACAAACGGCAGGGCGCAGACGGAAGTTTTTGAAGATATATACAGATGATAGGAGTGTTTTTAATTGATAGAAGTCAAAGGGCTTACAAAGGTCTATGGCGCTCATACTGCCGTAGACCATATTGATTTTACCGTAAACGACGGTGAGATAGTGGGCTTTCTCGGACCTAACGGCGCGGGTAAGACCACGACCATGAATATGATGACGGGCTTTATCTCGTCAACAGAGGGAAGTGTGAAGATAAACGGCTTTGACATACTGGACGAGCCCGAACAGGCTAAAAAACAGCTTGGTTATCTTCCCGATGTACCGCCGCTTTATGGTGATATGCGCGTGACGGAGTATCTGGATTTTGTGTGTGATATTAAAAAAGTACCTAAGGACAGACGACCCGAAATGCTTAAATATATCATGGAAACGGTCAAAATAACAGACCATTCTCACCGTATAGTCAAAAACCTTTCAAAAGGTTACCGTCAGCGTGTCGGGCTTGCACAGGCAATGGTCGGGTTCCCGAAAGTGCTTATCCTTGATGAGCCGACGGTTGGCCTTGACCCCAAACAGGTAATTGAGATGCGCGATGTTATAAGAATGCTCGGCAAAAGGCATACCGTTATTTTAAGCTCGCATATCCTTGGCGAAGTAAGTGCCGTATGTGACAGGATAATCATTATCAACAAAGGTAAGATAGTTGCGGATGCGCCTGCGGAAGAACTGACGGCGGGTTCGGGAAATTCGGCTCAGCTTGTGCGTGTCGGCTGTTCAAAGGAAAAAGCGGAACAGATAATAAAAACCATCTCTTCCGTAAACGATTTTAAAGTCAGTACGGATAATGACGAAACGGAAATTTATGTTTCGGGCGAGGGCGATATCCGCGCGGATATATCAAATGCGTTTGTAAAGGCGGGTGTGCCGCTGCTTATGCTAAAAGGCGCTGCGCTCACACTTGAAGAGATATTCCTTAAAATTATAAGCGGTGAGGACAGCGCAGTTAAAAAGCCGCAGATAAAAACCGAAAACGAAGTTGAGGAGGCAGAACAATGATCTCGATTTATAAAAAAGAATTAAGGTCGTATTTTACGACTTTTACGGGTTATGCCTTTCTTGGCTTTTTTGTGCTGATAACGGGCTATTTCTTTGCGGCGCAGAATCTTGCGGCGTACAGCGCAAATTACAATGATGTTCTGGTTTCGACAATGATAATGTTTCTTATACTTGTGCCTGTGCTTACCATGCGTTCTTTTGCGGAAGAAAGCAGACAGAAAACAGATCAGCTGCTTCTGACATCGCCTATAAGCATAAATGCTGTTGTAATAGGCAAATTTTTGGCGGCGGTAACACTTTATCTTATGGGTATTATCATAACGGCGGTGTTCCCGTTCATACTTTCAAAATACGGAAATGTGGATGTGGGTGCAACGGTATGCTGTTTTATAGGATATTTCCTTATGGGAAGCTGCCTTATAAGCGTCGGTATTTTTATTTCCGTGCTTACCGATAATCAGATAGTTGCGGCGGCAGGTACGTTCTGTGTGCTGTTTTTGCTGCTTATGATGGATAATATTGCGGCAAATGCGCCTATAAGCCGTGCGGCTTCGCTTGTGTTTGCGGCTGTTATAGTTATTGCGGTGGCTGCGGCTGTCTGGACGGGAACAAAAAGTCTTGCGGCAGCGGGCTGTTTTGCTGTTATCGGTGTGGCTATCGTCGGACTTTGCTATATAATAAGACCCACTGTTTTTGACGGCCTTATCATTACTTCTCTCGGATGGCTTTCTGTGCTTTCACGCTTTGAAAATTTCTATCTCGGCGTGTTTGGCATATCCGATGTGGTCTATTATATCACTTTTGCGGGCGTATTTTTGTTCCTTACGGTAAACAGTATTGAAAAAAGGCGCTGGAGCTGAGCCGGAGGTGGATAAAATGAAGAAATTTTTTACGGACAAGAAAATAAGGTACGGCACATTTTCGACTGTTATAACATTGGTTTTTATTGCCGTGCTTATAGTTATAAATCTAATAATCGGAGAAATAGACCATAAATTTGATTTTACGTCGGAAGATACCTATTCCATAAGTGAAAAGACACAGACCGTACTTGACGGACTGGATGAGGATATAACTATTTATACCCTGTTTAAAACGGGGAGTTCCGACAATATAATCACCCGTGTACAGCAGGTGCTTGACAAGTACGCGCAAAATCCGCATATCAAGGTGGAGAACAAGGATATTTACCTCTATCCCGATTTTGTGAAAAACTATACCACGGAGGATAAGGGTGTAGGCGTAAACAGCCTTATCGTTACAAACGGAAAGCTGTATAAGGTAATAAACTACGATGAATATTTTGATACTTCGGGTACATTCAATGTGGAAAGCTGCGTTACAGGCGCTATAAACTATGTCGGCCTTGAGGGCAGCAGTACGGTATATGCCGTAACGGGTCACGGAGAGAACGAGCCCGAAAAATTTACCAATTTTGTTAAGCAGGCAGAACTTGCAAACTATGATTTCAAGACGATAGACCTGCTGCAAAACGATATTCCCGAAGATTGTGCAATTCTTCTTATAACAAGCTGCTACCGCGATTATTCTGCGGACGAGGTTCAGAAGATAAAAGACTATCTTACCGCCGACGGCCGTCTTATGTGTGTTGTCAGCGATATAAACAAGGACGATCATCCAAACCTTATCAGCATTTTAAATGCTTACGGCGTGGATATCGGCAAGGACTATATCCTTGAAAGCGAGCCGGCAAACTATATGCAGCTTCCTTTTGAGGTCATGGCGCAGGAAACGGATCACAGCATTAACGACAGCCTTAAAGAAAGCAATTATAAGGTGCTTGCTTACGGCACAAACGATATTTCCGTATTGGAACTTAAAAAACAGGGACTTGAAATAGAAGATGTACTGACAAGCTCGCCGACTTCCTATTTAAAAGCGGAGGGCAATAAGTCCTACAACTTTGAAGAGGGCGACAGACAGGGACCATTCACTATTGCGGCGGCTGTTACGGATTCTACTTATACGGACAAGTCGCACGTTACAAAAGTCATGGTGATAGGCTGTTTTTATATGCTTGATTCACAGGTGGATGCTGTTGTGAACGGCGGAAATACGACCCTGCTTGTCAACAGCCTTAACTGGCTAAACGACAGGGAAGACAGCATATATATCAAGCCTAAGAGCCTTGCAGGCGAGAATATAATCATTGATGCGGGTACGGCAAACAAGATAAAAATTGTGGCATGGGGTGTTATCCCCGGTGTTATCTTCCTTGTCGGCCTTGTGGTTTGCCTTAGAAGAAGAAACGGCTAAGGAGAATTTGCTATGAAGAAAAAAATGATAATGCTTGGCGGACTGCTGGCGGCGGTCGTGGTGCTGCTTGCGGTCTACGGCATAGCCAAAAACAAAAAGCCCGTTGAAGAGCCTGCCGGAGAACCGAATGTTATTACTTCGGAGCAGAAATATGAAGTTTTGAACTATGAGCCCGAGGACATAGAAAGCATTGATGTTGGCGGCAGGATAAAATTTCTTGTGGGCGAAAAGGGTATAGAGATAGAAAATGTCGATCTTGCCCTTATGGATAACGACCTTGTTGTAATGATGTTCAATGCGCTTGTAAAAATAAATTCCGACAATGAGGTAGGGGAGTTCTCGGGCAGTGATCTTGTACAGTTCGGACTTGATGCACCGCAGACGAATGTGGATTACACAACAAAAAAGGGGAATTCAACACTTTATATAGGAAATGAGACTCCCGACGGAAATTATTTTTATATCAAAAAAGCCGATTCTGATATGGTCTATACTATGGGCAAAATGACGGGCGAGCGTATAATGCAGGATATAACCGAAATGGCCGACCTTGATATAGCAACGCTCGATCCCAAAGGTCTTACACGTCTTGAAGTAAAGCAAAAGGACAGGGAAGAATTGTCCGTGACATTTGACAAAGATGACGAGCAGGCAAATGCAAACCTTGACAAAAGCGGTTTGCAGACCCTTGTTATGCACAAGCCCGTTGAAAATCTGCTTGTTTATCCCTATAATCTTGAAACGGGACTGCTGTACAACTACGACAAATTCAAGCTTACAAAAATGGTAGAGCTTGGGGATGAAAATTTTGCCGCTTACGGTCTTGCCGAACCGCAAATGACGATTTTGATGGCAGACCTTGAAAGCGGCTGTGTTGTTGCTGTGGGCAACCCTACCGAGGACGGCAAGGACTTCTACGTGACGGCAGACGGCAAAAAAGCGGTATATACAATGCCGAAAGATGCGCTTGATCCATTCTTTAACTATAATATAGTAGATTTTATCCAGAAATTTATCGCTCTGCATTTCCGCGACACCCTTGAAAGCGTGGATATAAAATCGGTTTACGGCGATTATACCGTTGAATTCAAAGAAGAGGGCGACAAAAAGATAACCGTTGACGAGAATAATGTCACGCGCGACAAACGCCAGGAGTACATCAATGGCAAGCCGGCAGACAGCGAAAAATTTGTCGATTACTATGAGCTTCTGACGGGTCTGACTTTTGATGCGCTTGACGAGAATGAGCCAAAGGGTGAGCCGCAGGCGGTAATTACATATAAAATGCTTGACGGCAGTACGGATACCACAACTTATTACAACTATGACGAAACATTCTATACGGCTGTGAAAGAGGGCAGCGAGAGCGGCTATAATATGCTTATAAACAAACAGCAGGTAAAACAGGCGATAGAAAAGGCAAATGAAGTAACGGAATTGACGGGAGGCAGCGAGGGATGAGAAATCTTAAATTATTTATATTTATGATAAATTTAGCTTTTGTTGCCTGTCTTGTACACGGCATGAAAGACGAAAAATTCTATCTTTGGGCTGCTGTTTGTCTCGGAGTTTCCGCTATAGCCAATATCGTACTTATAATAAAGCATTTCAGCCGTGAGATAGATTTTATGCAGCGTGAAAAACGTGTTTACGGCAGGGATATAAGCGGTACGAGCGTTACCCTTACGCTTAAACTGCTCTATATTTTATTGAGCATTGCAGGCGCTGTGATATTCTTCTTTTGCTGCATGAAACTCGGCATGGAGCTTAACGGCGCGGAGATAACAAAGGAATTTGCGGGTACTGTTATGCAGGGACCTTTGGCAAAGTGGATGTACGGCGCTTATGCGGGGCTGTTTATGCTGATACTGGCTGTTATTTCGCTTGTATCGTCGCTTTTGTACGGCGTTTACCGAAAAAACAAAAACAAAAAAGAGGGCTTTGCCGAAAGAAATGTCAACAAAGAAGATTTGAGCTGGCTGCTTGATGTAGAATACGGTGTTGACGAAGAAGAGAATAAAAAATAATTTTTGGTATTGACAAGCGGAATAATTTTTGCTACAATAACAATGTTCAGTTTTATACAGACAAGACGTTGAACGAGACACGAGTATTCTGTACCCGTTTCAGAGAGCCTGCGGTCGGTGCGAGCAGGCAGGAGGACAGAACGGCTTATCCCTCGGGAGTCTTTTTTCCGAAACGGCTTCGCCGCGCTGTAGGAAAATATGGGAGGTCCCAATACAGACCAAAGGTTTGACAGAACCTTGTAAGGTACATACAGCGATGTATGTATAAATTTGGGGTGGTACCGCGATATTTCGTCCCCTGCATTTGATGCAGGGGGCTTTTTTTAATTTCATAAGTAAGTCCCATGGACTTACTTATAGTTCGGCGGAAGTCTTGATTTACGCCGAACGGAAAATTGCCTGCGATTTTTGAAATTATGAGTATGAAGCAAAATTTATTTTGCGTAATACGAATACGCTATATATAAAAACAAGGCAAAACTTATGTAACAAAAATTTTTCGTATTTATTACAAAAAAATTTCATATTTTTGTTGAATTTTTACATTATATATAGTATAATAAAAGGAAGTTTAAGTTTGAAAGAAAGAAGGAAGGAATGCCATGAACAGACATGTTTTATCAATTCTGGTAGACAACAATGCGGGCGTTTTAAGCCGTATTGCCGGCCTTTTTACAAGACGCGGCTACAATATTTCAAGCCTTAGCGTTGGTGAAACGCAGGACGAAAAGATATCCCGTATAACCATTGTCGTTTTTTGCGACGATATGGTCATTGAGCAGATAATCAAACAGGTGGACAAGCTTGTCGATGTTATACGAGTTATCGAGCTTGACAATGAAAAGGGTATTTTCAGAGAGCTTGCGCTTATAAAGGTGGCCGCTCCGCCGGAAAAGAGAGCAGACATTATAAATATCGTTGACATTTTCCGCGCAAATATCGTGGATGTGGCAACGGAAGCGCTCACTATCGAGATAACGGGTGAGCAGACCAAGATAGAGGCATTTAAAAGCCTTATCGAGGACTTTGGCATAATGGAGATAGTAAGGACCGGTATGACAGGTCTTTGCAGGGGCAACAACCCCATAAGAAATGACAGAAATTAATTTTTATTAATTTATATTTTTAAGGAGGCATTTTTAAAATGGCAAAAATTTTCTATCAGGAAGACTGTAATTTATCACTCTTAAAGGGTAAGACTATCGCAATTATCGGTTACGGCAGCCAGGGCCACGCACACGCTCTTAATGCTAAGGAATCGGGCTGTGATGTTATCATCGGTCTTTACGAGGGCAGCAAGTCATGGAAGAGAGCAGAAGAGCAGGGCTTTAAGGTATACACATCCGCAGAGGCTGCTAAGAAAGCCGACATCATCATGATACTTATCAATGACGAGCTTCAGAAAGACCTTTACAAAAAGGATATCGAGCCCAACCTTGAACCCGGCAATATGCTTATGTTCGCACACGGCTTCAACATTCACTTCAATCAGATCGTACCTCCCAAGGATGTAGACGTAACTATGGTTGCTCCCAAGGGCCCCGGTCATACGGTAAGAAGCGAATATCAGGCAGGTAAGGGTGTTCCTTGTCTTGTAGCCGTAGAGCAGGATGCTACAGGCCAGGCACAGGATCTTGCACTTGCTTATGCACTTGCTATCGGCGGCGCAAGAGCAGGTGTTCTTGAAACTACATTCAGAACAGAAACAGAAACAGACCTCTTCGGCGAGCAGGCTGTACTTTGCGGCGGTGTTTGCGCACTTATGCAGGCAGGTTTTGAGACACTTGTTGAGGCAGGCTATGACGAAAGAAACGCTTACTTTGAGTGTATCCACGAGATGAAGCTTATCGTTGACCTTATCTACCAGAGCGGTTTTGCAGGCATGAGATATTCTATCTCCAATACAGCCGAGTACGGCGATTACATCACAGGTCCCAAGATCATCACAGAGGATACAAAGAAGGCTATGAAGAAGATCCTTTCCGATATCCAGGACGGTACTTTTGCGAAGGAATTCCTTCTTGATATGTCACCCGCAGGCGGACAGGCTCACTTCAAGGCTATGAGAAAGCTTGCTTCCGAGCATATGTCCGAAAAGGTCGGCGAAGATATCCGTAAGCTTTACAGCTGGAACGGCGAAGACAAGCTTATCAACAACTAATTTTTATTCTTCGTAATTAAAAGATAAAATCAGATCGGGCTGCTGCCTGTTTTCGGGCGGCAGTCTGTTTTAAAAAACCGGGGGAAATACCGATGTCAAAAAAGATAACGATTTTTGACTCAACACTAAGGGACGGCGCACAGGCCGAGGGTGTATCCTTTAGTGTTGAGGACAAAATAAAGGTTGTTGCCGCGCTTGATGAATTGGGCGTTGGTTTTATAGAGGCGGGCAATCCCGGATCCAATCCAAAGGATCTGGAGTTTTTTGACCGCATAAAAAATGTAAAACTTAATAATTCAAAGATAGCGGCTTTCGGCAGTACGCGCCGAAGAGGTATATCGCCGTCGGAGGACAGCAATTTGCAGGCGCTTTTGGGCGCAGGTACGGAGGCTGTCGCAATTTTCGGCAAATCATGGGATTTTCATGTAACGGATATTATAAATACCACCCTTACCGAAAATCTTGAAATGATATACGATACTATCGCTTTTTTGAAAGAAAAAGGCAAGTATGTCGTTTTTGATGCGGAGCACTTTTTTGACGGCTATAAAGAAAATCCCGAATATGCCATGAAAACGCTTGATGCGGCTTCACAGGCGGGTGCGGATTGCATTTGCCTTTGCGATACAAACGGCGGAACTTTTCCGCAGGAGATATTTGATATAACCAAGCGTGTTATAGAACGCTTTGACGTAACTGTAGGTGTACATTGTCATAACGACTGCGGTATGGCGGTGGCAAACTCTGTTATGGCGGTACAGGCGGGCGCGGAACACGTACAGGGTGTAATGAACGGCTTCGGCGAGCGCTGCGGCAACACCAATCTTTCAACGGTGATACCGAATTTGCAGTGCAAGCTGGACTATGAGTGCATTCCCGAGGAGAATATATCAAAACTTACCCATATCGCAAGAAAAGTCAGCGAGATAGCAAATCTTCAGCTTTCTATCCGTGAGCCTTTTGTCGGCAAATGCGCTTTTGCACACAAAGGCGGTATGCATATTGACGGCGTGAGCAAAAACAGCCGCAGTTTCGAGCATATCGACCCGTCGGTCGTAGGCAACGAAAGACGTTTCCTTACAAGCGAAGTTGCGGGCAGAACGACCATTTTATCGACGGTACAGAAAATAATTCCCGGTGTCGAGAAAAACTCTCCCGAAACGGGCAAGGTCATCGACAAACTTAAAGAGCTTGAATACGAGGGTTATCAGTTTGAGGGTGCAGAAGGCGGTTTTGAACTGCTTATCCGTAAAACATTGGGTAAGTACAAACCGTTTTTTGAGCTTGAAACATTCAAGATAATCGGCGAGCATCCGCCGTACAGCGACGGAAAAACGGCGTCTGCGGTCATAAAGATCAAAGTTGACGGCAAATCCGAAATAACGGCGGCAGAGGGCAACGGCCCCGTAAACGCACTTGACAGGGCACTCAGAAAGGCATTGGAAGTTTTCTATCCCAATCTTTCGCAGGTACATCTTGTCGATTACAAGGTGCGTGTACTTGACGGCACATCCGCTACGGCTTCAAAAGTTCGCGTTCTGATAGAATCTTCGGACGGTGTGGAGAACTGGACAACGGTCGGCGTTTCCGAAGATATTATAGAAGCCAGCTGGATAGCACTTGTAGACTCGCTTGAATACAAGCTTATAAAAGATATTGAACAGAAATTCAGAACATTTTTATAACAGAAAATTCTTATAACAGAAAATTCTTATAATTTGTAATAAATTTTTTTAGGAGGAAAAAACTATGGGCATGACAATGACTCAGAAAATTTTAGCGGCTCATGCAGGGCTTGAGTCCGTTAAGGCAGGTCAGCTTATCGAAGCTAAGCTTGATCTTGTACTCGGCAACGACGTTACAACCCCCGTTGCTATCAAAGAATTCAAAAAAATAGGCGTGGACAAGGTATTTGATAAGGACAAGGTAGCTATCGTACCCGACCACTTTACACCCAACAAGGATATCAAATCCGCAGAACACTGCAAAATGGTGCGTGAATTTGCTCACGACAAGGACGTTACAAACTACTTTGAAGTAGGTCAGATGGGTATTGAACACTGCCTTCTGCCCGAAAGCGGTCTTACTGTTCCGGGCGATGTTATCATCGGTGCAGACTCTCATACTTGTACATACGGTGCTGTAGGCGCATTCTCAACAGGTGTCGGTTCTACCGATATGGCTGTTGGTATGGCTCGCGGCGTTGCATGGTTCAAAGTTCCTTCCGCTTTAAAATTTGTTCTTAAAAACAAGCCTGCAGAGTGGGTAAGCGGTAAGGATATCATTCTTCATATCATCGGTATGATAGGTGTTGACGGCGCTCTTTACAAATCTATGGAATTTGCGGGCGACGGTTTACAGTACCTTTCAATGGATGACAGATTTACCATTGCAAACATGGCTATCGAAGCAGGCGGCAAGAACGGTATCTTCCCCGTTGACGAAAAGACACTTGAATATGTTAAGGAACATTCTCAGAAGACTCCCGTTATCTACGAGGCTGACGAGGATGCGGAATATGATGCGGTTTACGAGATAGATCTTTCCACACTTCGTCCTACGGTAGCTTATCCTCATCTTCCCGAGAATACAAAGACTATTGACGAAGCAAAGGGTCTTGAGATCGATCAGGTAGTTATCGGCTCATGTACAAACGGCCGTATCTCCGATATGAGAATCGCTGCTTCTATCTTAAAGGGCAAGAAGATCGACAAGAATATCCGCTGCATCATTCTTCCGGGTACACAGAAGATATGGTTACAGTGTGTTGAAGAAGGTCTTGCTACTATCTTTGTAGAAGCAGGCTGTGCATTCTCTACACCTACCTGCGGTCCGTGCTTAGGCGGTCACATGGGTATACTTGCAAAGGGCGAAAGAGCACTTTCAACGACAAACAGAAACTTTATCGGACGTATGGGTCATCCCGAAAGCGAAGTTTATCTTGCAAGCCCCGCAGTTGCTGCTGCTTCGGCTATCTACGGCAAGATAACAGACCCCGCAGAGGTTTGATGAAAGGAGAATGTAAATTATGAAAGCATGCGGAACAGTTTTTAAATATGGTGACAATATAGATACAGACGTTATTATCCCCGCAAGATACCTTAACTCTTCAGACCCCAAGGAACTTGCGGCACACTGCATGGAGGATGCTATCCATTCCACAGTACCTTTTGCGGCTAACGTAAAAGAGGGCGATATTATCGTTGCTGAAAAGAACTTCGGCTGCGGTTCTTCAAGAGAGCACGCACCTATAGCTATCAAGGCAAGCGGTATTTCCTGCGTTATTGCCAAGAGCTTTGCAAGAATTTTCTACCGCAACGCAATAAATATCGGTCTTCCTATCCTTGAATGTGAGGATGCGGCAAATGATATAGAAATGGGCGATAAGGTAGAAGTCAACTTTGATACGGGCGTTATAACAAACCTTACAAAGAACAAGACTTACCAGGCACAGCCTTTCCCACAGTTTATGAAGGAAATGATGGCTGCGGGCGGTCTTATCGAGCAGACTAAGGTTAAACTTGGCTTGAAATGAGTCTTTTAGATGGTATTATCCTTATTTTTCTGGCGTATTTTATGATATGTCTGGCGGCAGGCGGACTGCCCGCAAGTCAGTATTGGAAGAGACGCACAGATCCCGAATCTCCCGGCAAGATAATGAATGAACTGGGTATTATTGTACTTATGGTAATGTTCGGAGCGGTCATGTTTCATTCCGATGAGCAAAAGTACAGTGAGGAAAGCGTTGAATGTATAGACAGCGTATACGTTCAATACAACGGAAAAGTTTATAAACTGGAAGAGACCGAAGAAATAAAGAAGATCTTTGGAAAAAGAAAATTTTCGGGCAACTTCTATGATTATGAATATGATGAGGATAATTTTATAGCCCTGATTGACGAAGACGATCATAAAAATGATATTTGGTATTATTTTGTTAAGGGAAAAAACAATGTATTTAAGTATTATCCCGAAACAAAAAAAGAGTTTCAGGCCGATTACTGGTACACTATACCGAGAAGTTCGGGCAGAAAACTTGAAAAGATACTGAAGAATTACCATATCAACCTGAAAAAATAAGTTTTTGCGAGATATATTTGAATGGTCATAAAATTTCGCGTTTAAGGGTGCAATATATGAAAATTTTAAAAATTCTTGGTGTTATATTGACTGCAATAATTCTGCTGATATCTGCCGTTTTTATATTGCCGGATGTAAAATACCAAAGGGCAAGGGATAATGCTGTTTCGGCAATATCAAACAGTGACAGGGTCGAGCTTATAATAACAGATGATGATCATACTGTAAGAACGGTCGAGGTCAGCGATAAAGCCGATGTAGATAAATTAAAACAGCTTTGCTGCAAGATAACGGGATATAATTTTTTTAATGACGGCGATCTTTCATGCGGTTACTATGAAAGATATGCTGTGAAATTTATAAATACAACGGATAATTCGGAGACTCTTGTTTGTCCTGCGTGTGACGGCTGCGGCTCAATGCAGATCGGCGAAATGGAATTTTATATAAACCATGATACAACAAGAAAAGAATTTGACAAAACAGTAAAAAAATACGGAATGGATTTTCCGTGGGTATAAATGAAAAATAAAAGTGATTAAAACAAATTAAATACTAAGAAAAGAGGTAATCAGAATGAGCAATTTTAACATTGCTGTTGTAGCGGGTGACGGTATAGGCCCCGAAGTAATGGAGCAGAATATAAGAGTATTGGACAAGGTTGGTCAGAAGTTCGGCCATTCTTTCAAGTACGAATATGTAAAGGGCGGCGGATGTGCTATCGACGAGTTTGGCGAGCCTCTTCCCCAGCATACCATTGATGTGTGCAAGGCAAGTGATTCCGTACTTCTCGGTGCTGTAGGCGGCTGGAAGTGGGATACTCTTCCGGGCGACAAGAGACCCGAAAGAGCACTTTTAGGTCTTAGAGGCGCACTCGGTTTATTTGCAAACTTACGTCCCGCAACTCTTCACGAAGCATTAAAAGACGCTTGCCCCTTAAAGCCCGAATTTGTACAGGACGGCGTTGATATTATGGTCGTTCGTGAGCTTACGGGCGGTATGTATTTCGGCGAAAAGGGCAGAAAGCAGACCGATATGGGCGAGGCAGCTTATGATGTTGAGCAGTACAGCGTAAAGGAAGTTGAGCGTATCACAAGAACAGCTTTCGAGATAGCAAGAAAGAGAAAGAAACACCTTACAAACGTAGACAAGCAGAACGTTCTTGAGTCTTCAAGACTTTGGAGAAGTACGGTTCTGGAAGTTGCCAAGGATTACCCCGATGTAGAACTTGATCATCTTTATGTTGATAACGCTTCAATGCAGCTTATCATGCGTCCTTCTACATTTGATGTTATCGTTACGGGCAATATCTTCGGCGATATACTTTCCGACGAGGCTTCTCAGCTCACAGGTTCTATCGGTATGCTTCCTTCCGCTTCTTTGGGCGAGGGCAGCCTTGGTATGTACGAGCCTGTTCACGGTTCTGCACCCGATATTGCAGGCAAGAATATTGCTAACCCGATCGCTACTATCCTTTCTGGCGCTATGATGCTTAAATACAGCTTCGGTCTCCAGGATGAGTCCAAGGTCATCGAGGACGCTGTTGCAAAGGTTCTTAACAACGGTTACAGAACAGGCGACATCATGAGCGAAGGCATGAAGAAACTTGGCTGTGTAGAAATGGCAGACGCTATTCTTGCAGAAATTTGATGAAATTTTACGGGGGTGGGTCAACCACTCCCGCACTTTATAAGGAGGTAAACTTATGATAAGTGACAGAGTAAAAAAAGGCCCCGAAAAAACACCTCATCGTTCGCTTTTTAAAGCTATGGGCTATACGGACGAAGAACTTTCAAGACCGCTGGTCGCTGTTGTAAATGCACAAAACGAGATAATCCCCGGTCATATACATCTTGACAATATTGCAAAGGCTGTTAAGGCAGGTATCCTTGCCGCAGGCGGTACACCTATCGAAGTGCCCGCCATCGGCGTTTGCGACGGTATTGCAATGGGTCATATCGGTATGCACTATTCGCTGCCCACAAGAGAACTTATTGCGGACTCCGTAGAATGTCAGTTAAAGGCACACGCTTTTGACGGCGTAGTGCTTATCCCCAACTGTGATAAAATAGTTCCGGGTATGCTTATGGCAGCCGCAAGAGTAAATATCCCCGCTATCGTATGCAGCGGCGGTCCTATGCTTGCAGGTCATAAGTGCGGCGAGAAACTTTCTCTTTCCAAGACTTTCGAGGCTGTAGGCGCATACGAAGCAGGCCTTATAGACGATAAAGAATTAAAGGAATACGAGAACAAGTCATGTCCGAGCTGCGGTTCATGTTCGGGTATGTACACTGCAAACAGTATGAACTGTTTAAGTGAAGTTATCGGTATGGCTCTTCCGGGCAACGGTACTATCCCTGCTGTTTTGGGCGACAGAATCGGTCTTGCTAAACACGCAGGCATGCAGATAATGAAACTTATCGAAAAGGATGTAAAGCCCCGCGATATCATGAACGAAAAGGCATTCAGAAATGCTCTTACAATGGATATGGCACTCGGCTGCTCCACAAACAGTATGCTTCATCTTCCCGCTATCGCTCACGAAGCAGGCGTGGAATTAAATCTTGACCTTGCCAACGAGATAAGCGCAAAGACACCTAACCTTTGCCATCTTGCACCCGCGGGTTCAAATTATATCGAAGAACTTAACGAAGTAGGCGGCATCCCTGCTGTTATGAAAGAGATCAGCAAGCTCGGTCTGCTTGAACTTGACAATCTTACCGTTACATTAAAGACGGTCGGCGAGAATATTGCACCTTTCGAGGGCGCTGACGGTACTCTTGTAAGAACTGTAGAAAATCCCTATTCAACAACGGGCGGTATAGCTGTTTTACGCGGTAATATCGCGCTTGACGGCTGTGTTGTAAAGAGAAGTGCGGTTGCACCCGAAATGCTCAAGCACAGCGGCCCCGCACGTGTATTCGACAGCGAAGAAGATGCTATTGCGGCTATCTTCGGCGGCAAGATAGTAAGCGGCGATGTTGTTGTTATCCGTTACGAAGGCCCTAAGGGCGGCCCCGGTATGCGTGAAATGCTTTCACCCACATCCGCGCTTGCAGGCATGAAGCTTGACAAGGAAGTTGCTCTTATCACGGACGGCCGTTTCAGCGGTGCTTCAAGAGGCGCAAGTATCGGCCATGTTTCACCCGAGGCAGCTGCGGGCGGCAATATCGGTCTTGTACAAGAGGGCGATATGATAGATATCGACATAAACGAGGGTAAGATAAGCATGAGAGTTTCCGACGAGGAACTTGCACAAAGACGTGCCGCATGGACTATCCCCGAACCAAAGATAAAGACAGGTTATCTGTCAAGATACGCAAAGCTTGTCAGCTCTGCGGACAAGGGCGCAATATTGATGTAAGGAAAAAGCTTATAAATTCAAAGAAAAAATAAAATTTAGCTTTAGCGGCAAAAATTATAACGAACCAGCCGTACAGACGCTTGCAAAGCGGCTGATAGGCGAATGTGAGTGCCCATAATTTTTGTGAATTTTATTTTTTATACATTAAATAAGCTTTTTCCTCCCTAAAGAGTATTACGAAAGGAGTAAATCAATGCTTTTAAACGGTTCCGAAATTTTAGTAGAATGTTTAAAAGAGCAGGGCGTAGATACCATTTTCGGCTACCCGGGCGGTGCCGTACTGAATATTTACGATGCGCTTTATAAACATCAGCATGAAATCAAACATTACCTTACCTCGCACGAGCAGGGCGCGGCACACGCTGCCGACGGCTATGCACGCGCAACGGGCAAGGTCGGCGTTTGCCTTGCTACAAGCGGTCCGGGTGCGTGCAACCTTGTAACGGGTATTGCAACGGCTTATATGGACAGTATCCCCGTTGTTGCCATTACGGGCAACGTAGGTGTAAGTATGCTTGGCAAGGACAGTTTCCAGGAAGTTGATATTACGGGCGTTACAATGCCGATAACAAAGCATAATTTTATCGTTAAGGATATCAAGGATCTTGCGGAGACTATCCGCCGTGCGTTCTGGATAGCAAGAAAGGGTCGTCCGGGCCCCGTACTTGTGGATATCACAAAAAATGTTACGGCCGATACTTACGAGTATGAGAAAAAAGAGCCTTATCCCATTGAAAAACGGATAAGCACTATCACAGAGGAAGACCTTGAAAATGCGATAAAGCTTATCAAAGAGGCTAAAAGACCTTTCCTTTACTGCGGCGGCGGCTGTATAAATGCGGAGGCAAGCAAAAGTATTGCCGAGTTTGTAAAGAAGTTTGATATTCCCGTTTCCGTTTCGGCAATGGGTCTCGGTACTGTACCTTCCACATTACCGCATTATACGGGCATGATAGGTATGCACGGTACAAAGACATCAAACCTGCTTGCAAACGAATGTGACCTTTTTATAGCAATGGGCGCACGTTTCAGCGACCGTGTTGCTACCAATTTTGAAAAATTTGCTCCGCGTGCAAAGGTTCTTCATATAGATATTGACCCTGCGGAGATAAATAAAAATATCCTTGCGGTTCAGTCTGTGATCGGCGATGTTGACGAGATAGTTAAGCGTCTTATCGACAGGATCGAGCCTATGGAGCACAAGGACTGGATGAGCACAGTAAACCGTTATAAGGAAAGCTTCCCGCTTAAATATGACGATGACGGTACTTTAAAACCCCAGTATGTAATGGAGCGTATCAATGAGATATGCCACGGCGAGGAGATAATCGTTACCGAGGTAGGCCAGCATCAGATGTGGGCTTGTCAGTTTATAGAGCAGAAATATCCCCGTCATTTCCTTACTTCGGGCGGTCTCGGTACAATGGGCTACGGTCTTGGCGCCGCTATCGGTGCAAAGGTGGGTCAGCCCGAAAAGACGGTATTCAATATCGCAGGTGACGGCTGTTTCTATATGAACCATATAGAACTTGCAACGGCTGTTGCAAATGATGTGCCTATTATAGAGGTCGTTATCAATAACCATGTTTTGGGTATGGTAAGACAGTGGCAGGATCTTTTCTATGATGCACGATATTCCCAGACCAACCTTGACAAAGCCACAGATTTTGTAAAGCTTGGCGAGGCTTATAAATGCGCTGTATTCAACGTAACAAAGAAAGAGGATGTTGATGCTGCCATCAAGGGCGCTATGAGTGCAGGCAAACCCGCACTTATTATCTGTGAGATAGGCAGGGATGAAAAGGTATTCCCGATGATCCCCGCAGGCGCAGCTTGTGACGATATGCTTACACTTGATGACTATAACGCACTTCAAAACAGACCGGAATTATAATAAAAAAAGGCTTCCGTATTTTACGGCGGCCTTTTTTGATATTCGGGGAAATCTTGAATTTTTTTACGGGTGAAGAATTATATTGAAATCCATTGTATTATAGTGTAAAATGTAAATAGAAGAATTTGTTGTGCCAAAATGATATTCAGAGGAGGGAAACGTATGAAACTATCCGTAATATTTGAAGATAAGCCCAAAAGATGGGGATTTCGGGGAGATCCGTATTTTTGGGATCATTTAAAAGGTCTTGCGGAGAATATGGATATTATTTCTCCCGATGAGTTGGAAAAGTGGATAAAAAACGAATATCTTTTGCTTTCAGGTAAGCCTATGACTGATAAATACGGGGATTTTGCCGTAATAGAACGATTTGCCCATGGTGGAATGAGTTCCGGTGGGGTCGATAACCTATGGTGGATAGATGAGGGTATCCCGCTGTTGAAAAGCAGGCTGACTGTACTCTGTTGATTTCTGCATAAACAAAAAAAGTGGAGACAGGTTGTCTGACCCCTGTCTCCTTAGAGAATTCCTACCAAGAAAGCGTTCATAAAGAACTGTATTTCAAGCTGCTGTGTTATACTTTCTGCGGCGATATAGACGATAAACTTAGCAATGATGCGGATATGGAAGATATCGCCAAATATGTTGATGAAAAAGTACGCCAATTAAACGAGCCCGAATTATTGACCATTATGGTAAGAGATATAACGAACAAAAGCGATTTTTCAAAAACCGAAATGAATAAATTTATAAATTATTTTGAAACCAATTCACCCGAATTTGTAAGCTACATCAATATAGCTTATGAAGATAAATAAAAAAATAAAGGAGAAAAAAATGAAACGATTTATTACTTTAAGCTTGTCGGCTCTGATTATGCTTGCTGCGATTACGGCTTGTGGAAAAGAAAGTCCGAATGAAAGCGCAATTGAACAGACGGTATCGGAAGACTCGACACAAACCATTGACGTTACAGAATCAACGGAGGAACTATCTTCAAGCTCCGCTGAAGAAACTGTGATTTCACATACACCGGGGGAATTCAATATCGATGATGCTGTAAATGATATTGTTATTGACGGAAAAAGATATAAAGTGCCTACCACGCTTAAAGAAATGGGGGAAAGTTATACAACAGATTTAGCATCGGAAGCTCTGTTTATTCCGGAAGCTTGGGGAAAATGCACAACAAGTGTGGTATATGATAACGATAAACCTGTTATGTCGGTATTTACTCAAAGAGGTAAAAATGACAAGGTTGGGGAAAATGATGAGATATTCTGTATAGCCGCACTTTCCGCTAAAAATATAGGGCTGTCAACCGTGTACGGATTGTCCGTCGGTGATAAGATTGACAAAATGATAGAATTATGGGGTGACCCTATAGAAACGGAAAACGCTAAATCTTATACAAATTATTATTATGGCGGGGCAAAAGATGATTTAAGGTACGTAGAAGTAATGGTTAAAGATGGATATGTTGAATATATAGAAGTCTTAAATAAACAATAATTGAAAAGGGGAAAAAATGAATACAACGGAAATCAATACAATAGACAAAAGCGAATTTAAGAAGCTAAACTCATGTTTGAGGTCATACAGGTAACGGTTTTATATGTAATCTCTATATTACATCGGTTGACTGTGCTCTGTGGATCACCATATAATAAAAAGGAAAAGTTAAAAATGATGATTTATTTAACGGTAATTCTGAATGTTGTTTTGGCTGTAGTGCTTATATATTTATGCTTAAGATACAATGCAAAAAAATACGGTTTGTTTTATGCGTTTGTGTTTACAATGCTTGTTGTAGGTATAATAGGCAATTTGCCTCTTGCACTTGAACATTTGGTTTGGAATATTTCATCGTCGGCAGAAACAGCGATTCATTTTGAGGATACGATGAATAATATCGTAACCGAGATATTACCTATAATGTTTATTTTTGAATTGCTTATATTTGCAGCTTCATTTATGCCGTTTTTGCATTTGATACCTGCCGCTTTGTCACTTATTATGATAGCAAAACAAGAAATCAGTTTAAGCAAAACAAGGATATTGCTCATTGTATCACTTAATGTCATATATCTTTTAACTGTTTACGCCGCAACAAGAAGGATAATTTCATTTTTTTCAAGATAACACAAGACCCTGCACCGATCGATGCAGGGTCAATTTATTAAAGTTTTTTATACTGTTTGCCCATTTTATCAAGGAAAGTGTCGATTCTCTGAACGGGATTGAGCAAATCGGACATGGTTTTATTTTTATAAAGAGTATTGATGATAAGTGCGATATACTTTGACATATCGGCAATTACATACCAATCTCTGTTTTTAAGTTCGGGATTATTGTAAACAAGGTTGGTGGAGAATATCTTCTCGAAATAGCCTTCCTCATAAGCCTTGTCAAACTTTTCAAGTCCGTCAACAAAAAGTGCAAAGGTCACAAATACGAAAATTCGTCTTGCGCCGCGTTCTTTAAGTTTTTTTGCAACGTCGATTATACTCTCGCCCGAAGCTATCATATCGTCAACAACGATACAGTCCATACCCTCAACGCTGTCGCCAAGGAAGTCATGGCTGATAATGGGGTTGTGGCCGTTGATAACAACGGAGTAGTCACGTCTTTTATAGAACATACCCATTTCAAGACCGAGTATGGAGGAGTAGTAGATGCTTCTGCCCATACCGCCCTCGTCGGGGGAGATCATCATAAGTTTGTGCTTGTCAAATTCAATATCGGGTACATTGCGCACGATAGCCTTGATAAACTGATAGTAGGGCTGTGCATTTTCAAAGCCCGAAAGAGGTATTGAATTCTGTACACGGGGATCATGTGCATCAAAAGTGATAATATTGTCAACACCCATGTTTGTAAGTTCCTGAAGTGCAAGTGCGCAGTCAAGCGATTCTCTTGCATTGCGCTTGTGCTGACGGCCCTCGTAAAGCATAGGCATAATAACGGTAACACGCTTTGCCTTGCCGCCTATGGCAGCCACAACACGCTTTAAGTCTGCGTAATGGTCATCGGGGCTCATAGGTACGTCCATGCCGTACATCTTGTATGTTTTGCCATAGTTAAAGACATCACATATTATGTAAATATCAAAACCGCGCACACTTTCGTATATGACGGATTTTGCTTCACCCGAGCTGAAACGCGGGCACGCAAAATTGATTTTGAATGTGTCGATATCTTCGTTGAATTCTTCCTTGAACCATTGCTTTAAATATGCGTCAATGTGGTTTGTTTTGTCCTCACAGCCGCGCATACCGATGAGTCCAAGCTTTCCTACCGGGTGTTTACGAATACTGTTCATTTTAGATCTCCTTTTGGTTGATTTCTGGATGAAAAAACTCCCTATATACAGTATACCATTATCGACAAATTTTTCAATCGGGAATTTTAAATAAAATTTTTGTCGGTTAGTGTAGTTTTATTGGTAAAAAAATAAAAATTGTTTGATTAGAAATTTCATTGACAAAGACTTGAAAAAATTGTATAATTATTATGTTAGATATAATATGGAGGTATGTTTATTTATGCCTCATATTTTTGGTGAAATCTTATAAAAGGGGGAATTATTATGGATTTCAGAAAAACAATAAAGGTGTTGTCGATACTTGCACTTATAGGCGGTATTTTGTCTGTGCTCGGAGGTGCGTTTATGCTTTTGGGCGGCGGTGCCGCAACGGCTATAAGCCAAAATCAGGAATTGATGTCAGAGATGGACAATGACGAGGAAATGGCGGCTAAAATTGCACAGATGAATGCGCAGGCGGGTACGGATCTCGATGCATCAAAAACAATGCTCGGTACGGGTATTATAATTTTTGTGGCAGGTGCTATCGTGCTTATCTTGGGTATTCTTGAAATAATACAGGGCTCGGCAGGACTTAAGGCTGCAAAGGGCTACGGCGCAGGCAAGGCGTTCGGCGTAGGAATAGCGGTGCTTGTTTTAAACATTATAAGCGCGGTTTTGAATATATCCAGGGGCGCCGGAATATGGTCAAGTGCGATAAGCATTGCTATCACGGCACTTTATGTATACTGCGCAAAGATGATAAAGGACGAAGAAGAACCCACATTTTAATAACCAAAAAGGCTTTCCAATGATATGTACCCAGAATCCTGGACACATTGATTTATGAGCAGGCCACACACATGGATGCTTCTCTGTATTTTACAGGGGGCATCCATTTTGTTTTTGCCTGAATCCTTTTGTTGTTATAATAATCTATATATTCGTCAATCGCTTTTGAAAATTCCTCAAATGAAGTATATTCCTTTTCATATCCGTAGTACATTTCATTTTTTAATCTTCCAAAAAAAGTTTCCATAATGCAGTTGTCATAGCAGTTGCCCTTTCTTGACATTGACTGAATTATTCCATGTTCTTTTAAAGCGTTTCTGTAATAAGC
>JAFUAF010000032.1 GCA_017460805.1 Bacillota bacterium | reverse complement strand
TCTTGGCTCCCGATAGTCCGGTAACTGCGGTGCGCGTTTCTTGGCTCCCCTCGTTAGGGGAGCTGTCAGCCGCCATTTTATTGGCTTTTAACACAAAACTACAACGGCTGACTGAGGGGTTTACGCTTGCCATTAACTCCACGTCAAATTCCAATTTGAAAAATTTTTTTAAAAAGACTTGTAAAACGGTATAAAATTGTTATAATTATTATAGGTGAGGCAAATGCGAAAAATGAAATGCGAAATAAAAAGAGTGGTGCCGTATCTGCTTTTCTTCTTATGTTTGGGAATATATACGGCGGATATGATAAATTCTTTGACAAAGTTTGCGGCGGCATTTATTCTGATGCTTGCGGCGTGCTTTTTATGCGCATTTCTTACAAAACGGCTGTTTACGTCACTTTTTCCCCTTATGTTTCTTGCGGGGATTTTTTTATTTAAAGCAGCTTTGACCGATCCGTTTGCCGACAGACTTGTCAACAACGCAGTGAACAACAGAAAGGAAGTATGCGTAAACGGTGTCATTACCGATTTTTCTCCGCGCGGAGAGGACTTCATCTATAAAATAAAAGCCGAAGAAATAAATTTTACGGACGGAACAAAGACGGAAGAAACCTACGGGATAAGGCTTATAACGCCGCAAAAGCTCTGCTGCGGCGATAAAGTGAGCATTATATCCCGCATTTATGCCCATAACGGCAAATTTAACCCGTCCGATTTTGACAACAGATTATATTTGAGAATACACGGCTATGACTACAGTATCTACATAGATGAGCCCGATGACGGCAATATAATTGTCAAGGGCAAAGAAAAAAGCGTTGTTTACCTTGTGAGGAATAAAATGTACGCTCTGCGTGACAGGGTTTCGGCGGTGTTTGATGCAAATTTTACCGAAAGGCAGGCAGGAGTGCTCAAAGCGGTTGCCATAGGCGACAAAAGCGGTGCCGACTACGATTTAAAACAAAATTTCAGGGATGCGGGAATATATCATTTCCTGGCTATTTCGGGTCTGCATCTTTCGGTAATAGCGGGCTTTTTGGTTTGGTTATTGAAAAAGCTCGATAAAAAGGGTGCTTATATATTCACAATGCTGTTTCTTGCGCTTTACTGGATAATGACGGGCGGCAGCGTTTCAGCTACAAGAGCGGTGCTGATGATATTTATTTTGCTTGTCGGCAAGCTTATTTACAGACGTTACGATCTGATAAATGCGGTGTCGCTTGCTGCGCTTATTCTGCTTTTATCAGAACCGCTGTTTTTGTTTGATTCGGGCTTTTTATATTCGTTTGCGGCTGTGTATGGCATAGCACTCTCTGTTGGTGCGGCGGAAAAAGCGGGCATAGAAAATAAAATTTTTATGTCGGCTGCGGCTTCTTTCGGGGCGACTTTGTTTACAAGGATAATTTCGCTTGTGACATACTATACGATAAATCTGTATGATATTTTTATAAATCTTTTGCTTATACCGTTTATGGGACTGATAGTTGTGTATGCAATGATAATTGGGTTTGCGGGACTGCTGTTCAATGTGTCGCTTGTTTCAAAACCGCTTGGGGCGGCGGTGGATCTGCTTGACTTTACTGCGGAAAAACTCAGCGGTTTCGCTTCCTTAACGGTCGGCTGTCCGACAAAAACGGTATTTGCGCTTATTATTATATCTGCACTTTTGCTTGTGCTGTTTTTGCTTGAACCAAAGGCAAAAAGACTATGTACGGCACTTTTTACGCTTGTTTTTATTATCCCGCTCTCCTTGGCGGAAGATCCGGAGCCGACAGTCAATTTTCTGTATGTGGGGCAGGGCGACTGCTGTGTTATAAACAAGGGCAAGACCGCATATATTTACGACTGCGGCGGCAATGCGCTTTCCGAAATAGGCGAGGACACGGGTACTTACCGCATAATGCCGTTTCTTAACTACAGCGGGATAGAAAAAGTCGGGGCGGTCTTTGTCTCGCATACCGATACAGACCATATAAAAGGCCTGTTTGACCTGTTAAAAGGCGGTGTTGATATAGATAAAATATATCTTGCGGAATTTGCCGAGGAGAACAATAACTTTAATACCCTTATGTCGCTTGCAAAGGAGAAAAATGTGCCTGTTGAGCGGCTTTGCGCGGGAGAAAGCCTTGAACTTGACAAAATGGTATTTACCTGTCTCTATCCGTATGAAAACGCAAATGACAACAATGACAATTCAATGGTGCTGAAATGGGAGTACGGCGGCAAAAGTGTACTTCTGACGGGTGATATAAGCAAAAAGGCGGAAAAAACACTTCCCGCGGATGAGATAAATGCCGATATTTTAAAGCTTTCCCACCATGGCAGCAAGACTTCCACAAGCGTATATCTTGTAAAAAACGCCTCGCCGACCTATGCCGTTGCTTCTGCGGGATATAATAATTATCTTGGGCATCCGTCGTTGGAAACTGTCGAAAGAATGCGAAAATATGGTGTCGTATTGTACAAAACTTATGACGGAACGGTAAGTTTTATGTATAAAGACGGCAATTTTACTGTTTACAGATACGAAAATTTGGAGTATAATAGTATAGTTAGAAGTCTGAAAAAGGATCAAAAGTTAAATATTGAAAATTAAATAAAAAAATTAAATTTGATAATTAAATATTGAAGGCGAAACAATGAAAGAATTTTATATATCAAACAGACAAAACCTTGCGGAAAAGCTTGACGACAACAGCGCGGCGGTCATCTTCTCGGGTGAAGAGATAAAAAAAATGGGTGACGAGAATTTTCCGTTTACCCCAAACAGCAATTTTTTGTATTTTACGGGCATAGACAGTCCCAATGAGATACTTTTTATCGTAAAAAGCGGCAAAGAGACAAAGTATACCCTTTTTATAGAACCGCATGACGAAGAGAAGGCAAAATGGACGGGTGCAGTTATTTCAAAGGACGAAGCCAAGGAAATAAGCGGTATAGAAGATATTCGATATATAAATGATTTTTACGAATTTACAGCGGGTGTGCTGTTTAACAAGCGCACGGAAAATTTTTATATCGACCTTGAAAACCGCAGATTTCATACCCACAGCAAGGAACTTGACTTTGCGGGCGAGGTAAGGGAGAAATATCCCTATATCCAAATAAAAAATCTGTATAATATCGCGGCCGAACTGAGACGTTTTAAACAGCCCTATGAGGAAGAAAAACTGCGCCGCGCCATTGAGATAACGGGCATGGGCATTGAAAATATGCTTAAAAACGTGCATCCCGATATGTACGAATATGAACTTGAAGCATATTTTGACTATACATTAAAGTCAAACGGGGTCAGGGACTTTGCTTTCAAGTCCATAGTTGCATCGGGCAAAAATGCGGCTGTTCTGCACTATAGCGACAATAACTGCAAGATAGAGGATAACAGCCTTGTTTTGTGCGATGTGGGCGCTAAATTTGAGTATTATTGCGGCGATGTGACCCGTACTTTCCCCGCAAACGGCAGATTTACACAGCGTCAGAAACTGCTTTACAATATCGTGCTTGGCGGTCAGAAACTTATAATAGATACCATAAAACCGGGCATACCGTTTAAAAGCCTTAACGAAACGCTTATCAAATATTACGAAGAAGAACTTGCAAAAATAGGGCTTATAACGGAACCGAAGCAGGTAAAAGATTTTTATTGGCACGGAGTCAGCCATATGCTCGGTATAGAGACCCATGATGCGGGCAGACACAACGAGGGTCTGCTGGAAGAAGGCATGGTGCTTACGGTAGAGCCCGGGCTTTATATAGCGGATGAGAATATCGGCATAAGGATAGAAGATGATGTTATAGTTACCTATGACGGATGCAGGCTGATATATGACGGCATCCCCAAAACGGTTGAAGAGATAGAAGGCCTGATATGTCAAAAATAGAAAAAGAGACCGATATGTATGAGCCTATCAAAAAAAAGCTTGAGGGGCTTGGGTATACCGTTCGCGCCGAGGTCAAGGACTGCGATATAGTTGCTGTCAAAGATGACGAGATGTCGGTGGTGGAAATGAAGCGCTCTTTTAATATAACGGTGGTGTATCAGGCCATGAACAGGCGAAGCATAACGCCAAATGTCTATGTCGCCATACCCCGTCCGTCAAGCCTGCGCGAAAAAAATACGCGCATGATGATGGCGCTTTTAAAGGAACTTGGAATAGGCCTTATAACGGTCGGCAACAATTCTTTGAGAAATGTCGATATATGGATAGAGCCGGGCAAGGTAAAAACCATAAACAAGCGGCGCAAGACCGCTGTTCAAAAGGAATTTGACCAGCGTACCGAGGACAGGAACACGGGCGGCAGTACGGGTAAAAAAATAGTCACGGCATACAAAGAGGCCTCCGTTCTTGCTCTTTGTCACATGGAACTCTACGACAAAATAATGATAAAAGAGATAAAAAAAATGGGTTATCCCGAAAAAATGAAAAATGCCCTGCGCTCCAACGTATTCGGTTGGTTTGAGCGCAACAGCGACTATGAATACGGCCTTTCGGTAAAAGGGATTGAAGCGCTGGAGGGTGAAGAATATAAAGAATTGATAGATTTTTACAGAAAAGAGGTAAAAAAAGCAGATGTTTAAGTTAGGAAGAAATGACAAGTGTTGGTGCGGCAGCGGTAAAAAATATAAATCGTGCCATGAAAAAAGCGACGAAGCCAATTTGTCAAAGTTTTTGAGAGAGGGTTATCCCATTCCCGACAGAGCACTTATACTTAACCCCGAACAGATAGAGGGCATAAAGAGAAGTGCAAGGGTCTCCGTTTCAATTATGGATGCGCTTGAAGATTTTATAAAAGAGGGCGTTACAACGGAGCAGATAGACGACCTTGTTTCCAAAATGACAGCCGAGGCAGGCGGCATCCCCGCGCCTCTCAATTACTACGGTTTCCCGAAAAGCTGCTGTACTTCGATAAACGACTGTGTTTGCCATGGTATTCCCGACAAGACAAAGCTTAAAGCGGGCGATATAATAAATGTAGATGTTACAACTATCCTTGACGGATATTATTCGGATATGAGCCGTATGTACACCATTGGCGAGATATCCGATGAGGCACAAAAGCTTATAGACAGAACAAAAGAAATGATGTTTTTGGGCATTGACACTATCAAACCCTATATGCCCGTAAACGAGATAGGCAACGCTATCCATGACAAGGCCGATGAATACGGCTATGGTGTTGTAAGGGCACTTTGCGGTCACGGTGTGGGTCTGGATTTCCATTCCGACCCTACAGTAAACCATTTCAGAAGCAAAGAAAAATCAATGATACTTGTACCCGGTATGGTACTTACCGTTGAACCCATGATAAATGCAGGCACCTGGGATGTGGAAGTGCTGGAGGACGAGTGGACGGTAATGACACGTGACGGAAGTCTTTCCGCGCAATGGGAGCATACTGTTGTAGTTACCGAAACGGGTGCGGAGATATTAACTATATAATATTTGGTATTGTACGGAGGTTTTGGCTTTATGTACAGAATAAATTTATGGGATAAAGATGTCCCGCATTTTAACGAAGAATTTACAAACGAACATAATGCAAACTGCCCGTCGCTGGACTGCTATATCTGCGAGGGAGAAGAAGCACGTCCCGCTGTGCTTATAATACCGGGCGGCGGCTACGATCACCGTGCCGAACATGAGGGCGGTACTATCGCAAACGAGTTTGTAGGCAACGGCTATAACGCTTTTGTGCTCAACTACAGGGTAGCGCCTTATAAGCACCCCGTTATGCTCAATGATGCGCAGCGGGCAATAAGGTACATAAGATACAATTCTCAAAAATTAAGGACAGACCCGTATAAAATTGCGGCTCTGGGCTTCTCTGCGGGCGGCAACCTTGCGGGACTGCTTGCGGAATACTACGATAAATATGATTATGAACACCGCGACGAGCAGGATACGGTCAGCGCAAAACCCGATGCTCTGATACTTTGTTATGCCGTTTCAAGCAATTATGATGCTTACCGTCATGTAAAATCGGCGGAAAACCTTGCAGGCGACGACGAGGAACTGAAACGCGACCTTTCTTTGAATCTCAATATCCGTGAGGATATGGGTCCCGTTTTTATGTGGCATACCTTTGAGGACGGTTCTGTAAACTGCATAAACAGCCTGCGTCTTGCAACAGCTTTAAAGGAGCATGAAATTCCCGTAGAACTTCATCTTTTCCCGCACGGCAGACACGGACTCGGCCTTGCTACGGGCATGTACGGCACGGATCAATGGTTCTATCTTATGTTAAGATGGCTTAAAGGGATAGGTTTCGGCATATAATTTAAAAAAATATTTTTGGGTATTATATGGACAGAATACAATCCCTTAAACAAAAAGAAGTTATAAATCTCTGCGACGGTCTGCGGCTGGGCTGCGTGGAGGATATTGTTGTCGATACGGCAAACGGCTGTGTTGCGGCTGTGATAGTCCCTGCACCGGGACGGCTGTTCGGCGTTTTCGGCCGCAAAGAACTTTATATAAAATGGTGCGACATCAAAAAAATAGGCGTTGATATAATAGTTGTCGATGTCGATATCAACAGATGTATTATAAACGATAAAAATTAGGAGATGCAGCTATGAAATTTTCGGATAAATTCGGCAGATCCGAGGCAAATATCCTTATGGATCTGGACGATGCGAAAAACAGGCTTGAAAAACAGGGCAGGGAAGTGATAAACCTTTCTATAGGCACACCCGACTTCCCGCCCGATAAATTTGTAATGGACAAGGTGTCCGAGGGTTTTCTCGACCCCGAGAACTACAAGTACGGCATGACAGAGAGTAAGGAACTTGCGGATGCCGTTATAAACTGGTATAAACGCAGATACGGTGTGGAGCTTGCGGCGGAGAATATAACGGCGGTAAACGGCTCGCAGGAGGGTATAGCACATATTGCTTTCCCGCTTATAAATGCGGGCGATACGGTCCTTGTGCCAGACCCCTGCTACCAGATATTTGGTTTCGGCCCTGTGCTTGCGGATGCAAAACTTGAATATATGCCGCTTTTAAAGGAAAACGACTATCTTATAGACTTTGATGCTATCCCCGAGGAGACGGCAAAAAGGGCTAAGGTAATGATAGTTTCGTACCCGAATAATCCGACTACGGCACAGGCGCCTAAGGAATTTTATTTCCGCCTGGTGGAGTTCGCGAAGAAATACGATATTATCGTTATCCACGACAACGCATATTCCGAGCTTATATTTGACGGCGGCGAAGGTCTGTCATTTTTGCAGATACCCGGGGCAATGGATGTGGGCATAGAATTCAACAGCCTTTCAAAATCCTATAACCTTACGGGTCTGAGACTTAGTTTTGCACTCGGAAATGCCGATATAATAAAGCGTTTCCGCGCTTTCCGTTCGCAGATAGACTATGGTATATGTATGGGTATACAAAATGCGGCTGTTGCGGCTTTGAACGGCCCGCAGGACATACTTGAAAGAAACCGCGCGGAGTACAAAAAGCGCAGGGACTATCTGCATGATGGTCTTAACCGCATAGGCTGGAAAGTGCCGCTTGGGGATGCGACCATGTTCACATGGTATCCCATACCCGAAAAATACGGCACGGATGATGAAGAATTTACCTTTGACCTGCTTGAAAAGGCGGGCGTGGTATGTGTGCCGGGTTCAAGCTTCGGCAGACACGGCAGGGGCTATGTACGCATGGCGCTTGTACAGCCCTGCGAAATGCTTGAAAAAGCGATAAAAAGTATTGACAACAGCAGTATTTTGAAATGAGGTAAAAAATGTTATTTAAAAAATTGATAGCGGGTGTGCTTGCTGTTTCTGTTTTTGCGGCGGTGGTGCCTTACAGCGTGTTTGCCGATCCCGAAAGCGGCTCTGCCATAGAGTACGAGGACGAAAATCAAGACGAAGATACTCAATATGAAGAGGATGAAGAACCCGAGCAGCGAAATACACGCAGAAATGACGATGAGGATGAAGAACCTGTTCGGCAGAGAAATACGCGTACCTCGCGTGTAAGTGATGATGAGCGGAACACCGACAGCCAGTTTGTTTATGCGGAAGAAACGACTACCGAGCCTACAACGGTTTCTATTGTGGTAGACCAAAGCGGTATATCGACCCCCGAGGGCATTGTTGCAAACGTGAATATGCAGGCCGAGGGTGCGGCACTTCTGGATATTGACACGGGCATAATGCTTTACGGCAAAAATGCGGACGAGCGTCTTTATCCCGCAAGTATGACAAAGGTCATGACCCTGCTTGTGGCGTGCGAAAACGGCAGACTTGACGATATAGTCACTGTTTCCGAAAATGCGGTAAACGAGATACCGTGGGACAGCAGCAAAGCAGACCTTGCAGTTGGCGAAGAAATATCTTTGCAGGATCTTTTATATGCGCTGATACTTGTATCGGGCAATGATGCGGCGGTGGCTATTGCAGAACACGTCGGAGGAAGTGAAGAAGCCTTTGTCGAGATGATGAACAAAAAGGCAAAGGAACTCGGCTGCGAAAACACCCATTTTGTAAATCCGCACGGCTACCATGACGAGGAGCATTATACGACTCCGCATGATATGGCACTTATAGTAAGAGCCGCTTCCAAAAATGAAAGTGTAAATAAGATCTGGGGCGAGGCCGACCACAGCATAAATGCTACGGCAAAGCATGAGGCAAGACTTTTAAATCATTCCGACAAAATGCTCCAGCCCACGACTTCGTTCTATGACGAGAGGATAAAGGGCGGCAAAACGGGTTTCCATAACCAGGCCATGAATACTCTTGCGACCTATGCTGTAAACGGCGAGGTAAAGCTTGCGGCTGTCGTTATGAAAGATAACGGCTACAATGCGACCTATGAAGATACAAAAAGTATGCTGGACTACGGCTTTGGTCTTTATAAGGAAAGAAAACTTTACGGACGTGAGCGCTTTGAGCGAATACTGCCTGTTGTACAGTACTATAGGGATGAAGAAATTGACCTTGGCACAGTTACCGTGACACTTGCAAACGACCTGACAGCTTATACTCCGTCTTTTATAAATGAAGACACGGTCGTTATAAATTACACTATGCCCGAAAAACTGACCGCACCCGTAACGCCCGACCAGCTGATCGGTTCGGTAACGGTAAGTTACGGCGATACGGAGCTCGGTACTATAGACATTGTACCCGACGGTACAGTAGATGCCATACCCGAAAAGGAACTTGCACGTCAGAGAAGACATGCGGCCTTTGTAAAAGGGCTTAAAATACTTGGGGCAGCCGTGGCAGTTATCATAATTGTATTTTTGATAGTTATATTCGGCCTGCGCGCATGGTTCATAAGCCAGAAAAAGCGAAACGGCGGCAAGAGAAAACACAGCGGCGGCAAAAAGAAAATAAAGATAAAACTTAAATAACTAAAAAACGGAAAGTCAGCGGCTTTCCGTTTTTTAGTTATGAGTGTAGGTTTTTTGTTTTATCACAAAACAGCCATAGCATCAATAAGGTCTATTTCTCCGTCGCCGTTTACATCGGCGATATTTTTCTGCTCGGCTGTCAGGTCGGAAAGTCCGCCTGCATAGCTTAAAATGATTTTTGCATCTTTATCGTTTACATAGGTATCCTTGTTCACATCGCCTTTTTTCGCAAAGGTGCAGGATACGACCGCGCTGCCTTGTTCGTCATAGCTTATGCTTTCCACAACAGCGGGGTTGTCGCTTATATTTGCTCCTGCGGATATATCGCTGAACCTTGCTATATCCATAGTGAAGTATTTAAGTACATTGCTTGTTGTTATAATAGCTTTTTAAGTTTTCCCATAATTTTACATCCCTTTTTCTGATCTTTTAACCGAGCACTTTTTTTGCGATATCCACGGTCTCCTTTGCATCTTTTGCGTAGTAGTCCGCGCCTATCTCCTTTGCATAGTCCGGTGTCAGCACAGCACCGCCGACTACGACCTCGCAGTCAAGCTGATTTTGTCTTATCAGCTCTATCGTTTCCGCCATGGAAACAAGGGTAGTGGTCATAAGCGCACTTAATCCCACCAGTTTTGCATCATGCTCTATTACAGCCTCCACAACGGCTTCGTACGGTACATCTTTCCCTAAATCAACTACCGTATAGCCGTAATTTTCCAAAAGAACTTTTACGATATTCTTTCCTATGTCGTGAATATCGCCCTTTACCGTTGCAAGTATCACTTTTCCCTTGCTTACGGGTGCATTGTTGGACTCTATCATCTTTTTCTTTATGACTTCAAAGGCCTCCTGCGCCACGCCTGCGGATAAAATAAGCTGCGGCAGGAATATCTTACCTTTTTCAAAAAGTGCGCCTATACTGTCAAGGGCGGGGACTATGATGCCGTTTACGACCTCCATTGAGTCCTGTGTTTCAAGCAGTTTTTCGGTTATCCTGCGGGCATCTTCTTTAAGACCTTTGTGTATTGCATAATCAAGCGTCATTTCGGTCGATGAAGCCGTCTGTTTCGGTGCTTCTTCGACTTCACTGTAGGCTTCTATAAAATCCACCGAGTTTTTGTCATAGCCTTTCAAAAGTCTGAATGCACGCACAGCACCTGTCATTTCCTTTATATTCGGGTTTATGATACCGAGGTCGAGGCCGTAGCTCATTGCCATAGTCAAAAATGTGCTGTTTACAAGCCCTCTCTGCGGCAGACCGAAAGAAATATTCGACACGCCGAGAACCGTTTTTAAACCGAGGTTTTCTTTTACCATTTTAATGGCTTTCAGCGTTTCCATAACGGCTTCCTGCTGCGCGGATGCCGTCAGACAAAGACAGTCGATATATATATCCTCTTTTGGGATGCCTATTGCAAGCGCGCGCTCCATTATCTTTTTTGCTATCTCGAAACGCTGTTCTGCCTTGGGCGGTATGCCGTTTTCGTCAAGTGCAAGCCCAAGAACGGCCGCCCCGTATTTTTTTACGATGGGCAGAATTTTTTCAAGCGATTCTTCCTCGCCGTTTACGCTGTTTACAAGCGCTTTGCCGTTGTATACGCGAAGTCCCGCTTCAAGCACTTCGGGTATGGTGGAGTCTATCTGCAAAGGCAGGTCGGTAACGCCCTGAACGGCTTTGACCGCCTTTTTCATCATTTCTTTTTCGTCTATGCCGGGCAGACCGACATTTACGTCCAATAGGTCTGCGCCTGCCTGCGCCTGCGAAATTGCAAGATTTAAAATATAGTTTATATCGTCGTTTTTAAGCGCTTCTTTCAAAAGTTTTTTGCCCGTCGGGTTGATGCGCTCGCCGATAATGCGCGGGCGGTCGATAAGAACGGTATTGCTGTAGGAGCAAAGTGCGGCGGGCAGTTCGGTTTTGGGAAAAGTCGGCTCGACATTTTTAAGCCTTTCCACGGTCGCGCGGATAAAATCCGGGTCTGTGCCGCAGCAGCCGCCCACGATTTTAAGCCCGAATTTTGCCATTTGCGCCACATAGTCCGCAAATTCGTCCTTTGTGATGTTATAAGCGCCCGTGGCGGGGTCGGGCAGACCTGCGTTGGGTTTTACCGCAAGCGGTATTTTAAGCCAGGTATATAAGTCCTCGACAACGGGGAGCAGTTCTTTCGGGCCAAGAGAGCAGTTTATGCCTATCGCATCAACGCCGAGTCCCTGCAGGGCAAGTGCCATTGCGGAAACGCTGCAGCCCGTAAAAGTACGGCGGTTTTCCTCAAAAGTCATGGTAACGATGATTGGTTTGCCGCTGTTTTCCTTTGCGGCAAGAACGGCGGCCTTGACTTCATAAAGGTCGGTCATGGTCTCAAAAACGATAAGGTCTGCGTCCCTGCCCGCTTCAATCTGTTCTTTAAAAATATCGTATGCCTGCTCAAAGGTAAGGCTGCCCGTGGGCTCCAAAAGCTGACCTATAGGGCCTATATCCAGTGCAACAAGGGTGTCCGTGCCCTCACAGGCTTTTTTTGCGTTTCTGATGCCTGTGCCGATAACTTCATCCACAGAATGGCCGCAGCCCTTTAATTTATAGCCGTTTGCACCGAATGTGTTGGCATAGATGATATTGCTGCCCGCGTTGATATACTGTTTGTGTATATCAATTACCACTTCGGGGTTCGTCAGGTTTAAAAGCTCGGGTATATCGCCCGTTTTAAGCCCTGCCTTTTGCAGCATAGTGCCCATAGCGCCGTCTAAAAATACAAATTTATTTTTTAAAAGTTCCTTGAATGTCATATAACTCTCTCCTTTATGGCTGCCCGCAGTGTGCGCCGTTTTGGCGGAACATACAGGTCTTGTTCATGTTACAGGCCGCACAGCCCCTGCGCTTTTTTTCTATCGGGCGGTCGGAAATGCCGATAAATGCGGTCACGGATTTTCGCGGCAGCATTATAAGGCTGTCATTTATTGTAAGCCCGATAAGTTTTTCCGTGTTTAAAATTCTGAGCAAAAGCGGCTGAATATCAAGCGGCAGGTCGCCGTAACCCGCCGAAAACCGCCATGTATAGTGATTATCTGCGGGAAGTGAGGAAAATATTTCTTTTTCCGCAAGGTCACAGACCTGTTCAACCGCCGCCGTGCATAAACTGTCGGCTATCAGCGCTTTTGCCATGTCCGATATTTCGGCAGTCTGTATATATCTGTCGGCAAAGCCCGAAAGTGTCGCCGCCATAGCTATTACGGAGTGACAGCCCGCAAAATGCTCTTTTGCCGAATTGCCCGTCAGTACAAGGGTCGTGCCCGAAAGCAAAAGACCATTTTCGGCCTGCTCCAACGGCAAAATCTTGTAAGTGTATGCGGGACGTATTATTTTTAACAGCTCGTCTGCGCATTTATTGACCTGCTGCAACAAAACAGGGTCTTTTACCTGCGCTGCACCCATATACCGCAGCGCTTCACGGGTGTTTATTTCCTCTAATTTTATCAATTTCTGCCGACCTTCTTTTTGTAAATTGCTGATATTTATACATTTATAGCATAACATATTTTTCTTTGTAGGTAAAGAACATCTTTACAGTTTTTGAAAATGTGGTATAATTATTTTATAGAGGTAAATTGGAATTTAACACACTTTTGCTTTTGCAAAAGTGTGTTGGAGCGCAGGACTGGGAGCTGAGCCGCGAAGCGGCGATGCGATTCCTGCGCGACCCCTATAACGCGCTTGCGCGCCACTGTTTATAAGTAACTATTTA